>CAKUTF010000021.1 GCA_934691725.1 uncultured Fibrobacter sp. | reverse complement strand
ACCTACCCCAAGCACTGGAACGCCAAGTCCGTCCTGTCCAGGCCGCCAAAGCCGCAGGATCCCGTTCCCACCAACAAGGTCGCGGACGACGTCCGGAAATATTTCGCCTGGTAAAATTCGGAGGATACGATGAAGAACGGTTTTCAATTTCTGCTTTCGGGATGTTCCGCCCTCGCGCTCCTCGCCTGCGGCGACGACGTCACCAAGATGACGAACGTGACGAACGAGACTACCGGCATGGAGGTCGCGGCCTCCGCGGATTCGCTCGGGGCGTGCGATTCGGCGGCCATAGGCAAGACGGTGTTCGCTTCGAGCGAAAGTTCGGTTTACATCTGTGCGGATTCGGGCTGGGTTCCGCTGTCGAAGACGTCCGCTAGCGGCAAGGACGGCGCGGACGGAGAAAACGGTTCAGACGGAGCCTCCTGCACGGTGGCAGCGCTTTCGGATTCGTCCGGCTACAAGGTCGTCTGCGGCGGTGATTCCGTCGGCGTTATTCTGAACGGCGCGGACGGGAAGGATGGAGCGAGCGGCGAAAACGGTTCGGACGGGAAGGACGGAGCGAACGGGACATCCTGTACGGTGGCTGCGCTTTCGGACGGCTCGGGCTACAAGATTGTTTGTGGCGGTGATTCCGTCGGGGTAATTCTGAACGGAACAAACGGCAAGGACGGAAAGGACGGAGCTAGCGGCGAAAACGGCTGCCGCCTGGCAAGCGACAGTTCGGGCGTCGTAAAAATCGTTTGCGCCGCGTCCGATACGGTTACCCTATACAAGGCGATTTGCGGAGTCGAAGCGTATGACCCTGCGGAAAAGTTCTGCTTTGCGGATTCCTTGGTTCGCGATTTGTGCGGGGCAAAAAACTACGATCCGACCAGGCAGTTTTGCTTTGATGGCGAATCCTACAATCTGTGTGGAGGAAAAAGCTACGACCCTCGGAAAGAAATCTGCAAATCCTCAAAGATTTTTGGAAAATTGCTGGACACGCGTGACGGCGCGGAATATCGAACGATCCGGCTTGGCAAGCAAACATGGATGGCGGAGAATCTGAACTACAAGTACAGCAGCGGAAGCGCCAAGAGCTATTGCTACAACAACAGTGCGCAGTATTGCGAAACTTACGGTCGTCTTTACTCGTGGGCCGCTGCGATGGACTCGTCCGGCAAGTTTTCCGATGGCGGCAAGGGATGTGGCTACGGCGTAACGTGTTCCGCTGGCGAAAAGGTCCGAGGTGTCTGCCCCGAGGGCTGGCACCTGCCGAATGTCGGGGAATGGAGCGATCTGGAAACGTTTGTCGCGGATTCCCTGTTTGGCGAGAAAACGGACTCCGTCGGCTACGCCTTGAAATCGAAAAGCGGCTGGGAGAAGGATAGATACAACGGTTCAGATGCTATCGACTTCGGCGCTCTCCCGGCGGGCTTCAGCTTCAGCAACAATTCGTTCTTTGATGTTCTCAGTTGCGCGTACTTCTGGAGCTCTACGGAGGGCGGCGCATTCCACGCCTACTACCGGTACCTGCGCAACGACGTCACGGTCCTGAGCACGGACCTGAAAGAGTACGGCCACCACAAGTACGTCGCGAAGTCTGTCCGCTGCGTCAAGGACGAACCTTCCGAAGAATAGTCAAAAGCGTTCTTCATGCAAAGCTCGGGCCCAAACGTCCGGGCTTTTTTTTGTACGGCTGCTGCAGTTATCTTGGAGCGGAGCGACCTGTCTGCCACAGGGCTGGTAGGATCCTAGTTGAGAGCGGAGTGTGAAGTGTGGAGAGAAATTAGTAATTGACTGTTTAGCGAACTGCAGTTAGAAATGAGCAATTAGGAATTAGCAGTGAGGAGTTAGCTGTCTAGCGATTTCAGAGCTTAGATTTGCAGACTTCTATGCTCTTGCATTTCGGAAGTTTAACGTTTACACTCTGACCACTGCACACTAGGCTGTCATTGCCGGGCGAGACCCGACAAATGTCATTACCGGGCATAGACCCGGTAATCTAGATTCCCTTGTCAAGCAAGGGAATGACATAGGAATGGAAAGCCGGGGAATGACATCATTCCTTATTCCGCATCTCAAAAGCCTAGATGTCTGATACTCTGACCACTAAACTTAGACGTCCACGAACTAATCCCTAGTCCCTCATCCCTAATCCCTAAACATAGACGTCCACAGTTCTAAGCTCTGAATCCCGATTCCTAGAATCACAATGCGAAATTTTGCAGAAAACAATAATTTTGTAAAAAATCAAATTAATTTGTACTTAAACAACGGATTTTTCAAAAAACTTGCTATATTTTCTCCCGAAAATCAACAAGAGGTATTTTCATGGCAACAGTGATCCGTCTCGCCCGTTTTGGCAAAAGACACCATTCCGTTTACCGTGCAGTCGTCATCGACAACCGCAAGGCTCGCAACGACAGCTTTATCGAACAGGTCGGCTTCTACGATCCGAACCACAAGAAGCCGGTCATCACGTTTGACCAGGAAAAGGTTTTGAAGTGGCTCAAGACCGGCGCCCAGCCGTCCGATACGGTCGCTTCCCTTCTCCGCCAGTCCGGCATTCTCGACCTTTTCCACGAAATCCGCGCCGGTCGTTCCATCGAAGGCAAGACCGCTACCCCGCGTCCGGAAAAAGCCAAGAAAGCGAAGCTCGGTCCCAAGGCCAAGGCTCGTCTCGAAGCGGAAAAAGCCGCCAAGGAAGCTCCCGCCGAAGAAGCCGCTCCGGCTGCCGACGCCGCTCCGCAGGCCTAATATTCAAAACCGGTTCGCCGAACCCTGTGCGGAAGCCAAGCACGGGGTTTTCTTTTGAAACTTCATGGAAAACGCAAACGAAAAGGATCTGGTCGTCGTCGGACACTTGATGAAGCCCCATGGTTTTAGGGGCGAAATCAAATGCGCCCCGCAAACGCACGATATAACGCGGAGCCAAAAGTTCACCACGGTATATGCGATGTCCAAAAGCGCGACCATTCCGCTCGAAGTTGAAAGCGCACGCATCGCTCACGATGTCTGGCTGCTCCGCTTCAAGGGATACGATTCCCCGGAATCGCTAAAGCCCCTGGTCAATGCGGACATTTGCGTTCCTATGGACGAACGGATCCCCGCCCCCGAAGGCAAGTATTACTTTTCGGATCTCGAAGGGTTTTCCGTCATCGGGGATTCCGGCGAAGAAATCGGGAAAGTCCTATCCGTCGAAGCCCTTCCGAGCGTCAATGCGTTTCGCTTTGTGTACAAGGGAGGCGAGATCCTCGCCCCATGGACAAAAGAATGTGTCCTGTCCATCGACTGTAAAAAACGAACGGTGCGCATCTCCGAAGCATTCCTCGAAAAACTCTTCGCGATGAGGGTCGAATGAAAATCGATTGCATCACGATTTTTCCGGAAATGTTCACTCCCATGGAACATTCCATCGTCGGCAGGGCGCAAAGGAACGGGCTGTTTTCTTTTCGGACGGTCTATCTCCGCGACTTTGCCGTGAACGATTACGGACAGGTCGATGACGCGCCTTACGGTGGCGAACCGGGAATGGTCCTCCGACCGGAACCGCTCGCTCGCGCTATCTGCAGCACGCAAGTGAAGGAAGACGGCGGAAAGGTCATCTTTCTCACCGCGGATGGAATCCCGTTTTCGCAAAGGCTCGCCAAAGAGCTTTCTGCGGAAAGCCACCTGGTCCTTGTCTGCGGGCATTACAAGGGAATCGACGAACGCATCCGGGAAAGCTATGTCGATATGGAAATTTCCATCGGCGACTTTGTCGTCAGCGGCGGCGAACTTCCGGCGATGCTTCTCACCGACGCCGTGGTGCGGCTCCTCCCCGGCGCACTCGGACACAAAGAATCTGGAGAAACGGACTCCTTTGCACAGGGTCCCCTCGGCTGGCCCGTCTATACCAGACCCGAGGTTTTTGAAGGCAAATCCGTTCCAGAAGTGCTCGTTTCCGGGCACCACAAGCGGATTTCCGAGTGGAGAAGGGCGGAATCTTTAAAAAGAACGCAAGAAAGACGCCCCGACATCTACGAAAAATTGCAAATAGATACTAAATTTGGCAAACAATAACAGAGGTCACAGAATATGTCCCTTAACATCCAAGCGATTCAGCAAGAAAACAAGAAAACGGATCTTCCGGAATTCCGCACCGGCGACACCATCACGGTGAACGTCAAGGTTATCGAAGGAACCAAGGAACGCATCCAGCCGTTCAAGGGTGTCGTCATCCAGCAGAAGAGCACCGGCATCGGTGAAACCGTCACCGTCCGCAAGATGTCCGACGGCGTGGCCATCGAACGCATCTTCCCGCTCCACAGCCCGCGCATCGCTTCTTTCGAAGTCAACCGCCAGGGCAAGGTCCGCAAGGCTCGCATCTACTACAT
Source organism: uncultured Fibrobacter sp. (assembly GCA_934691725.1). Classification (GTDB taxonomy): domain Bacteria; phylum Fibrobacterota; class Fibrobacteria; order Fibrobacterales; family Fibrobacteraceae; genus Hallerella. Next base: position 40,854 of record CAKUTF010000021.1, on the reverse strand, counting down.
GCGCAAGCTCTCCGGCAAGGCTGCCCGTATCGAAAAGCGCGAAGGCTAATTTTTTAGACGGCATCCCTTTGGTCTCGGAGGGTTCCGTAAACAGCCATTCCAATTTCCCGTTTGAACGTATTTCACTTCAGGCGGGTTTTGTTGTTTTAAAAAAAGGCGATCGAACCGACGAAATGCTCTATGTGGAAGAGGGCGAACTGGAAGCTTTTGACGACGAAAAGATTCTGTACTCGATTCCGCAAGGATCCCTGATCGGTGTCGCCGCAGTCATGGATGGGACCTCTTTTTCCGAAAGCATCCGTACGGGCAAAGGCGCAACCGTCATAAAAATCGACAAGAAAGCGATGGAAAGCGTGCTCAAGAGATCCCCCGCTTGGATGCTCGCTCTGGTTTCTTCGCTTTCCTCCGAATACAGGCAGCTGAAGAAATCCGCTGACAAGCCGATTTACGCAAATTCGCTCGAAAGTTTCACGCTTTTTCTCGCAAAACGGACCGGACGCGAACCTCTCGATACGGCCCAGGTTCTCCGGGAATACAGATGGCAGACCCGCGCGACAAAGGAAGAAACGGTCTCTGCACTCAAGGAACTTCTCCGGCGCAAGTTCGCAAGGCTAGAACCGGACGATTCGGGAAAGCCGAACGCAAGGCTTCTCACGGTGAAGCCCAAACTATTGAACATCCTCTTTGAATACCTCCACTCCTCTCGCAACGGGAAAACCTATCCCCCATTCGGGCTGTCCCCCAGGGAACGTTTTTGTCTCGAAGCGCTAAGCCTCGAAGATTCCCTGTTCACGAGAACCCGAAAGGAATGGCTGGAATACCTCACAAGAAAAGTTTCCCGTGCGGATTTTATCATCGTCATCAAGTTCGTCGAGCTTGGCATTTTTTCAAAAGTCCCGGATACGGACAAGCTGTTTCTCGAAACGGACATTCTCGACAAGTTTCTCTGCGCTGTCCACGGGGAACGCAACATCAAGGGGCTTCTGTGAAAAGGCTGCAAGCAAGGGATGTACTCTTTTCGGAAGGCGAAACCGACGGTAAGCTCTTTATCGTCCAGAAAGGCGCCTTTGTCGCGCAAAAAAAGGAAGGCGCAAAAGTCCGCTCCAAGGGAACCATCCTGCCGCATTCCGTGGTCGGAAAGGATTCCCTTCTAAATTTCGCCCCGCACGGCTATACGCTTCGCGCGATGGAAACCTCCGAAGTCGAGGAAATTTCGCAAGAGGAGCTTTCTTCCGCATTCAAGAACATGCCCGCCTGGTTTTCCCCGTTTCTGCGCTTTATGGAATCCAGGGTGCAGACGGTAAAAAGAAACAAGGCAACGCTCGACAAGATCCACGCCATTCCGACAAGCCTCTTCGTTTGTGCAAAATATGCGAAACACCTTAAGGAGGCCGTTTTCGACTTTGAAAGAATCGCAGATGACATCCGCGCTATCAACGGATTGGATTACAGCGAAACGCTCGGCCTGTTCCAGGGATTTTGCGACCTGGGCATTTCCGAAATTTCCCCGGGAGAGCATCCCCAAATCCGCTTTTATCGAAAGAACCTGCCGCAGCTTCTTTACCGTACGCTATTCGCACGCATGACGGGCAAGGCTTTGCCGCGTTCCATCCTTTCGGCAAGCGACCAGACAATCCTCACCGCATTTATTTCGGCGGCAAAAACCAAGGGTCACGAAAACGACAACCGGATTTCCATTTTCACCAAGGATTTCCTTGCTACCTATCGGAAACTTTTCCCGGGAATCAGGCTCACCCGCCGGGCATTCGCCAATCTTATCGAGTGCGGCTACCTTTCTTCCGCTCCGGAATTTTCTTCGGGCATCGAACCGGATTCCATCGAAGAATTTTACGGCGACCGGGAAGCGGTCAAGGACCTGCTCGAACTGAACCGCGTCTATCCGCTGCTCGACAAGCGCCTGCCGAAAGCGATAAGCCATACGGCAGACAATTCCTGGCTTTAATTTTTCTACATTAGGGGCATTCATTTTACCAAAAGGATTTTTATGAAATACTCCGCCCTCCTCGCCCTGGTCTTTGCCGCATCCGCCTTCGCCGAAGAAGCCGCCCCCGCCGAACAGCAAGGCGGTTCCATGTTTATGGGACTTCTTCCGTTCATCCTGATGTTCGTCGTCATGTATCTCTTCTTCATCATGCCCAAGCAAAAGGAAATGAAGAAACTCGACGCGATGCGCAAGGCCCTGAAAAAAGGCGACCAGGTTTTGACAACGGCGGGAATCATCGGCTCCGTCGTGAACATCGAAGGAAATATCGTCACCGTCAAGACCGGAAGCGACACGAAGCTCGACTTTGAACAGGCCGCCATTCTCCGCGTGCTCAATGCGGAAGACAAGAAAGCGGCGAAATAATGGCCGTTCTAGACATCAAGGTTTACGGCAATCCCGTTCTGCGCGAAAAATGCAAGCCGGTCGAAGCGATAACGCCGGAACTTGTCGCGCTCGCCCACGATATGCTCGACACGATGTACGATGCCGGAGGGGTCGGACTTGCCGCTCCGCAAGTCGGAAAAGACATTTGCCTGGTAGTCATCGATCCGGCGCGCCCCGACGAGAACGAGACGCCAGCACCCCGAATTATCTTCAACCCTGTCTGGGGAACGGAACCCGACTCGGAAAACGTTCCCTATGACGAAGGCTGTCTTTCCGTTCCGGACGTTTTCTGCAATGTCTATCGGCCAGGAAAAATCTGGATCCGCTACACGGACGAAAACGGACAGACTGTCGAGGAACATCACGTCGAAGGGCTTCTCTGCCGTTGCTTCCAACACGAAACAGATCACTTAAACGGCAAGCTCTTTGTCGATGTCATCTCGACTGCGGACAGGGAACTCAACCGCTCCAAGCTCCGCGACATGATAAAGAAAGAAAAGAAAAAACTGGAATCGAAAAAAACGGGCAAACGATGATGAACCGACTTCCGCTGCTGTTTCTCGCCATCGGACTTTCAAGCTGCGCACCGCTTCCGCCGCTTGTCACCGATCCGGTTGAAGATCCGGCGGAAGCTTCATCCTCTTCCGCGCAACCTGAAACCGCAGCCGAGCCTTCTCCGGAAAGTTCGCCGTCTTCCGTTGAAGAAACTCCCGATACAACCGAAACCTTTACGCCAATTCCGCCGTCGAACCCCGTTCAAGCGGATTCAATCCCCGAACCTCGCCGCGCAACACCATACCCGGCATGGGTTCTTCCCAAAGACCTGCGGAGGGATTTCCGGGTCGGCATCCAGGTCGGCGCATCCAAGGCGGAAATTTCCGGTAAAGGTTTTACGGTGGGCATCCACGAAGCCGATTCCACATCCGGCAAGCCCCAAAAAGGCGTCCAGAAGTTCTCCGCAAAAAGCGGGCGCGTACAATCCGCTGCAGGCATGTCGGATTCCGCCTGGATTTTTCCGGCAAAGGATTCCCGCGTTTCCGTCGGAGGCAAGGAATACCGCGGAAAGATTCTCATCGTAAACTCTTCGGGAAAGCTCAGCGTCATCAACGTCCTCCCTGTCGAAGATTATCTGAAAGGCGTCGTACCGCATGAAATCGGCAAGCTGGATTCAAGCATGTTCGAAGCGCTCAAGGTCCAGGCGGTCGCTGCGCGCACATACGCCTACCGCCATTACAACTCGAGAATTGCTCAAGGCTTTGACGTCTATGCGACAGTCCAGGACCAGGTCTATAACGGCAGTTCGGGCGAATCTCCCTTGACCAACGCCGCGATAGACTCTACCAAGAATCTCGTTCTGACCTACAACGGAAACCTCGTCGAAGCCTATTACCATTCCACATGCGGAGGCTACACGGAAGGCGTCGAGACCTGGGGACTCTCCCCAGTTCCCTACCTGCAGAGCCAGAACGACATGAAGAACGCTGACAGCGCCTGGTGCACAGGACCGCATTCTTCCTGGAAAAAAGTCTATAGCGAAAAGGAACTTGTGGCGATGTTCAAGCGAAATTTCAAGGAAGCCCGCGCCGAAGGAAAAGCGAATTTCGGGGGAATCCAGCAAATCGAAGTCAAATCGAGACTTCCGGGCGGACGCGTCGCGGAGCTAGAAGTCTTGACAGACAAGGGAATCTTTACCGTCCGGGGCGACAGGACCCGCTGGCTCTTTAAGGAAGGCTCCAAAATCCTCCCCTCGTCCAAGTTCAAGGTCGAAAAGAACGGCAAGGTCTGGATTCTTGACGGCTCGGGTTTCGGGCACGGAATCGGGATGTGCCAAATGGGAACCCGGGAACGCGCAAAGGCGGGGCAAACCTTTGATACGATCCTCAAGGCATACTATCCGGGAACAGTCCTAGAATGTATCCAGAACGAAGAGTAGCGATTCTCAGCGAAGGCTGCGCGGCAAATTTCGGAGATGGCGAAGAAATCGGCGAAAAGTTCGCCCAGAAAGGCTTCCAGGTATCCTTTGAATTTCCATCCGAAACGCCCGATGCAATTGTTCTCAACGCTTGCACCGTCAAGGGGATTTCGGGAGCGGTCAAGCTCGCAAGAAAAATCCGTTCTAATTTTCAAAAAGTTCCGGTCTGGGTAACGGGCTGTGCGACAGAAGATTTAAGGCGCGAACTGGAACGCCTCTACCCGGACTTTGTTTTAGGTCCAAAAGACGCCCATAAAAACGAAGAAGCCTTCCTGCAATTTACACACAAATTAAGATTTTCCACACCGGAAGCGTCTCGTTTCCAAGATATATCAAGTCATCGCGGAATCGGCATTGTCAATATCGAGGAAGGGTGCTTAGACAGTTGCCATTACTGTTCGACGCATCTTGTCAAAGGAACGTTAAAAAGCGCTCCAGTGGATGCCATCATCCGACGTGTACAAAAAAAAGTCTGCCAAGGCAACCGGGAAATTTTCCTGACAGGCCAGGATACCAGCTGTTACGGTTTCGACATTCACACGAACCTGGCGGAACTTTTACAGCGCATCATCGTGAAAGTCCCCGGTGATTACAAGATTCGTGTCGGGATGGGAAATCCGCGCCACGTCTTTCGCTATCTAGAAGCTCTCGTCGAAACATTCACCGACGAGCATCTCTACAAGTTCATCCACATTCCCGTCCAAAGCGGCAGCGACAAGATTCTCCGGGCGATGAACCGCCGTCACAGCTGTTCGGATTTCTTTCAAATCGCCGAAACTTTTTTAACCCATTTTCCCAATTTGAATCTCGGAACGGACATCATCGTCGCCTACCCCGGAGAAGCGCGCGAAGATTTTGAAGCGAGCCTTGCACTTGTCCAAAAAGTCCGCCCTTCGATTTGCAATATCACGCGGTTCGTTCCGCGGGAAGGAACTCCGGCGGCAAAACAGCCGTACGCAATTTCCAAGGAGGAACGCTACGCCCGCTCGGCGGAAATGTCCCGACTTTTCCAGTCGATTGCGCTCGAAAACAACCGGAAATTCATCGGAAAAAAACGAAACGTCGTCGTCGAGAAAAAAGGTTCGCGTCCGGGAACGACAATCGCCCGGGACGATTTTTACCGGCCAGTAGCCCTCCGCGGTGAATTCGCATTCGGGACAGAGCTTTGCGTACAAATTAAAGACGCGGAAACATTCGCCCTTGTCGGCGAACCTGTCTAGTCATTTCCCGTTATAGCGTTCCATGCACTTGGCGATTCCCAGCCTAAAATAACATTCGACCAAAGCGGGGACCTTGTCTAGCGCAAGGTCAAACTTTTCCCGGTCTTCACCCGAAAATTTTGCAAGCACCCAGTTCGCTAGGTCCCATTTTAAAGGGCACTTGCCCACCCCGAAGCGTACCCGTGGGAACTTGTCCCCGATATGCTCGATAATGTTTCGAAGCCCATTCTGTCCGCCATGGCTGCCGCCGGCCCGAACGCGAATCCGCCCGACATCCAGGTTGATATCGTCCGAAAAGACGAGCAGATGTTCCGGAGAAACCTTATACCAGGTCATCAGCGCCTGCACCGCTTCGCCGGAAAGATTCATAAAGGTCTGCGGTTTTACAAGCAAGACCTCTTCCCCTGCGATAGAGACTTTTTGCGTCAGCGCCTTGTGTTCGGATTTCCAGGGCTTTGAATCTTCGGACAGTTTTTGGACAGCCATAAATCCGGCATTGTGGTGCGTGTTTTCATACTGGCTGCCCGGATTTCCCAGACCAACAATCAGATACATAAATTCCCCTCGTTCAATGCGTTTCGCTCTCGGACATTTCCATGTCCCGAAAGAACTTCAACCCTTCAAACCGATTTTTCAAAAGATTGATACAGCCCCCGATCATGTAGAGCGACCCGGTGACAAGAACGGGAAAATTTTCCGACTCGTCCCGAACCGACTCTAAAAAACTTTCGGATAGCGGTGCGGAAATTCCCACCCGGCATCCAAAAGATTCCAGCTCCGCACAAACGTCTTCGATTTCACGAAAACGCTCATAAGGCGTCCGCGTCACGTGCCAAACGGAAATGTGCGGTTTTAAAAGCCGGATCATTTCTTCAATAGCCTTGTCCTTTAAGGCCCCGAACACACAATGGAATTTTCTTTGCGGATAATACAAGTCGAGCGATTCCGAAAGCCGCTTAACGGCATGGGGATTGTGGGCGCCGTCCAAGAGCCAGCAGAATTTTCCGTCCGCATCGACAAGCTTCTGCATTCTCCCGGCCCACAGGGATTTCTTGAGCGCATTCCTTGCCGTATTCTCGTCGAACCGGTCTTTTAAAAAATCCTTTGCCACGGCAAACGAAAGCGAAGCGTTTTCTATATAATGAAGTCCGGGGTTCGGGACATCTAGGTTTTCAATTGTCTCCGGACAAACCAACGTTGCCGAAATTTTCCGTACAAATTCCTTGGCAAACCGGATAAGTTCCGCTCCGATTTTCCCGACAAAAATAGTCGCATCCGGAGCGAGGATTCCCAGCTTTTCCCGCAAGATATCCTTTTCCGTCCTACCGAGAAGTTCCGTATGTTCAAGACCGATGCTCGTGAGAATACCCCGCTTTCCGCAAGCGGTCCGCGTCGAATCCAGCCTGCCGCCAAGTCCCGCTTCGATGACCGCGCAACCGACACGCCTTTCGGCAAAGAACAGAAAACAGGCTAGCGTAAGCGCTTCAAAAAACGAGACGCGCAGCTGCAGCGATTCGGAGGCATCCCGAACCTTTTGCATCAAGCGGTCAAAATCTTCCTCGGGAACGGGATTTCCATCGATGCGAATCCGTTCCCGAACATTCACCAAATGCGGACTTGTATAAAGCCCCGCGGAAACGCCATGTGCGGAAAGGATGTTCGAAAGATAAAACGCCGTAGAACCCTTTCCGTCCGTACCGACAACATGAACCGTTTGAAATTTCTTTTCCGGATGTCCAAAGGCATCCAACAACTTTTCCATATTCTTCAGGTCGCCCGTCATTCCCAAAGGCGCCAAGGAATGGAGATATTCAATGCCGAAATTTTTCATCGTTTAAAATTTAGCTAACATTAAAGAAAACAAGCGAGATTCTATGAGTGAAGAAGCACTAGAAAAAGCCTGGAGCGATCATTCGCGGCTCTGGAAACAGAACCTCTGGGTTTACCCGGTCATCAGCCGCCGGGCAAAAGGATTATCGATCGGCATCAACCTCAATCTCGACAAGCACTGCAATTTTAGTTGCGCCTACTGCCAGGTCGATCGAACGATTCCCGGGCCAAAAGAAAAAATCGACATACCCCGAATCGAAACGGAAATCGAGAACATCATCGCCGCCTACGAACAAAACGGCCTTGCCGATTTTTCCTCTTTCCGAAATGTCGAAGAAGAAAAGCGGGAAATCAAGGATATCTGTCTTTCGGGGGACGGCGAAAGTACAATGGCTCCGGAATTTTCGGAAGTCTGCCGTCTGATGCGAAAGATCCAGGACAAATATAGTCGCTATCCCTTGCAACTTACGCTCATCACCAATTCGACGCTTCTCGACAGGCCAAACGTCCAAAAAGGTCTAGGACTTCTCACCGAGAAAAAGGGCGAAATCTGGGCAAAGCTCGACGCAGGCAGCGAATCCTGGTATCAAAAGATCAGCCGTTCCCGCGTCCCTCTCGAAAAGATACAGAAAAACATCGAAGCGACCGTCAAAAAATTTCCGATTCGGGTTCAGACGATGCTCTGCCAAATCGGCTCCGAATTTCCCGATGAAGCGGAAATTAATTTATACGTAAACCGGCTAAAGAGCATCTATCGTTCCTGCCCGCAGAATCTGCTCGGCATCCAGCTCTACGGTGTAGTCCGCCACACGGCGCTTCCCGATGTCCACCCGATAGAAAAGCCGTTCTTCATGGAAGTCGCCAAAAAAATTCACGCTGAGATTCCCACGGAAATCGACATTTACTAGCTAAAGAATATCCCGGTTCTGCAACACGCCGTGCGAAAGCGTCAAACGGCGAAAGGGACTGTTCAGGTAAAAATCCGGATTGTGCGTCGCCATGAGAACCGTCGTTCCCCGCGCGTTGATTTCCTTAAAGATTTCAAAAACTTCCCGCGCATTTTCCGGGTCCAGGTTTCCCGTCGGTTCGTCAGCGAGAATCAGGTAGGGATTGTGCACCATCGCCCGGGCAATGGCAACGCGCTGCTGTTCGCCGCCCGAAAGCGTATAAGGCATGGAAAGCCTTTTCTGGGAAATTCCCACCAGCGAAAGCGCATCGAAAACCTTTGCGTTCAGCTGTTTCGGAGGCGTCCCCGTAACCCGCAATGCCAACGCGACATTTTCAAAGACATTTCTATCCGGCAAGAGCTTGAAATCCTGGAAGACGATTCCGATGCGACGCCGAAGCTCCTGGACATCCGATTCCGTCGCTGTCTTGGAATCAAAGACGATATCCTTTGAAAACTGCACCATGACTTCGCCACCGTGAAACGCATCCGGTCGTTCGTCCATGTAGATAAGCTTGAGAAGGGTCGATTTTCCGGCCCCGCTGTGTCCCGTCAGAAAGACAAATTCCCCCTGCCCGATGCGAAGCGTTACATCGGACAAAGCCTTCCAGTTGTCCTCGTAGGTTTTTGTCACATGCAGGAACTGGATCATGGAAATCAATCCTTCATGCGAATTTCAATATGCACTTCGTCGCGCCACTTCTTGACAAATTCCCGGAGTTTCCTGTCTTCCATATAGTTGATGGCGAACATCTCGATTTTCATATAGTCGTCTTCGAGCGTGTAGTCGCGAACCTGCTTCAGGTCTTCTAGGCGGAGCAGGTGGTATTCATTTCCCGCAAGGAACGGTTCCGAAACTTCGCCCACGGAAAGGTTGGAGAGCACCGGCAGAAACAGCGTATCGACATCCGTTTTTTCCAGCCAGCCGAGATTTCCCCCGTTGAAATTCGTCTCCTTGTCCGCACTGAACTTTTTGGCGGCTTCGGCAAAAAGCGAATCCGATGTCAAGGCGGTGCGTAGCGAATCCGCAAATTTCAACACGCGGTTCGAATCCGCAGCCGTCGGAACGGTCTGCAAAAGAATCATCGCCGTGCGGACGCCATCTTCCTTCCGCCCGATGACCCGGATAATCGTCCAGCCTCGATCGGTCTTTACCGGACTTGGCGTATATTCCCCGTTGCCTACGGTCTTGATGGCTCGCTCATAGACAGGATCCAGAAGCCCTTTCTGGAAATACCCGATGTCGCCGCCCTTGCTCGCCGTAGAATCCTGGGAATGATTTTTCGCAAGGACTTCCCACATCATGCCGTGGTCTAGAGAATCGATCAGCAGTTCCGCTTCGCGCCGTACCGAATCCACGACAAGCGAATCGGGTTCGATCTTCAATGCGATATGGGAAAGGCGCATGCAATTGTACTGGCGCGGGATGGAATCCTTGTAGTGCTCATAAAACTCGGAGACTTCCTTGCGGGTAGGCTTGATTCCGCCGGCGTACTTTTGCCGAATCCGCCCGATCGTCATCTGCTCGCGAATCTGCTTGCCGAGATTTTCCCGGTATTGCGCCATGCTCATCCCGAGCTGCGCACGAATCGCCCGTTCGAGAATTTCCATGCTGATGTTTTGACGTGCCGCCAGGTTCTGCAAATGCTGGGAAACGCGCAATTCGACATCTTCGTCCGTGACCTGGATGGAATCCCTGTCGACCCGCGAAAGCAGGACCTTGTCGTCTATCAATTTGTCAAGGACAAAAGCGACCTGCTCCTTTTCGGACATCTTGGACGCTTCCGCCGAATTCTGGAACTGGTAGAGATTTTCCATCACTTCGGAACGCATGATGGGCTTTCCGTCAACAATCGCCGCGATGGACTCAAAAAGTTCCGGAGCGGCAAAAAGGGACGCAGTCAAAAAAAGAACGGAAACGAAGCTGAATGTTTTTTTCATAGAAACTCAATGGGTTGCGGATTTGGAAATCTCTTCGGGATAGATAAAAATCGCCTGCCTTTTCTTCACGGAATCCTTAAACGCCGCGATAAATTTTTTGCGTTTGGCATTTGCCGCAAGGGTTCGTGCAAGGTCCGCGACATCCGCAAACGGACGGACAGTTCCCGAATCCACTTTGGACATGACGATGACACTCTTGAGATTTTTCCCGCATGTCTTCGGTGGCGTAATCTTTCCGACAGAGAGCGTCCCCAGATCGACAGCCGGGCAATCCAGCGGGAAAGCGGTCACCGAATCAAAACTTTCCACATCCCGGACCAGCCAGTTCTTTTCGGGCTTTGCGAGGACAGTCTTCTTCGCCATCGGGCCGTAATATTTCCATGCCGTCGAACCGCTCGTGTAAGTAATGACCGCTACATCATAGACGTTCGCGTCGAAGGCAAACTGTCCGGGATGCTCGTCGTAATAGGCCGCGACATCGGATTCCAAAGTCGAGAGCGTATCCGTCACCTGCGCAAAATACGCTCCGAGAACGATTTTCTTTTTGGCGTCATCCAAAAGACGCTTCACTTCCGGCATATCTCCGATGCCGTCAGCCAAGGCGCGTTCATAGACCGATTCACGATTCACCCAGTTTTCGACCAGCTCCATCCGGGCTTCAAACGGGAGCGAGTCCCAGTTTCCATTTTCGTTCAACCAGGAAAGCTTCAGTTCAGAATTTTCCACGCGCGCAAGCGTCGGATCGGAACTTTCGCCCAAATTTTTACAAGACACCACGCAAAGCACGGAAAGAAAAGAAAGCAGAAAAAAACGCATCGTCCACAAATTAGAAAATTTTGCAATTCAGCGCCCCTTGAAACGGTCCCGCAACTTGAGCAAAGCGTCCTTTTCGATTCGCTCTTCGGGTACGCTCGCAAGCATCGAACGTTTAAAGCGCAAAAGTTCAAACTGTTCAAGCAACACCTGCAACGCGACCTTCGCCAGAAAACTCGGCAAATCGCCCTCCGCCTTTTCGGAACGGGACAGCAGCTCCCTCGCATTTTTCAGTTCAAAGTCCTTGAGGAAACGCCCGGAAAGGTACGGGGAAAAGGCTTCGCGGAAAGCCTTAGACGATGGAAGAGAGAGAGGTTCTTCCCAATCCGGCAAAGCCTTTTCCGGTTCGAGAAAAGCGGAAATCATCCGCAAGCGGGCATAGAGACTTTCCTCGGTGGCGAGTTTTGCGGCGAGGCTTAAAGCCGCAGACGAAACCTTTTCCCCCCGACGAAAACAGACAAACGCATCCCGAAATTTTTCCCAGGCGAGAACAAAAGCGGAAACGCCGAGGTAAGCCGCATCGAAAACCATGCGAATCAAGCCGTCGCGGGATGTAGTCTCCAGACTTGTCCGCGAAGAAGAAATATCGGAAAAAGCTCGAACCTTGTGCGAGCGGGCAAATTCCAGCCCGGCAAAGCGAGAAAGCGCCCTGTCCAAAAAATCAAGCGTAAATTTTTTCTTTTCCGAATCATCCATCGCGAGCAGGGAGCGCAACGCCCATCCCGATTCATCCTTCCGGTTCAAAAAAGCGAAGCGCGATTCGAACAGGGACTTGAGCGGAGAATCCTCCAAATTCGCATTTCGCGTGCGGCGGTAAAACTCTTGCCAAAACTTCGCTTCGGCGAAATTCATCGGACGGGTAGCGCCCGGAGACCATCCGTAAGAAACACCCAGGACAGGAAGCGAGAGGGCAGCATTCCGGGAAAGCGGACAAATCCTATCAAAAAATCCGCAAGCGCCCCATTCCGGAGAAAGTTCCAGCGGAAATTTTTCAGAAACTCCGGGAACAGAAATCGACAGATGGAGACTCAGGTGATGCTCGCTCTGCGGGTTAAGTACGGGAAGCGCGCCCTCAAAAGGACCAAAACTCAAGAACGCTTCGTAGAGGGAAACCATCGGAGACTTCAAAGGATTCCTTTCCAGAAAATCGACAAAGCGGTCGTCCAGATCCTCCTTTTTCCGCTCGAAATTTTTGCGTTCGGACTTGGGTAGTTCGCGGATAAACGATTCAAGCATCCAGGCTCGCCACTTAGAAACTTCCCGGGCAAAAACCGAAGGGGAAAGCTCCGGCAAGAAATCCGCCGGGATTTCCAGCGAAAGACCGTCCCACGACTTGCTCGAATCGAAAACCAGTTCCCCGCGGACCTGCCGATCGAGAATCTTCAGGAATTCCACGACTCCGCCGTACCGTGCCGCCTTTTTCTCTTCGAGAGCGCAGGCGATTTTTTTTCGGTATGCCGCCGCGATGACCGGATTGTTCCGGAACGATTCGAAATGTTCCATTCCGGTTTCCGAAGCCTGCATCCAGTCCGATGCCTCATAGCGGAGCGCCTTGTCCGAGTTTTTTTCGATAAAATCCTTGAGAGTCTTTAGCGAACAGACACCGGGAGCGCGTTCCACCAGATAATCGACCTGCAAATCGTCCGACGGAGCAAGCCCCCACCGACGCAAGCGCACCTCGCTCGCCCGGAGAGCCTCGAGAACTTTCTCGTTGTGCTGCATAAACGGAAAGGGTCGCGGCAAGTCCCCTTCGACAATCGCTTCGAGGAAAAAGATCCTCGCCGCTTCCTCGGGATTCACCCGTCCGTAATCGACGCGGTGAGAACGGGAAAGCACCATTCCGCGGAACGAAACTTCTTCCACCGCTTCGACAAAGCCCCGCTCCGGATTCCATTTCGGTTCGAACCAGCGATAGGTGCAAAAATCCTTCGCGACCTTGATGATCCATTCCGGAAGGATTTCCGCAGCCTTCGTGAGAAATACGCGGCTCGTTTCGCGAACTTCCGCCGACAGCACGAACTCGGGAAACTTCCCCGCCAGATCGCTTCCGGGAAACAGGTAGGCGTCCCGACCGCCGACAAGGCGATAACAGCCGTTATCCCTGTCCCGCCGAGCGACGCCGCCGAGAAATCCCGCAAGCAACGCGATATGCAGATTGTCCCGGTGAAAGGAATCGAACGGGCAGACATAGGAATCGAACCTGGCTTTCAGAATCCGGGAAAACTGTTCATAGAGATCGATCCATTCCCGGCAGCGCAAAAAGTGCAAAAAATGCTTTTCGCAGTATTTGCGAAGCGAATTCCACGTAGTCCCGTTCCACTCCCGGCAAAACGCGTTCCACTCCGCGAGAAACGTGAGAAAGTCGCTCTTGTGGCCGCCGAGCGACCTGTGCATCCGACGGGCCTTTTCCCGTTGCGGTTCATCCGACGGGAAAAGACGCGGATCCTGAATGGAAAGCGCCGAACAGACGATAAGCGCAGGTTGCAGGACTCCGGAATTTCTCGCCCGGAGAAGCACCGCGGAAAGCGCGACATCCATCGGAAGGTGCGCCATTTCCGCGCCGAAAGGCGTCACGCGCGCCCCGCGTTCCACGCTCGAAAGCGCACCCAGTTCAAACAAGGCCTTGTATGCGCCGCGAAAAGCCGACCGGGGCGGCGGCTGGATGAACGGAAAATCCTCGACGGAAAGGCCCAGACTTCTCAGCTGCAGAACCACGTTCGAAAGGTTGGAACGCCGTATCTCGGGTTCCGTAAACTCTTCGCGACTTTCAAAATCCTCTTCCGTATAGAGCCGCACGCAGACCCCGGGCTTCACGCGTCCGGCGCGACCCGTCCGTTGCCGCGCGCTCGCCTGGGAAATCTTTTCCACCGGCAGTCCCTGGATGCGGGTTTGCGGGTTGTAGCGCGAGACCCGGGCCATTCCCGTATCGACCACATACGCAATCCCGGGGATGGTGAGCGACGTCTCCGCGATATTCGTCGAAAGGACAATACGCTTTTTTTCCGTCTTCCGAAAGACCTTTTTCTGTTCCTGCGGTCCCATCCGCCCGAACAGGGGGAGAATATCAAAACTTTTCTCGTCGAGCTTTTCGCGAAGTTCCTCGCAGAGGTCCTGGATATCGCGTTCCGTCGGCAAGAAGCAGAGCAGATTGTCCCGTCCCGATTCTTCTAACGCAAGGATCGCGTCGCGGGCCTCATCGACAAGCCCCGAGTCGCCCTTGCTTTTTGAAGCGTTCTCCTGCGGATCCGCATAGATCACCTGGACAGGAAATGTCCTGCCTTCCGCTTCGAGAACCGCCGAACCTTCATAAAACTTTTCAAAGAGTTTCGCGTCGAGCGTCGCGCTCGCAATCACCAGGCGAAATTCCGGACGTTCCCGAAGGACCGATTTAAAAATTCCGAGCAGAATGTCGATGTTCAGGGAGCGTTCGTGCGCTTCATCGATTAGAATCGCGGAATACATCCGAAAGAGCCTGTCCCTGCGAAACTCCTGCAGCAAAATGCCGTCCGTCATCACCTTGATAGGCGCATCCTTCGGGCCTTCTTCCAAAAAGCGGATTCGCGTCGAAACCAGGTTTTCATCCCGAAGCTCTTCCCGCAAGCGGTCAGCAATCGACATCGCAGCGAGCCGCCTCGGTTCCGTCACCCCGATCCGCCCCTTCGAAGCTATCCCGCTTTCGAGCAAGAACTTGGGGACCTGCGTCGATTTGCCGGAACCCGTATCCGCCTTGACGATAATCACCTGGCGACTTTCGAGGAGCAAGATAAACTCTTCCCGCTTCTTGACTACGGGAAGATCCGGGTATTCAATTTTAACTTGTGAAAAATCTGCGGTCACAGGCGATCGATAAATTCCGAAACGTCCTTGCACGTTTCCAGATCGATTTTCAGATTATCGATATCATCCTTGGAAATTCTGTCGGCATTCGTTTCCGCGCGGGAAACTTCTTCGTGGCGGTCAACAATCGGCAAGAGATCCCGGTCCGTACCGGCGCATTCGCGAAGGGCGTCGACAATCTTGGAAAGCTTTTTTCTCAAGGAATGAAATTCCTCCCTGTCAAGTTCAGAGACGTCTCCGTCAAGCGAAACCAAGGGCGACTTGCAGCGCCCGCAAACGCAGACGACCATCGAGCTCTTTTTTCCTTGGAGTGAAACTTCCATTTCGTTTCCACAATGAGGGCATTTGATATGCATTTCATCCATAATCCCCAATTTACCTTTTTCCCTTTAAAAGAACAACCGTATAAAAATGCAAGGACCCTTTCAAGAGAATGTTCAAAAAGAAAAAGCTCCGGGAAAAACCGGAGCCTTTTCAAATCTTCGAAAAGATTACTTCACGTCGTACTGGGCGACGACCTGGCCGTTCGCATCGAGAGCGCGGATCACGTCGGCATCGCGTTCGAGCTTGAGGTCAGCCTTGTGGCCCTGGGCGTCGATAATCTGGACAGCGAGCGAGCCGTCTTCATTCTTGATAGCGGAAACCTGGTTGCCCTGGGCGTCCTTTTCAAAGTAGGTATCGCTCGAAGCGATCGGGTTCGAGCCCGTCCAGAATTCGACCGTGTTCAGGACCAGCCCATCGACAAGACCGATGCAGATTTCATAGACCGGGATGACCCAGAGGATGAAGTGCACGCAGGAATTGAGCCACTTGTTGCCGAGCGTGCCGTTCCACTTGTAAAGCTTGTTGGTGAGGCTATAGCTGCCATAGCAAGCGGTCAGGGTGAATGCGGCTGCGAGGGCAAGCGCGATGAGACTTTTCTTCATGATGAACTCCTTATGAAAGTGAACTTTTGGTTTAAAGGTAATAAAAAAAAGAACTTTCCGCTAGGTGAGCCTAGTCACAGGGCAAAATTCCTATTCTTCGCCGTCCTCTTCGTCCAGGTCTTCCGAAGCAAGCGGCAGGGCATTTCCGAGAAGGGCGCTTACATCAATGCCCTGCAGGTTTTTCTTCTTGTCAAACTTCGCCACGATATAGTAATCGCTGTTCCACGAAAGGGTTCGAAGCGAGCCCGAACCGTCCGGCGTCCCCGAAACCTTCGCCGAAAAAACCGAAGAATTGGCGAGCCGCTTTTCAATCGTCGCAAAATCCTTGGACGTCTTCGCTTCCCGGTTTGCCGTGCAGGCGATGTTCCAGAGAATCGCATTGTTCTCGATGACGGAATTCTGCCCTTCGACGATGTTTACCGCTTTCTTGTAGTAATCGTCCGTCTTCTTCTGGTACGCTTCCGTCGCCTGCGAAACGTAGGCGCCTTTTTGCATAAAGAGAAGCGCAAAGATGGCGATGTTCAAAATCAGGGATGCGATCATTATCTGCTTGAGTTTCATCGGAAATCCTCACTTGGTTTCAAACTGAAAAGGGGACGGCTTGGAAACGGCAAATGTCGCCGCCGGGGAAAGTTCGGAAAGAGCCTTGTAATCCACCGAAACAAACTTTCCCTTCGAGAAAGTAAAAAGCACCTTGCAGTCCGCGCCGCAAGAGAGCGACGTCACATCGCCCGAGGTTTCCGCATTCAATACTTTATCCGCATCCAGTTCCGCGACTCGCGCATCGAAATCCGCCTTGGAAAGTCTCTTCGATGTCGTTTCAAAAATGATTTGCCAGATGCTGTTTCCGCTCTTGATGAAGTCGTTCTGGGCTTTCACCACCCGGGAAACCTCGTCCGTATAGGCCTTGGTCGCCGCCCCATACGAAACCTGGGCCTGTTCCTTGTAATCGCTCTTGAGAACCAGCATGATGACGACGAGTGCGACGTTTAACGCAATCGAAGCCACCAAAATCAGCTTCATTTTCTTCAAATCCATAACGTAATTTTTCTCCTAGAATGAGATGATAGCTATAAATGTATATTTTCAAATCAACAAGCGTAGGTAAAAAATGCAAAAAAGGCTATCCTCGGTCGTTTTCGAAAACTTGAAAGAACTCCTCAAGGCAAAAAACGCCGCGCACGAGTCGATGTTCAAGTTCAGCTGGAAAAAGCTGCCGCCGTTCAGCCTGATCTGGCCGCAGGTCGATTATGTCCGCATCCAACGCTTTATGGGAGAAGTCCGGACGCAAGCCCTCGCCCAGAAGGATTTTATCGAAAAGAACCGGGCAAACTCTTCCCCCGAAGAAAAGGAATTTCTGGACGCCATCCCCGCCTATGTCGATGCGCTGGCGGATTCCTGCGACTGTCTCGCCCGCGTCGCCAAGTTCAAGCAGGACCTCCTCGAAAAAAAGCAGAAGCGCGACATCTTTCTCTTCAACCGAATCTTAAAAGACTACGAAAGTTCTCAAGCGAACCTGGTCCGGGCCGGAGCGTTTGTCCAAGTCGCCTGGGGAACGCTAGCGGGAAAAACCTAGATGCCAGAAATCAGCGTCATCGTCCCGATTTACAATACGGCGCCCTTTCTTGAAGAATGCCTCGAAAGCATCGCGGCGCAGACTTTTCCGGATTTCGAAGCGATTCTTGTCGATGACGGCAGCACCGATTCGAGCGCGAGTATCGCCGAAAGATTCGTGAAAAGGGATTCCCGATTCCACCTGATAAGCCAACACAATCTGGGACTTTCCGAAGCGCGAAATACGGGCCTTCGGAATGCGCGAGGAAACTGGATAGCCTTTGTCGATAGCGACGACGTTCTCGCGCCGGATTTTTTCAAAGCCTTATGGAAAGCGGCAATCGAAATGGACGTTCCTGTCGTCGCCTCCGGGAAAATCGCCTTTACGCACCGTATTCCGCAAACAAAATTCGAATGCGGATCTTTGCAAAAAATTTCAAGCGAAGAAGCCCTGCTCCGGGCTTTTTACCAAAACGCCGTTCCCGATTTCTCGGCGTGGAACAAACTCTATAAAAAATCGCTGTGGGAAAATCGAAAATTTCCGCCAGGCATCTATTTTGAAGACATGGCGACGATTCCCGCGGTCCTCCATGAAGCAGTCTGCATCGGCATCTGCCAAGCTCCTCTCTACTTTTACCGGAAACATTCGACAAGCATTCTCGCTTCGCCCTACACCCTCAAGAAAGCGGAGCTTCTCGCCATCGCCGAAAAGAATCTCGAAACATTTAAGCATGTTTCCCCGCAAGTCCGTAAGGCCGCCGAAAGCCTTCTCGTCAGCGCGAGCTTCAGCATCCTGATGCGGACACCCAAAAGCGAAGAATTTTCACGTATCAGAAAAAGAGCGTTTGGCTGGATTAAAAAATTTCGCACACAAATTCTCTGGGATAGAAAGACAAGGCTTCGAAATAAAGCGGCGGTGCTGGGCACATTCGGGCCATCGCGATTTCTCGCTTTCATCTTGCGGAGGTTCGGATGATTCCGCAAAAAATCCACTACTGCTGGTTTTCAAAAGAACCTTATCCCCAACAGGTTCTACTGTGCATGGAATCCTGGAAAAAAAACTTGCCCGGATACGAGTGGATCCATTGGGACGAATGCCGTGCGAGAAAAATTCACATTCCCTGGATAGACAAAGCTCTCGATGAACATCGTTGGGCCTTTGCATCCGATGCTGTCCGCCTATACGCCATCTATACCGAAGGCGGCATTTATCTGGACTGCGATGTTGAAATTCTAAAGAGTTTTGACTCTCTGCTGAAACGGTCCTATTTTTTTGGATACGAAAACGGATCAAGCCGTATCGAAGGGGCAATTTTTGGAGCAGAAAAAAACTTTCCGGCAATCCAAAAGGCTCTTGATTATTACAGGACCCATTCTTTCCATTACCAGGAAGCCGAAATAGACAGCATCGTCCTGCCAAACATCATGGCAAACAGCTTTCAGGATTTTCAGCTGGAAATTTTTTCCGAAGACAGTTTTTCCCCAAAAAGTTTTATCAACGGAAAAATCCAGAAGACTTCCGCAACACTCGCCATCCATCATTTTTCAAGCAGCTGGCGATCCTCGATACAACAAAAAAGTATCCGACAACGGCAATGGCTATACAGAACATTGCCCAAGCCCATCGCAAAAATTCTTGCAGCAATTCTTTCCCTAAGAACCAATCTAAAGTTGCTCGGTTTTCGAAAAACATGGAGTAAAATTTTCAACCGGCATTCAGCGTTTTAAAAAGCATCGCGGAATCAATAATTTCGGAAACCTCTTCAAGAAAGGCCAAGAAAACGAAGCCAACCGAGGCAATCGAAAAAAGGCCTCTTTCTTGCGGTAAAAAGCCAAATTGGAAAACCAATGGGATTTCCAGATATTTTGCGCTTTTCGATAGAGAGGCTCATCCCGATAAAGTTTCAAGACTTCTAAAAAAGTTCCATACATCAAGTCGCCATCCGACGACATGTTGTCACCATGGCAACGGTAATAAGTACAAACGTTGGGAAGTACAGGAACAGAACCGTATTTTTTTAACAATTTTAACCATAGCGGAAAATCTTCAAAAGGAAAACCCTCATCATATCCGCCCAATTCCTTGAATGGTTTCAGGCGAAGCATTTCCGAACAGCCGTGCAATTCTTTTTTTCCGAGAAAGAACTCTTCAAAAGTCACTTCGGGAATCGAACGAATATAGCGCATATCCGGCGTATTTGCCAAATTTCCCGAATTATCCATCAACTGAATCATGCCAAAGCACGCCACCTTTTCCGGGTGATTTTCCAAGAAATTACTTTGTGCGCAAAGCCTTCCCGGAGCCATGATGTCGTCCGATGCAAAAGTGCAGAAATATTTTCCGCGGGCTTCCGAAAGCAATTCGTTTAATGTCGGAACAAGACCTTTGTTCGGACGGTGACGGTACTGAAAAGTCAATTCTTTGGAAAGCCGTTCCAAAATTTCCGGGCTAGAATCCGAGCTGCCGTCGTCGATGACCAAAAGTTCAAACGCAACGCCCTTCTGATCCATAACGGAACGCACGGCAGCTTCCACATATTTTTCATGGTTGTAGCTTGCAAGAAGTACGGAAACTAGAGGTTTTTCCATGAAAGCCTCCGCAGAACGATCATCAAGGCAAGAAGGCAGATGAAATTTTCAGCGGCATAGGCGATAAACGGTGAACGATAACCCACAAAATTCGCCCCCAAGACCGTCAAGACAGCAAACAAAATATCCGCTCCGATTTCAACCGAAAGATAGGCGAGCGTTTCCTTCCGCGCGATGAGCGCCATTCCCAGGCACCAGCATCCCGCCTTGAAAAAATCTCCTACAAATTGCATCGGGACAAGCGAGGAAAGCGGCAAGAAATCTTTGGAAAGTGCGAAAACGATTAGCACATCACGCAAGAAAAACATGAAGAGAACGGCGACAAGCGCAAACGCAAGGACATAGGCCAAAAGGCGTTTCAAGGTCCGGTGAAATTCTTGCGGTGAAGAAATCGAGGAAAGCCTCGGCAAGAGCACGACTCCCAAAACCGATGAAAACCCGACATTGAAAAAATCCGAAATCCGCATCGCGCCCTGCCAAAAACCGGCCACATCCCAGCCAAAGGATTTTCCCAAAAACGACCGGACGAAAAAATACAGGACAGGCGACACGGCCATCGGGATGATTCCCATCAGCGCATAGCCGCGCCAAATTTTAAAATTCGGCTTGAGCCGCGCGGAAAATCGTTTGTATGTAAAGCCGCCTTTCCAAGCGAGAAACAGCGCGTAAAAACAGGAAAGAACCGATTGCGTTGCGACCGCCCCGAGAACGGAAAGCGATTTCGTCTGGATCATCAAAACAACCCACAGACAATTCAACACGGAAGTTCCTACCGTAATCGCTGCCCAGCGTCGATAATCCGAAAGGCCGTTCATCACCGCAGACGAAACCATCGAAACGGTCAACGCGACAAATCCCGGAACAGCAAAGAGAATCGCCGCCTGCATATAGCGCATGGGGACGCCCGGAAAGAGCGAATCCAGCGGAGCGATGAACGCGAAAAGGACAAAGAAAATCGCCGAAGCGATCGACGCATACACGCTCAGGCGAAAGCCGCCGCGCCAAATCGGGCCGAGTTCCTTTTCCTCGTTCTTGTAGCGGGCAGTGAGACTCACCCAGCCGTTTTGGAGAGCAAGCGAAGAAGTTCCCTGCCCGACATTTATCAAATTTTGCAATTGCCCGATAACGGCAAAGCCCGCAGGTCCCGCCAAGGCAGCGAGAAACTTATTCGTGATAAACGAAGCGGTAATCCGAACAAATGTCGCCACGGCGGAAATTGCCGATTCTTTCCAGAAGCCCGATTGTTTCATAAATCATACTCGTAAATATCATAGACGACGCCGCGCCCCGCATAGGTTTCCTTCTGGTGTGCAAGGCCTTCGTTCAAAATTTTTCCCCGTTCCTCGCAAGAGGTTCCCCAGTCAAAGAAACGCTGCCCGGGAAAGCGGTTGATTTCGTTCAGCATCAAGAAATCCATTGCGTGCAAAGCGCGCCCTTTTGCGGAACTTGCGAGATACTGCGAATGGGCGACAGCCCCTGAAACATAGACAACGCTCCCCGAAAGAAGCTCGCCATTCTTTGTCACGGTAAAAAGCCGGATGTTTTGCGGGAAACGTTCCGAAAGAAGTTTCAGTTCCGCCTTGGAATGAACCGGGTGCGCACCGTGGCCATCCATGAGACAGCAATCCAGCAAATTCCAAAATTCATCGAAATTTTTCGACTCCGAAAAAATCAATCCTTCGCGTTCACCCTTGTTCAGGTAATACTTTTTCTTTGACGAAGGCTGCATCGATTGAGGTTCGAGCGTACTGGAAATCAGGCGGGCGGAAAGTTTCGCACCCCTACGAAACAGCCAATACAGGGCTTCTTCCGAAGGACGGTTCGCATAGATCCAGGGAAGAGGCTTGTAGATGACCTTTTTCGCGCCGAGTTTTCGAAGTTCCTCATCGAGCAATTCAAAAAATCGTTTCACTTCCAAAACGCCAACGGAATTATCGACGACAAAACCGCCAAACGTAAGCCCCGCATGGGAACTGAATATGCCGTCCGAAGAAAGCGTTCCCGGAAGAACGGCACACGGCGAATCTCCCTTCAAGAAGATAAACGAACAATCCGGAAATCGGTCCGCATGATAATCCATATAACCGCGATCAAAAAGAAAATGACCGTTCCTGGAATTTCGTACAAATTCATTCCATTTTACGGAATCGCCTTTTCGGTAGCGTCGGATGGAAATTTCTTTCATCGGGAAGCCTCATCGCAAAATTCAATTTGCCGGATAATCTTTGCCGGAACGCCTCCCAATACAACATTTGGCGGGAACACGCCCGAGACAACTGCCCCCGCCGCGACAACGGAATTTTTCCCGATTTCCGTTCCCTTGAGAATCGTTACGTTGTTTCCAATCCAGACCCCGTCTTCGATTTTGACGGAAGCGCGTTTTGCTTTACTCTTCAAGCGGTCACGAACATTTACCGCGTGAAAATCCGAATCGTAAACTTCGACATGCGTTCCGATGAGAACATTTTTCCCGATAAAAATTCCGGGACCTTCCGAAATGGCGACAAAGTGATTTCCCACCCAGGAATCTTCCCCGATCTCGATTTTCGATTCCGGGTTTCGCGGATTCAGAAACACGTAAGACGACCAGAAATCCGTGTCGTAATCCAATCCGACATGGACGTTTTTTCCAAACGAGACCGTTCCCGCTCCCTGGGAAAGAAGCGGCGAAACGCAAAGCGGACGTCCAGCAATTTTCGCATCCGAAATCAACCGGTAAAAAGGGCGACGAACCGCTGCGCAGATTTTTCGCAGGACTTTACTCGCGATACGCATTGACAGCCTTGATGACTTGGGAAATTTCGGAATGGGTCATTTGTGGATACAGCGGAAGGCTGAGTTCCGTCTTTGCGATTTTCTCGGCGACGGGGAAATTTAAATCGGCAAATTCCCGGTAAGCCTTCTGGCGGTGCGGTGGAATCGGGTAATGGATCAGGGTCTCGATTCCGCAATCTTTCAGATGCGTTTGAAGCCTTTCGCGGCTCCCTGTGCGCAATGCAAAAATGTGCCAGACATGCTCTCCGGATTTTCCAGAATCGGGCATCCCCACAGTCGAATTTTGAATCTCTGAGAGGTATCGTTCCGCGATTTCCGTACGACGCTGATTGTCCGCATCCAGGCGATTTAATTTATACGCAAGAACCGCCGCCTGGATTTCGTCTAGCCGAGAATTCATTCCCTTGTGAAGATTCACGTATTTCCGTTCGCTCCCATAATTGGCGAGTGTCCGCACCATTTGCGCAAGTTCCGCGTCCGAAGTCGTCACCGCGCCTCCGTCACCAAGCGCGCCCAGGTTTTTTCCCGGATAGAAGCTGAATCCCGCCGCATCGCCAAACGAACCGGCCCGCTTTCCGTTTTCCATCGCACCGTGTCCCTGCGCGGCATCCTCGACAAGAATCAGCCCGCGAGATTTCGCAAATTCGGAAAGTTCCTTGCCGGGAATCGCACGTCCATACAGGTCCACCGCGAGAACAGCCTTTACGCTTGAATCGAAAACGCGCTCCACGCAAAAAGCGGAAAGATTACAAGTGATTGGATCCGGGTCGGTCAGGACAGGCACAAGCCCCGCTTCGCTAACCGAGAGGACCGACGCAATGTATGTGTCCGCCGGCACGATTACCTTGTCTCCGAGGTGTAAGCGCCCGAGAGCGATATAGGCCTTGAAAATCAAAGTCAACGCTTCAAGACCGTTTGCGACGCCGACGCAAAATTCTGTTCCGCAATATTCGGCGAATTTCCGTTCAAAATTATCGCATTCTTTGCCTCGAATATACCAGCCGCTTTCCATGACGCGCTGGACAACCGTCGAAAGTTCCGGTTCAAAGGATTCCGTCACCCGTTTCAAATCCAGATAGGGAATCATTTTTTCTCCCGGAGGTTTTTTGCGTACAAAGTAAACTCCGAATAATCGCGAATATAATCCGATTCGTCATAGGCATGGGAAGCGAGGACAAGACAGATCGAACCCGACGAAAAATTCAGTTCCTCGGCCCAGATTCCGGGCGGAAC
The DNA here is from genome assembly GCA_934691725.1 of uncultured Fibrobacter sp. GTDB lineage: Bacteria > Fibrobacterota > Fibrobacteria > Fibrobacterales > Fibrobacteraceae > Hallerella. The sequence continues at coordinate 16,829 of CAKUTF010000021.1, read as the reverse complement.
ATAGACGCCGTAATAAGGGCGATCCAGCCGAATGACTTGTGAACGCATTCCGTCATCGATTTTCGCGTCAAACGCGCCGGAAGCCGCTATTAAAAGCTGGTGGCAAAGCTTGTGCGCATGGCCGCCACGATTTTCCCCGCCTGGAATATCGTAAAGGTAAAAGACGCGATTGATTTCAAACGGCAAGTCCTTAAAACTTTCGAGCGCGGTCAAGGCTCCGGAGCGTTCCCGTGTCCGGGAAAATTCCATAAAGCGACAGCCGGGAATCATCTGCACGTAACCTCCCGGGCCTTCTGTTGAAAATCATCAAAATTCCAGATATAATCATCCGGGTCGTATGACATGGAGCTGAGAACAAGCGCAACGGAATTCGTCGAAAAGTTGTCTAACGTCCGGAAATGCAACGGCGGCACATAAAGTCCCATATAGGAACGACGAAGCGAATGGCGAACTTCGTGCGCCCCGTCATGCAGCAGGACATCGAAACTGCCCGAAAGCGCAACGATCAGTTCTTCCTGTTTTCGGAACGCGTGGCTTCCGCGAATTTCCCCGCCCGGGACATCGTAAATCCAATAGCAGCGGCGAATCTTAAAAGGGAGATGGCGCTCCGACTCGATAAAGCTCAAGTTTCCCCGGTCGTCGAGGATCTTGGGGAGCGAAATCATCTGCGGTGTTTGCAAAAAGTCGGGCATACGGACAAAATATAAATTAAGAAGCCGAGCGATTCATTCACATCCAACCGAGACGGCGAAAACAAGCTTCCACGTTCAAGCGGGAAAAGCTTGAAGGGATAGACTCGTTTTAGACCGAAAGCGTCCTCGATTTAAATCGGATCCAACTCCGCAACGGCTTCGATTTCCACGAGGGCATTCTTGGGGAGAGCGGAAACTTCGACGCAGCTCCGCGCGGGCTTCCCGACAAAGTGCCTTTCGTAAACCGAATTGAATGCTTGAAAATCCGAAAGGCTGCGCAAAAAACAGGTAGTCTTCACAGTTTTTGAAATTTCAGAACCCGCTGCCCTTAGAACCGCTTCGATATTACGGCAAACCTGTTCCGCCTGGATTTCGATGGAATTTCCTGCAAGCGTTCCCGTTTCGGGAACAATCGGAATCTGTCCGGAAAGGTAAACGAAACCGCCGGAAACCACCGCCTGGGAATACGGGCCGATCGCTGCCGGAGCATCTTGCGTATCAATCTTTTTCATCGGAAAATCCTCGGGACAGAAAATTTACGCGCCGAGTTTTGCGCGGATCCAGTTGTTCGCATTCGCAATCGCCGCTGAAATTTTTTCCGGTTCGCGGGTGCCGGCCTGGGCTCTATCCGGACGTCCTCCGCCCTTGCCACCACAAGCCTTCGCCAGGTCACGAACCATATCGCCCGCCTTGACGCCTTTCGCCTGGACGTTTTTTCCGACCATCACGGCAATGCTACCGTTGACGCTTCCCTTGTTCGCCATCACGGCGACGGATTCGGGATCGAGCTTGTTCTGCACACCGTCGAGCAGATTCTTAAAACGATCATCAGGGATGGACATTTCACGGACGTAGAGATTTACGCCCAATACGTTGACGGCGCCTTGTAAAAGTTCACCCGCGGCAAGCGTTGCGAGTTCAAGCTGCACGGATTGGAGGCTCTTTTCCAAATTCTGCGTCTTGGCAAAAGTCTGCTGGATTCGGTCGAGAACATCGGCATCCTTGCAGCGGAGCTGTTCGCGAAGAGCCGTCAGAATCTGCGTTCCAGCCCGGAGGAGAGCAAGCGCTCCGCGACCCGTTACCGCTTCGATACGGCGCACGCCCGAAGAAACGCTCGACTCGGAAATGATTTTCACCATGCCGATGTTTCCCGTATTCTGCACGTGCAAGCCGCCGCAAAGTTCCCTGGAAAATTCCTCGCCGGAATTTCCCATCTTGACTACGCGAACCTTGTCGCCATACTTTTCCCCGAAGAGCGCCATCGCGCCGCTGGACTTCGCCGCATCGACATCCATCACTTCCGTAGCGACCGGCAGACATTCCATCACCTTGGCGTTCACCAGGTCTTCGACCTGCTGGATTTCATCCGAAGTCATCGCGTTAAAATGGCTGAAGTCAAAGCGCAGCAGTTCGTTCGAAACGAAACTTCCCTGCTGCTGCACGTGGTTGCCGAGAACCTGCCGGAGAGCAGCCTGGATCAAATGCGTTGCGGAATGGTTCTTGCGGATGTCGGAGCGACGGACATCATCGACAGTCGCCAAAAATTCCGAAGCCATCGTTTCCCTGTTCGCTTCGCCCTTCGCCACCTTGCCGCGGTGAACGATTGTATCGTTTACGCGAACCGTGTCAAAAACCGAAATTTCAAGACCGTCTGCGACAAGCGTTCCCTTGTCACCGATCTGTCCGCCCATTTCCGCATAGAACGGAGTCGTGTCAAGAACAATCGAAAGAACCCCTTTGTCTTCCCGGTAGCGCAGAACCTTTACCGTCGCTGCGTTCACATCGTAGCCGACAAATTTCGTCGAGCCGACCGCATATTCCGTCCAGCCTTCGGAACCCATCGTGTTGATACTCTGCTTCATGTTTGCGCGGGCGCGGGCCTTCTGCTCCTCCATGCATTTTTCATAGCCTTTTTCATCGATGGAGAGACCTTTTTCCTCGGCGAGGATTCCCGTAAGGTCGGGCGGAAATCCATACGTGTCGTAAAGCAGGAACACCTTGTCTCCCGGAATCCTGTCGCCTTTTTGAAGAGCCGCGGAAATCGAGGCAAAACGCTCCAACCCGGCATCGAGCGTGCGGATGAAGCTTTCCTCTTCGCTTCGGATGACAGATGCAACGAAATCCTTCCGTTCGCGGATTTCGGGGTAAGCGTCGCCCATCGTATCGGCGAGAACCTGCACCAGGTTGCAGATGAAAGGCTTTTTCTGTCCGAGGAGACGGGCAAAACGGCTCGCGCGGCGGAGAATACGGCGAAGCACATAGCCTCGGCCTTCGTTCGACGGAAGCGCCCCGTCCGCAATGGCAAAGGAGAGCGCCCGGAGATGGTCCGCAATGACGCGGTGCGGTGTCCCATCCTTGCCTTCGCTGTAAGGCACGCCGGAAAGCTCCGCGATTTTCCGGATGATCGGACTGAACACGTCCGTATCGTAATTGCTTGACTTTCCCTGCAGAATGGCGCAGATCCGTTCAAAGCCCATGCCGGTATCGACATTTTTTGCCTTGAGCGGAACGAGGGAACCGTCCGAGAGGCGTTCATACTGCATGAACACGTTGTTCCAGATTTCAATGTAGCGGTCGTTTTCACCGTTTACGCCGAGAACCGGGTCTTTAAACGTTTCGGCCTGGGTCGAGAGATCGCCGCGGTCATAGTGAATTTCGGAACAGGGACCGCAAGGCCCGGTATCGCCCATTTCCCAGAAATTCGAGTGGGCGTCAAAACGCATGATACGGTCATCGGGAAGCCCCGACACATCCTTCCATATCTGCCAGGCTTCATCGTCGTCCTGGTAAACCGTCGCAAACAGGCGCTCCTTCGGAAGCTTCCAGACTTTGGTCAGAAGTTCCCACGCCCAGGAAATCGCTTCTTTCTTGTAGTAATCCCCGAACGACCAGTTTCCGAGCATTTCGAAAAAAGTGTGGTGGTAATTGTCCCGACCGACGACATCCAAATCGTTGTGCTTGCCCGAGACGCGGATGCACTTTTGGCTGTTGCAGACGCGCTTCCAGCCTTTCGGATTGTCTCCGAGAAAAATCGCCTTGAACTGGTTCATGCCGGCATTCGTGAACATGAGCGTCGGATCGTCGTGCGGAACCACGGGCGAAGAACGGACAAACAGGTGTCCCTTGGATTCAAAGAACTTGATAAAGGATTCGCGAACTTGCGCGGAAGTCATCGTTTCGGACATAGTGATACCTTTGTTTTTCCGCTTAAAAGATAGAAAGAATTGGTTTGGCGTGTCAGAACTGCGGACGTCTATGTTCAGGGACTAGGGATGAGGGAGTAGGGATTAGTCTGCAGACGTCTAAGAGAATGAGAAATTAGCAATGAGCAATGAGAAATTGGTCAGCAAACGTCTAGGCTTTTTAAAATGTCATTCCCCGGCTTGACCGGGGAATCCCCTTTAAGGAATGGGATTTGACAGGTTAGCGAGCTTGTCGAGATATTCAGAACTTAGTTGATAGAACTTAGAGCTTAGAACTGCGGACGTCAAACTTTTAAGATACAAGAACATAGATGTCTGCAAATCTAAGCTCTCAGCTCTGAATGCGCTAGACTGCCAACTTCTCACTGTTAATTCCTAATTACTCATTTCTAACTACTCGCTAATCACAGACCACTAGCCGATCACTGTTTCCTGAAAGCAATTCGTTGAAAAGTTCACGTTCCGCTCCGATACCAATCCCTACGCCATAGTCCCTGTTCCCTGACTACACTAGCCACTAGCAACTGAATCCTGTTTCCTGATTTTTCACAACCAAGCTCTCGGCCAATCCTAACGCACCACGATCCGCTTGAACCCGAGAATACGCTTTCCCTCCGAAAGCCGTACGACAAGCATTTTGCCGGAATAATCTTTCATGTCAAGAGCTGTCATGGCTCCATCAAACCGACGACGGAGTATTTCCTTTCCCGAAAGATCGTAGAGGCTGACAATCTTTTCCCCGGAAATATCCGAACTTACCGCAAGCGTCTTCCCGTAAAGTTCAATCGAATTTTTCACCGAGCGAGTCAAGGCGATTGCCGTACTTTCCGAAGAACTAGAAGCACCTTCCATCGAGCTTGAACTATTTCCTGCCGAAGAGGAACTTTCCGCCGAGCTTGAACTGATCGTCGCCGAAGAAGAACTGCTCGCGATGCAATCGCCGACAGGGATATCGCGCCCCGAAGCAAAACAGATGTTTCCATTCCTTTCCGTGATTTGATACAAGCTAACGCCTAGACTTTCGCCAGCCCACGAGATTGCTGAAAATTCCTTTACGTTAGCCGTTCCCGGGTACGGATCGTCGTTTAAATGCGCCCTGCTTGTACCATGGAAAGCTCCGGCATTATAATTGTTAACTTTTAGATTTCCCGCTTCCACCACGTCGATTCTCTGGTGTCCCGGATCATCGTTCAACGCATCTTTATCCCAGATTTTTTGGGCAATGTCGATATGCCAAATCAGCATCCCGTGATAGGGAAGATTCGCGTCCCAGCCCGTCTGCTGGCGATTTTCCAGAATGAACCATTCATTTTCAGTTCCCGGCACGGGAACTTTATACGCCACATCGGTCGTAACAAACGGCGGAAGAACCGTCACCTCCCAGGATTCTTCGAGCGTCCTGTAGGAAATCCACCCCATAAAAGCCTTTTCGAAAGCGCTGTAACCGACTGGCGTTGCGCCTTGTTCCGGTCCATTATACAAGCCTGTTCCCATCACGTCCCACGCATGGACGCCCGGAGCCTGGTAAACGCTGTCCGTATAATCCTTGTAGCAATTTTCGCCATAGACGCAATAGTGATCCTTTAACCCCATCGTGTGGCTGAACTCGTGGACAAATTGACCTATCGGGGAGAGAGCTGTTTCGGAATTCATCTGTTGCAGGATAAAATAGCGGTTGAACTTTTTCCCGTTTCCTGCATTAAGCCTTCCGACATAATCGTTCGTGCTGTTATTGTATCTCAATTCATAGGCAAAGCCGCCGAGATAATTCGCATCAACTTCCGTCCCCGCATACATCACGGCAAGAACATCGACTTCACCGTCGCCGTCCGCGTCATATTTTGTCGCATCAAAATCCGGGTACTTGGAAAGCAAATCATCGACAGCTTCCTTGACGAGACGCCCTTCCTTATCCTTATAACTCGACAAAGCGCTGTTCACCTTCACCAGGTAAATATCAAAGTTCGGGACAAAAAGCCCGTTCGACTGCGCCGTAAAATAGTCCTTCACGGAACCGATATGCCCGTCTTTGTCAAATCCTTTTTGGTTAACTTGTGCGTAAAACCGGGAAGAGTCGCAGTTGGAAGCATCGGAACCCGCCACGAGCAACACCGGAAAACGGTTCGTTCCTTTTACGTGCCCCGAAGCTGTCGGGAGCTTCAGCACCGGAAAATCAGCCGAAGACGTATCAATCGACGGAACCCAGGGAGCCTTTTTCTCAGGCCTTTCCCCGGAAGGTACTGTCAAACGGTCCGGATTCTTCTCGAAATGCGCCTTCTGGACTTTTTCCCGGCGAAGACCATCCAAGTAAACCCTTTCTTCAAGACTCCGCCTATCCGAATTTTTTGCCTTGAAAGAACCCGCAACGCCTTCTTCTGTCGCATAGCGGTAAACGCCGTCCTCGCCGCGGATCACGAGATAGCCGTCAAGCGTTTCCGTGTAGCGGTAATGCTCGTCGCCCACGTTTCGAAGCGTTAGGGAATCCCCGGCATTATCGACGGTAAAAGGCCTGGGGTTTGCGGGAAACGCCCAAAGACTTACCGCGAAAAACGAAGCGAAAGCACACGTAGCCGAAAAGCGAAAAAATCCATTCATAAAAACTCCTATGAAAGAAAAGTATTCTTTTTAAATGGGAAAGGAATCTTTATCTTTTTCATACGACAAGATTTTTGCTTATCCTTCAAAGAAATTTTCGCGGAAAAGAGAAAAACTTTTACGCCATTTATCCCGTTTTCTCTTAGAACCTGTTTTCATAACAGTGCGCTTAAAGAGTCTTTATCGAACCTAGCTCGACAAGCTCGCTAGCCTGTCAAATCCCATACCTTAAAGGGGATTCCCGTGTCGATGCACGGGAATGACATCATACCTTATTCCGCATCCCAAAAACCTAGACGTTTGCTGACCAATTTCTCATTACTCATTGCTAATTTCTCATCCTCTTAGATGTCCGCAGACTAATCCCTGTTCCCTATTCCCTGAATATAGACGTCCGCAGACCCATTGCTCATTTCTCATTGCTCATTCTCTTAGATGTCCGCAGACTAATCCCTGTTCCCTAATCCCTAGTCCCTGGACATAGACGTCCGCGGTCCCTTATAAAGACATTCTCTTATTTCTATATTTCCGAACGTGGCTAAACTACCTATTGTCTGTATTGTCGGACGCCCCAACGTGGGAAAGTCCTCTCTTTTTAACCGCATCCTCGGACGACGCGCCGCGGTGGTTTCGGATCGCGAAGGCGTAACCCGGGATCGCCATTACCAGACGGCAAATTACAAGGGGCGCGAATTTACCGTCGTCGATACCGGAGGATTTCTGCCGGACGATACGATAGACGTCCTCGCGGCAAATGTCCGGGACCAGATTTTCGCAGCCATCGAAGAAGCCGACCTCGTGCTTTTCATGGTCGATGTCCGCGTGGGCATCACAAAGCTAGACCTCCAGTTTGCCCGGATGATCCGAAAGCTCGACAAGCAGGTTCTCCTTATCGCAAACAAGAGCGAAGCCGCCTCGGACCGCTCGGAAAGCTGGGAATTTTTCTCCCTCGGCATGGGGCAGCCCCGGACCATCAGCGCGCTGACCGGTTATGCCTGTCTCTCGCTCCTCGACGAAATCATCGCCATTCTACCCGACAAAGGGAAAATCCACGGCGAAGAAAAGCGCCCAATCCGGTTTGCGATTCTCGGACGTCCGAACGCCGGGAAATCCACCCTGCTGAACCGTCTTCTCGGCGAAGAGCGCGTCGTGGTTTCCGATATTCCCGGAACGACCCGGGATTCCATCGACTGCACGTTCGTGTCCGACGGGGAAACTTTCGTCGTGACCGATACAGCGGGCCTCCGCAAAAAGGCGAAAGTCGAAGACGAAGTCGAAATTTTCAGCAACATGCGCTCCGAGGAAAGCATCCGCCGCTCCGACCTGTCCCTCCTCGTCATCGACGCGACGCTCGGACTTTCCGAACAGGACTTCCGCATCATCCAGAGCATTCGCCAGGCGGGCAAGGGCCTCATCCTGATTCTCAACAAGTGGGACATTCTCCCCGACAAGAACGAGAAGTCCTTCGACAGGATGGTCAAGGAAATGCGGGAACGCGAGCCGATGTTCGAATACATCCCCACACTCTCGATCAGCGCCAAGGAAGGCCTGCGCGTCCACCGCATCTTGCAGGAAATCCGCTCGGTCTATGCCAACTGCCGCAGGGTTCTCGGACGGGAGCGCCTCGCCGAAGTCTTTGCCGAAGCCTGCCAGAAGAATCCCCACCCGGCACACCAGGGAAGACTTGTCAAGCTCACCCGCGCATGCCAGATCATGGTAGAGCCTCCGGTCATCGACATCGAAACGCGGACTCCCGATGCGGTCGATGAATCCTACAAGCGTTACCTACTCAAGACTTTCTACGAAGCGTTCCATCTTGACGGCGCGCCTCTCCGGTTGAACTTTGACAGCAAGCTCATTTTACGAAAGGACGAAGACCTTGAACAGTTTACTCTCACTTCCGCTAGCGTATCTCCTAGGCTCCATTCCGACCGCAATCTGGGTCGCAAAAATCGTCAAAGGTAAAGATTTCGACATCCGGGACTACGGTTCGAAAAACTCGGGACTGACAAACGCGTTCCGCGTCCTCGGCGTAAAGCCTGCGCTTCCCGTGGTAATCATCGATCTTCTCAAAGGCTTCCTCGCCCCGACGATCGCCGCGGCCCTCAACGAAGCATCCAAAGCATCGGGCGGTCCCGATTATTATTGGCTTCCGCTTGTCTGTGGGCTTCTCGCGGTCATCGGACACAGCTTCACGTGCTTCGCCGGATTCCGCGGCGGAAAAGGCGTCCTCACCGCTTTCGGGATGTTTCTCGCGCTTGCCCCCGTCACGGCTCTTCTCGCGTTTCTCGTGTGGAGCGTCTTGACCATTGCCACAAAATACGTCTCGGTCGGAAGCATCGGCGCCTGCATCGCACTTGCCGGTCTCACTCTTTTCGGATATCTCGCACCGGACATCTACCCGCACGACCAAATCCACGCAGGCATCTTAGTCCTCGCCTGGATCATCGCCGTCTTCGTCATCGTCAAGCACAAGGCGAACATCAAGCGTCTTTTGAACGGAACCGAAAACGGTTTTGGAAAAAAACGGAAAAAAGTGTAGTTTAAAATTTGACAAACAAGGAAAGGATTTATTTATGAATATCACAGTACTAGGCACAGGCGGATGGGGACTGACCCTCGGCCAGGTTTTGAATGACAACGGACATAAGGTTTCTTTTTGGACTTTTTCTCAAAAGGAAGTGGACCTGCTTTCCACGGAACACCAGTACAAGGACAAGCTTCCCGGCATCATCTTCCCGGATTCGTTTACCTATACGACCGACATGGACAAGGCGCTAGAAGGTGCGGAAATGGTTCTCATCGTCGTCCCGTCCCAGGTGATGGCAAACGTTTCCAGGGAATTTTCCAAGTGGAACCCTGCGGGCAAAATTCCGCTAGTCGTCTGCGCGACCAAGGGAATCCTCGAAGGCACGGACCAGCGCATGAGCGAAGTCATCCTTCAAAACGTCCCGTGGCTCGACCATGACCACATGGTAACGCTCAGCGGCCCGACACACGCCGAAGAAGTCTCGCGCCGCGTCTATACGACGATTGTCGCCGCATGCCCCAACGAAGATTCCGCCAAAAAAGTTCAGCAGATCATGAGCAACGGCTACCTGCGCGTCTATACTTCGACGGACCAGATCGGCGTGGAACTTTGCGGTTCGATTAAAAACGTCATCGCGATTGCGAGCGGCATCCTCTACGGAATCGGAGCGGGCGACAACACCCGCGCTGCGCTCATCACCCGCGGGCAGGCGGAAATTTGCCGTCTCGGACGCGCCCTCGGCGCAAACCCCAGCACTTTCGCAGGCCTCGCCGGAATGGGCGACCTGATCGTCACATGCCTTTCGCAGCACAGCCGGAACCGTTATGTCGGCGAATGCATCGGCAAAGGGGAAACCCTCACGCAAATCATGGGACACATGAAGATGATTGCGGAAGGCGTTCCCACGTGCAAGAGCGCCAAGGCTCTCGCGGAATCCGTCCATGTGGAACTTCCCATCGTGAACGCGGTCTATGAAGTTCTCTTCAACGACAAGAAACCCGCGGACATCATCGAAGAACTGATGAACCGCGACCTGAAATCCGAAGCGGAATACTGATTCCGCATTTAAATATCCGATGAAAACAGCGTTTTTCAAAAGACTGACCGTTCTTTTGGGAACGCTTTTTCTGTCTTCCTGCGTCGTCATGCAGGAAAGCCCCGAAGCGGAAGCCCGTTCGGAATACAATTGCCATATTTCGGTTACGGAACTTTGTTCGTTCCGAACCTGGGAAGAAACCTGCCGCGCCTGCGATGATTACCGATTTTTCAACGATTTAAGAATTTCGAACGACCTGCTAGTCGGATGTTCCCAAAAAGCGCTCTGCCATCTTTGCCAGGCGGGCTTTTCCGTATGCGACTATCCGCGATCCGAATGGCGTTTCGAGTTTCGCCCCGGGCCTCCCCCGCCGCCTCACAGGCCACCGCCAAGGCGTCACCGCGGACGTCCCGACGATTTTCCCAAAAGATAGGACCTGGTTTCTAAGAGAATGTCTTTATAAGGAACAGTGGACATCTAAGGGAATGAGAAATTAGCAATGAGTAATGAGTAATGAGTAATGAGTAATGAGAAATTGGTCAGCAAATGTCTAAGCTTTTGAAAAACAATAAGCGGGACTTAGAACAAGGTATGATGTCATTCCCCGGCTTGACCGGAGAATCTAGATTATCGGGTTAAGCCCGACAATGACTGTTAGCGAGCTTGTCGAGCTACACCCGACAAATATGAAAACAGGTTCTAAATGGCGTTTCGAGAAACCTGACCCTAAGCAAGCCGAACCAAATCCTTTTAATTCTTGCAGATGGCCACGGCACGTTTTGAAAATTCGCCCGCGCACCAGGAACTTCCATCCGAACGCTTTCTGTACCCGGCAACCGGCAGTTGCGCGCTCAGCTTGGTATCGATCGGGAACGCACTCACCCCAAGCGAATCCGCAATTTTCGCGTTCGCATAGAACAGCGAATCCATCGTTTCCCCGGCACAGCGAAACACGATAGAACCTTTGGTTCCCGGCATCGAAAGCGCCGCCCGGGCATCCTTATTTTCACAGGAATCCGTCCCGAGCACCAGATAGGAATCCGGAGCGAGCCTCGCCGTAAACGAAGAATCCGTCGCCGCTTTCAGCGAACTTCCGCTAGTCGCCAGCAATTCGCAGTTTTCCAGATCAAGCGTATCCAAGGTCGCGTTGTAAAGTTCCACAAATTCCGCCTTTCCTTCCGTCATAAACTCCGTGACAAAGAGATTTCCGGGCTTTGGCGCACGAAGTCTCGAAGGCAAATGCGCCACCGCGGAGAGCGTCCTTGCGGAATCGCTCGAAATCACCAGCTGGATTTTCGCATGGAGCGGGTTCAGCTGCCAGTCGATGGCGAAGTTTTCCCCGTCAATCGTCACCTTGGAATCCGAAGTGAACAAGGTATCGCCGTTTTTCGCAAGCAGGTGAATTTGTACGGAATATTCCGTCCCGATCCGGAGCATTTCCGTCACCGCGGAAGCTTCCATGTCCCCGAATTCAAACGGATAGGATTTCGAAAAACCTTCCGCCCGAACGGCAAGCGTGCCGCTAGCGATTTCCGCCGCGTTATCGAGCCCGAGCGGAATCCGCACATAGAGAAAACCCGCCACGGCATGCATCGCAATCGAAACGGAAACCTCGTCGCCTGCGGAAAGCTTCGCTTGGGATTCCCCCTGCTCCACCAGAATCCCGTTCGCATAGAACTTGGCATAAAAATTCCAGTCGCCGGGAGCGAGCTTCTGGCTGAACGTATTGGAGTCGCCCAACAAGACCGCATGAACCGTATCCGGGCCGACTAGGTCCAGCACGAGACTATCCGAAAGCGGCACGCTCGAACGCGCCACGTCAAAATGGACGGGAACGTTTCCGGAGCTTTCCGGGCCGGGATTTGCGCCTTCGGAACAGGCTTGTCCCAGAATCGCCGTAAAAAGGAAAGGCAGCATCTGCCACAGGTGTCTTTTTCTCATTTTTTCCTCCTTTGGTTGAAATGAGAGACTACCCGCTATAACGCTTTTCGAAGCGGAAATGATTACGACATTTCTGAAAATATTTTTTAACAACGGAAATTTGTCTATCTTTTTATCGTAAAACAAAATCAAGAATTAACGATGAAAAAAAAATAAAAATATTTATTTTTTTCCGTTCTGCGACAAACCAACCCTCCTTGTCCTGGCAGCGCTGTCATCTCTTCTTTCCGGTTGCGCTGTTTCCACTTCGGGAAATCTATTGGGAGAAGCTGCCGCGACAAAGTATTCGACGGAAGAAAAAGAGTATCGCTTTGTGGAAATCGGGACAACTCTTGCATCCGCAGGCGAGGACAGGTCTATATCGTCTTTACATCATGAAGTAGCCATTTCTGGAGGCGCGCTAAGCTTAAAAGCCAGCCTCGTTTCGCTAAACTATTCCCTTTGGGAACAAAAAGGCGGTGCATTCCTTTCCATTCCGCTTACAATCCCGCTTGACATCGGAATCCGTCCCAGCTTTGTCCAGTGGGTAGGGCCGTTCTATCTAGGCGCGGGCGTATCATTCGTCGGAGGATTTTATCTCAACGAACAGAACGACGATTACGAACCGAAAGCAGACGACTCCTTCGGGCGTTTCGACGGGTTCATCCTCTACAATTTTGGTGGCGGCGCCCTGTTCGACATCGGGGAAAATTTCGCCGTGGGAGCCTATGCCAATTACGAGCGCATGGCTTTGAACAGCGCGGGTTCGACCGTAAATGGCTATGGATTGTATCTGGACATTCTAGACGATACCCACGGTAAGGAAAACCTGCCCGCCTACGCCAAGCGAGCCAATGTGACGACCTTCGGCGTAAACGCTTTTATCAAGACGAAAAATCCCCTGGGCTTCTATGTGGAATACAGCCCCGGAAAGCTGTTGAAGAACGACGGCTGGCGGAAATTCCGCATGGGAGCGGTTTTGCTTTATTGAGCGTGTTTTTCAAAGAAAAAATGACTACATTATCTATGGATTTTAGATACCAAAGGATGCCCAAATGAAAAGACTGACCCTTTCAAGCGAGAACGTAAAAATCGCCGGTGTCTGCGGCGGCATCGGCGAATACTTTGGAATCGACGCAACGGTCGTCCGCATTCTCTGGATCCTCGGCACGTTGCTTTCTTTTGGGACCGGGCTTCTCGCCTATCTCATCTGCTGGGTGCTGATTCCTAACGCCGACTGAGCTGCATCGGGGAACGCCTCTTAAACCGCGGATCTTCCAGAACCCTCGCCCAGAGGAATCCCTTCCGGGCGTTTTCCTTTGAAAACTCGAAATTCGTTCGGACCGTCAAAGGCTTTAAATGCCGTCCGAATTCGGGTTTGCCAGCGGAATCGGTGAAAGCTGAAGACTGTTCGTTTTCCGCATTCTTTTCCGGAAAAGGCAAGCAGGTCGATTCCGCGACACCCGGGAAACGGTCTTCAAAAACCTTTTCGGGAACACTTTCCTTTTCAATCGGTTCGGGCGGGAGTGAGGCCGCCAAGACGGGTTCCGGTTCGGGCAAATCTTCGGGAACCGAATCATCGGCATATTCCGGCGACGTTTCCTCAAAGCGTCCTTCGGAATCGTCCAGCGTTTTCGCCTGTTCTTCCCGGAACTTGCGAATCAAGTCCTGCAAAGACCCTGAAGTTTCCGCATCCGCCGGGGAATCATTTTCTTCTTCGCGTTCCTCGGGATATTCTTCGGGCGGATTATCCTCGGGCGGGGAAAAATTCTTGCTTTCGCCGACACGCTTCTTGAGCCATGAGGCTCCGACCTGGAGTGCGACAATCGCCAAAAGAATCAGGAGGCTTTCCATAAGGACCGCTGCGGGCTAGGTGTTCGGCTGGTGCGGTTCTTGATTTTCACCGAGACCGAGCTGCGAGCGCATCTGCGTATCGGCCTGGATGTTCTTCATGTTGTAATAGTCCATCACGCCGAGATGCCCGGATCGGAGAGCGTCCGCCATCGCCATCGGGACCTGCGCTTCGCTTTCCACGAGCTTCGCGCGCATTTCCATGACTTTCGCCTTCATTTCCTGCTCGGCGGCAAAAGCCATTGCGCGGCGTTCTTCCGCCTTCGCCTGGGCGATTTTCTTGTCCGCCTCGGCGCGGTCCGTTTCCAAAATCGCACCGATGTTCTGCCCGACATCGACATCGGCAATGTCAATCGAAAGGATTTCAAACGCGGTTCCGGCATCGAGACCCGAAGCGAGAACTTTCTTCGAAATCATGTTCGGATTTTCCAGCACGTCCTTGTGGCTCTTGGCGCTTCCGATCGAAGAGACGATTCCCTCGCCGACACGGGCGACGACCGTTTCCTCGCCGGCACCGCCGACAAGCTTCTGGATGCTCGCGCGGACCGTAATGCGTGTCACCGCATGCAGCTGGATACCGTCGAGAGCGACAGCGCTCACGCGCGGAGTTTCGATAACCTTCGGGTTCACGGACATCTGGACCGCTTCGAGAACGTTTCGTCCGGCAAGATCGATCGCCGCGGCCTGTTTGAAATCCAGCTTGATGTTCGCCTTGTTCGCCGCGATCAGCGCCTGGACCACACGGATAACGTTTCCGCCCGACATAAAATGCGCTTCGAGAAGATTCGTATCGACGGGCATTCCCGCCTTGCAGCTGAGAATCCGGGAGTCCACGATAACCTTGGGTGGCACCTTGCGAAGACGCATCCCGATCAGCTGGAACATGCTCACGCCCGCCTTGGAAAACAGCGCCTGTAGCCAGAGGCTGAAAAACTTCGCGATAAACGCGAGCAGGATAATCGCGATAACGACCGCCACAAAAATTGCGGCAACAAGAATCATACTCATAAGTACCTCAAACGGTTAAAGTCCCTATCAATTTATACAAATTTATTCCAGAGCGGATTTAAAATAGGCGATTGTTTTTTCGAGGCCTTCTTCCAGTTCGACCGAAGGTTCCCACCCGGAAAGAGCCGTCTTCGCCCGGGAAATGTCAGGTTTCCGCTTTTTCGGATCGTCGCCGGGAAGGCTCAGGAACGAAATCTTGCTCCTGCTGTGCGTCAGCGAAATAACCTTTTCCGCGAGTTCGAGCATGGTGAATTCATGCGGATTTCCGATGTTCACCGGCCCGATGCAGTCATCCTGGTCCATCATGCGGACAAGCGCCTCGACTAAATCCGAAACGTAGCAGAAGCTGCGCGTCTGTTTCCCCGAACCGTAGATGGTGATGTCTTCGCCTTTCAGAGCCTGCACGATGAAATTGCTCACCACGCGCCCGTCGTTCGAAAGCATCCGCGGACCGTAAGTGTTGAAAATACGCACAATCCGGATATCGACATGGTTCTGGCGGTGATAGTCCATGAAGAGCGTTTCCGCGACGCGCTTGCCTTCGTCATAGCAGCTGCGGATGCCTATCGGGTTGACGTTTCCCCAGTAGTCCTCCGTCTGCGGGTGTACGTCCGGGTCGCCATAGACTTCGCTCGTCGAAGCCTGCAGAATCCGCGCATGGACACGTTTCGCGAGGCCGAGCATATTGATAGCGCCCATGACGCTAGTCTTGATCGTCTTGACCGGGTTGAACTGGTAATGGATGGGGCTTGCCGGACACGCCAGATTGAAAATGCGGTCCACTTCGAGAAGAATCGGTTCCGTGACATCGTGACGGACCAGTTCGAAGTTGGGATTTTCGCGCAAATGCTCCACGTTTACCCGGCGACCTGTAAAGAAGTTGTCGAGGCAGATGACCTCGTGACCGTCCGCGAGCAATCGTTCGCACAGATGACTTCCCAAAAAGCCGGCTCCGCCGGTAACCAAGCAACGCATAGAAACTCCGATTTTTGATTCCCTATATAGAAAAAAAGACCCGCCGGAAAGCGAGCCTTTTTGCGCAAAACAGGAATTTTGTCGCTTAGAAATTGATATCGAGAGCGGCGTTGATTTCCTGGTAATCGCCGAAATCGCTACGGCAAATGACAAGGTTCGCCTTGACGGAGAACATCGCGTTGATGTCGTAGCCAGCTCCGACCCAGAAAGAAATTCCATTGTCGCCCGAATCATCCGCCTTGACAGAAGCATATTCCGAATCCGTGAGACGAAGATCAAAGGCCAGACCAACCCAAGGCGTAAGACCTATCGAAGCAATCGTATAGTCGAGTTCGCCCTGGAGAGTCATCTTCAAGCCTTCGTCGATGTCTTCATCTTCAAACTTCCAGTTCAAGCCGAGTTCGGAACCGAGAGCGAGGTTCGGCATCAATTCCTGCGTGTACTGGATGGCGAAATAAAGGCCAAACGGATCATACGGAGCGACATCATCCGAATTCAGCGGAAGAGCGACATCGACCGCCGCGATAAGCATCGGCATGAACTGGTAACGAGCGCCGAGGGTCATTGCGGTAAAGCCATCGTTATCGCCGAACTGGTAGCCAAGCCCCATGATGGCAAGCTCGAGGTTCGGGATGACGACGTATTCGCCCTTCAAGCGCAGAGCGGTCGTGGACCAGCCGTCGTCCCATGTATGGGCGAGCCCGACTTCGACCTGTCCCTTGCCGGCTTCGCCGACCGGGAAGTAATTGTAAGTTGCGAAGCTGCTCGATGCGACGACAGCCAAAGCCAATGCGATTTTCTTAAGCATATTTGTCTCCTTGCTGTAAAAAAAATCCAGACAGCAAGATAAAAATTTCTTTACATTCGTCAAGGTCGAAACCGAAATTTATTCTTCTAAATCTCTTTCAATCGTTTCTGCCGCCAGGTTTCCGCGGAGCGCGACCAGCCGGACTCCGTCAAGCGTCAGGTAGGGATCGTATGTGTCGATGACGTCAGTATGCCCCACGACGGTTCTGCCC
>CAKUTF010000020.1 GCA_934691725.1 uncultured Fibrobacter sp. | reverse complement strand
TCCGAAGAGGCCTTGGTCAACGTTTCCTGCGCGGCTACGATGCTCAGGCGATTATGAAAACAGGCTCTAAGTTCTGATTTCCCTTCCTTGTATCCATCCCCATGGCCACGCCGGGAAATGACAGTGCACAGAAACAGTTCGCTAGGAAACCCCACATCCTGCGTCCCGCTTACCGTTTCCCAAAAGCTTAAACGTCCGCAGTTCTGACCACTGCTCACTGACCACTGTCCACTGAATTCTCGGAGCACGGGAAAGACTGACGAGAGGAATGCCGGGGAATGACATCGTACCTTGTCCCGTAATCCAAAAGCCTAGATGTCTGCTGACCAATTTCTCATTACTCATTACTCATTGCTAATTCCTCATTCCCCTAGACGTCCGCGGACTAATCCCTGTTCCCTCATCCCTGAATATAAACCGGCAAACAGCGTCGGACTCCACTCGCGAAATTCCCCGAAGAGAAGCGCAAGGCCAACGAGGGCTGAAAATCCAAAAATCATTTCCCTTGCGGAAAACTTTTTCCGGGAAAAAATTCGCAGGGAAAAGTTTCCTGGCTTGCGGGTACATACAAAGTAAAGCGCGCACACGGCAAAGGAAACGAGAAGCCGATACCAGACGAGCGGAACCGCGTCGAGGGAAATCAACTTCCCGAAAACCCCAGTCGTTCCTTTCTTTTCCCATGTGCGAAAAAGCAAAACGCCCCCGGCAGGGGGCGCGTGAGAATTTTTCGGTTTAAGGGCTAGTTGATCTTTCCGATCAGGTTCCCGTTGAATTCGAAATCTCGGGACGTGCCGTAGCTGTGCGCGCCGAACGAAAGCGTGAAACGCTTGGAAAGAGGCTTCTCGATGTAGAAGGCGGCGAGAACATCCTTGATGTGCTTCTTGTCCTTGTCCGCGTATTCCGTATCCTGCCTGTCGTGGATGTATTCCGCTTCGAGGATGATGCGGTAATCGCGCGGCGTGAAGAGGAGGCCTCCGGTGATCGGGGCGACCATGTCGATCGAACGCGTGTGCTTCTTGCCGTTTGCGTCGCGGTAGGTTTCTTCTGCATCGATTCCCATGAGCGCGCCTTCGAGGAAGAGGTAGGCGAGACCGCTCACAATCGGCGTCTTGCCCTGGAGCGAAATCGTGTGGCGAACGTCCGTATCGTCATCGTGAATCAGATCAAAGACGTTCGTGCGGTATCCGAGGTCGAGGTTCAGGAACTCGATTCCGGAAAGGTCGTGGAAGCGGAACATCAAACGTAGATCGCCCGTGTTGAGATTCGGGGTCGTGCTGATGAAAGCCACATCCATCGTCATCGTTTCGGTCGGCGTGAGCGTGAACTGCAAAGCGTTTTCGCTGTTCATGCCGGACTTGAATCCGTGGTAGTAGCCATCGACGTAGTTTCCGAAGTAGTCGCCGTTCTTCTGGGTGAATTCCCAACGTCCAAGCTTAAACGCCAAATACTTCGTGTGCTGTTCCGCCCAGGCTTCGTGAATTTCGAAGAGATCGCGGTACTCGTAGGAATCGGACGTGTCGCCGTTTGCCGTGTGGCGCGCGTGATACTGGTTGTCCATCAAGTCGCCCGGATACATCCAGACAAGGATCCGACCGTTGAAGTCGTTCGAATGGGTTTCAAGCCCGAGGTTCGCGCGACCCCACCATTCTTCGAAGTTGTCGCTGTTCTTGTCGTCTTCGCTTGTCCAGAGAACCTTGCCCGCCTGGATTTCGAAGCTCGCGTTGATGTCAAAGACAAACTCGCCCGCCTTGAAGAGCGGTTCCTTTTTCACCTTTTTCTTTTCTTCGGTTCCGGCAGCCGCCATGGAATAATCTTCGGCGGGAGCTTGCGGAATGGCGGTAGCCTTTGCCGTATCGGCCGCGACCTTAGCCGTATCGGCAGAGGCGGCGACCTTGGACGTGTCCGCGTTTTGTTCCGAGGCAGGAGCGACCGCTTCCGCAGAAGGATCCGTTTTCGGAAGAGCCGCTTCGGCTGTATCGGCAGGAACCGCCTTCGCAGTCGTATCCGCAGAGACGACCTTCGCCGAATCCTTTACCGCCGCCGTTTCAAGGGCGGCTTCAGTCTTTGCCGTGTCCGCGACGACCGGTTTCGCTTCCGTTTGCGCGGGAAGCGTCGCTGCGGAATCCGCCGGAGCGGCCTTTGCCGAGGAATCGACGCTGGCCGGAGCGGAGGACGCCTGGACCTTTGCCGTATCGGAAACGACACTCGCTTCCGGGGCGGCTTGCGCGAACAGCGCTGTTGCCATTGCAAGGGACGCAAATAGAGCTTTATTCATCTGATTCTCCTTATCCAAGAAAATTTCATTTCCAATAATAACAAAAAGGGAATCGCTTTGTTAAATTTTATTTATGAACCGCGTTGAAAATTCCCGAATCCTTTTCTTGGACGAAAAGCCTATCCGTCGCCTGCTAGAGTTCCGCTCGGAATTCTATCCGGTGATGCTCCGGGTTCTCGACATCGTCTATGCACGCGGAATCCAGATGGTCGCGTCCCCGATTTCCCTCGCAAACATCTCCCACCGGGCCTACGCAAAGGGCGAACCGGTCCTAGCCCGCGAATACAGGGAATTCTTTACAAGAAGTTCGCAGTTCATGCTCCGCGAAGTGGATGCGGAAATCGCCCAGGTCTCGGCAAAGTTCCGTGCGGAAAGGGCTCTAGGCTTCGAGGACTCCCTGCAGATGGCGACCGCCTACGCATGCGGCGCGGACCTTGTCCTTTCGGAAAACGCATCGTTCAGGGATCTAGGCGGAATGAATATCGTACTGCTTTCGGAACTCGCTTGAATTTGCTAAATTTTTTCGCGTAACAAGTTCTGGAGTTTTTGCCATGTCCAAGTATTATCCTGTAATCGGCCTTGAAATCCATTGCCAGCTAGCGACAAAGACGAAGATGTTTTGCGGCTGCGAAGTCGAAGTGAACACGAGCCCGAACAAGCACGTCTGCCCGGTGTGCCTGGGCTTTCCGGGGGCGATGCCCGTCCCGAACAAGAAAGCCGTGGAGTATGCGATTCGGCTTGGACTTGCGCTGCACTGCGAAATCGACCTGGACGCGATGTGGACCCGCAAGAACTACTTCTATCCCGACCTTCCGAAAGGCTACCAGATTACGCAGACGGGCGGCCTTCCGATTTATGACCATCCGATTTGCAAGAAAGGCTGGCTTGAAATCACGCGCGCAGACGGGACCGTCCGGCGGATAGGCATCACGCGAATCCACATGGAAGAAGACGCGGGAAAGCTCGTCCACGACATGAGCCCGACCGGAAGCCATTTCGACGCGAACCGCTGCGGTACGCCGCTCTGCGAAATCGTGACCGAGCCGGACATCCGCAGCCCGGAAGAAGCCGTCCTCACGTTCAAGAAGATCAAGCAGATTCTCGAATACACGGGGGTTTCCCATGCGAACATGGAAAACGGGAACATCCGCTGCGACGGGAACATTTCCATCCGTCCGAGCGAGGATGCGCCTTTTGGCACGCGCGCCGAAATCAAGAACCTGAACAGTTTCACGAACCTAGAAAAGGCCCTGACCGCGGAAATGCTCCTCCAGACCGTGACCCTCGACGCGGGCAAGGAAGTCTTGCAGTGCACGAAACGCTACGATCCGAACGCGGACAAGACATCCGTAATCCGCTCCAAGGAAGACGCTCCCGACTACAAGTATTTCCCGGAACCCGACATGGTACGCCTGGTGACCGACCCGGCCTTTGTCGAAGAAATCCGCCGGACGCTTCCGGAACTCCCGGACGCCCGCTTTGCGCGCTTCATCAAGGATTACAAGCTTACGGAGTACGACGCACAGGTCCTGACCGACGAAATCCAGGTGAGCAACTGGTTCGATTCCGCCGCGAAGACCTGCAAGAACCCGAAAATTCTCGCGAACTGGGTCATCACGGAACTTCTCCGCGAAGTCAAGGAACTGGAAGGCGGCTTTGAGGCCATCAAGGTCAAGCCCGAACATCTCTCCCGGCTGGTGAACCTCATCGAGGACGGCACCATCAACGGAAAAATTGCGAAACAGGTCTTTGCGGACATGTTCGAAACAGGCAAGGATCCGGACGCGATCGTCAAGGAAAAGGGGCTCGTACAGATTACGGACACGGGAGCAATCGAAAAGGTCGTGCGCGAAGTCATTGCGAAAAACGCTCCGCAGTTTGCCGAGTTCAAGGGCGGAAAGGTCGCCCTCAAGGGCTTCTTTGTCGGACAGGTCATGAAAAATTCCGGCGGCAAGGCGAACCCGAAAATCGTAAACCAGCTTTTGGACCAGATTGCGAAGGAATAAGTCCAATTCGCCGGCTCGCGAAAGGCGCTTCTTTCAGGGCGTTTCCGCGGGAAGCGTCCTTGTTCTGTTTTTCCTGTTCATCGGGAATGCTTCCGAGGTCTATGCCGCAGACGCCTTCGATTCGATGTATGTGAATACGCTGAACATGTCGGACGCCGAAGCGGCTGCGGTCTATGGAGTCGATTCGGTGCAAGTCGATGTGAAACCCACCCGGGAAGAACTTCACGAAGAGATGGAACCGGAATACGTGATGCGGGAATACGACCACCGGCAACAGCTGATCGTCGGGTCGGTCGTGATGCTCTGCATCGCGCTTGCGATGGTGATGATGAACAACTACAACCCGATGCGTTAATTTGTACGCATCCCGCGGGATTCTTCCCAGGCGAGCATTTTCTGGACGAGAACCTGTCTTAACGATTCCATCCCGATATTTTCCTTGGCGCTGACCTGGAGCGCTTCCGGAAAGTGCGCGAGGAGTTCCGCCCGGCGCTCGGGCGTCGCCGCTTCCGCCTTGTTGAAAACGATAAGCCGAGGAATTTCGGGGGCTACCAGCCCTTCGAGAATTTTATGCGTAATTTCAAGATGCTCCGCGTAATCGTTCGCCGTCGCATCGACTACGTCCAGAATGAAATTGGCGTTGCTCGCCGCGCCGAGCGTACTTTTAAAAGTGGCGAGCAGGTGCGGGGGAAGCTTGCGGATAAACCCCACCGTATCCGACAGCAAAATGAACTTTCCGTCTCCGACATAGAGCTTTCGCATGGTGCTGTCGAGAGTGGCGAACAGCTGGTCCTTGACATAGACGTTGCTTTTGGTGAGGCGATTCGTGAGCGTACTCTTCCCCGCGTTCGTGTAGCCGACAATGCCGACCTGAAAAATTTCCGAACGGCGAACCGCTTGCCTTTCCCGCGCGCCTTCGATTTTTTCGAGCTTCCTTTTGAGTTCCTGGATTTTCCTGTGGATGATTCGCCGGTCCGTTTCGAGCTGGGTTTCACCGGGACCGTTCATGCCGATGCCACGCCCGCCGGCCTGTCTCGAAAGGTGCGTCCAGGCATGGGTGAGGCGCGGGACAAGGTATTCGAGCTGGGCGACTTCGACCATCAGACGGCTTTCCGCCGTAATCGCATGCTTCGCAAAGATGTCGAGAATGATACCCGTCCGATCGAGGACCTTGATTCCCGGAAGACGTTCTTCGAGGTTGCGGACCTGCGAACCGGAAAGGTCCTCGTCAAAAATGACAAGTCCCGCGGCGTCTTCTTCCAAGGCGTTCTTAATCTCGGAGACCTTTCCCTCGCCGATGAGCGTCGCCGGATTGAAAGACTGGACGCGCTGCAAAAATGTCCGCGTAACAACCGCTCCCGCGGTTTCCGAGAGGCGCTTCAATTCGTCGAGATGTTCCTCGGCGGCGGACCTGCGAACTTTGGGGGTGACAACGCCAACGAGAATAGCTTTTTCCTTAGAGGCCTGATGCTGCATGGCCATAATATATATATTAGGCGTTGCGGCGAAATTTTTGCCCGGAGAATTTTCCATGCGCTTCTTGACAACGGATCTTTGCTTTTTTATCTGCTCGGTGTTTATCGTTGTCTGCTGCCTGATTTTTTACTATACCCACCGGAAGCCGAAAAAGGAAAGCGCAAAAGTTTTTGAGCTCCTCCTATTCAACATGCTTTTCACATGCCTCGCCTCGATCCTTGCGACGGGAATGAACCCGCTTGTATCGACGGACGGAAACGCGTTTAACGTAGCCCAAAATTTTTTCCAGACTATCTATTTTGCGCTGCACACGCTGCTCGCTCCGCTTTTTGCGCTCTATGTCGTCATCGTGAACAATTGGGGTGAAAACCGTTCGAGGCGCGTTGTTCTCTGGTTCCTGTCGCCCGCTCTCCTGTTAGAGCTTTTCGTCCTGACAAATCCCCTGACACACCTGATTTTCTATTACCAGGACAACGTCCTGTTTACGCGGGGACCTCTGGAACTTTTCATTTACGCGGAGGCCGCAGGCTACATTGCCTTCGCCGTCGGGCAGCTTTTTACTTACCGGAGAGTCCTTGTCAAATCGACCGCGTTTGCGCTTTGGTTCTTTATCGGCGCGAGCCTTACCGGCATCCTTGTACAGTTCGCCTTGCCTTGGCTAAAGCTCGAACTTTTTTTCGAATCGATTTCCCTTTTCGGGGTGATGCTCCTCATCGAGATGGAAGACCTCCATGCCGATTCGATTACGGGCGTTTACAACCGGAGAACCTTTATCGCCGACAACAATCGCTATATCCGATCCAATCGGAAATATTCCGTCATCGTCATTTCCCTTTCGAGTTTTAAATCCCTGCGTTCGATGTTTAAAATCGAGGATTTGGAAAAGATTGCACGGAGCCTTCTTTTCTGGATTCTCAAGAATTCGACAGGGACGGTCTATCGCCTGTCACAGGATAAAATTGCGGTTGTTTCCTCGCAGGGAAAAGCGGTTGGCAAAAATTTTTCGGCAAAATTTCTCTCGATGCTTTCCGGCGAAAAATACCGCATCGGTGGAATTTCCGTTTCTGTCAAGGCGAAATGCACCGTAGTCACGGTTCCCGACGAAATCGGCAAAGCCGAATGGATTGCCGAACTCGGAGAAGAATCGACTGTCAAGGCCAGCGTGGAACGCATCGAAATGGAAAACTCACTGGAAAACGCAGTCCGGGAACGCAAGTTTGAAATACTCTACCAGCCGGTCTGGAATTCGGAAACATCGCTTTTTGATTCGGCGGAAGCACTGGTACGCTTGAACGATCCAAATTTTACAAATCTCTCTCCTGCGGAATTCATCCCTATCGCGGAACGGAAAGGATTTATAAACGATATCGGACAAATCGTCTTTGAAAATGTTTGCCGGTTTATTCGCGAAAAGAACTCGATTCTTTGCGGACTTTGCAAAATCAACGTAAACATGAGCGCATTTCAGCTTTTCCCGGAAAATTGCGAGGATTTTTTTAAAGGGACGCTAGAAAAATACGGAATCGATGCGAGTTTCTTTGAACTGGAAATTTCCCGTTCGTCTATACTCGACGAAAACGATATCGCCAAGAAAAATTTCCAGAAGCTGCGAACTCAGGGATTTCTGTTTTCTCTTGACAATTTTGACGAGGGCTACGCAAACTGGAACCGCGTGCTTGCCGGAGATTTTCAAAGCGTGAAGCTCGGACAAAAAACCTTGCACGCTTCGGAAACAGATCCTTTTTCGGATGCGTTCAAAGCGATGCAGAAGCTCCTTCGGAAAAAACACGTGAATATCGTGCAAAAAGGAATCGAGACGCGGGAACAGCTGATTGCCAGCCAAGAAACAGGAGCAAACCGTTTCCAAGGCATCTACCTTTCAAGGCCGCTCCGGGAAGACGCCCTGTTAAACTTTCTGAAATCCCGGAACGAAACGGCAAAGCGAGGTTTTGGCGGGGAAATAGGGAGTTGAGAGAAATCAAGAAACAGGATGCAGAAATCAGAAGTCAGTTGTTAGATGGGAAGCGGAACACGGGACGCAGAGCTGAGTTGAAAGAACTTAGAGATTAGAACAGTGGACATTTATATTCTTGGGACAAGGGCATCTGTCATTCCCCGGCTTGACCGGGGAATCCCTTTAAGGAATGAGATTTGACAGGTTAGCGAGCTTGTCGAGCTAAGCCCGGCAATGACAGTTTGAGCGATATGCTGGACATACCGTGTCCCACTCCCCTATGCTCTATTTTTCTAAGCCCTTACTGATCCTTGACGCAACGGACAGACACCGCAAATTCCCTGTCGTCGTCGTACGTGAGCAGGCGCGTGCCGGAGTAGTACAGGTGCCGGTAGTAGGCGAAGTCTGCGCCGTACTCCGTAGAGCTCCAGAAGCTCGCGCCCTCGAGAACGCCGGCGAACTCCCCGATGTCGCCGAGGCGGAGGCCCGCCGGGAGAGCCCCGAAGCCGAACGCGTCCGAGCCGTTGCCCGATTTGCCATTGTCGTTTTCCTTCCAGCCGCTTGCCGATTTCAGCGCGTAGCCCACATAATCCTTATCGCCGCGGAAAAGGGTATCCGCCACGAACCGTTCCAGCTCATCCCACTCCTCCCTGCTCGGTATGTGCCAGCCATCGGGGTAGGCTACCCTCGCCGCCTTCCACGTGTAAAGCCGACCGTACTTTTCATCGTTGTCCGGGTTGTCATCGACGCTGTATGAGTCGAAAAACCCGTAGTTCAGGTTCTCCGCCATCCAGATCTGCGAGCCTATCTTGACCGTCTTGTAGGTCTTGCCGTCGCGCGGGTCCGTGAACGTCCCCGTGTTGCCGTCGTTTTGTTCTGCTTCAACCATTTGGTATTGTCCTTTTTTTGTTTTTATCGAAGCGCGAGAATTTCACCACCTATCCGCCTTGGTTGATACGGGATATTCCCGTTGTCCATAACGAATTCGGTTTTGAAACATCGCATCTCCCTTACAATAAAGAATAAGAAAAAAAAAGCTTTGTCAATGGTTTTCGTTTTCACCCGAAAAAAAAGTTCACAGGCTCTTGCAAAGACTTCTCTGGTGTCCATGTGATAGGCCTTTCTTTGTAACACGATTTAACCCACAAAAAAAAGCAACTTTTACCCATTTCTAAATGGGTATCGCTCGAGCCCAGTATTTGCAAAGGCTAGAGGCTGTTTCGGGTATCCCAATGACACATTAGCCAAGAAAAGAGATTCCCTTGTCGGAGCAAGGGAATGACTGTGCACGGAAACAGTTCGCTCCGAATTTCCTCGTCCCGAATCCCGCTTAGCTCGTCCCAAAACTTAAACGTCTGCGGACTAATCCCTAATCCCTGAACATAGACGTTCGCAAACCAATTTCTCATTCCTCATTCCTAATTCCTCATTCCTAATTCCTCATTCCTAATTCCTCATTCCTAATTCCTAATTCCCTTAGACGTCCGCGGTCAAATTCCGAACCCATCGTTTCCCCAAGCAAAACCCTTTTTCTATTTTTGGGAACATGAAAAATTTCTACGTTACCACTCCGATTTATTATGTCAACGACGCCCCGCACATCGGGCATTCCTACACGACCGTTCTCGCCGACATTCTCACGCGATTCCACAAGCTTCTCGGCTACCAGACATTCTTCCTCACCGGCACCGACGAGCACGGGCAAAAGGTCCAGCGCGCCGCCGAAAAACGCGGAGTTTCCCCGCAGGAACACGTCGATGAATACAACCTGCGCTTCAAGAACCTCTGGAAAAAAATGGGCATCAATTATGATTACTTTATCCGCACGACAGATGCCGACCACAAGAAATTCGTGAGCGACTGCCTGCAAATGCTCTGGGACAAAGGCGAAATCTATTCCAAGGAATACGAGGGCTGGTATTCCGTCGGCGAAGAACGCTTTTTCACGCAGGACGAACTCGACGAAAACGGCTGCGACCCGATCAGCCACCGCCCGGTCGATTGGATCAAGGAAAAAAACTATTTCTTCAAGATGGGAAAATACCGGGAGCGTCTCATCGAATATCTGGAAAGCCATCGGGACTGGATTGTCCCGGATTACCGCTGGAACGAAATCCGCGGATTTTTGAAACAGCCGTTGAACGACCTGTGCATCAGCCGCCCGAAGGCTCGCCTCAGCTGGGGAATCCCCTTGCCCTTTGACGAAGACTACGTGACATACGTCTGGTTCGACGCCCTGCTGAATTACGTCAGCGCGGTGATGAAAATCGACGGAAACGGAAACCTCGTTCCGAAGAAAAACTACCCGGATGGCGAAACGATCTGGCCTGCGACATATCACCTGGTCGGAAAGGACATCATCACGACGCACAGCGTCTATTGGCCGACGATGCTCTTCGCTCTGGGCTTCCCGCTTCCGAAGCATATCCTCGCCCACGGCTGGTGGCTCGTTGGAAACGACAAGATGAGCAAGACGACGGGAAACGTCGTAAACCCGATGGAATACATGGAAAAATACGGTGTCGATGCGTTCCGCTACTACCTCGCCCGGGACATGGTCGTCGGGCAGGACGCGAGCTTCACCCACGAAGGCTTCGTGCGCCGAATCAACAGCGATCTGGCCAACGACCTCGGCAATGTCGTAAACCGCGTACACCGCCTGGTCCTCACGAACTTTGAAGGAACGCTCCCGAAAGCCGGAACATTCGCCGACGAAGAAAACAGCGTCATCGAAATCGCAGCCCGCCTTTCAAAAACGGTTCCCGAACTTCTTGAAAATGTCAAGCTCTCGCAAGCCGTCGAAGAAACGCTCTCGCTCGTCCGCGCGGTGAACCGCTACCTAGAGCAGAAAGCCCCCTGGAAACTCGCCAAGGACACTTCGAAAAAAGAAGAACTCGCCACGGTCCTCTTCGTCTCCGCAGAAGCCGTCCGCATCGCGCTCAGCTTCCTCTCCCCGGTCATCCCGGAAAAGAGCAAGGAAGGTCTCGCCATGCTCGGAACATCGCTCGAAGGTGTCCGCGATCTCGCCTGGGGAAAGTTCAAGGGCGGAGAAAAATTCGGCGAAGGCTCGGCGCTGTTCCCGCGAATCGTCGAAGAAACCAAGCAACCGGAAGCCTCCCCCAAGACAAAGCAGAACAAGCCGCTCACGGCAGAGGCGGTCCCCGCCGAGATGGACATCCGCGTGGCAAAAATCCTCGAAGTAAGCGACCATCCCGACGCGACATCGCTCTACGTCCTGAAAGTCGATGCCGGAGAACCGGAAGCGCGGACCATCTGTTCCGGATTAAAGAGCAGCTACGCTCCCGAAGAACTCAAGGGCAGAAAGATTCTCCTCTTTGCGAACCTGAAACCGGCTCCGCTCCGCGGCATCATGAGCAACGGAATGCTCTTCGCCGGTGACACGAAAGAAGAACACGTCTGCAGGCTTCTCACGCCGCCGGAAGATTCGAAGCCCGGAGACCGCGCCACGTTCCGCGGAGTAACGCCTTCGACAGATGGACGGATTCTCAAGCTCAAGGATTTTGAAAAGATTTCGCTTGAAGCGCGCGGCAAAGCGGTCTTCTGCGGAGAATGCCCGCTAGAAGTCTCCGGCAAGGCTGTCACCTGCGATGTCGAGGACGGAGCCAAAATCCACTAGATTGTCTATGTATTCCGAGCGCAAGTTCTTGGCACTAGCCCCGCAGACAAAAGCGAAGCGTTTCGCCGAGCTCTTGCGGATTCTCATCTTGCGGCTCGGAAACGACACGGCGCAAATCCGACGCGAATACGAGCATTATGCCGAATGGCTAAGGCTTCCGCCCGAAAAATGTCTTGGCGGGAAAAACCAGGCCGAACTGATCGAACTCTACAAGAGCTTCCGCACCGAAGCGGGGCTGGGTTTCGAACGTGACGTTTATCTGGAAAACGAACCCGGCGACAGAAGCGAAGCGGTCCAAGAGGCGCTTCCATACGCCGTTCTTGCCCACAACTTGAGGAGCGCTTTCAATGTCGGATCCCTGTTCCGCACAGCGGACTGCTTTGGTCTCGAAGCGGTCCATCTTTCGGGTTACACGCCGGACACCGACCATGCCATGCTGAAAAGCGCGGCCCGCGGAACCGAAAAATGGATCCCGAGCAAACGCTGGGAAAGCCCGTTCGACTGCATCGAGGCGCACCGCCAAAAAGGCTACGCGATAGTCGCACTGGAAACGGGCGAAGGCTCCACTTCCATCTCCCAGGTAAACTGGCCGGAAAAAGCGCTGATCGTTCTCGGCAACGAGGAACTGGGAATCTCGCCGGAACTTCTGAAAGCCTGTTCGCTCAAAATCGAAATTCCAATGGCCGGTCGAAAGGCAAGCATGAACGTTTCCGGAGCGTTCGCCGTCCTCGCCTATGCCATCCGAACAAATTACCGAAAGAACTTTCCAGAATAAATTTCAAGCTACCAAAAAAAGACCCCGAAATTCATCGGAGTCTTTTTCTCAAATCCAAGGCCGAAACTATTCTTCGTCTAGGCGCGCAAGAACCGCCTGGGCGTGATGGTAGAAGCCTTCCGTCTCCGCGATTTCCGCAATCAGCTTCGCCTGTTTGCAAACCGCCTTTTCCGTATAGTTGATGACGCTAGTCCTTTTGACGAAGTCATAGACGCCGAGCGGGCTTGAAAAGCGCGCGGTTCCGTTTGTCGGGAGAACGTGGTCGGGTCCCGCAAAATAGTCGCCGACGGGTTCGCTCGACCAGGGACCGATAAAAATCGCACCGGCGTTGACAATCCGATGAGAAAGCTCTTCCGCATCGGACGTCTGCACTTCCAGATGTTCCGGGGCGATACGGTTCGCGACCGCTACGCCGTCGTCCCAGTTTTCAACCACCAGGATCCGTCCGAAATTTTCCAGCACCTTTTCGAGCAGCTCGCGCTTCGGGGAAATCTTGACATGGTCATCGACGGCTTTCGAAATCTGCTTTGCCATGTCCATGCTGTCGGTAATGCAGATGGAAGCTTCGAAGCCGGAACCGTGTTCCGCCTGGCTCAACAGATCGACAGCCACATATTCGGGACTAGACGACGCATCCGCGAGCACCAGAATTTCCGAAGGTCCCGCTATCATATCGATATCGACCTTTCCGAAAACTTCGCGTTTCGCTATCGCCGCATAGACATTTCCCGGTCCCACGATTTTATCGACCGGTTCGATTTCCTTCGTTCCGTAAGCCAGAAGCGCTATCGCCTGGGCCCCGCCGATGTGATAGATTTCCTTGATGCCCAGTTCCAGAAGTACAAAGGCGACCGACGGATCGATTCCGCCTTTCGCCGGCGTGGTCACCACGATCTGTTCGACACCCGCCACCAGAGCCGGCACCGCATTCATAATGACCGTACTCGGATAGACCGCCGCTCCGCCCGGAACATAAAGCCCAACGCGATGCATCGGACGCACGCGCTGGCCCAAAATTTCCCCGTCCTTTCCCTTGAACGCAAAACTGCCTATCGAATGCAGCTCATGCCGGTGAAAGCGAATTGCGTTCCGAATCGCAGCGCGCAGAGCCTTTGTCAAGGTCGGGTTTACCCGCTTGGCCTGTTCCCTCAGGAATTTTTCATCGACGCGCAAATCGTTTCCCTTCAACCCGTCAAATTTCTGTGCGTATTCCACCGCCTTGGAAAGCCCGCCCTTGCGGACGTTTTCCATGATGCTTCGAACCTTGGCATAAATCTCTTCTGTCGGGGCTACCCCGCGAGCGCAAATGCGATCGACTTCCTTCGAACTCTGATTGACCTTGAGAATCTTCATGCGACTAGTTTTCTCCTTGCTTCAAGGATTCCTTGTAAATTTTGTATGAAAGTCCATCGACTAGCGCA
Organism: uncultured Fibrobacter sp.; assembly: GCA_934691725.1. GTDB lineage: Bacteria > Fibrobacterota > Fibrobacteria > Fibrobacterales > Fibrobacteraceae > Hallerella. The sequence goes on along the minus strand of CAKUTF010000020.1, from coordinate 32,791 downwards.
AACCAGGACGCCTCGATGATATTCGTGGAAACACCTGCGACATGCCAGGAATCCCGTTCATCGCCAAACGTGGTCCAGACGCGGACATGGGCGTCCGACCCGACGTTCGACCCAAGCACCCGGACCTTGAAATCGTCTAGGCGTACATTCTTCATATAGGGATAATAAGGTACGAGCGCCTTGCGGAGAGCTGCGTCGAGAGCGTTCACCGGTCCGTCTCCTTCGGCGACCTGGTGGCTGATTTCATCGCCGACGTGGAGCTTGACGGACGCCTGGGAGACGCTCGCCCCCTGCTCCGTCCGGTCCTCGATGACGCGGTAGTTTTCCACCCGGAACGGAAGCGTGAAAACGCCTAGCGAACGATAGACGAGCATTTCAAAGCTCGCCTCGGCGCTGTCGAAATGCCAACCCGCATTTTCGCATTCCTTGATCCGGCGCAAAAGTTCCTGCACCTTCGGATCCTTCTTATCGACATCGACATGGAGAAGTTCCTTAATCTTTTCCACGACAAGGGAACCTCCCGCCTGGTCGCTAGTCACGAAGACCCGATTGTTCCCCACCGCATGGGGATCGAGATGCTCGAAGCTGCGGGAAACCTTCATCACGCCGTCGATATGCGCACCGCCCTTGTGGGCAAAAGCCGCATCCCCGACGTAAGGAGCCTTGATGTCGCTCGGAATGTTCACTATCTGGTCGAGAGCGAGGCTTACCTTGCGCAGGTCCTTCATGTTTTCCGCGCAGGAAACAGCCGTCTTCATTTTGAACACCAGGTCCGCGGAAATCGTAGTGAGATCCGCGTTACCGCACCTTTCCCCGTAACCGTTCAGGACACCCTGGACCATCGAAAGCCCCGAACGGACCGCTACGAGAGAGTTCGCCACGGCCACCCCGCTGTCGTTGTGGGCATGGATTCCCAGCGGAACCTTGATTTTTTTCTGGACTTCCCGAAGGATCGCTTCGAGTTCCCACGGCATCGTTCCGCCGTTCGTGTCACAAAGGACGATAAAGTCCGCACCTCCTAGGGCAGCCGACTTGAGCGTCTCTATCGCATAGCCAGGATTCGCCTTGTAGCCGTCAAAGAAATGCTCCGCGTCATAGATGACCTCATCGGAAGATTCCTTGAGAAAGCGTACGGAGGATTCGATCATGTCCAGGTTTTCTTCGAGCGTCGTCCGGATGACATCCGTCACGTGCAGGTCCCAGCTTTTCCCGAAAATCGTCTTGACCTGAGCCTTGCTTTCGACTAGCGCCTTTAAAAGCGGATCGTCTTCTGCGAGGATCTTCGGGCGGCGCGTGCTTCCGAAAGCGCAGATTTTCGCATGGGAAAGCCGCATTTCTCCGATTCGGCGAAAAAACTCCACATCCGTCGGATTCGAAGGGTTCGGCCAGCCGCCTTCGATGTAGTCAAAGCCAAAGGAATCCAAAAGTTTTGCAATTTGCAACTTGTCCGCCAGGGAAAGCGATATCTTGCGATCCTGGTTTCCGTCGCGCAAAGTCGTATCGTAAAGAAAGACATCGGGCATAGTGCGCAAAATTTAATAAAAGTTGTTTTCGCTCTACGGAAGGCGGGCGAGCATTCCCGCCCGAACACGCTCCGTTTTTTCTTTCCCTTCAAGAGCTTCCAGAACGGCAAAACCGAACTCTTCCGCAGTTCCGGGACCGCGGCTTGTCAAAACCTTGTTGCAAACGACCACGCGATCTTCCCGATAGTTCCCGCAATACGGACGCATTTCCGCTTCCGTCGAAGGATAGCTCGTGACGCTTTTGCCGTCGAGGATCCCCGCCCGCGCAAGGACAAGCGGACCCGCGCAAATCGAAAGCACCCACTTACCCGCGCCGTAAAAATCCCGAACAATTTCGAGGACGCGCGCAGACGCCATGAGATTTTCCACGCCGCGGCTCCCGCCCGGAAGGAACACGCCGTCGAAATCGGAAAGTTCCGCTTCGGAGAGAAGAATATCCGCCTTCACGGTCAAGCCGTGCGCGCCTTCCACAGACACGTCGTCGTGGATGCCCGCAAACGTAACCTGGACATCGCCACGAGAAAGGATATCGAACGGAACGACGCATTCCGTCTCTTCAAAGCCGTCCGCAAGCACGAACAGGATACGATTTTTCATGAAAAACTCCTTCTGTAAAACTTGCCTAAAAACCCTAAAGCCACAAGCCTACCAGCCGAATCTCTCCATCGGCACAGCAAACGGAATTTTTAGAGAAGCCGCTCCGAATATACCAAATTCTTGCTAACTTTTCTACGGGGACGCCGGATGGCCGCCTTCGCGCAAGCGAGGGAGGAAAGTCCGGGCACCGCAAGGCAGGATGCTGGATAACGTCCAGGCGCAGCAATGCGACGGATAGCGCAGCAGAAAGATACCGCCCGCCGCAAGGCGGGTAAGGGTGAAATGGCGAGGCAAGAGCTCACCGCGGTTCTGGCGACAGAACCGGCACGGCAAGCCCCATCCGGTGCAAGACCAAGCAGAACTCCGCATTTTTTCGAAAATGCCCGGGCCGCCTGTCCGGTCGGAGTTCGGGTAGGTCGCTCGAAGCCGCCAGCAATGGCAAGCTCAGATAGATGGCCATCGCCGATTTCTATCGGCACAAAACCCGGCTTACAGGCGTCCCCCTTTCGAGAGCCTCTTCGAAAAACGGAGAGGCTCTCCCTTTATCCCCAAAATATGCCGTACAAATGGCTTTTTCGACCAAAGAGCGAAAACAGGACTTTTCGCACTTGACTTAAAGCGAACCTCAGGGATTAAATTTTTCCGAAAAAAAGGAGACACTATGTTTTTCGTCATTCTTTCCATCGTAGGCGTTGTCGGCATCACCGGACTAGGCGTTCTGAACCTTCCGCAATTTGGCAAGCTTCCAAGCGGCGAACGCCTGGAGCGCATCCAGAAATCCCCTCACTACCGGGACGGTCATTTTGTAAACGAGCACGAAACGCCCACCATGACGGGCGACAAGAATTCCGTCACGTCCCTCTTCGATTTTTTCTTCAAGAAATACCCGAACGCCGTTCCCGATTCGGGTGAAATTCCCGCCGTGAAAACCGACCTTGCGAAACTCGACCGGAAGGAAAACGTCATCGTCTGGTTCGGGCATTCGTCCTATCTAATCCAAGCCGCCGGAAAACGCATTCTCGTCGATCCCGTCTTTTACGCGGGCGCACCTTTCGAATTCATCGACAAGCCCTTTCCGGGAACGGACATCTACAAGCCGGAAGACATGCCGGATTTCGACGTTTTAATCATTTCCCATGACCACTACGACCATCTCGATTACAGGACTGTCAAGCCTCTCGAGCCTAAAGTTCCGCGGGTTGTCACAGGGCTGGGCGTAGGTTCCCACCTGGAATACTGGGGATACCCGAAAGAAAAAATCTCCGAACTGGACTGGGACGAATCGCTTGACCTAGGCGACGGTTTCAAAATCCACTGCCTTCCGACGAGGCATTTCTCCGGGCGCAGCGTTTTCCAGAACAAGACGCTCTGGGCCTCGTTCGTCATCGAAACGCCCGAGGGGAAAATCTATGTCGGCGGAGATTCCGGCTACGATACGCACTTCACAAAAATCGGGGAAAAATTTCCGGGCATCGATCTCGCCATTCTCGAAAACGGGCAATACAACAGGGACTGGGCAAAAATCCACACGCTTCCCGACGAACTCCCGAAAGTCGCACACGACCTGAACGCGAAACGCTACATGACAGTGCACAATTCCAAGTTCAAGCTCTCGACGCACGACTGGGACGAACCGCTGAAAAACGCAAAGGCGCTCCGCGAAAAAGGCTTCGACGTTCTTTTGCCAAAAATCGGAGAGCCTGTCCGCTGGAACTAGCCGACGACGCGCCCTCCCCATTCCGCGGAATGGCGCCTTTCGTGTTCGAGCGTCTTTTCGAAATCCGCAAGCGGCGAACAGTTCTGTTCGACGGCAAGCTGCACCTGGTGCAGACGGGAAAGGCAGCGCATCTTGTCCGAAAGGCCGATTCTCGACTTCTGGAGAGCCTCGTCTAAGACCCGAATCGATTCGTCATAGACCTTGCACGGCACGGGAAACGGATGCCCGTCCTTTCCGCCGTGCGCAAAGGAATAGCGCGCAGGGTCCGTAAAGCGAGACGGCGTTCCGTTGATGACTTCGCTTACGAGCGTGAGGGACTGCAGCGTCCGCGGACCTAGGCCGGGGGTGAGCAGCAGGCTTTCAAAATTCGACGGTGCGGATTCGTATGCGACAGCAAGGACGCTTCCGAGGCGCTTCAAATCGACATCTTCCGCAAGGACTTCATGGTGCGCGGGCATCCGGCAGTCGCGGCCTGAACAGACAAGGACCGGTTCCGGCGAATTTTTGAACAGGTCGGTCTGCTCCGGGATGACAATCGACGTTTTCGGCTTCACCATGGACAAAATTTCCTGCACAACGCGGGAAGGTTCTTCATGGGAAAGCGCAAGGACCGCGTCGCGGGTCTTCCCCGCCGCACAATCCGTAAGGTTCAGAATGCTCCCTTGATTTTCTCCGACGATTGCCGTATGCGGCTCCTCCACAAAGGACCTGAGGCTTAGCGAACTCCAGTGATACCGCCGCGCCGTACGGGCTTCCGGGTTCATCCCCTGCTGAACGACCGTCCAGTCTCCGTCTGCCGTCAAGACGAAATTATGCTGATAAAGCTGGAAACCGTCCTGGATAGCCGTATTATCAACCTTCGCACAGAGCTTGCTCGCCCGCAAGAGAAAATTTCCGTCAAGGCCCGTTCGGTCCGCGATTTGCAGGAGCTCGGTCGGCGTTTCCCGGGAAAACTTTCCGCGTCCTCCGCACACATAGATTCCGAGTTCCCGCGATACCTGCGAAAGACCGCGCTTCAAGGCGAACATCACGCTGGTAGTGATTCCCGAAGAATGCCAATCCATCCCAAGGACCGCACCAAAGGACTGGAACCACAGCGGGTCGCTCAGACGGACGAGAAATTCCTTTCGCCCGTAATTTTCGACGATCGCTTCGACGATCAGGCGCCCCATGTCACGCATCCGATCGGCGAGCCAACGGGGTACCGTTCCCGTGTGCAAGGGCAAGTCCGCAATGCCGGTCCGCTTGGGCATATCCTACCAGTCCCGGGGCTAACGGCTGCGGATGTCCAGGATAAAGCCTCCGTGCGCGTTCGAAAGCATTTCCACGGAGTAACCGTTCGGCAGGCTCTTGAAAAAGATCCGTACGAATTTTCCCTGTTCCGGCGAAGCGAGGACCGCCGCGATTTCTGCATCCCGAATCATCGCGTCCGAAGTCAGGTCGCGGGAAAGCCAGTGCCATACCTGCCAGTTGAAAAGTCCGCGCGTGCTAGCCACAAAGGCCTGGACCATCAGCGCATATTCGTAAGCGTAAAAATCACGACGCACCCGAATTTCCGCCTGTTTCTGCGATTCGGGCAAACGGTCAAAAAAAGGAATCGAAAGAAGCGCTTCGCCATCTGGCTTCAAGTAAGAAAACTGGATTTCTCTGTCACGGACGACGGCTTGCAGATTCGTATCGTCTAAATGTACAAAATGCCCGGAAAGCGTTTCCCGGTAATCTCGAAAGACCTTTTGCGGGTCAAGAGGTTCCCGGATTTCGAGCGGAACATTTTTCAGGGTGAATTTCGCGATTTCATGAAACGCAAACGATTCGCCCGAGCCTTTTCGCCGGAGAACGGCAAAAACCGCCGAGCCGTCCGGATTTTCCAAGAGCCAACCATGTTCTATATCCGAAAAAAATTTTCCGTTTTTATCCGTTACGATTTTTGAAATTTCCGGATCAAGCACAGCGTCCATGTCCCATTCCATCCACGTTCCGCCCCCGCCGACCGAATCGAGCTTCGAAAAAAGCACCGCCGAGGAAAACCTGCCATCTGAAAAAAATTCAAGCGGCTTTGCAAAAACTTCAAAAGAAAAAAAAGCAATCAGGATAGCGGAGAAAAAAAGTCGACTCATGAGTCCAAGATAGAATTATTCCTTGCCGTTTTGTCGAGAGCCCTGAGAAATCAGGAATCAGTTGGTAAAACGGGAAGCGGTGTGAGGGATAAGGGAGTAGGGAATGGATGGAGTTCAGAACTTAGAGCTTAATGCTGAGAGCTTAGATTTGCAGACGTCTATATTTTTGAATCTCGGAAGTTTAACGTCCGCAGACTCATTTCTCATTGCTAATTGCCTTAGACGTCTGCGGACTACTCCCTAATCCCTCGTCCCTAGTCCCTAAACCTAGACGTCCGCAGACTAATCCCTAAAATAAGAGCCAATTAATCAATCATCCGTACTCGCCGCGTTCAGGCGAATGTCCGGCAGATCCTTGACATAGACGGCAAAGCTCCAGCCAGCGGCAGGTCCTGTCGGCGTCCACGTGAAATCGATTTTCCAGCAGTGCAAGGTCCGGTCGAACGTAAACTCGTGCGAAGCAAAGCGGCCCTCGGTATAGCTGTAGCGGGTCGTATAGGTCATCGACCAGTTCTCGGTCGGATGGAGCGATGCAGAAATTCCCGTCGAATGGGAAACATTGTCCCGGAAGACCTTTCGCCCGACACGCGTACTCGAAAAGGAATAGCGGTAGTCGAGGCTCGCCGACCAGGAATCCTTCTTGTACTTTCCCATCTGGGACGGAAGCCCGGAATTGAAGCTACCCGACCAGTTGAATGTTTTCGACAGATCGTAACCCCAGTAAGTGAGTTCCGGAATCCGGACCTTGTTCGGGTCGTCTTCGAACTGGTGGTAGAAACTGTGCCGCGTGCGGATGGTAAAGAGATAGTTCGGCAAGACCTGGAACCCGAACGACGAGCTGATATCCGACCACTGGAGCGAATCCGCCGCAAAGTTATAGGACGTCGAATGGGAGGTTGTCACCAGCCGACGCGTCCCGTAGGTATCCTCCGATGTCGTCGAATCCTTGCCGTCTTCGGATTTTCGCGTCCGACCGACCGTCTTCAGATACTTGATATCGAAATCGTTCGAAAGGGAAAGCCCGATCGCTTTTTGTTCCGTCTGGTAAGGCGTCTGGCCCAGGAGCGGATGCTTCACGAAATACCTGTTCGTATCCATCTTCGGCGCATACGTGTAGGAAATACTCGGCGAAAGCACATGGCGAATCCCCGTAAAGCGACCGATTTCCGGCATCCAGATTCCGTAGAGTTTCGTGTCCGCGGTCAGGCTGTAATTGTGGTTGTAGAAAAACTCGCCGTATTCGTCCTTTTCCGGGTTGAAGCCGCTGCGCTGCCTGCGATACTTGGCGGAATCGTTCGGATTTATCCAGCGGTTGCCGCTCCACATTCCCGTGAAAGTCGCCCTAGGCGTCAAGTTGATGACATTAAAAAGCGAACCCGAATAGTCCAGGGAATAGGTCCCGAGATATCCCGTGTACCAGGCGACCGTGTCGATATCCCGCACGGTATCCGGCGCGACCTTTTCATACAAATTAAAACGGTTCGTAAAGGAGTAGTTGAACTTGTCGAGAAAGGATTCTTCGCGAGCTTCATCCTCGTCGCGTTCAAAGTCGAAAAGCTGTCCGCTCATGCGGAACTGGACATCGGGAATCTGGCGCTCCTTGTTGCCCGTCACCAGGTTATACTGCTGGGAAGCCTTCACGGTGAGGCTCTTGTTAGTCCCGAACTTTCCCGAATAGGTCATCTGGGCGTTCGCCTGCTGGTTCAAGATTGTTTCCGAAGTGAGACCGTTATCCTGTCTCACCCTCTGGCTCGAAACGAAGGATCCCGAACCGGAGAGCGTATGCTTGCCGTCGGGCGTCAGATTCTGGTTGTGGTTGAACGAAATGTCGTAGCCGCTGTTCGCAAAGTCGAACTGTTCCAGATAGCTCGTGTAAGATATGTTTCCATCTAAGCGATACCGCCACTTGTAGCGAATCGTTTCGGAAAGCGTCGTCTTTTCAAAGCTCGCCGACGAGCCTTCGACAATGTCCCCCGAAGTCGTCGCGTCCCAGTAATCGTTCGGCGCATAGTAAAACCCGACATTCTTGATGTAGAAGCCCTGGACCTGGTCGCCGCCGAATTTTGGCGTCAAAAGCCCCGAACGGCGCCCGCTCTTGAGCGGCGCGACAATCATCGGCAAGACGGCGACCGGAACGTCTGCGATGTTCAACACCACGGGCCTCGCCGTCACGCTTTCCTTCGGCTTCACAACCATCCGCCTTCCGTAGAAATAGTAATGCTGGTGCGTCGTATCGTCGCATGTGCTGAAATCGCCCCGCGCAATCAGAAGCCGCGTATCGGGAAGCCTCCGCACTTCCATCCCGTTCAGCTGGTTGTTGTCCTGGAAAGTCGTCGCGTAATAGACTTCGCCCACCCGGGACTTCATGTTGTACTTCATCCGGTAACCGGCCAGGGACGAATTTCGAGTTTCGCGCAAAACGGGATCGCCGCTCGCCTGCAAGACCTGGTCCTTCTGGTTGAAGAGAATCGTGTCCGCGTCGAGCGTCACCGTCCGGTATTTGAGCTGGGCCTTGTCGTTCAGGTTGAAAGTCGAAGCGTTCACGTCGTATTGCAAGTCAACGGCATGGTATTCGACCGTATCCGCAAGCGTCGAATCTCTCGGCCCGCCGAACCAGTCCCCCGCAGCCGAATCCGCCGAAGTGGAATCGGGAATTTCGGGACGTTCCGGAAGCTCTATCCGGGTGAGTTCCTCCGAAAAAGAAACCGAAGCCAAAAAAAGCACCCATACGGACAGGCACCCGAAAATCTTCGACATTTTCGAAAAAGACATCACTCGCCAAAAATAGAAAAGGAAAGGCTCCTGCCATCACAGAAGCCTTTGCAGAGACAAACAGAAAAGCCGTTAGCGGAGTTCAACCGAGACAGCGGACGCGGCATCGTTCTGGTCGATGTGAACGATGTAGCGACCCGAAGCGGCTCCCTTGCCGTTCCAGTCAAACGCCTGCGAACCGGCCTTCGCATCTTTCTTGAAAAGGCGTTCGACCACTTCGCCGTTCGCGCTCACGATGCGAATCGCAGTCGGGCCTTCCGCGCGAAGATTCACTGTCACCTGCTCACGGTCCATCCGCTCCAGGGAACCGGCAGCCCGAACCGTCCGGGACTTCACCGACGGCTTGCTTTCCCCGTTCGGGTTTTCCACCGACACGGCAGAAAGCGACGCCGCGGAGACGTTCATCGAATCAGGAATCACGCGACCGTCCTTCATCACGGAAAGGAGCGTATAATCGCTAGCGAGCGACTTGCGGGCGACTTCGGCGATTTCATCCGGCGAATAGGAATTCTGCTTTTCGCCATACCAGTCCTTTACATCGCCTTCGGCGATTTCGCTCACAAGGATTCTTGCGCGGCGAAGCGTCACGGAAAGCGTGTCCTTTTCGCGAAGCACGGAAAGTTCCAGCGGTTTTCCGACCGTTCCGCGGAGAATGTCCTTGGACATGTCGAGGGAGTTTCCCGCAAGCGACCTGCCATCGACAGCGAGAATCCTGTCGTCGGCTTCAAGCCCCGCCAGAGCAGCCGGGGAACCCGGGATGACATCGACGACGCGGACACCGTTCGACGTCGCATAGATGGTAACGCCGATTCCTCCAAAATTTTCGCCGGCAAGAGCCGATGCGGCAAGAGCCAACGCAGAGACCGTCAAGGTAAACTTTTTCATTGATTCTCCTTATCCAAAAATTCTCTTCCAAATATACTTTCCTTTTGGGAGAAGCGATATACCCTCGATAAAAAAGGTGTCTTCAGCCCACAGGAAAAACGCTTTGTCAATTGTCCTTGACGCAACGGATGGAGAGTGCATAAGCATCTACCTGAGAGCCTGAATTTCTCTTAAAGTTCTCTCTAGCGAAGTACAAAATCCAGGTATAAGCGGAATTGATGATATTAGAACCCTCATTACAAATCTTCGTAGAAGACCAGAACTCCACTGAGATGGTTACACCCATGAACCGACCATCGGTGATGTTCCCAGCCGGGAGAGCTCCGAATCCGAAAGCGTCCGATCCACCCGTTTTATTGTTGTATGATTTCCACCCGCTTGCCGATTTCAGCGCGTAGCCTACGGAATCCGCACTGCCGATTTTTTCAGCGACAAAATCATTCAAAATACGCCATTCCGTCGAATCGGGTAGGTGCCAGCCTACCGGGCAAATTCCGCGGACGGGATACGCCGGAGAACACACTCCCTGCCAGCCGCAATTCCTGCCGTCTTCCGTAAAGACTGCCGCCGAATCCATCGCCGCGGACCAGAAATAGAGCCGACCGTACTTTTTGCAGTTTTCGGAATCATTGTCGTAACAGAAACTTGAAGAATTTCCACCTACGGTTTTCATCAGGGAATCGACGTAGTTCAAATTTTCCGCCATCCAAACCTGTTCGCCGATTCGAACCGTCTTGTAGATTTGGTTGTCGCGGACGTCGGTGACAGAGCCGTAAGCAATTCCGTTTTCGCAAGTTTCGTCCTGCAGGTCGTAAGTCTTTCCACCGCAGAGCGCAACGACCGAATCCCCATAGCAAAAACTGGAGTCCAAGCCGTAACTTTTTCCATTGCATAAAGGGACGATGGAATCAGCATAGCAGAATTCCGTTTCGGGGTCGAACCGGTTGCCTCCACAAAGCGCATAAATCGAATCACCGAGGCAGAAACTTTCCGACAGGTCATAGGATTTCCCGCCACAGCGTGCGACGACAGAATCCTCGTAACAGAAGCTCGAATCCGGATCAAAAGGCTTATTTCCGCAAAACGCCTTGTACAAATTAACCGTGTCCGACCCGCATACCTGCGAAACGCTTCCATCGCCGTTGTCGGTAACCGAGCAGCCTTCGCCCGCGAGACCGTCCCGGAGCGTTCCCACGGTATCGCCCCCGCAAACGACCAGATAGCCGCCACGCCCAAGATCCGAATCGAGAAGCGGCGATTCCTCGACCGTGCAATATTTCCCGTCCGCACCGGCTTCTCCTTTTTCACCGTCCTTGCCGTCCTTTCCGTTTCGCATGACCCCGACCGAATCGCCTCCGCAGACGATTTTGTAGCCCGAACTGTCCTTTAGCGATTCCGCAGAACACGAAGCCTTTTCCGCAGCGGAAACATTCTTCCAGGCGGAATCCGCGCAGACAAAGACCGCGTTTTCCTTGGACGCGAACTTCATCTCGCCGGAACGTTCCGCGGTGCATTTACCGAGCGAATCCGCGGACGCAACGACTTCAAGGCCCGATTTCGATACTTCAGTAACCTTTGTCACGTCGTCACCACAGGCGACAAACAAAAGCAATCCGCCAAAAGCCAGCGAAAATTTTACGGCATTTAAATTCGTCATACATTTCTCCTTACAAAAAACTTTTTTAACAGGCAAAAACATAAAAATATCAAACCGTTTTTGCAAAGCCCGTTTTAGACATTCGCAAGCCCGCCCGCCATCCTGCGGAACGAGGGATTAGGCCGCAGACGTCTAAGGCAATTAGCAATGAGCAATGAGAAATGAGTCTGCGAACGTTAAACTTCCGAGATTCAAGAACATCGACGCCTGTAAATCTAAGCTCTAATGCTCTTCTGTCATTCCCCAGCTCGCTACGATGTCATTCCCCGGCTTGACCGGGGAATCCCCTTTAAGGAATGGGATTTGACAGGTTAGCGAGCTTGTCGAGCTAAGCCCGATAATGACAGGCTAGCGAGCTTGTCGAGCTAAGCTCTAAGTTCTGAACTCGCTAGACAGCCAATTCCTCATTGCTAACTGCTCACTAGCCTCTGACCACTGATTCCTGAAATCCATCAACAAAGCCCGGGCTAATCTTTGATGCAGCGGACCGAGAAGGCGTTCTTTTTCAACGGAGTATCCCGAAGCAAACCGGAATCGCCATTCTTCAGGTAACGACAAAAGGCTCCGATTGTCGCGCTATCAACAGCTGTCGCCGTCCAAAACAGGGCATATCCGCCGGCACGGATAAATTCCTCGTCATTGTTTCGATTTCCTGCCGGAAGCGCGTTAAACCCGAAGAGGTCCAGACCGGCCTCGCCGTTTTTCTCCCAGCTTTGCGACCGGAGACTCAGTGCGACGCTTTCCCCGCCGCTATTTTCTAATACAAACGCTTCGAGGGCATTCCATTCCGAAGTATCCGGCAAGTGGAAGCCATCGGGGCAGACACCGCGAACGACTGCGGACGGAGAACACGCGACGCCGTCACCGCAAAGCTTTCCGCTCTCGCCAAAAATGCCTGCCGAATCCATCGCCGCGGACCACATATAAAGCCTGCCGTATTTGCCACAGGAATCGTTTGAATTTTCATAGCAAAAGCTTTTTGCCGTCGAAGCTTCATACGCGTAGTTCAGGTTCTCCGCCATCCAAACCTGTTCGCCGATTTTGACCGTCCGGTAAACCTGCCCGTCGCGACTGTCGCAGAGGCTTTTTTCCGGGTCATACGGATTCTCTCCGCAAAACGCCTTATACAAAGTAGCCGAATCCGCCCCGCAGACCTGCGTCAAGGTGCCGTCGCCGTTGTCCGCAAGCGAACAGCCCACGCCGTCTTGCCCCGCTTCGCCTTTATCGCCGTCTGCGCCATCAGCCCCATCCTTGCCGTCCAAGCCGTCTTTCCCGTTGAGAATCACGCCGACGGAATCCCCGTCACAGACAACCTTGTAGCCCGAACTATCGGAAAGCGGCGAAACAACGCACGAGCTTCCGTCCTTGCCATCTTCGCCTTTGGCACCGTCTGCGCCATCGATTCCGTCCTTACCCGCCGGGGAAACATTCGTCCAGGCAGAATCCGCGCACACATAGACCGAGTTTTCCTTTCGCGCGAACATCACTTCGCCCGAATGATCCGCCGTACACTTGCCGAGCGAATCCGCCGATGCGACGACTTCGATTCCCGTCACCTCGTTCGTCACGTTGCTTACCTTTGTGACATCGTCGCCGCAGGCGGCAAGAAAAAGCCCTGCAAAGCAAAGCCCCGAAAGCGAAAGATTGAAAGTTTTCATCACGGCCTCCTTCTGGTTAAACGCATTGAATTTTTAATTCTCCGAACTTTTTCACGGTTCCGCCTCTTCCGCGATTTCATATTCGCGGATCTTTGGCGTCGAATGAAATGTTTTGGAAAAGCGGAAATCCTTGCAGTTGAGCGTGTAGCTAGCCCAGTCAAACGCATCGCCTGCCACTCTGCATTCCTTGATAACCTTTCCCGCCATCGACACGACCGTCTTCACCGGGACGCCTCGGGCTGCTTCGATTTCATAAGCTACATCCGCCGCGGCATCCCGAAATGTCGCTGAAAAGCTTCCCTTGTAGGAAAAAAACGGACCGTTCCCATTCATCTCGTTCTTTTGGATAGGATAGTAAATGGAAAATTCGCGACCCAAATCGTCAATTGTTTCCGCCTTAAAACTTCCCCAGAAATGCAATGCAGGCGAAGAATTTTTCTTCTCGACAGCTACCTGAAAACGGGCGGAAAACGCCTCTTCCGAAGAAAGAGCCTTCGGCGTCAAAAAATCGCTCTCCCCCATTGCATCCAGTTGTCGCGGGTAAGGCGGCAAGCGGTTCCCCTGTTCGCCCCATCCGGTCTTGAAAAGGCTATTAAAGAGAATGACGACAGGATCGTTCACCAAGGGGTTCTCAACGCGTTCCGAGAGCATCGACCGCCGGATTGTCATTTCCGCCGAAACGGTATCCGTCAATTTGTCCGGCTCGATGGTCACAAGCTGCACACGACCGACATCGGGAGACGGCTCGTAGGGCACCGCTTCGGTAACGATTCCCCGCTTGGCAAGTTCCGCCGCCATTCCGCATTCCGCACGAACTCCCGGAAAAGAAAGCTTCGTATAGACGCCTTCGCCGTAGCCATAGACAATCGGTTCGGAATTTGTGCTTGCCGCGATGACGGATGCGGCGAGGAGGAGGGGGAATTTAGTCAAAAATCCCATTCTGTATTTTTATTCTCCAAAGCGGCTCCGACTGATTTTAAATCAAGAAGATTCTTGAACGGAGACGATTTTGCCAAATCGGTAATATGATTCAATCCTATCGCTAATTGTTGCAAATTTCCCTTTTGTATCGCATCATCCACCACATCAAAATATTTCGCAAAGCTCGCTTTTCGTTCATCAAAAGTTTTATCCAAATAGGTTAAAAATATCTCTCGTTGGGTTTTAATCTTCTCTATCGCAATTTGCTTTTCCTTTTCAATTTCACATCGCTTTGTTTCTTCCTGTTCGCAAAATTGACCAACCGCCGACGCCGCATTTACAATATTCGAAATAACCCCCAGGGCATCAACGGGAGCGTTAATCTGAAAACCGGAACCATTTGGCTTTAGCAACGTAAAAGTCAAATCCTTTTCCGTTAATTCTTTATTCGACATCAAGACCTCTCAAGTTCAGAATTTAAAAGGGTATGCGTCTTTTGAATGATTTGTTCACTTTCTAAAGTCATATTTCCTTGAGCATCGGTCAGTGGCACATTTACCAATTCCACTAGGGCTTTTATGAACAAACCACATTGTTGGAAAGACTTTAAATGAGAATTTGAACCAAAATCAAAATCGGGCACCAAGGGTTCCAAAAGATTTAAAGCCCTTATAGCCTTGCTTTCTACTTCAAGCGTCACCTCTTTTAGTTCGTTAGCTCTCTGCTGAAGGCTTTGCCATAGAGTAATGTTGTTTTTTAATTTTTCTACTTCAATTGATACCGCCTTTTCATATTCCTTGGCCTCTGTCAATTTTTTTGAAAAATGACGCGAAGCTATAATTCCGACAGTAGCAATTGCCACGCCACCAGTCGCCACAACTGCTCCTTTCATGGTAATCGCCGCCATAGCCACTTTACCAGCAGCGATTCCGCCACCACCCAAAGCAATCGAACCGCCGCCAAGGTTAGCATACATAGCATTATTAGCGGCAGCACCTTTCAATTCTTTGATGGGTTTCCCTGTTGATGCTGTACCATAATTTTTAACAAAATCTTCTACGACACCAGGAATTACTTTTTTCGCACCCAAAAAAGCAACTGTCCCCAACGCCCCAGTCGTTACAGTCCCTTCAAGAATTTCGGATGAGCTCATTTCCAATGACCCAAGCTCATTTAATACTTTTTGAGAAGTCTCGATATCATCTAAAATTTCAAAGGCCAAACCTTTATTCTTTTGCTTCAAATCTCTTAAACAGCTTAAAAAACGACCTCGCGTATTTAAGCAATTCAATCGAACTTCACGCAAATTAGCAATAGAGTCGTTTACACTTTTTCCAACAACCTCAGATTCTTTTTTCCAATGATTATAGAGTTCTTCCGACGAAGCCTTTATCGCATTCGCTTCCTTCCGGTCTTGATAAGCCTGCACACCACTAACGACTTTTGCGATTTTCTTAAAACCTTTTAAGCTCATATTAATTCAAAGCCTCCCCTTTTTCTACAGGCAATTACGATGTATAACCAAAGAGGCATCATCACCATCCTTTAACATTGAAGATTTAACTACACCACAATCGAAACGACAACACCGACAAAGATCAAGGCCAAAAAGACCAGAATCGCAATCAAGAAAAACTTGATAAGTGTCAAGGTCTTAGACGTCTTCTCGGCAAACTTCAAAAGCCCTTTTGCCGCCGGGATGACGACGCTTACCGCCTTGATGATATGAACGGCAGCCGTATTGACTGGCCCCTGGACCGTTTTTTCGGAAAGATTTGTATCCGAAACCTCCCCGACTTGCGCATTTTCAGCATCGTGCGGAGCGCTCGGAACCTCTTTCGCTTCGGCCTTTTCCGCAAAAGCGTTCTTCGCGACATCATTTAGCTTTGACGTAAAGTTTTCCGCCGACTTCAGCACTGCCGAAGACTTTTCCGCGGTTTCCGCCACCGTCGAAGCGGCCTTTGCCGCTGCATTTTTCAACTTTTCAAAATCCATTTTTTCTTCTCCCCGATTAAAGCGGTTCGCAGCGACCGCCCTTGGCGCAGCCACAGTTCACCAAAACCTGAAGATTGTTAAATGAACGCCCGCATTTCTTGCAATAGTAACCCATAGCTATCTCCTTGGTTTATGTTAAACTTTTAAAAGCCAGTTTTCGGAAAGCTGTTCCCGGAAAAATTCCCGGCTGGTAAGCCCGTGGAAATTCGGATCGTCCGTATGGCGGTCCCAATTTCCAAACGACGGATGATACACCCAAAAAACGTAACCGTAATCCCGATTCCAAATTTCCTTGCCGAAAAATTTCGGGAAATACTTTTCTGCAGAAACGATCGCTTCTTTCGACGCAAAGCACACGACATCCGGCGAAAGAGCCGCCAACACGCGCGCAAAGTTTTCCGCGGACATTTTCCGGTCGAGTTCCGTGCAGATTTTTCCAAACGTTTTTACACTGTTATCCGCCGGGCGCAAAAAGTAGTTGCAGAAAGCGACTTCTTCCGCGGGATTTTCCGCTCCGCAAAGCGCGCCTAGTTCCCCGAGTATCGCCTTCGAAAAACGCCCGGCCTTGAAATCGGCAAAAGTCCGCCGCGTGAAGCAATTCCAGTAGAGCGGCATCGCTTCGGTCACTTGGGTAGAGCCGTCATACCAGCCCTCGACATTCCGGTGGAGCGTCTCCCCCTCCGGCGCGTAATGGCTCTCGCCGACAATTAAAAGCTTCCGGTGAGCAACCGATTCGTAACGCTTCCCCACGAAAGGCTTCAGAAACGGACGCACCCGGTAGAAAGGAATCTGTCCAATCGCGGCTTCATAATCATTCATCGTCATTCCTCGAAACATTCGGAAAAGCAAGCCGGCTCCCCTTTTTGAGAAATAAATCTTTCCTCGTCAAGGCAAGGGGCTTGCTTTGCCCTTACGCCTTAAGTATAAGAAAAAAAAAACGTAGTCAATAGTTTTCGAGAATTTTCTTCATTTTTTTGTCTATATTTGACGTGGAGAGGGGCGCAAGCGACTCTTTCCGATTTTTTCTGCATACCGAGGGATTTATGACCAAAAAAAGCGTTACCGCCAAGGACAAAAAGCACTTGAAAGCCCTGATTCGCGAAGCAATCCAAAAAGACGGCTACGAATGCGACCTGAACTTTATCGACGTTTCGCAGATTACGGATATGAGCGGAATGTTCATGGATTCCAAATTTAATGGAGATATCAGCAACTGGAATGTTTCGAGCGTAACCAATATGCACGGAATATTTTGCGATTGCGAATTCAACGGTGACATATCAAAATGGAATGTTTCCAACGTGACAAATATGAGTTGGATGTTTTCTGATTCAATTTTCAACGGGGACCTTTCAAAATGGAATGTCTCTAACGTGAAAGATATGAACTCGATGTTTCGGGGCAGCCATTTCAACGGAGACATTTCCAAATGGAACGTTTCGAATGTGAAAACAATGAACTTTATGTTTGCGGACTCCGAATTCAACGGTGACATATCAAAATGGAATGTTTCCAACGTGACAAACATGAGTTGGATGTTTTCCGATTCAATTTTCAACGGAGACCTTTCAAAATGGAATGTTTCTAACGTGAAAAATATGAACTGGATGTTTTGGGGCAGCCGTTTCAACGGCGACATTTCCAAGTGGAACGTATCAAACGTGACGGATATGAGCGACCTGTTTTCCTGGTCAAAGTTCAACGGCGACATTTCCAAGTGGGATGTGTCAAATGTGAAGAATATGATGTATATGTTTAACAACTCTCGTTTCAACGGTGACATCTCCAAGTGGGATGTGTCAAATGTGGAATTTATGAGCGAGATGTTTGACGATTCCGATTTCAACGGTAACATTTCCGAGTGGAATCTTTCCAAATTAAGGGATCGGAAGATGCTGTTTTACAGTTCAAAGATTCCCTTCTTCCCCGCGAAACCCGCAAAAATCAAATCAGAAACAAAAGTTATCGCCAAGAACAAAAAACATCTGATAAAGCTTATCGAAAAAACAATCGATGAAGAAGGCTGGGAAGCAGACCTGAACTTTATCGACGTATCAAAGATTACGGATATGAGCCGTCTGTTTTCAGGTTTGCTATCTGGTTTCAATGGGGACATTTCCAAGTGGGACGTTTCAAGCGTAACCGATATGCACGGCATGTTTTCCGGGTCAAAGTTCAACGGCGATATTTCCGAGTGGAACGTGGCAAACGTCAAAGACATGAATCACATGTTCCAGGGTTCCCATTTTAATGGATGGATAACCAAAGGACTTATAAAAAAGGGAACATTCACCAAAAGCCTCTCCAAGTGGGATGTGTCAAACGTAACCGATATGAGCGGCATGTTTTTCGGCTCCCGATTTAACGGCGACATTTCCAAGTGGGACGTGTCGAACGTGACGAATATGAGCCGGATGTTTTTCTGTTCCGATTTTAGCGGCGATATTTCTAATTGGGACGTGTCGAATGTGACGAATATGGAAGAAATGTTCGCGAACTCCGAGTTTTGCGGCGACATCGACAAGTGGAATACATTTAAAGCGGAAAATATGTGCCGAATGTTCTGCAGCAATATCGGAATTTTCCATGAAGAGATCATCTGGGGATAACCATGAGCAAGAAAGCGATACCCTTTCTTGCCGTTTCCGAAGCGTCCCTTTCAAACCGCTCCGCTTTTTAATAGATTTGACGCACTTGTATCAAGGAGAAAAAATGAAGTCAAGAATTTTGACATCCGTAATCGCCCTGGCTTTTGCGTCTAACGCTTTTGCAGCGGACATCGCGGAAAACTTTTCGTTCAAGGGAAACATCCAGACCCAGGGTGTCGCAAACAATCAGGACAACTGGTTCGAATCCTTCTGGTTCCGCGCAAACATCGGCGGCATGTACAAGTCCGAAGATTTCGACGCGCAAATCATGATCCGCATGTTCGGCCCGAACTTCGGCAATTCGATCGACGGCAAAAAATACGACAAGATTCTCGCGGACCTCTACTGGGCAAACTACAAGTATCGCCTGGGAGACCACGCTCTGAACCTGAAGCTCGGCCACTGGAAAACGGACTGGAGCAATTCCGGGAACTTCGGAACCTACATCGACCCGGCGCTCAACAGGCGCGGCATGATGATGCGCGACTATTCGCACGACGCCTTTGAACTCGGCTGGAACTTCGGGCCTTCCGCCTTCAAGGCGATGGTCGCTACCGCCGACAGCAAGTTCAACACCGGATACGTGAGGCTCGAAGAACGCGTCAAGTTCTGCTTTCCGCTCGAACTCGCGGTAGCCTACCGCGTGAACGCCTTTGACGCCTTTAACCAGGCCGCCACACAGACGCACCGCATCGCCGGCTACGCATCTTACGCGCTGATCCCGAACCTGCGCCTCTACGGGGAAGTCGCCTACATCAAGACGACCGAGGATTCCGACGTGAACGCGGAAACGATCCAGAACGGAAGCGCCATCAAGCCGGAATACGCCCAAGGCTCCGACTATCTCCCGTTCTACGTCGGGCTAGAAATTCCGACCGCGGGATTCCTCGACCATCTGATGTTCGAAGTCGAATACGTCAAGGACCGCGACGAACTGAATGCGGACGCGGACGAATTCGCCTGGACGGTCGCATTCGTCAAGACATACGGTCGCACAAAAGCCCAGCTGAACATCTTCAGCGAAAAGGAACTGAAAGACGTCGCCGCGGCGCTCCGCTTCACAACGACCATCAAGTAAGCGGACTCATAAACTGCAAAAGCCGGGCTTCGCCCGGCTTTTTTTGTGCAAGGGAAAATGTCAGTGAAAATGCGCGTTCAAAATCCGGTGCGAAACGTCGTGCGCGACAAGCTCCATTTCCGCACCATACATATTTTGCATCATCTCCGGCGTGATTTCCGACCCGGAGTGGAAATGCACCGTCCGATTGACGCAGGCGACGCTCTTTACATGGCGGGAAAGAACCATCAGGTCATGGCTCACGATGACAATCGTCATCTTCGCGTTCAGCTGGGCGAGAAGCCCGTAAAGATCTTCCTGCCCCTTCGCATCGATGTTGCTCGAAGGCTCGTCGAGGAAAAGGATTTGCGGTTCAGAGGCGAGGGCGCGCGCGATGAGGACACGCTGGCGTTCGCCGCCCGAAAGCTCCCCGAGACGCCGCTTCGCAAAGGCTTCCATATGCACCGTTTCGAGAAATTCTAAGACTTTTGGCGGATCCGGTCGAAAATGCGGAAGTCCGGTCGAAACGGTTTCCTCCACGGTAATCGGAAATTCCAGGTTGCGGTTCGTGTTCTGCGGCACATAGCCGAGGGAAACTTTTTTCGAAGGAACCTTCTCGCCGAAGACGCGAACCTCCCCCGCCGAAGGTTTCAAAAGCCCGACGATGAGTTTCATCAGCGTACTCTTTCCGCCGCCGTTCGGCCCGATGATCGCTAAAAAGTCGCCCCGGTTCACGGAAAAATTCACGTCCGAAAGAACAGAAGTTCTCTCGTAGGAAAAATCAAGGTGGCGGACTTCAATTGCCGGAAACGGATTCATCGGCGTTCCTCCAGAATGGCGTTCAAAAACCTTTCGAGTTCCCCGTCGAAATCATAGGCGAGCGGATCGATTGACAAGATGTTCGCGCCGATTTCCTTCGAAAGGGATTCCGCCGCCCGGCGGCTGAACTGCGGTTGAACAAAGACCGTTTTCACGTGATTTTTCTTTGCAGCGGTCACCAGGTTCCGCATATCGCGCGGCTTCGGTTCCTTGCCGTCCATCTCGACCGCAATCTGCTTCAAGCCGTAATCCCGCGCGAGGTAGCCGTAGGAAGGATGAAAAACGATAAACGTCCGACGTTCTTCCGGAAGCTCCCGCAGCGCATCCGCGAACCGGACATCCAGCTCGGAGAGTTCCTTCGAAAACTTTTCCAGGTTCGCCCGGTAGGTTCCCGCATGGGAAGCGTCCGCCGCTACCAGCGCCCGGCAAACGTTCGACGCCAGCAGAATCGCCGTCCGCGGAGAGTTCCACAAGTGCGGATCCAGTTCTTCGCCGTGTTTCTCTCCGTGAGCCTCTTCATGGGAATGTTCCTCCGCGATAAACGAAACACCTTCCGAAATATCGACGACCTTTACATTTGGATTCACGCCCAGAAAGCGAGGACGCCACGCATTGTCAAGCCCCGAACCGTCGCCGAAATAGATAGAGACGCCGGAAAACTTTTTCAGGATGTCGGGCTTCGGCTCGAACGTATGCGGGTTCGCGTTTTTCGGCACGAGCGTCACCACATCCACCAAATCGCCCGCCACCTTGTTCACAATTTTCGCATAAGGCGCAAGCGGCACGGAAACGGTCAATTCGGGAGTCGCGGCAAAGCCTATCACGCAAGCAAACAACAAAATGGAGACGATTCGGAACATGGGAACCTCGGGGTAAGGAATATACAAAAGAAAAGACGGGGCTGGTTCTTTTTTCTACCTTCCCCGCCATGAAAACAGTCGAAGTAGTCGCCGGAATCATCGAGGACAAAGCCTCCGGCAAAATTCTCGCCACGGAACGCGGTTACGGAGAGTTCAAAGGCTTGTGGGAATTTCCGGGCGGAAAAATCGAACCGGGGGAAACCCGCGAAGCGGCCCTTGTCCGCGAACTCCGGGAGGAGCTCGCCATCGACGTGAAAATCGAAAAGTTCATCGCCACCGTGGAATACGACTACCCGAAATTCCACCTAACGATGCACACGTTCCTGTGTACGATAGCCGAGGGAGAAATCACGCTCCGCGAACACAAGGCGGCCCGCTGGCTTTCGCGAAAGGAACTCTCTTCCGTCGAATGGCTCCCGGCGGACAGGGATGTCGCTACAAGCCTAGCCGGAGTGTTTTAGTCCACAGCGACGCGCCTTCCCGGACGCGCAGCACATAGACGCCGCTTTTCACGCCGTCTGCCGAAAGGTTCAAGACGCCGGAGGCGTTCCCGCGGAAGAGCGTCTTTTCCACGGCTCCGTACAAATTAACCAAATCGACCTGCACCGGGGAATTTTTCGATACTTCGAGAGCAATGTTCTTTCCGTTCACCTGGAAAAATTTTTTCGGTGAAATTTTCGGAGCGATTCCTGCCGGAGGCATGCTGCCCGCCGCAAGGTTCGGCATATTGCCCGAAACGAGAAGTCCGTTCAACAGCTTGAGCGACTGGTTGAAATAGTTCTCCTTTCCGAGATTCACCGCTTCCGCCCAGTAGGCGTCCAGGTTCGCCTGGTAGGAAGCGTCCGAGACAAACGCAGTCATCAGGGAAGCGACAAAGGTGCTGTTGTGGTCGTTTCCGAGTTCGCCGCTCGAACGGAGAACCGGTCCTTTCATGTTCGACGGGGCGACGGTCGAAACCCACGCAGCCATTTTCCTGTCAATCGCAAGCGCACGCTCGTCCCCAAACCAGCAGACCGCCTTCGCGTTTCTCCATGGCGCACGGGAAGCGTCGTAGCCAAAATAATCGTCTTCGCTCTTTCCCGAAGCGTTCGTCCAGTCGTCGATGAGTCCCGTCGAAACCTCGTTCGAACTTGTTTCGTACAAATTCATGTTCGCGTTGTAAGCGGTCACGCTCCAGAACTCGGCATTGTCCGGGTCGGCCATCGCAAAGAGCGGCATATAGGCCGGGTCAAAGTATCCCGGATTCTTGCGGTTCTTCCCGGCATCGCCCCAGGTGTCTCCCGGCAAGTGGATTCCGTTCGCCTCGAATTCATGCGCCTTCATGTTCTGGAGAAGCGTTTTCGCCGCCGCGAGATATTCCGTATTTCCGAACTGGTAGGCGCCGAGGATCAGGGCCGCCGCAACGTCCATGTCGCCGTCGAGGGCTGCACCGTTTCCCGGATCCCAGGACTCGGAAAGGTTGCCGATTTTCCAGATCATCAGTCCGTTCGCGTTCATGAACTTCTTGTAAAAGTTCCACAGTTTTTGGAATTCGGGTTCGTAGCTCGTCGTATTGTCGCTGAAGTAAACCGCAAGCAGCATCCCGTAACCGACGCCTTCCGAAAAGTATTCGTTCGAACCTTCGTTGGAACGCACACCGGCAATGTCCCCGGATTCGTTGTAAAAAGTCTCCATCCAATAGGCGAAGCCGGATTTCAGCTGTTCCGCAGCCGATGCCTGGTCGGAAAGGACTGTCGCCCGACCGTCATAATTCGAATTTTGCGGAAACGGGAAATTGACCGCCGCATGGGAAATCCCGAGAGCGAGCGAAAGCACGACGAAAACATTTTTTTTCATATATTTTCCTTTTCCCTTTAATCTATTCTTTTTTGGGCGAATTTTGAAAAGAAATTCCATTATCCGAGATTTATAAGCATCCGGAATTATTTTTTTTGGGAATTTGCGCCCCGATTTTACCGGCGGCAGCTCAATTATGCAAAAATTCACATTTACGCATTGACTTTTCGGGGTTTCCGTGCTATATTTTGGGCATGAGTTTCAGAAAGCCCCAAGACATCGCGCTCGAACTAGTCCCCCGCTCGCTCGACGGCATCCTTGCCGAATCGAAGGAATCCCTTGCGACTTTTCCCTTCGTCACGTCCGTGAACGTCCCGGAAATCCGCCGGCTGCCGATCAAGTCGTTCGAGCCTTCGCTGAAGCTGCTCGAAAATTCCGTGCCGACGACCCCGCATTTTCGGATGATCGACCGATCGGAAAAGGAGCTGATCGAAAAAATTTCGCATCTTGTCCGCGCGGGACTGAAACAGGTGCTGCTCATCGGCGGCGACCCGCCGAAAGACAAGCCGGACTTTGTCCCGTCGGGACTCTCGACACTCCAGGGAATCAAAGCGGTCAAGCGGGAATTCCCGGCGCTAAAGGTTTTCGCCGGTCTCGACCCATACCGAAACCCGTTCCGCGAAGAACTGGATTACGCTTTCCGCAAGCAGGAAGCCGGCGCGGACGGTTTCTACACGCAACCTTTCTTTTCCATAGGAATGCTCGAACTCTGGGCGGAACAGCTCCCCGATACGGAAATCTACTTCGGCATCGCACCGGTCTATACGGAAAAATCCAGGAACTACTGGGAACGCGTGAACAAGGTAGTCTTTCCGCCGGACTTCAGCTTCGCGAGAGATTACAACACGCGCCTCGCGCGCCAGCTACTCGTGACGATTTCCGAAACAAAGGCCCGCGCCTGCCTCCAACCCGTGTCAAACGGGGCGCTTGAATATCTCCAGGATATTTTCAACGCCTAGACTTTTGTCGAAAATTTAGGCTCAGCTCGGTGATGATGCCGTCGGCAAGCCCAAGGCTCGGCACCAGGATTTTCTTCGCGCGGACCGCTTTCGAAACGGCGAGGAAAATTTCCGCAGCGGGAACAATCGTATCCGCCCGGTCCGCCTTGATGCCGAAGGCCCGCATCCGTTCCGCAACGTCCATCTTCACCGCTTTCCGGTAAAACTTGCCGAGAAGTTCCACGGGGAGAATCTCGTCGTCCTTCCGTTCCCTAGAAACGATTCGATAGATTTTATTGATATTTCCACCAGAACCGATAATCGTCACGTTTTTCGCATTCCGTGTCCATTCCGAAAGTTCCGCGTCCATGCGTTTTACGTCGTCTTTTTTCACAGCGCCTTCCATCTGCCGGACGGCGCCTATCGGGTAAGAAGCGTAAGCGGTCCTTTCGCCGCGCACGACGAGGGAAACCTCGGTGGATCCGCCCCCGACATCGACAAACAGGTTGTTGCCCCGCAAACGGGAAAGGTTCAGGCGGTTGTCATAGATGAGCGAACTTTCCTCTTCACCGGAAATCAGCTCGATTCGAATTCCCGACTTCCTTTCCGCATTTTTCAAAATGCTCTGCCGGTTTGCCGCATCGCGCAAGGCGCTCGTCGCACACGCCCGATAGACATCGACCCCGTAAGCGTTCATCAGGTGGCGAAAGGCGAGAAGCATTTCGACCATCCGCTCGCCCTTTTCCTTCGACACGCTGCCAAAGGAATACACGTCCGTTCCGAGACGCAGCGGAAACCGTAAAAAAAGCAGCTTGGAAAGTTCCTCTTCCCCTTCGCTATCCGGGGAAAGTTCCTTGATGAGAAGCCGCGCAGCGTTCGAACCTATATCGATGGCTGCGAGC
Source organism: uncultured Fibrobacter sp. (assembly GCA_934691725.1). Taxonomy (GTDB): domain Bacteria; phylum Fibrobacterota; class Fibrobacteria; order Fibrobacterales; family Fibrobacteraceae; genus Hallerella. The sequence goes on along the minus strand of CAKUTF010000020.1, from coordinate 7,889 downwards.
CTTGCCGGAATCTGCAAATTCTTTTTCATTGGTTCTCCTTTTGATAGGCCGCGTAGAGGGCTTCCTGCGAGCGGAACTTCCGTCCCGGAACAGGAACGTTCTTTCCAAATCCATCGACGATTCTCCCCTGCGAGGAATCCTTCAGCCCGAAATGCACGATGCGCTTCAGTTCGCGACGGAGATCCGCATCATAGACGGGAGCGAGGACCTCGATTCGCCGGTCAAAGTTGCGGGGCATCCAGTCCGCGGAGCCGATGAAGTAACGCTCCGAACCGCCGTTCGCAAACACGAGGATCCGGGAATGTTCCAGGTAGCGGTCGATGATTCCCACAAGACGGATGTTCTCGCTTCTTTTCGGGATTCCCGTCACGAGACTCGAATTTCCGCGGACGAGCATTTCAATCCGAACCCCCGCGGCAGACGCTTCGTAGAGCTTCTTCACGATTTTCGGATCGACGATGTGATTGACCTTTCCTAGGATGTAAGCATCCTTTCCGGCTTTCCGGTTCCTTATCTCCTGGTCGATCAGATGCAGGAGCTTTCGCCGCATGTCGTTCGGGCTCACGAGCAGCTCATGGAACTTGACCGGATGATAGGGACGTTCGATGAAGTCGAAGACATGCTCCACTTCGCGGACAAGGGAAGGCCGCGCCGTCATCATTAGAAAATCCGTATAGCACTTCGCGTTGCCTTCGTGAAAATTCCCGGTAGAAATCACCGCCACATCGCCGCCTTTCGATCCGATATGCGTAATCTTGCTGTGGACTTTCAATCCCGGCACGCCAAAAATGACACGGATTCCCGCATCGTTCATCTTCTTGCTCCAATCGATGTTCGAAGCTTCGTCAAACCGGGCGAGAAGCTCGATGCAAACGGTCACCTTCTTTCCGTTCTGCGCCGCACAGACAAGCGCCTGAATCACCTGGGAATCTTTTGCTAGGCGGTAAAGCGTCGTCTTTACACTGGTGACGTCGGGACGAATCGCCGCTTCGCGCAAAAGCCGGATATAGGCGTCGAAACTGTGATACGGGACATGCAGGAAGCGGTCCTTTTCGCGGATTAAATCGAGCAAACTTCCCTTTTCGAGTTCCTTTTTTCGAATCGGCGGCCACGCCGGGTAACGGAGATCGGCACGCCCGCAATCCGGAAATCCCATCAGGTCCTTGTGGTTCTGGTAGCGGCCAGAGGGCAAGACGGAATCCATCCCGTCGATATTCAGCTTCGACAGCAGCTTTTCGAGAGCCTTCCGCGGCATGTCCGCATCGTAAAGCACCCGAATCGGCTCCCCTTTCCGCCGACTTTTCAATCCCTTGGAAATCTTCTGGACAAAACCGTTAGAAAGGTCCGAATCCAAGTCCATTTCCGCGTCTTTCGTAAACTTGAACGAATACGCCCGAAACCTTTGAAAACCCATTCCCTGGAAAACATACGGCAGACAAAAACGGACGACATCGTCGAGATACATGAGAAAACGTTTCCCGTCCTTGTCCGGCAAGCGCACAAACCGCCCGAACTGCCGGACGGGCAAGGCAATCAGGGCAAAATTTCCGTCCGCTTCCACGACAAGGTGAACGCAGTCATCTGCCGCGGAACCGAGTTCCTTCAGGGACGAAAACCAGACCGGCAAGATGTAGCCGCTAAGACGCTCGCTGTAAAAATCCAGAACGAACCGCTCTTGGGACGGATCCAGCTCGCTTTCCTTCAAAAGCCAAAAACCGTTTTTGCGCAGAGCTACCCGGACATCGTCCAAGACACCCTTGTACTCCTCGGAATACTTCCGGTTTAACGCAGAGATTTCGCGAAGCGTCGCCTTCACCGCTTTCCGTTCCGTCCGCTTCCCATTGACAAACTCCAGAAAGCGGTTGAGCGAAGCGACCCGGACACGAAAAAACTCGTCGAGATTGTTCGAGTAGATGCCCAGAAACGAAATGCGCTCCAGGAGCGGGACGGAACTTTTCTTCGCCTCTTCCAGAATCCGGTGGTTGAAATACATCCAGCTGACATCACGCTCTACATACAGACGGTTCGGCTCTTTCTTTTTCATAGTTCCACGAAAATAGGAAGCGTTTGGAAAATTTCGGAGAAAGAAAACGCAAGATTTTTTAAACTCTATGTAAAATCCAGGAGAATCGCCGAGCGGGCTGCCTTGGCTATCGAAATTTCCAATTGAGATGTTCAAAATACACTTTTTGTCAAAAATGTTTCTTGTTTCTCGTTTTATGAAATTTTTTAATTAAAAATTTTCTATATTTATGACAGCTATCATCAAAACAACCGAAAAAGGAAGGACCTCCGATTGCAGTCGGAAGTCCTTCGGCGGAAGAGTTGGGTAACTCTATCGGCAAGACAAAGATACCAAATTCCTTCGCCTTCGGTAAACCATCAACCGCCCGATAAAAACCACGGGCAAAGGAAAAAAGATGCCTGAAACCTATCTTCCGACGTTTCGCCCAAACCACCCGACGAACGGACTTCAAGCGATTCTCTCTCCGCAGTGGAAAGCGCCGGCAAACACGACACATGTCGCACAGCCATCAGCATACGAACAACAGCTAGACTTATCAAAAGAGGCAACAGACTTAGATTCGCTTTTACAAGCCATCCAAAATATAGATGAATTGAGTTTCATCCCTACATGGCAGTCAAACTGGAAAAGAAAACGAGCGTTGGAAATCGCTCAGGTTTTGAGAGATTTCGGTGGATACAACGACTTGAAATGGAACGCCACATCGGGCATCGCCAGTCCCTATTTAAAATTCATGCTCCATTTAACTCATCCAGACTATCAGGGCATGTTCTCGAAAGGCGGACGTTTTGGTTCTTTAGAATTCCCCGATATGGGCATATCCGTTGACTTTCCCCATTTCAATGCAGCCTTTAGCCGGTACATGGATTGCTACAGCGACGATTGCGCAATTCCTACGGAATGGGCGAGCTGGGCAGGCGACATGTTCACCTATGCGGCACATCTCGACTCCATACGAAAGAAAAAAGCTCTTAGTTATGCGGCGATACGCGACTCCGCCTTGAATTACATAGGCGGAAGCCATCCCCAATACAGCGAGTTCTTTGGAACCGGCGATTTTTATGCCGATATTGACGCTCGCAATATCGCCTCCTTGGTAAACAACAGAGGATTGTCCTTTTACGAGGCGATGGACCGTTACTACAGGCAAAAGGACTTCGACAGGTTCGGTACTTTTATCCATTCTTATGGCGGTTGGAAAAAGTTTGTCGAAAAAGTAAACAAGCACTATTTTTTCCCGCTGACTTTAAGGATAAATCCCTATCTTTTGGAAATCTCCAAACAGGCGTTCATCAACAAGATTTTAAGAGGATTTTTGCATGAAATGGGGATGGACTAAAATTTTCCTTATCGTATCCGCTCCCTTTGCAGCGGTCGCCTTGTTTTTTACCATCGGCCATCTTGTCAAAGGGAACATTTTCAGCCAGTTTGTTTTTTCCGACCAGGTAAGGGTTATCAAAACGGGCAATGCGGAAATCGCCGAATTTGTCAATAAGCCAGGACAAAGAGGTCTCCACTACTATCATTTTTTTGAAATACGGATATGGTATAAGTTTTTAGACGAAACGGATTACCGACTTTTGCACATGTCGTCTTTTAACGCGCGCTATGTCAGCCCAGAGATAGACGAAGTTTCATGCTTTGATGCCATAGACAGCTACGGATATTCCTATATGGCGGCAACCCCGAATATCGGACTCAGCTGGAATCCGTACGAGGAAGAAACCCTTCTTCCCCCCGAAACGGTCATCTATGTCGCCGATGCAAGAGAAAGACGTTTTCAGTTGCAGATAGAAGTAGGCTTTGACGAATATGGAGACATCGTCTTCAAGTACTACGGCAAATGCAAACTGCCCCGAATCGACAAGAACATCCACTCGCACTGCAAAGTATCGACCCAATTCTATGGTGACTGGCCAGAACGAAAGAAAGAACGGGAAAGGTTTAAAGCGGAATTGGTCGAATACGAAAACCGGATGATGAACGATTCCCTCTTCGTCCAAGGTCTGCGCGAAGCATTCGACAAGTTCGATTTAAACAAGGACTGCCTCGATTCCCTGGCAGAGCATTATGGGAAAACCCGAGGATAACTAATAAACATTTTTTATCAAAAACATTTATTGTTTTTCGTTTTTATACAGTTTTTAATTAAAATTTTTCTATATTTATAAAAGCGAACATCAAGACATCCGAAAAAGGAAGGACCTCCGATTGCAGTTGGAGGTCCTTCGGCGGAAGAGTTGGGTAACTCTATCGGCAAGACAAAGATACCAAATTCCTTCGCCTTCGGTAAACCATTAACCGCCCGATAAAAACAAGGGCAAAGGAAAAAGATGCCAGAAACCTACATTCCGACGTTTCGCTCAAACCGCCCGACGAACGGACTTCAAGCGATTCTTCCCCCGAAATGGGCGGCTCCGGCAAGCACGACGCAAACCCAGATTCCTAGCAAATACGCGTACAAGCCGCAGCCAACAAAGCACGTAAACCGTTTCAACTTTTTCCCGTTAACGCCCTTTGTAAATTCTATTTTCATCGATGCGGCAAAGCGGGCGTTCATCAACAAAATCCGGGAGGGCTGTCTGAATGAAATGGGTTGTTATATTCCTTGATGTCATCGTCGTGCCATACTTTCTTCTCGGGATTGCCGTGTGGAAAAACGCTTTCCCAGACTACATCCATTCCGAATACGCAAGACGATTCAATAAAAACGGCCTGGATATCGCTCTTTTTGTAAACGCACATCCCTATATCCAGTTTTTAAGGCCTCCAGACTGTTTCATCGATGTTCTTATGAAGAAGCAAGGCGATTCCCGTTATGACACATTAATAGAGAAATATCATTTTGGCAGAGGAGACTTTGGGCAGGACGGATGCGATGAAGGACACATGATAATTCCCGACATTCGGGTTTTCCGCACCTTGAACGATTCCAAATTTGTTTCCGTATTTCGAAAGGAACAATATCATTTTGACCAAGACCTTTTTGAATTATACCCGATTGTTCCCGGCGGGCGCAAGTATGTCCTAATCATACGTTTCTCTGCCGGAGTTCCTGATTCTACGAAAAAAAACGAAGAAGATGAACCTCTAAAGTCTCTTTTGGATTACCGGCAAAAAGTAAAATGCGGCATTATCGTGATGACTCGAGACGGCTTTTTTGGTTCACGCGCCCCGGAAAACATATCAAGGCGAATGGCTTCGGAGTATTTCGGCGATACAGCCAATGTCCACGCCCTGTACGAGGTTTTTGAACAACTATACTTTAAGCCCGATTGCCTCGACTCCCTGATACAGCAATACGGAAAATCCGTGAACAACTAAACAAATGCGCCCTTGTTTTCTATAAACGGTTTTAGATATATTTGTTTTTACTATGCTAAAACCCTTTGTCGCAGAAAACATCGAATCCGCTTTTGATTGCATCGACAAATCCACCTTTATCGATGAACTGGTCGATTCCGTTTCCCGACTCAAAGTTTATTCGGCGGTTTTAAAGAGATCGATTGCAAGAGAATCCTGCATGGCGTCGATGTACATCAAGGAAAGCCTGCATTCGAGCCGGATGGAAGGGACGCGCACATCGCTAGAAAACTCGCTCGAAAAAACAACGCTGGAAGACAACTCGGACAAGGATGTAAACGAAGTCCGGAACTATTCCGCAGCCACAAGGTACGGACGCGACTACCTGATGCGCACGGGAGCCTTTACCGAGGAAATGCTCCTGGAAATGCACCAAATCCTACTAAGCGGCAACGTCCATCGGACGACGGAATCCATCGGGCACTATCGGAGTGGGCAGAATTTCATCCAAAACGAGAATTCCAAGGAAATCACTTTTGTTCCGCCGGAAGCAAAATGCGTGAAACCGCTCATGGACAACCTGGTTTCCTTCATGAACAATCCGACTTCCGGCGAGCGCAACCTGGTAAATGCAGCGGTCATCCATGCACAGTTTGAAACGATCCATCCCTTCGCAGACGGCAACGGGCGTCTAGGACGCATGCTGATTCCGCTGTTTCTTTTCAAGACGAAAGAAATCGAAATGCCCTGGCTCTTTTTGAGCGAAGCGATTGAAAAAGAAAAATTCCGCTACTATAAAATGCTGAACGACGTCCGGACAAACGGAGCCTGGAACGAATGGATTAAGTTTTTCCTGGGAATCGTGGACAGGCAATGCGTCAAATACGAGGGCAATGTTCAAAAAATCGAAGAACTTTACACGTCCAGTCTGAAAAAAGTTTCGGACATATCCTCTTCACGCTTGTTGCGGCAGGTTTTCAGCTGTTTTTTCAAAAACCCGATCCAGAACAGCCGCGCCATCGAACGGGAAACGGGACTTTCCAATACCACGGTCAATCGCCTGCTAGACAAGCTGACAGCGAACAACATCGTGTTTGCCGACGACAGAAAGCGCGGAAACCTCTATTATTTTTACGACCTGGTCGAGCTGCTGTAATTTTGATCGCACGATACAGTACTGCAGCACAAAATTTTCGCCTACAGGACAAAGGAATCGTCTTTTGCAACAAGGCAAAACGGTTCCCTACCGGAACCGTTTTCGTATCAAGCTTCGGGATTATTTTTTCTTAAGTTCTTCCTTGTACTTCGCCGCGGCTTCGTTCATGCGCTTCTGCATATCGGCGCTTTCGGCGCGGAGCATGAATTCCTGATTTTCCTCGGCGGCCTTTTTCAGCGATTCCGCCATCTTCGCCGGGTCCATTGCGACAAGGACGTAAATCTTGTACTGCCCGCTTTCGGCGTTGTATTGCGTAATCGTGCGGAGAACATTCGCCCCGACCAGTTCCTGTTCCGTGTATTCGTTCGCCTTTTCTTCCCAGATCTTGAGAGCCTTGCCATCGACATTCTTGCCGTATTGCTCCTTGTAGCGGTTCACCTGGGTCTTCGTCGCCTCGGCTAGAGCCGCTCGCGCCTCGTCCGCAGCCTGGGTCCTCGCAATCATCTCGTCATTCGAGACAGCCATCCCGATGGAAGCCGCAATGTCCTTACCGGCAAGTTCCGCCTTGTATTCTTCGAGCTGCGTCGCCGGAGTTTCCACCGTCTGGAATCCTCCCTCGGAAGCCTTTTGTGCTGAACTAGCGCAACCGGTAAATCCCATAGCGCACAGAAGCGCTCCCACGACAAGAATTTTACGATTCATATGATTTCCTTTGACCCAAACGGGTCTTTTTGATAACAGCAATATACATAATTTGCGACAAAGAAAAAAAACTTTATTCGAATTTCGTCAAAAGGAGAAAAGATTGGCGGATGCGGTCGATTAGGCGTTAATCGTTGAGAGTTGAGAGCTGGGAAAAATCAGGAAATAGGAATCAGGAAACAGTGTCAGAGCCTAGTTGATAGTGGATAGTTGGTAGTTGACAGAAGTCAGAAATCAGTGAGCAGTGGCTAGTGGGCAGTTAGGAATTAGGAATGAGGAATTGACTGTTTAGCGAACCGCTATTAGGGATCTGGGAGAAGGGAATAGTCTTTGGTGCATGTCCAGAGCTTAGAACTGAGAGCTTAGCGCTTAGTTAATAATGAATAGTTATTAGTTGCCAGAAATCAGGAGGCAGGAAACAGAAATCAGATGTTAGGATTTAGCAATCAAACTGTAAAGTCTCATACAAATCTGGCTTCAGCATATGAAAAAGCTCGCTCCACAGACCAATTCCTCATTACTCATTGCTAATTTCTCATTTCCTTAGACGTTTGCGGTCTAATCCCTATTCCCTCATCCCTGAACATAGACGTCCGCGGTTCTAAGCTCTAAGCGCTCTCAACTAAGAGCCTGTTTTCATAATCGCCTGAGCATCGTAGCCGCGCAGGAAACGTTGACCAAGGCCTCTTCGGAGCGGGTCGA
>CAKUTF010000019.1 GCA_934691725.1 uncultured Fibrobacter sp. | reverse complement strand
GGGCCCGGGAGAGTAGGTCGCCGCCGGATCCACGGGCCCCCGTCCCTACGGACGGGGGCCCTCCTCTTTTTAAACGCCGCCGGGGAAAAGTCCCGCTCCCGGGAAGGGGGGCCGCCGCGCTGTGTCGGCCCGGGACAAGGGGCCCGGCGCCCCTGCCTCGCGCGAATGCTTCTTTCCGCTTTCAGAGAGCCTGGGCCTCTGTCCGGGTTGTTTGCGATAAGGCTCCGGCTCCGTTCGCGTGCTGAAAAATCTAGGAAGGGTGCCCGGATACGCTGGAAATGCTATCTTTGGGGAATGGAAATAAAAAGATACGCCTGCAACCCCTTCCGGGAAAATACGTGAGAAGCGGCTTTCCTTTCGAGTTCGCTAGGATACTGAACTTCGTGTCTTGAATGACTTGTCTGAATTGCGTTTGCGCTTTTGGTTCTGCTTCCTCGAAAAATATCTGATAAGTCACAAATCCAGAATACCCTTTCAACACTTTAGCAAAAATAGATTACGTTTTAGAAAAATTTATTACATTTAGAAAAGATGATTCGTAAGAGTGGCAATTTAGATGCAACCGATCGCTTTGAAAATAGAGGCGATGGCATAGCCTTTGGGGAATCGTCGCTAAATTGGTATGGTTCTTGCAGTGGGGTGGGCTGCCCGTTCAAGCAGTACTTCTTTAACTCGTCGCGAATTTCACAGTCTAGTAGATCCATTCGCGGCAGAAAGCAACAAAAAAATCCCCGGAAAACAAATCTCGGGGACTGTTAAGTTTCTAGCCTGTTGTTTCCAACCACGAAAAGGACAAGCGATGAGACTTAACTGAGGACAAGAAATAAATCATTGTCAAGAGTGCGCCGGATGAATTTAGACGATTGCTTAAGCAATGCTGCAGCAAATAGAGCTTTGTACGATCTTGTTTCTCGCTATGGAGAAGCAGTGTCTCTTGATTTATCTGCATATGACGGCAAGTCGGGAATTTTAGAACAGAGTAAACGAAGCTTAAAGAGTATTGCAGAAAGTAAGCTCGGAAAAACAGTAGAAGAGGCTGCTCGCAACATTCATCAGCAGGCTGGATTTTCAGCTGAAGTTTTAGAAACCACAAAAATCAATAAGCAACGCATAATTAAAGGCGAGAACATTCGTAGTTTTCGTTATGATGATTTAGGCAAGACTAATGATCAACTTGTTGATGTGGTCGATACCGAACAGATGCCAGATGGGTCTTGGAAAGAAATTTCCGGCACAGGCGTTCAGATGAAATTTATCGGCAAAAATGGTCGTGAAACATTTGATAAGCTTTGCAGTTCTAAACATGATAAGTATTTTGAAAATGGAACACCTGTCAAAATTCCAAAAGATTTTTACGAGGATTTTCAAGCACAGGCAGACGCGAAGATAAACAGACTGAAACAAGAAATCAAAGCATTAAAGGCAAGTAATGCGGATCCAGCTGTTATAGCTTCAAAACAAGCAAAACTAAAAAAATACGGAATCATTCGTAAAAATACTCTTCAAAGTGAAACTACAAGCAAAGAAGCCTTTCTAGCTCGTACAAACCCTAAACTGTATACGGCTCAATCAATGCTGGCTACCGCAAATGAAGTTGGTTTGGAAGGCGCTAAATCAGGAGCAGTTATTGATGGGGGAATGGCAATTGTTTGTAATTTCGGAGCTGTTTTAAAAGGTAAGCCCATTGAAGAGGCTGTAAAAGATGTTGCCGTCAAATCGGCAAAATCGGCGGCACGGTCCTATGCTGTCGCCAGCGGCTCGACTTTGATAGATGGCGGGATCCAACATTACAAAAGCGAACTTCCAAAGCTTTTGAAAAACGCCAAGGCTCCCACAGAAATTGCTGGTTTCGTCGTCGATGCCGCATCGGCATTTTACAACTATTACAATGGAAGCATTTCCGGTGTTGACTGTATGAAACAGCTTGCTGGCAGTGCGGTATTAGCTTTAGCCAATTTGACCCCAGTAGGGCAAGCCGTTTTTATAGCTAGAACCGTTTATACTCTTGCTTCTGTAAGCGTGACCGTTATACGAGATGCTTTGAAAGCTCCGGAGATTGCTCGTTCGCGTCGCATTCAAATAGAAAAAGAATGCGAAGAACAAATTAAGGCTTTAAAACAATTTAGGGAAGAGTATGAAGCACGAGCGAGAACTTGGCTCCGTGAAACGACAGAAACCTTTGAAACGGCATTTGATGCTATGAATAAAGCTTTGCAAATAGGCGATGTCGATTCATACATTTGCGGAGCAAATCAAATTACTCATGCGATGGGCCGTAAAACGCAATTTGAAAATTGTCAACAATTTAAATGTCTGATGGAATCAGACGAAGCTTTCACCCTTTAACAGTCAACAAGGAGGACAACATGCCAATTCCTTTCATCATTGGCGCTGCAGCAATCGGAGCCGGGCTTTTTGGAGCCAAAAAAGCTTATGATGCTCATGAAACAAACGAATTAGCTAAAGACATAAATCGTAGTGCGAAAAAATCGGTAGATAAGGCGAAAACCGAACTACAAACTAGCAGAAACGCTTGTCAAAAATCCTTGAAACATTTAGGTGCGGCGAAACTTGCCGTCTTAAACAATGCCGTAATGCCATTTGTTCGTTCTTTCAAAAAAATTCATCATATTGATTTGCGTAATAGCGAAGGACTCGATGAACTTTCCAAATTTAATATTTCAAAAGAAGAACTTGCAGAAATGGAAAAAATGGGGTCTCTGGCAGAAACCATGGTGAGCGGAACAGTTGGCGGTGTTGCTGCAGGCGCTTTGACTGCTTTAGGGGCATATGGAGCCGCGACGACTTTGGGCGTTGCTTCGACCGGTGCTGCCATTGCAGGATTATCTGGAGTCGCAGCAACAAATGCTACTCTTGCATTTCTGGGTGGGGGATCTCTTGCAGCCGGTGGACTTGGCATGGCTGGAGGTATGGCTGTATTAGGAGGCCTTGTTGCTGGACCTGCACTTGCGGTTATGGGTTTTGTCCTGAATTCCAAGGCCGAAGAAAATTTTGAAAATGCTATGGCCAACGAAGCAAAAGCCAACGAAATCGTAGCCCAGTATAAAACCGCTTGCACGGTATGCGATTCCATAAAAAGCAGATGCAACCTGTTTACCAATGCGCTTGACAAGTTAAAGACACAGTTGAAAGCGGCTGTTTTGACGGTTGAAGGTATCGTTTCCCGTTACGAAGACGGCTCCGGCACCGCTGATTTCCGTAAATTCAGCAGAGACGAACAGAATTCGCTAGCAGCGGCATGTTCCTTGGCAAAGTCGGTTAAGAGTATTTTAGATACTCCCATTTTGAAAGACAATGGCGAACTGACCTCGGAATCCAAAACAATGGCTAGAAAGTTGCAGGCAAATTGTTGAAATGCCTTTCAAATGCGATTGCTGCGGCTTATGCTGTCGCTCCTTGAAAAAGGTTCCTGCTTTGGCGGACTTTGATAGGGGCGACGGTGTTTGCGTTAATCTCGGAAAAGATAATTTGTGTAAAATATACGATTGTCGTCCCGAAATTTGCAATGTTGATTTGATGTATAAACATTTCTTTTCAAAATGTTTCACAAAGGAGGAATTCTATAAAATAAATGAAGAACAGTGTAAAAAAATAAAGGAAAAATAGCTAAAGGTTTGTCTAATGCTTGGTCGGGGTGGCTCTAGCGTGTTGGGCTGGATTCTTATTCTGGACTTGTGATGGTTTTGGTCCCAACTGTAAAAGTGAAAAAGTGTTTTTTCTGTGCGTAGGCGGGGCTTGGCTTGCTTTGGGATGTGATGTAGCTGATGTTTCTAGTCCCCCCCAGGGAAAGAGCCTTTACGAACCGCTCTTTCCCTTTTCCTTTTTAATCGCTTTCAGTTCCCGCAGGCGGTCGGCGAGCCTTTTTTCCCTGCCGTATTCGGTCGGGGTGTAGATTTCGGTTCCGGCGAGTTCTTTCGGGAGATGTTCCTGCGCGGAATAGGCGCCGGGACTGTCGTGGTCGTAGCGGTAGCCGTTGCCGTAGCCGAGCTGTTCCCCGACCTTCGTCACGGAATTTCTAAAAGCCTTTGGCACGGGGAGCGTCCCTGTCCGCTTGATAATCGCGTCCGCTTTCATCCCGGCGAGTTCCACGCTGTTGCTTTTTGGTGCGAGCGCAAGGTAGATGGCCACTTCGTCTAATCCGATAAGGCCTTCGGGAACGCCCATGAAATCGAAAGCTTCCCGTGCCGCTGTCGCGAGCAGGAGCGCGTTCGGGTCGGCAAGCCCGATGTCTTCCATCGCCATCCGAATCAGCCGCCGGAGAATGAACCGCGGATCTTCGCCGCCCTGGAGCATCCGGTGCAGCCAATAGACCGCCGCGTCGGGGTCGCTTCCGCGGATGGACTTGTGCAGTGCGGAAATCAGGTTGTAATGTTCCTCGCTCGATTTGTCGTAGCGGAGCGGCTTCTTGAACTGGATTTCTTCGAGGAGCGCATTGTCAATTGTTTTCCGTTCTCCCAGGTTCTTGGCAATCCATTCGATTTGGTTCAAGAGGAATCGGGCGTCGCCGTCTGCCTGCGAAACGAGCTTCTGGAGCGTTTCCCCGGAAATTTCGACGTCCCGGAGCTGGAGTCCGCGGGGATGATCCTTGAGCGCGAGCCTTGCGAGGCGGGACAGGTCTTCGGGCGAAAGAGGCGCAAACAGGATGAGCTGGCAGCGGGAAAGGAGCGCGGAATTGACTTCAAATCCCGGATTTTCCGTCGTCGCGCCGATAAGCGTTACCGTTCCGTCTTCGACAGCCTTGAGGAGAGCGTCCTGCTGGCTCTTGTTGAATCGATGGATCTCGTCGATGAAGAGGATCGTGCCACGTCCCAAATCCTCGTAGGTCTTCGCTTCGGAAAGGACCGACTTGATTTCCTTGACGCCGCATTCTACGGCGGAGAGCGCGACAAAGCGCTTTTTCGTGTGAAGTCGGATGACGTTCGCGAGGCTTGTCTTGCCGCAGCCCGGAGGTCCCCAGAAAATCATGCTGGGAACGTTGTCGCTTTCGATGCTCTGGCGGAGCATGCTGTGGTCGCCTAAAATTTTGTTCTGCCCCAGGAATTCTTCGAGGGTCGTGGGGCGGAGCCTTTCGGCAAGCGGTTTTGCGATAGATTCGGTCATGTTTTGCCATAATATAGCTTCTGTTTTTTATCTCTGCCGGTGATGATCCGGGCTTGCGGTAGGGGAAGATTTTCGCCTGATATCCTACCGAAATACTAGATGATTATGGCGACTTTTCGGGAACTTTTGAAAAAAATCTTTCATTTTTGTGCTTTTGCCGCTCGATGCGTGCACGGCCGAATTCTTATTTCTATCTTTTGCCGTGACATTTACGAGGTATCGTTCTATGGCAGTCGAAGCCCAAGAAGCCAGTTTTTTTACAACGAAACTTGACTTCATCGTCAACTGGGGACGAAAAAATTCCCTGTGGCCGTTTCCCTATGGCACGGCTTGTTGCGCGATTGAATTCATGAGCACGGAAACAAGCCCCTACGACCTTTCGCGTATCGGTTCCGAATATGTCCGCTTTACACCGCGCCAGTCCGATGTTTTGGCGGTCCAGGGGACAATCACCTACAAGCAGGCCCCGATTCTCAAGCGCATCTACGAACAGATCGCCGAGCCGAAATGGGTTATCGCGATGGGTGCGTGTGCGACTTCCGGCGGCGTCTATGACTGCTACTGCACGGTACCGGGAATCGACAACATCATCCCGGTGGACGTCTATATCGGCGGATGCCCGAGCCGTCCCGAAGCCTTCTTCGATGCGATGTTCGATATCCAGAAGAAGCTTTCCGACGAATCCTACATGAAGGAGCGGAAGGAACGCGTCCGGGAACAGGTGGAACTTTTGCGGGCGAAGACCGCCGAGGCGAAACGCGAACTTGCCGAATATTCCCGCGAGAAGGCCGAAGAAATCAAGGAAAAGGCGAATCATCTCAAGGATTCCGTTATCCGCAAGGCTGAATTTTGGAAGGAGAATCCGTAATGGTCGCATCCGATAATGTAAAGGAACCGATTGTCGCTACCCCGGAAGCGCGCAAGGCTTTTGAAGAATCCGTTTTGAAGGGCCTCGAAAAGTGGGGCGTTTCCCGCTCCGAAAAGAATCCGTGGGGACTTACCGTCGTCGTCGGGCGTGAAAATTTACACGATGTCGTCGCGTTTATCCGGGACAATCTGAAGCTCGACATGCTTCTCGATATCGTCGGAATTGATTATCTCGGGATGAAGGATTACGCCGGACCTCGGTTTGCGGTCGAGTATGTGTTGAAGAGCGTCTATGAGCCGTCCAAGCGTCTGGTAGTGAAGGTCCTTGCCGAAGGAGCAGACCTGGACGTTCCGACTATTTCGGACCTGTATCCGATTGCGAACTGGCAGGAACGCGAAGTCTATGACCAGTTCGGGGTGAATTTTGTCGGCCATCCGGATCTTCGCCGTTTGCTGAACCACGTGGAATTTGTCGGTCACCCGCTGCGGAAGGATTACCCGGCACACCGCCGCCAGTGGCTTTCGACGAACGATTATCTGTATCCGGCGCTTGAAAAGCGCTTGGAATCCAAGGGCTACCGCATTCTGGAACGCCCGAAGGAAATCTTGCCGAACGAAGTTGAATATTTGACAGGGAGCATCAGAAAATGAAGGTTCTCACTCCTGAAGGCGAAGAAAAAAACTTGATGGTGCTGAACATCGGTCCGTCGCACGGTGCGACGCACGGATGCTTGCGCTACATTACGGCTCTTGACGGCGAAAACATCGCGGCTTCTGTCGGTGAAATCGGCTACCTGCACCGCGGGTTCGAGAAGATGGCGGAACGCGGAACGTGGCAACAGGTCTTGCCGCTCACCGACCGTCTGGACTACTGCTCGGCGATGATGAACAATTTCGCCTATTGCCGCGCCGCGGAACAGATGCTCGGCATCGAAATCCCGGAACGAGCCAAGGTTCTCCGCGTCATCGTGAACGAGCTTTCCCGCATTGCGGACCATTTCATCTGCGTCGCCGCCGCTGCGCAGGACCTCGGCTCGACGACCGGATTCTTCTACCTGTTCGATTCCCGCGAAATGACGATGCGCATCTGGGAAAAGCTGACCGGGGCGCGCCTCACGAACAGCTACGGGCGGATCGGCGGGCTTTACCGCGATACTTACGAAGGCTTTGAAGAGGACGTTCTCGCCGTCTGCAAGCAGGTCGGGAAAAACCTGAAGGATGTCCACGCGTGCTTTGACCGGAATCGCATTTTCCTCGACCGTACGGTCGATGTGGCGAAGATTTCCGGCGAACGGGCGATTGCCTGGGGCTGGACCGGTCCGTGTCTCCGCGCGACGGGCGTGGCGAGCGACCTGCGAAAGGACGAACCGTATTGGGATTATGAAACTTACGACTGGAACGTGGTGACGGGAACCCACGGAGATGTCTTTGACAGGCTCATGGTGCGTCTCGCCGAAGCGGAAGAATCCGTGAAGATTATCCGCCAGGCGTTGAAGCGTCTCGCTCCGGGACCTGTGAGCATTGAAGACCCGCGCATCCGCATACCGTCGCATGAACGCGTCTATCAGGACATGGAAGCTCTCGCCGGAAGGTTCAAGAGCGTCTTCGAAGGCATCCGGATTCCTGCGGGCGAGTATTATTCCGGCTCCGAGACGGCGAACGGGGAACTCGGCTTTACGCTGGTTTCCGACGGTTCCGGCCATCCGTGGCGGGTCAAGGTCCGTCCGCCTTGCTTTACGCAGTTTGCGGCTTTTCACGAACTTGTCGAAGGCAGCATGATTGCGGATTCCATCGCCTGCCTGTCGAGCATCAACATCATCGCGGGAGAATTGGACAGATGAGTCACGTTAAAGGCGCCATTCACGACGTTGCCAATAATACGCTTGCCTACACCCACGGCCCGATTCCTGTCGAGACATTGCCGTCTCCGGCGGACCAGTTTGGGCATGCAAACCCGATCCAGGCGCAGCCTTCCTGGGGAGAAATCGCTCCGCTTTTGGAAACTCCCGCCATCAAGGAGCGCATTTCGGATTTGCTTTCCCGCTATCCGGTAGGGCAGGGCGCTCTTCTCGAGGTTCTCTGGCTTGCGCAGGATGCCATAGGCTGGCTTCCGAACGAGGCGATTCGCTGGGCGGCGGATGTCTGCGGATGTTCCGCGGCGCACGCTTACGGCGTTTCGACGTTCTACACGATGTACAAGCATGTTCCTACCGGAAGATTCCTCCTCCAGTTCTGCCACAACATCAGCTGCCATTTGCGCGGCGCTCCGAGCATTCTCGAATATGCGCAAAAAGCGCTGAATATCCAGAGCGGGGAAACGACTCCCGACGGTCTCTTTACGATTGTCGAAGTGGAATGTCTGGCCGCTTGCGGAAACGCTCCGGCGATGCTTGTCAATGACGACTACGCGACGGACGTGGAAAACGGCGAACTGGTCATGAAGCCCGGTGTGGGACTCACGCCCGAACGCTTTGACAAGATTCTCAAGTGGTGCTACGCCCGCGAGGAGAAGTTTCCCGGGAAAGAACCTCCGCGCGAAGTTCTCGGCGGCATGGTAAAAGGCCACGGCGGGCATGCAGGCGCTCCCGGCGCAACGGCGAAACCCCAGGTTTCCGATTACGCACCGCCGTCTCCTGTCTTGAACGTTGTAGCCCTGGTCGATGCGAACGGTGCGACTCTCACTTGGAAAGGTGCTCCGGAATTTACGGAACTGACCGTCGAAAAGAATGTCGGTGGCAAATGGTCCGAAGTCGGAAAGCCCGGTGTCAAGGACAAGCAGTTTGTCGATTCCGAAGGCAAGGTCGGGGATGAATACCGGATGGTTGCGGTGAGCGGAACTCGTACGGCGAAGCCATCCCGCGTTTCGGTCGCCAAGGCTGCGCCTCCTCCTCCCGAAGATCCTGCAACGCCAAAGAAGGTTGGTTGATCATGCAAGATTCGATGAAAGTTTGCACGGCGAATTTTGGAAAGCACGCCCAGGATATTGAAGCCTACAAGAAGCTCGGCGGCTATTCCACGATTTCGTCTTCCCTTTTTGAAATGTCCCAGTTCGAAGCGATCGACCGAGTCCAGCGTTCCGGGCTGCGCGGTCGTGGCGGTGCGGGTTTTCCGACCGGGATGAAGTGGAGTTTCGTTCCGCGCAATACGGGAAAGCCGGTCTATATCGTCGTCAATGCGGACGAGGGCGAAGGCGGAACTTACAAGGACCATTATCTTCTGCTCGAAGACCCGCATCGGCTGATTGAAGGCTTGATCATTGCCGGTTGGGCGCTCGGGGCGCGTTGCGCATACATCTATGCCCGTGGGGAATTCCTCCCGTGCATCGAAAGTGTAAACAAGGCGCTGAACCAGGCCTATGCTGCCGGATACCTCGGCGAAAACATCGGCGGGACGAAGTTCTGTTTCGATATTTTTGTCCATCGTGGAGCGGGCGCTTACATCTGCGGTGAAGAAACCGCTCTCATCAACTCGCTCGAAGGCCAGAAGGGGCAGCCTCGCCTGAAGCCTCCCTTCCCGGCTGTCGCCGGAGCCTGGGCGTCTCCGACCTGCGTGAACAACGTAGAAACGATTATGTCGCTCCCGTGGATTTTCTCGCATCCGGTGGAAGAATATACCAAGATGGGAACGCCCCGCGCGCACGGAACGAAAGTGTTCTGCGTTTCGGGAGATGTCAAGCGTCCCGGCATTTACGAGGCTCCGCTGGGAACTCCGCTCATGGAAATGCTCACGAGCGAGGAATACTGCCAGGGTGTAATCGGAAACCTGAAGGGCGTGATTCCGGGAGGTTCTTCCTGCCCGCCGCTTCTCCCCGAAGAATGCGCAACGGCGACGCTTGACTATGAATGCATGGCTTCCCTGAAGACGATGTTCGGATCGGGTGCTATCATCGTATTCAACGATACGCACAGTGCAGTCGATATTTTGGACGTCCTCGGGCACTTCTATTCTCACGAATCGTGCGGGCAGTGCACGCCTTGCCGCGAAGGGACGGGTTTTGCCCGCCGCGTCCTCGATGCGATGATGCGCGGGGAAGGCCATGACGGCGATATTGAACTGTTGCAGGGAATCTCCGCGGGATTCGGCGGAACGACCATCTGCCCGCTGGCCCTTTCGCTCGGCGGCCCGCTGAATGTCTATACGCGCAAATATCGCGCTGACTTTGAAGAATACATTGCGAAAAACCCGAATCATGCGGAACCCCGCGTGAGATCGAACGTGCGTCTGGGAGCTTACTGGTAATCTTATGAGCAATCATTACAACATGCCCCACCTTCCGACAGCCGGTAGTCCTCGTGTAATTATCGAGGTTGACGGCCAGAATGTGGAAGTTCCGGGCGATACGAACCTGCTCGAGGCCCTGAAGGCCGTGGGCATTGAAACGCCTCACGTCTGTTATCATCCCTATCTTCCGGTGTCCGGCAACTGTCGCCAGTGCCTAGTCGAGACGGAAGGCCCGCGCGGCAAGATGCTGATTATTTCATGCTTCACGCCGGTGAAGGCCGGGATGAAGGTTTTCACGCCGCGTTCGAGCGAACGCGTCAAGACGGCTCGGCGTGCGGTTTCCGAGTTCATGCTCCTGAACCATCCGCTGGATTGCCCGATTTGCGACAAGGCCGGCGAATGTACGCTCCAGGAAAACTACGTGGAAGCGGGGCGCGATTCGAGCCGCCTGTATCCCGAAGTCGGCAAAAACTACCACGGAAATCCGGATCACCAGTTTTACGATACGAAGGGACAGCTTCGCGGCGGAAAGCGCGTCGATATCGGTCCGCGGGTGATGCTCGACGAGGAACGCTGTGTCCAGTGCGACCGTTGCGTCCGGCTGATGCGCGATGTCTGCCACGACGAACAGCTCCAGCTAGCGGCCCGTGGCGACAGGACTTACATTACAACGTTCCCCGGAAGAAAGCTCGATCACGAATACGACCTCTGCGTGACAGACGTTTGCCCGACCGGTGCGATGACCGCGAAGTATTTCCGCTTTGAACAGCGTGTCTGGATGCTTTCGAAAACGGCGAGCGTTTCGATGGACGATTCTCTCGGCGCGAACATCTGGATTGAACATGACCACGGATTCATTTTCCGCCTGATGCCCCGTTGCAATCCGGAAGTGAACCGCACCTGGCTTTCGAATACGAGCCGTCTCGCATTCCAGGAGTTTTCGAAGGACCGCTTGCCTGTGGGAGATGTCGATGCGCTGAAATCCGCGCTCCCGTGCGACGGAAAAATCGCGTTTGTCCTGGGCGGCTCGGCGACTAACGAAGATGCCGCAGCCCTCAAGGCTCTTGTCAAAAAACTCGGCGACCGTGCCGAAGTCTTTGTCGGGACTTTCGCGCAGGTAAAGGATCCGGACGGCATTTCGAAGAGCGGCGATCCGGTGGCGAACCGTGCGGGCTTTGCCCTGTTCGGCTTCACCAAGACGGCTGAAGAACTTTTGAACCGCGCTTCGGAATTCAAGACGCTCGTAACGCTTTCCGCAGATCTTTGGGGAAGCGATGCGACGAAGGCCCAGAAACTTGAAACGATTCCGAACCGCATCTCGATTTCTCCGAAGAACGATTTGACCGCGCAGAAATCCTCGACGGTTTTTGGTGTGAACCATTGGTCGGAAGTGAACGGGACGATGGTGAATTCCCGCTCGATCCTCCAGAAGCTGAATGCGGCTCCGACGGCTCCCGAAGAAGCTCTCGTTCCGCTTTACACCGTACTGTTCGCTTTAGCGGGTGAAGAGGTCCGGTGCGCGGCGGAGGCTTACAAAAGGGCTTCCGAATTTGCCCCGGTGCTTTCCAAGTTCTCTTTTGACGCTATCCGCAGCACGGGCGAACTGCTCGATGGAGTTGCCGTATGATGGAAATTATCGATTCGAAAACATGGATTGAATGGCTTTTGACCATTGCAAAGTTTGCTTTTGCGTTCATCCCGGTGCTTTTCATTTTGCTGCTCATTCCGCTAGAACGCCGCGGCGCGGGCTTTATCCAGGATAGGCAGGGACCGAACCGTTCCTATGTCAAGCTTCCGTTCTTTGGAAAGGTTCGCCTGTTCGGATGGGTGCAGAACGCCTGCGACGGCTTGAAGCTCTTTTTCAAGGAAATGTATTTTCCGGCTGGCGTGAATAAAATCCTGTTTGCGCTTGCCCCGGCGCTTCCGTTTGGGCTTACGCTCCTTACTCCGTGCGTCCTTCCTTATTTTGCGTCCCTGAACTTTTCGTTCGGCGATACGGTCGTGCACATCCCCGGTGCGAACGTGGATACGGATATCGGAATTCTCCTGATGTTCGGGCTTTCCTCGCTGTCGGTTTTCGGCACGGTGCTTTCCGGCTGGGCTGCCAAGTCCAAGTTCTCCTTCCTGGGGGCGCTTCGCGCGACGGCTACGAGCATCAGCTACGAAGTCTGCCTGGGCCTTTCGATGATGGGAATCGTTCTTCTCGCGGGAACATTCAATGTGGAAGGTATCGTCTCCTGGCAGGAAACCCACGTCTGGGGATTCATCGCCCAGCCTGTCGCATTCTTCTGCTTTTTGCTCGCTGCGATTGCGGAAACGGGACGTCCGCCTTTTGACGTCTCGGAAGGCGACCCGGAACTTGTCGCCGGATATCACACGGAATACGGTGCGATGCAGTTCGGCATGTTCTACATGGGTGAATACGGGCACGTGGCCATCAATAGCATGCTTGTTTCGTTCCTCTTCTTCGGCGGCTATGCGATTCCGTTCATGACTACAGCCGAAACCCAGGCCAATCTGAATGTTGTCTTGGCGGCTCTGTTCGGCATCTGCGCGTTCCTCGCCCTCGCATTCCTGCACATGGTTTACCGTTATCTGCGGGCCTACAATGCGGGCAAGGCTTCGAACAAGGAAGTTATCAATCGGGAATATCTTCTCTACAAGATTGTCGCCTGGGTTGCCGTTCCCGTGTTTATCGCTTTGGCGGTTGTCTGCGGACTCTTTATTCATCCCGAAGCTTCCGTCGTGGCGGGCGTTCCGGTCTATGGGCTTGGAGTCGCGCTTGGAACCGCCGCGGTACAGTTCCTTGTCCTGATGGTCAAGACGGTGTTCTTCTGCTGGGTGTGGATTTGGATCCGCTGGACGCTTCCGCGCTTCCGCTATGACCAGATCATGCATCTCGGTTGGAAGGTCTTGCTGAATATCGCTTTGCTGAACCTGGTCGTGACCGCGGTCATCGCCAAACTAGTCCTGGGAGGCAACTAATGGTTCGTGTCGTTAAGCACAAGCCGATGAATTGGCTGGAGCGTCTTTACATCTTTGAAGCGTTCCGCGGCCTTTACACGACGATCAAACATTTTTTGCGGGGATTTTTCCGCTACGAGACTTTGCCTACGACGGGATATCCGGAAGTAAAGCCTTACATTCCGCGGGACTATCGCGCCGCTCACCGGATGATGCTCCGTCCGGACGGAACGCCGCGCTGTGTCGCGTGCTTCATGTGCGCTTCGGCGTGCCCTGCCCACTGCATCTTTATCGAAGCGGGACAGTCTCCGGACGGTCGTATCGAAAAGCGCGCGACTAGGTTCGACATTGACCATTCCGTCTGCATTTTCTGCGGGCTTTGCGTGGAAGCTTGCCCGGTTGATGCGCTTCGGATGGATACTTGCGAAACGAGCTTTGTCCGCCGTCGCCGGGAAGATTTCGTCGTTTCCCTGTACGATTTGACGAACTGGGACCCGAAAGACTATCCCGATGATGCGCAAAGCCAGGTCGCTCCGGGCGGCAGCAAAAACAAGCAGGCTCTTGAAGTCTGGGGAGAGGTGAAATGCTAGCTCTGATCCTTTTTATCATCCTGTCGGTCATCGCCGTGGGATGTTCCGTCTGCGTCTTTCTGACGAAGCACCCGCTCTATGGGGCGCTCGCTTTGGTCACGACGATGCTTTCGCTTGCGGGAATTTACGGACTTCTCGGAAGTCCTTTCGTCGGAGCGGTACAGGTGATGGTCTATGCCGGAGCCGTGATGACGCTTTTGATGTTTATCATCATGGTGCTGAACGGTGCGCGGGACAGCCGGACGAAACGCTTCGACAAGGTCTCCGCTTTTGTTTTGGTTTCGGCTCTGCTCTTGGCTGGAGTCGTGGCGACCGCGCTCGGAAAATCCGCTCTGGATTTCAATCCGCAAGCGGTTCGAGGCTCTGTTTCGCTGACGGCGGGGACGCTTTTTGACATGGCTTCTACCGGAAACGGCTACTATCTGTTGGTCCTTGCCGTAGGGCTTGTCCTTCTTTCGGCGATGGCTACGGCGGTCATTCTCGCCCGCAAACGGATAGCTTCGGATCCGGAAAACGAAACGTCTGAGGAGGTTCACTGATGCAAGCGATTTATGTCCAGATTCTCGCCCTTGTGCTCTTGACTCTCGGAATCGCGACAGCCCTTTGCCGTCGGAACGTTTTCTTCATCCTGATGGGCGTAGAACTCGCCTTGAACGCGGTGAATCTGAGCATCGTAGGCTTTTCAAAAACCCTTGCCGCTTCGACAAGCGTTGTCGGCCAGATTGTTCCGCTGTTTACGATAGCGATTGCCGCAGCGGAAGCGTGTGTTGGGCTTGCCGTCATCATCATGATTTTTAGGAATCAGGATAGTGCGGACATCGATAACTATTCCAGTATGAGGGGGTGACCGAAAATGATTCCTCTTTGGCTTATTCCGTTATTTCCGCTGGTAGGCGTTCTCGTTCTCACGCTCATTTCGCTTGCGTCTTCCGACAGCGAAAAGGGACCGGACGAAGGACTTGTCGGCTTTGTCGGCGTGGTGTTTCCGCTGTGCGCCTTTATCGCGACGGGACTTCTCGCTTGGAACATGCCCGAATCCGGCATCCATGAAACCCTCGGCAACTGGATAGACTCATCGCTTCTATCGGTGGATTTCGGTTTTCTTTTTGACGGGCTTTCGCGCACGATGCTTCTTTTCATCACGGGCATCGCAACGCTCATCATTCTGTATTCGACCGGTTACATGCATGGCGACAGAGGCTTTGCTCGGTTCTTTGCCTACATGAACCTGTTCCTTTTCAGCATGATTGTCCTGGTTCTTTCGGATTCCTTAGTTCTTACATTCCTCGGTTGGGAAGGCGTCGGGCTTTGCTCGTATCTGCTCATCGGTTTCTGGAACCGCGACCTGAACAACTGCAAGGCGGCGAACAAGGCGTTTCTTGTGAACCGAGTCGGCGACGTGGGGTTCTTGCTCGGAATGATTGCGCTGCTTTCTGTCGGCGGATCGTCGCTTTTGAATTATACGGAACTCGTGGCGTGGCTGCTGAATCCGGCGTTTGCCGATAAGCTCGTGGAAGGGCTTCCTCTTTTGACGCTAGCCGGGATTCTTTTCTTCTGGGCGTGCACCGCAAAAAGTGCGCAGATTCCGCTCTTGACATGGCTCCCCGATGCGATGGCCGGTCCGACGCCTGTTTCGGCGTTGATTCATGCTGCGACGATGGTGACCGCCGGCGTCTATCTGGTGGCAAGACTTTCTCCGCTGTATGTTTTGTTGCCCGGAGTTCTTTCGATGATTGCCGTGGTCGGCATGGCGACGGCTTTCTGGGCTGCGGTTGCCGGGCTTTTCCAGAACGATATCAAGAAGGTGCTCGCCTATTCGACGATTTCCCAGCTTGGTTACATGTTCATGGCGGCGGGCGTTGCCGCATTTGACGTCTCCATTTTCCATGTGTTCACCCACGCATTCTTCAAGGCTTCTCTCTTTCTTGGCGCTGGCGCAATCATCCATGCGCTTGCCGGTGAACAGGACATGCGCAAGATGGGCGGTCTCCTGAAAAAGACTCCGGTTACGGCTATCGTGATGCTCTTTGCCTACTTGGCGATTATCGGATTCCCCGGATTTTCGGGATTCTTCTCGAAAGACCTGATTCTCGAACGCCTGTTCGGATTTTCCCCGGTGGCGGGAAAGGTCTTCTATGCGGTTGGGCTTTTGACGGCGATTATCACGGCGGTCTATATGACGCGTCTGATGGTTCTCACTTTCCTCGGTAAATATCGTGGAAGCCTTCCGGAAGAAAAAATTCACGAGGCCCCGCTCTGCATGACGCTCCCGATGGTCGTCTTGGCTGTCGGTTCAGCTTTTGCCGGATATTTCTGGAATGTCTTTGCCTGTGGAGCGAACTGGTTTGAAAACTGGCTCTCTCCGGTCGTCGGTTTTGCGCAAAAGCTTGCTCGCGTACAGCATCCGGAATCCGCCGAGCCTTCCGTTCTCGTCTTTGCGGTTCTCGGTACGGCTGCGGCCCTGATCGGAGCCTTTATCGGTTACAAGCTCTTTGCCCACAGGAGAATCCCCGCGGTGAAGAAAAATGAAACGGCTGCCCCGGTCGGCGGAAAGGCGTCCTGGACTTTTGCCTTGGATTACATCCACGCTTGGTTCGTCGCCGCATTTGAAGGCCTTGCCTGGGTCTGTGACCGAGTCGTTGATAAACTGATTTTCGCTGTGCAATGGACGATCGGTTCGCTGGTCGTGATTCTCGGTGACGGTGTTCGGGCGTTCCAGGTTCGCAAGATTCGCTTGCAGGTTGGCCTGGGCATTGCCGGTATGAGCGTCATCGCCATTGTCGCCTATCTTTGCGGAGGACTTTTCTAATGCTGTATTTAATTGTCTTTGCTCCGTTTCTCGCCGCGTTTTTGATGTTTGCCGCTTCGGGAAAGGATGCCCGTTCCGCATCGCGGCTTGCGGTGATTCTTTCTTCGGTGCTGTTTACGGCGAGTCTCTCGCTTCTCGTTTCGGGGGACTATGCGACTACTCCTGGTTATTGGTTCCTGATTCCGGGAATCGATGTGGCGGTGACTTTTGCCTTTGCGACGAACGGGTTTGCCGCCTGGATGGTGTTTCTCGCAAACATCATTACGCTTGCGGCTTTGATCAGTGCCAGCAAGACTTCGGGAAACTATCGGAATTTCGCCATCGGGATGTTTGCACAGCTTGGCGCCTTGAACGGGACTTTTCTCGCGGTCGATGCGGTGCTTTTCTTCTTCTTCTTTGAAGCGCTCGTTTTGCCTGCAGCGCTTCTCATCGGGTCGTATGGCGGTCCGGGACGGCGTTCCGCGGCTTTACACTTTGCGCTCTATACCTTAATCGGTTCCGCTCCGATGGCTGTCGCTCTCTGGTATCTGATCTGTGCTTCCGGCACGTCTTATGTCGATTCGGTTGCTTTGGCAGCGCGGACCTTGCCCGAATCGACGCAGACAATTCTTTTCTGGTGCTTTGCCGTGGCATTCTGGGTGAAGACTCCGCTTTTCCCGTTGCACGGCTGGCAGGCGGAAACATATGCCGAAGCTCCGGCAGGTTTGAGCGCAGTGTTGACCGGTTCCATGTCCAAGGCTGGTGTCTATGGATTCCTACTCTGGAATCTCTCCATTTTTTCGTACAGCGTCGTGGAGAAAAATGCGCCTATTTTGATGGGGCTTGGACTTTTCACGGCGATTTACGGTGCCTTGATGGCGATGCGCTCCAAGGATATCAAGAAGCTTTTGGCTTTTAGCTCGATGGGGCACCTGGGACTTGCCGTGGCGGGGATCTTTACCCTTTCGACGGATATTTTCCCGGCAGTTCTGGTCTTGCTCGTGGGGCATGGGCTTTCGGCTTCGGCCCTCTATATCCTTTCCGGTGCGGCGGAACGCTTTGCCGGAAGCCGCTTGCTCGACAAGATGGGAGGCTATGCTCGGCGCTATCCGGTTTTTGCGTTCTTCTTTGGCGTTGCAGGCGTTCTCGCCATTGCGATTCCGGGAACCGCTGGCTTTGTCGGGGAATTTTTGGTCCTTCTCGGGCTTTGGAGCGTAAGCAAGATTGCGGCGATTGTGGCGGCCTTGGCAATCATTCTTTCTGCGGTCTATATGCTTCGCCTCATCCAGCAAGTCCTTTTTGGCGAAGGTTCGGAACTTTCCGAAGAAGCGAAATCCTTCCGGTTTCCGATTGCCGAGGCGGTTGCGACTGCTCCGCTTTTGCTGCTGCTTCTTGTGTTTGGAATTCACCCGGCTCCGATTATGAGAACGCTTGACTATTCAAGCGATGAAGAGCAGAGAAAGGAAGAAATCGAGGCGGCTATCGCCGCTGCAATTCCCCAGACGGAAGTTTACGAAGAAACCGAAGTCGTCCTGGATACGATTTCGGAACAGAAGGATGTCCTGCCGGATTCCGCTGTTCTGGATGTAAAGCAAGTGGAGGCTCAAAATGTCCGCTAGTCTTGTGAATCTTTTACCGATTGCGCTCCTTGCGCTTGGCGCCATGGTGTGCATTGCCGTGGAACCGTTTATTGCCGACAAAAACAAGCAAAAGGTTTTGCCTTGGGTGGCAAGCGTATTTCTTTTGCATTCCGCGGGTTCCTTTTGCTTTGTCGCTCCGGGAGAATCCCTTTTCGGTCTCGTGACGATGGATTCCATGCGGGTGGTTCTCGGCCTTGCAGTAATCCTTTGCGCGTTTCTCGGTGTCGGAAGCTTGCAGGTGACGCTTGCCCGCGAAAGGTTTCCGGCTGGCGAACCTTATGGGCTGACGCTTCTCGCCTCTGCCGGCGTGATGATGATGGTCCAGTCAACGGATTTCCTTTCGCTTTTTATCGGAATGGAACTCGCCGCTTATCCGGTCTATGGACTTGTCGGTTTGCGCCGCAAGGATAGAAAGGCCAACGAGGCGACTTTCAAGTATTTCGTGACGGGAGCTGTTTTCAGCGTCATCTTCCTCTACGGCATGGCGTTGGTCTATGGCGCAACTGGAACGACGCATTTCGGCGGTAGCGCGATTTCCGGTCGCGAAAGTTTATATGCGGTGGGAGTGTTCCTTGCGGTCTTTGCGCTCTTGTTCAAGGCTGGAGCCGCCCCTGTACATTTCTGGGTTGCGGACGTCTATACCGGAGCTTCTGTCGCGGTGACGGGCTTTATGGCGGCGGTCATCAAGGTCGGAGCGTTGGCCGCCTTGGGAACTCTGTGGATGCGGTCCGGTGCGGAAAAGCTCACCCCGGTAATCATTGCCGTTGCGGTCCTTTCGATGGTTATCGGAGCGTTCTCTGGGCTTGTTCAAAAATCGATTCGTCGGATATTTGCCTTCTCTGCAGTGATGAATGCAGGATTCATCGTGCTCGGGCTGCTTTTCAAGGATTTGAGCGTGATGTTCTACTTCCTGGTGACTTACGCTTTGGGATCTGCCGGAGCGCTCGCTGCGATTTCGGCGTTTAGCGGAAAGGGCGACAAGAATGAAACGCTAGACGATATCCGCGGTCGCGGACGCCGTTTCCCTCTGGAAGGACTCTCCGCTGTGATTTGCCTTGCAAGCCTTGCCGGGCTTCCGCCACTTTCGGGATTCCTTGCCAAGTTTGTCCTTTTTACGGGGGTTGTCAAGACCGGCTATATCGCATTGGCGGCTTTTGGCTTTGTCCTTTCGATTGTCGCGGTGTATTACTATCTGCGAATTGCCGTTTCGATTTTTGCTCCGGCGAAGGATGAATGCGCCTGTAAATGTTCTAGTCCGCTAACGGCTTCTGACCGGATCTTGCTTCGAATCGGCGTGGTACTTGCAGCGCTTTGCCTTGCTGGACTTGCGGTGTGGCCGATTCTTTCTCCGGCGGCTAATTTTTAGGATTTGAATAAAATTCCCCAAAGACGGACTCGGACGCAGTTCGTCTTTTTTTTGATTATATTTGGCAAAAATTCAATTTTAGACAGGACTTTATGGAAAAGATTTTTCGCACAGGAATCGGGTTCGATGTCCACAAGCTTGTGGAAGGTCGCAAGTGTATCATCGGCGGAGTCCATATTCCGTTTGAAAAGGGACTTCTGGGGCATAGCGATGCCGATGTGCTCCTTCATGCTATTTCGGATGCGCTTCTCGGCGCGGCTGGTCTCGGCGATATCGGCACGTACTTTCCCGATACCGATCCCGCTTTTCTCGGTGCGGACAGTCTTGTGCTGCTCGGTCGCGTTCGCGAAGAAGTCGAAAAAGCCGGCTGCAAGATTGAAAACCTTGACAGCGTGGTCATCTGCGAACGTCCGAAGGTCAACCCTCATCGGGAACAGATGAAAGCGAACATCGCTCGCGTTCTACAAATTCCGGTGGAAAATATCGGGGTCAAGGCGAGCACGAGCGAAAGGCTTGGATTTACGGGGCGCGGGGAAGGCATTGCCGCTGAGGCAGTCGCCACGGTCAGCAAGATTTGCCGATAATTTGCGTTTTCCTAAAAATTATCGTCGCGGTCGAACATATGCGTGACGAACTGGACGACGAGTTCCCTGTAAGTTTCGTCTCCGAACAGCGGCTTCTGCATCATGTCAATCGCGTCTTTTGAAAGTTTGCCTGTTTTTGCCAGTTCGGATCCTCCGGCGGCATAGCGTTTTCTGAGCATATTCAATCGGCGTTCGCCGCCGCGATGGTGCAAGGCTCGCATCTGCGGACAGACAATCAGGTCGTAGCCGTCTTTTCCTAAGATGATGTCGAATTGTTTCCGAATCGGTTCATAGACGACGTCGATATCGCACCAGGCGCAGCTTGAAAGCAGGATGATTTTTTGCCCGGGCTTCTGGTTTTGAAGTCCGTGCATCGGCTTGTTCATGCAGTCGGGATCGTCCAGTTTTTGTCCCATGTAGGGATGGACCATTCCCACGATTCGGTCCATCAAGACTTTCATTTGGCCGGGAACGCTGAAAAGAAAGAGCGGAAAACTCCAGATGACAATATCTGCCGTTTCAAGCTTTTTGCGTACGGCGGGAACGTCGTCATCCTTGATGAAACAGCTTCCGTCCGGGCGTCCCCAGCAGGTGAGGCAACCGCGGCAAGGCTTGACGTGAAGCCTGTCGATAAAGATATATTCCGCTTCGTAATCGCCTGATTCAAGCATTCCTTCGACAAAAGCTTTCGTCGGAATCAGCGTTCCGCTTTTTTCGTTCTTGGGGCTTGCGACCATGATAAGAATTTTTTTTGCCATTGGAAGATTCCTGCGTTTTCGGATAAATTAGAAAAAGGGGAAGACTTTTGTTTTTGATGGTGGCTCGTTTTCTCTTTTACATTTCTTTTACCTTTTCTCCCTTTACAAAATTTTATGATTTTCTATTCTCCGTCCGAACATTGAAGAATCTCCGCCTGCAGTCTAGAATGACTGTTTTTTTTTTCACCGGAACTGTGCGTTCCAAAATTCGGAGGTTCATGATGAACAGACAGCAATATGCAGAAATGCTCAAACATATCAACCAGGTTCGAATCGAGCAAGGCGACACGGAATCTTGTATTGCGGAATACGTGAAGCGTTATCGGTACGCCTACGTCTATAACGATTCCATTTTCAAGAAAGTCTTTGGAAATCCGGAAAACGAGAAAATGTCCTGTGCGTTTCTCAATGCGGTATTAAAGCTCGACGGACCGGATTGCATTACCAAGTTGAGCTTTGTCGAACTCGCGGTTCCTGGAGGACCGTTTGTCAAGACGGTTACTTCGGACTTGGTTGCAAACGACCAACGGGCGGACCGTATCGTGATAGAGGTGCAACATCAATACGATTCAACTTACAAGGATCGCCTTGTCTTTTATACGGCGCGTCATACTTCGCAAAATCGGATGCCTGGCGATTCTTACTGTCTTCGGAATCTGAATTTTATCGCCTTGCAGATGTTCGATACTTTCCCGACTTCTTCTAAGTATCGCCATACGGTTCAGCTTAAAAATCAGGACAACGAAATCTTTTTTGAAAAAGAAACCCTCACGATAGTGGAAATTTCGAAATTCTGCAAAGGAAACTATGAGTTTGACGACAGCCGTCTTGCAAGCTGGCTTCGTCTGATTGAAAATATCAACAGCGAAAAGGACTTCGATTCCCAAGGGAATCCGTTCGTGGAATGCTTGCAAAATTCTGCGAAGTTGTGTAATTTTAGCGAAGAATACCTTTTGACGGAGGCCAAAAACATGACGGATGTCGATTACGAAAAGTACATCGAGCGCAAGAAAGCTCGGGCAGAAGGGCTTTCCAAAGGACGCGCCGAGGGGCTTGTAGAAGGTCGTGCAGAAGGCCGAGTTGAGGGCCGTCTGGAAGCGAAGAAAGATTTGGCGAAAAACTTGAAAAAAATAGGAATGGCTGTTTCCGTGATTGCTGAAGTAACCGGTCTTTCCGAAGAAGAAGTTTTTGGCTTGTAGTCTCTTATTTTTCTACACCCAGGTACGTTTTAAGTTCCTGGATGTAGTATTCGCCTAGGGAAGAAAGCTGCATGTTCTTTTTGGTGATGTAGCCGATTTCCATCATGTCTTTGCTCGCTGCCGGATCGCGAAAAGGGATGGCTAGGTAGTCGCCACCGTTTAATTCTTCACAGATGATGCCGGAACAAAGGGTGTAGCCGTTTAGCCCGACCATCAGGTTGAGCATCGTCGCCCGATCGTTCGCCTTGATGGTTTGCGAGTATTCTTTTGTGCTTAAAATTTCTTCGGCGTAATACTCGGCGCTGGCTTCCCCTTGATCAAAGGATAGACACGGATAAGGCGCAAGTTCGTTAAACGTGATGAATTTTTTCTTTGAAAGTGGATGGTTTTTCCACAGATAGACGTACGCCTTGCAGTCGATGAGCTTGTGAAAAACGCAGTCTTTCGCATCTAGCAAATCGCCGATGACTTTGCGATTGAAATCGCTGAGATAGAGAATTCCGATTTCGCTCTTGAAATTGCTTACGTCATAGACTACTTCGCGAGTCTTCGTCTCGCTGATTTCAAAATCGTATTCATCGGAGCGGAACTTCTTGACCATCTCCACGAAACTCTTGACGGCGAACGAATAATGCTGGGTGGAAACGGAAAATTTCTTGCGACGTTTCCCGTTTTTGCCGTAAAGGCCTAGCAGGGATTCATAATGCCGATAAAGATCTTTCGCATACGCGATAAACTCTTCCCCTTCGCGGGTGAGCGAAACGCCTCGGCTGGTGCGGTTAAAGATGATAATGCCAAGTTCATCTTCTAGTTCGTGGATTGCGGCGGTGAGGGACGGCTGGGAAATGTAGAGCTTTTCGGCGGCCTTGTTAAAGGAAGGGCTTTCCGCAATACCGATGGCGTAGCGCAGCTGTTGAAGTGTCATGTGCTTAATATAGATTAGAGTAGTTCTGAAAACTCAACCGGGTGCAGCAAATATTCAAAATCCTTGGGATGGCTGACAAATCTTTCGGGATTCTTTTTGAGTTCCGCTTGCAGTTCCTTTGGCGAAAAAAAACGGAAACCGTCGACTTCGTGCGGCTGCGGGACGAGTTTCAATTTTTCGTCTTCGGAGATGAATCCTCGGTAAACGTCATAGAATTCATTGTCTAGATATGTTCCGGCGTTGAGAACGCTGGACTGTCTGGCTTCAAAAAGATATTTTAAATCTTCGGGATTCTTTTCTAGCCCGAGTTCTTCGTGAATTTCACGGATGGCGGATTCGAGGCTTGAATCTCCGGCGGAAATATGTCCTGCGCAGCTTGTATCGTAAAGGTTCGGATTGTTTTCCTTGTCGTGCGCGCGTAGCTGGAAAAGGATTTTTCCGTTTGCGTCAAAAAGCCAGATGTGCACTGTCCGATGCCAAAGCCCGAGACGGTGGACTTCGTTTCGCGTTCGGGACTCTCCGGTCTTTTGGCCGAGTTCGTTCAAAATATCGATTTGTTCTTCCATGAATCTCTCCATAGATTTGCCGGCAGAAAATCTATCTTTTTATCATGAAAGAAGATTTTGAAAAAGCGCTGAACGACCTGTTTGAAAAGGCGATTGCCGACAATGTTTTTTTCAAGGCGGTTGTTGGATTTGTTTCTCCGGAAGGCTCAGAAGTCCGCGCGTTCAACACGCAGGAAGACTCCCTGTTCGATATCGCTTCGGTGACAAAGGTTTGTCCGACTTCGACACTTGCGTTAAAGCGCATTCTGGAAGACCGCTTGCATTTGGATGACCCTGTGCTGGAGTTTATTCCCGAATTGCGTACAAATTATCGTGAACATGTTCTCGTCCGACACTTGCTCACGCATAGCCTGGATTATCGGGTTCCGATGAGCAGCCTCAAGGATTTGCCTCCGGAAAAGATTTTGGATTTTCTCTTTTCGTATCATTTTAACCGCTTTCCAGGAACTGTCTTTAACTACGGGAATCCGGCGAGCATTCTTTTGGGAATCGTCCTGATGCGGCTTTCGGGAAAGTCGCTTGCGGAAATGGCGGACGAAGAATTTTTTGGACCGCTTGGGATGTCGCGTTCCGGTTGGGATCCTCTGAAAAGATTTTCCAAGGAAGAAATCGTGGCGACGGAAGAGGATGCTTGGCGTGGTCGGATTATCCAGGGAGAAATTCACGATGAAAGCGCTTTCAGGCTTCGCCGTTTTTTCCCGGTGGGAAGCGCTGGCATGTTTTCGACCGTACCGGATCTTTTAAAATTCGTACAAATGATTCTCGCCGATGGGATGTTTAACGGAAAGCGTGTCATGCCGGAAGGCATCCTGAAACTGGTTTCGACAAACGCGCTAGAAGGCCGCGTGCGGGGTGCCTGTACTGCTTTGGGATGGGAGTTGGATGCGGAAAAATTCATGGGAAAAGTTCACCATTCCCGGATGTTCGGAAAAACGGGTTTTACCGGGTCGAGCCTTGTTGCCGATGCGGAAACGAAGCGGGCTGTCGTACTGCTTTCGGATTTCACCTATCCGCATCGTGAAAGTTCGGCGGAAAGAATCAACGATTTTCGTTCGAGGCTTTCGGAATTGACTTTTGGTTGACGGGGGCAAAAAATTTTTTGATGATTTTTCTAGTTTGTTTTGTGCGAAAGCAATTCCGCGTTCGCTTTTAACAGAAGGATATCAAATGAAATTGTTTGGGTTGGTTATGGGGGCTTTGCTGTGCGCAACGTTTGCAAATGCCGAGAATTCTCGTACAGGAATTTTCCTAAGTGCGGGAGCCGGGACAGATGGAGGAAAGGTCTCGGCCTATGGGGATAACGGTTATCGGATTGAGGGGTTTCAGGATGTCGTCCTGAACGGAAAAATCGGATATTCGCCGATTTCGAACCTGACTGTTTATGGAATCGGGTCGCTTGCCGCCTATTTGACAACGGAAGATGACGATGCCCATTCAAGGCTCTATCTGGGAGGTGGCGCTTCCTTTTGGCTGCCGAAAGATTTTTTTGTTTCCGGTTCTGTCGGGACGGTGAGTTTCCATGCGGACGAAAAATCGTTAGACGATGGTTTCGGCTTGGGATTTCGGGTTTCCGCGGGAAAGGACTGGCGAATTTTTTCGTGGGGAGCCTTGGGCGTAGAAGCATTTTATGAACATGCCGAAGTTGATAGCGGCGATGCGTGGAACGGGAATTTTTTCGGTGTGCTGTTTAACGTCAGCTACCGGTAAAGTCCTTTCGCTTTGCAAAAAAAATCCTCGGCGTCTCGCCGAGGATTTTCCGTTTTAAAAATTCGATTACATCAGGTTGCCGGGAAAGCGCGGAATCAGATCGATGCTCTTCTTGAGGTCCGCGTCGGTCGGGATGTAGTCTGACATGGTTCCGTTGTTGTAAGCTTCGTAAGCCTTCAGGTCGAAATATCCGGTGCCTGTCAGACCGAAGACGATCGTTTTCGATTCGCCGGTTTCCTTGCATTTTACCGCTTCGTCGATCGCCGCGCTGATGGCGTGGCTCGATTCCGGAGCGGGGAGAATCCCCTCGACGCGGGCAAAGTATTCCGCGGCCTTGAAGACGCTTGTCTGCTCCACGGACCGGGCTTCGATCAGCTTGTCGTGATAGGCCTGCGAAAGGATGGAGCTCATTCCGTGGTAGCGGAGACCGCCTGCGTGGTTTGCGGACGGGATGAATTCCGAGCCGAGCGTGTACATCTTGGCTAGCGGGCAGACATGACCCGTGTCGCAGAAATCGTAAGCGAATACGCCGCGCGTGAAGCTCGGGCAGGAAGCCGGTTCCACCGCGATAATCTGGTAATCCTTTTCTCCGCGAATCTTTTCTCCGAGGAACGGGGAAATCAGACCGCCTAGGTTGGAACCTCCTCCGGCGCATCCGATGATCATGTCCGGGACGACGTTGTATTTATCGAGGGCCGCTTTCGCTTCAAGTCCGATGACTGTCTGGTGCAAAAGGACCTGGCTCAGCACGGATCCCAGCTCGTAGCGGTAACCTTCGGTATGCGTCGCGACTTCTACGGCTTCGGAAATGGCGCAACCGAGGCTTCCCGTCGTGCCCGGAAATTCGGCGTTGATCTTTTTTCCGACTTCCGTTGTCATCGACGGCGACGGCGTAACGGTCGCGCCGTATGTACGCATGACTTCACGGCGGAAAGGCTTCTGCTCGTAGGAGCATTTTACCATATAGACTTTGCAGTCAAGTCCAAAGTAGGCGCAAGCCATCGAAAGGGCCGTTCCCCATTGGCCGGCTCCGGTTTCGGTCGTCACGCCTTTCAGTCCCTGCTTCTTGGCATAGTAGGCTTGAGCAATCGCCGAGTTGAGTTTGTGGCTTCCGCTCGTGTTGTTGCCTTCGAACTTGTAGTAGATTTTTGCCGGAGTGCCGAGCTTCTTTTCAAGGCAGTAAGCGCGCACGAGAGGTGACGGGCGATACATCTTGTAAAAATTGCGGACCTCTTCGGGAATGGGAATCCACGGGTCGGTATCGTTGAGTTCCTGCTTGGCAAGTTCCGTGCAGAAAATCGGGGTGAGTTCGTCGAGCGTGAGCGGCTTGTGCGTTCCCGGATGGAGCAGCGGAGCTGGCTTGTTTTTCATGTCCGCGCGAACATTGTACCATGCGCTCGGAATCTCGCTTTCCGAGAGATAAATCTTGTAGGGAATTTCTTTTTCGCTCATAGCGATCTCCTAAATGTTTCGCTTGCAAACATAAATAATTTTTGGGTGGCGGAAAGAAGCTTTATCGGTATAGCGGAAATGTTTTTTATGCTTGAACTGCAAATCTTGGGGCGTAAGAGTTAATTTGTGAACAATTTTGTTTGACTTTTGAAACGGATCAGGTCGGCGAGTTCTTTTTGAGCGACTTTTGACGAATTGTAGTTTTTCATTACGGATTCTACGTCAAGAAAAATGCCGACGATTTGATGATAGGGACGAACGGATTTTGCTCGAATGCTTTTCCATTCTCCGTGGGCTGTTCCGAAAATTTTCATCCGGTAAGGTTTTGCGTCTGGAATATCTTTTGCATGGTAGGGAAGAAGAAACGCGTTGTAAATGTGCAGAAATTCTATTCCAAATTTTTTCCCGCAGTCTTTGTTCGTTTCGATAAATTCCGCATAGGCGATTTGCTTCGTTATGGAGCCTGAATCGGGAAGCGTTCCGTTGTTTGCAATGATACCGTATGAGTAAAATTTTGCATCCAATACAAAAATTTCGCTGGTTCCGTCGGGATTCTTTTGCCGCATAATCGTATCGGGGCGCAGTGTGTTTTTGGAATACTTGTCGGCATCTTTGACGGAATCATTTTCGAATTGCCAAAAACAGTGCGGGTTGAAATTGCTCTTGGATTCGTTCGGGTTGAGATTTCCGAAAATTCTGTCGAGCATCGCTTCCCAGATGGGTGCAAACTTGCTTACGCCGAAATAAAAATCATCTGCGTCGGAACAGTCGTTTGTTAATTTATGTGCAATGTATTCGACGATTCGTTGCAAGTCGCCAAATAAATGCAAAAGTCTGTCGTTGAAAGTCTTGGAAATTTTCGCTTGCAATACGGATTGGAATAGGTTGTAATCGAAATCAAGCGTCGGTTCTTGTTGAATTTCGACGCCAAAGATAAAGCCGATTCGCTTGGAAGCGTCGTGAACGCAGAACTTGTGAATCTGCGTGATCAACTCGTTTTCGTTATGACTTGTGAGGCGCGCAATCGGGTTCAAGTAAAGAATGTTTTTTTCGCCTTCGGAGACGATTGGGCGTGTCGTCTTGATGGTTCGTCCCCAGTTGATTTTTCCCTGTGCGCCTTGCTTGAAAATGATTTCTTTTTCCGTGTAGTAACCGTAATCCAGATAATTGCGCAAGACATTTAGATAAGCGTTCATCGGAAAGCGGACTTCGGAATTGTCGGTCGGAAACCGGGAAATTGACGATTGGAAATTTTCAGCGGAAAGAGATGAGTCGCTTAAAACGGCGAACAGGTTTAGAACGGCTTCTCTTAATTTGTCTTCTGTGATTTTTTTGATTTCGTCATCGTCTTGAAAGTATCCGGCGGGAAAATAGATTTTGACGGAACCCTCTTTGCTGCGAATGCCGACGAATTCGTCTGCGGAATCTATCTTGGCGGTGCATGTGCAATCGATTAGACGGTTCATTTGTCTCTTTTTTGCTTTAAGTTTCTTTTCGAGTGCATTTCCTTGATTTCTTTTTCGATTTCTTCTTCGTTCATTCCGGCGGTTCTGTTTTTAAGAGCGTTGTCTTGACTTCAAACGGCAAACCTTTTTCGACAATGGCGCACTTGAAGAACATGCGCACGGCGGTGGGGATGTCGATTCCCAGTTGGTCGAAGAGGGACGAAACTTCGTTTTTGAGGCTTTCTTCGAGACGAATTTGCAGGACGGACATTGGCATCACAAACACTTTGAATACAAAAGGCTGTTAATTGGAACTGTTTTCCGGATAATTCTTGAAAATTCGGGATACGATATTTTCATCGGCAGAATCTTCGACGGCGGAAATCAGCGATTCCAGGGAATGGATGTTGTCTGAAAAGATTTCCCTGCGCTTGAATTTAAACGCATCGTCCCAAAGATATTTTAGTACTTTTTCGGCAAAGACTTTCCTTGGTATTTTTCCGTCCGCATTTTTGACGAACCACAAACCGAGCCGTTTGTCTTCGGTGCTGGAAATCCCCCGGAGCGTTTCCGCGATTTTGAAATTAATCCAGTCCCAGAAAATTCCCCAGGGTACTTCGGTGCCTTCAATGGTTGAGTGGAACTGTTCTTTGATTTTGTCGTCTGCAAATTCATATTCTTCGTTATCTTTTGTCACGCCGCTTCGAACAAGGACCATGTCGAACCTGCGCTGGAATGCGTTGTCGAGCGTAAAGACGTTTTGGTCGGACGTGTTCATCGTCGCGATGATGGAAAGGTTTGCCGGAAGGCGGATTTCGTCTTTTTGGAGATACTCGACCATGTCTTTGTTGTGAACGGAGTATTGACTTTCTCCGCTGTCTTTCCTATCGAGAAGCTGGAAAATGTCTCCGAAAATTGCCGCTGCGTTTCCCCGATTGATTTCCTCGATGACGAGGTAGAAGTGTTCTTCCGGTTTTTGGTAGGCTCGGTCGAGAATTTCCGTGAACGGTCCGGGAGTGAATTTGTATGAAATCTTTTCTCCGTCCGTTTTCGGCAGAATCTGCCCGATGAAATCGGCGTTGGTGTATTCGGGGTGGAAAACCGTACGGATTTTGTTGAAATCGGCAACGTTTTTGAGCGTCTCGTTGATTTTGTTGCTCTTGCCGCATCCCGGAACGCCGTAGTAAATAAGTTGGGATGGCTTGCGAGTGGAGTCGGATGCGAAAAGGTCGGGGGATTGTTTATTTATGATGTTTGTGAATTCGGTTGTAAAATTTTGTATGGGAAAAGTTTTCTCTGTTGGAAAATCCTCGGGTATTAGATAATGAACCTTATTATCAAAAGATAGTTTTGATTTTATCGATTCGAAAATGTCTTTGCTCTTGTGTGATTCAAATGTTAGAGCTTGTATCAGCTTTTCTGTATGATGCTTTTTTATATGAGTGATGAAATCGTTATACATAGATTCATTTGATTGAAATTCTGTATTGCGATTTAACCAGAATAATAATATTGTTGCTTTTTGTTGAAGAGACGTTCCGAAATATGGGGTCTCTAAAGAAAAATTTTCATAGGCGTCGTCAGCTATGCTTATTTCTCCTTTATCGCAAATTAACAAACGAGGATGTCTTGATGGAAATTTAACAGGTTCTTTTGATGTCTTAGAATTTTTTACAGCGTTGACGCTGAAAAAATTGCTTCCGATGTCAAAATCGGAATTTTTTCCAAAACTTTTTGAAAAATTTTTCGTATAGAATCGGTTTGAAATTTTGGGGTCTGATAAAAGGACAACATTTCCCACATATTCAATGAATTTGTCTCTATCCGAATTAATGTTGGTATCACAGGCTTTTCTATTGAAAAAATAGAATTCATCCATTGCTAGGAAGTATTTCATTTCGCTGACAAATTGGGTCCCACCTTGAGCTTCAATATCTTCTCCTGGATATAATGTCGACATTTTTGAGTACAATTCTTTTAAACTTATTTTTGAAAAATACATAGATGAGCCTATTTCTCTTGAAGTAATTTGAGTAACGAGTTGGCTACAACCCAACCTAAGACTGGAGGTACAGCATTCCCAATGACTTTATATCTTGACTGAAGTGGGATTTTAGAAAAGTCATATTCGTCGGGAAATGATTGTATTCTTGCGATTTCTCTGACGCTAAAACGACGATTTTCTATTGGATGCGTTATTCCGCAGTTTTCTGGTTGTGCAGAAGCTGTAATGGTGCCGTTAATTTCTCCAAATGCAAATCTTCTAAAAAATTTTGGTGAGTGATATTTTTTGGGATTGTCGTAAATTTTTCTAAAACGTTCTGAGAGCTTTTCTGGAGAAATATCTTTCCATGATTTTCCTTGAGAGTATAGTTTGGGCATATTGTTGATTGAAAAATTTGATCTGAAAAATTCAATTGCTTGTGGACCATGCAAACATGGACCAATCAGTTCAATCATTTTTTGCGTGGCTTGTGTATATTCCCAAACTTCATCTTTAGGAACGTCTTTTAAAATGGATCCTAGTAGTAGAAATTCTTTATTTCCAAAGGATTCTGATGGGATTTTTTTTGTTTGAACAATTTCTTTTAATTTTGAAAAATCAAATGTTCCGATTTTCTTATCAATTCCAACAATTAAAACACGATATCTTTTTTGAGGAACTCCATAATCACT
The DNA here is from genome assembly GCA_934691725.1 of uncultured Fibrobacter sp. Lineage (GTDB taxonomy): Bacteria > Fibrobacterota > Fibrobacteria > Fibrobacterales > Fibrobacteraceae > Hallerella. Next base: position 17,065 of record CAKUTF010000019.1, on the reverse strand, counting down.
AGCGCAGATTAGCTGAAGGGAAACGTTATACCCTAGTTTTTCCATTCGAAATTTTATTTCGTTAGGAACGGTTGTTTTTCCGTCCGGCATTTTAGAGGATAATATTCCTCGAACATTTTCAAATAGAAAAGCCTTTGGTTTATGGCCTTGCGAAATTTTGAATTTTAAAACACGTTCACATTCTTCGAATAAAGTACCTCTTCCGTTTTTGTCGTTTACGCCTTTTCTATTTCCAGCATTTGAAAATGGCTGGCATGGAAAACCTGCAATCATTATATCAAAATCTGGGAAATCTTCATTTGAAATGTCTCTAACATCTTTGCAAATGGCTTTTGTTGATTTTTTTACAAGTAGAGGGTTGCTATTGTAGCAGGTCGCGGCATCTATATCAAAATCGTTGGCAAAAACGATTTCGGTATCAAGTCTCTTGTATTTTATTCCTGAAAATTCAAATCCACCTAAAAATCCTAAATCAAGTCCCCCGCAACCGGAAAACAAAGAGAGAATTTTAATCTTTTCCTTCTTCATCCATCACTCCTTTTGGAAAGTGTCCCCAAGTCCACTCTCGTTTCGGAGCGATGCGCTTCGCTGGATTTTGACGGTTCGTTTGAGAATTGCCGGCAAAGAAAAAGCGAGAGGCATTGCCGCATCTCGCTAAACTTTGACATTTGCAGGGAACAAACGCTTGCCGAATTCCGTCGCGTTTTTCTATACGCAAAACAGATTTGCCCATAGCATAAAACGCCGAAAGTTTCGGCTCGGTAGCATCTGCTCTATTCCTGTGTTCTTGAAAGTGTCTAGGTTTCAGGCCGAGAATAGGAGCAAAACTCAGGCAAGGGTTTGCCCTGATTCCACGATTCCCCCGCGCGAATTTGTTCAAAAAGGCGTGAGGTTGCCGTGCTTATCTACCTGAGGCCTAGACAACCTTGAACACAATAAGCACGAACAACCCACGCCCCATAAAGGTCGCAAACAACACCGGCGATCTGGATATACATACAGAACCAAATGTCGTGAAGCGATGCCGCAAAATGCATTGCGACAGACGTGAGCGTCTCGCTTATCCTCCTGTTCTTGAAAGTGTCTAGGTTCCAGGTGGAGAATAAGAGAAAACTCTTGATTTTGGGTATAATATAGTTTTTTCCTTGGGGTGGGGGTGAAGGAAGTGGGAAAAAGAGGAAATAGAGCTTGTTTTTTTGCATATTCTGTATATCTTTCATAGAAAAGGAATTGAATTTTGCTTAAAGACACTACGTGAATGGAGAACGGAAATGTGTAATTCATATGAGAAATGGTTGTTGCCTTCTCATTTTTTGACGGACAAAGAGGGAAATATCTATGAATATTCGCGTTTGCCAAAAATTCAAGAAGCCTTAGAGGAAGAAAAAATGATTTGCTTGGCTTCCCAATTTCAGGATGAGCACTACGAAAATTGGGACGACGATGAAGTTGCGCTAGAATTCATTCGGAAAAATTCTCATGAGAAATTCGCGAACAGCGTTGCTGAACGGAAAGACGCTATTTTAAATGACCGGAAGTTTGTGTATTTTCCGGTTAGTAAAAATCCACAAGCGTCAGATGGAATGCCATTAAATGAATTTCATTCTCTGAACCAAGTTAAAAAATATGAAAGTTTTATTGTGAGTTCTTCGGAAAAGTATAATGTGGATCCGGATTTGATTAGAGCTATTATATATATGGAGACAACTCATGGGTACTATGACATTCCTGTATCCAATTTGCTTCGGATGCTAAACTTAGATACTGAAAATATTGCGAATACCGTTCACAAGTCTATTTTGCCGATGAACATTAATACCGCATTTTGGGGAAATTATTTTGGAACGAGAGAACAATTGTTGGAACCGCGACATAATATTGACGCTGGTGTACGACATTTGGCTCAATTGTCGCATTTTTTAAAGAGTGATGATGTTGAAAAAATTGCGAGTCTCTACAATAATTTGGCGACTCGTCGAACGAATGATTATGGTAAACGCGTTGCGAAATTTTATAGAGAAAAGCCTTGGCTTTCTGAATATGAGCCTTATGTTTACCAAAGTGATAAAGATTGGAAACCTTTTTGCAGAGGCTTATTAATGACTATTATTGAAAAATATCCTTTCCTTTTGCCCTAAAATGTCTCATTGTTTTGACAGAAAGTCTCTGCTGCTTTCCTTTACGCTTTTTTCATCTTTTTTCGCTATCGAATTTTATGATGCTTTTGACCGTTCGGAAAGCGGTGGCGTGTTGGTTCTTATGTTTATTCCGTATGCAACCCTGTGCGTCGTTTTTTTATTGCTTCGCTTGTTATGGGGAATTTTTTGCAAAAAAATTGGGGCGGGCGTTTGTACGGAAAACGTTTGCTCGTGGTCGAGATTGGCTTTGGATGTTATTCCTTATTCGGTCATGATTTCTGCGTTGATGTTTTATAATTTATCCTATGGAAAATTTCTGATTCTTCCTCTGATTTCTTTTCTATGGGATAGTTGTTTAGAGGAATATCGCGACAGAAAAAAAAGACGTTTTTTCTTTTCATTGTTCGCTGTTGTCTCCTATTTTCTTTGTGGGTTTTGGCTGTTTCGTGGGATGGATTTCTCGGGGAATGTCGTTTATCTTATTTCTCATTTTTTGGAATATCTTTTCCCGTTGCTCTTCTTCCCATTTTTTCGGATTAGTTTTTCCCAAAAGAAATTGAACGCCATGTTTTTTGCTGTTGTGACGGTCTTTTTTCTGAAATTCCTATTTGGAAGAATCTCGGAACTGGATTTTGTGTGCTTTGTCGTGCTTTTGCTGGGATCTTTTATAGAATCCCTTTTTGTTTGTATGAAATGTCAAAGATTACACTGAGTGATATCCGTTGTCAATGGCTTTTTCTTTTCCGGTCTATCATAGGAAGAGTTGCATTCCAGCGGAATTTTATCTATATTTGTGTTATGCGTTCGGCGAACGCTGTTCGACAAAAGGATTTGTATATGCCTGAAGATAGCCTTGGTTTGTTTATCACTCGGAAAAGACAAGAGCAGGGACTCTCCTTGCGCAAGTTTGCCGGAGATTTAGGAAAAGCGCCATCCTATATTTGCGATATTGAAAAAGGCAAGAAATGTCCTATTGATAAAGATTTCCTAGAAACTGTTGCGAAAATTTTGGACTTGAATGTCCAAGAAAAAAACACTCTTTTTGATTTGTCTTCAAAAGGGAGAAAAGATATTGCGCCTACAGATTTGACCGAATATCTCAAGAAAACTCCGTTGGCGAGCGTCGCTTTGCGTTCTGCAAGAGAATCTAAAATTTCTAATGAAAAGTGGAAAGAAATTATAAACCTTATCAAAAACGGTAGCAAATGAAAAGCTGGTTCGATTATTTAAAATGCAGAAAGGATGCTCGCGGGGTCTATGTTTTGGGTTACAGTCAAATAGAAAATTTTATTGATAGCTTTTTAAAAAAGAGCATCCAGAAGTTCTTGCCTATCCACAAGAAGTTCCTGTTGAAAATTGGATTGATTCCGGTGAATTCGGCTTTTCTTTAGAATTCCGAAACCTCGTTTTTCCCCAGGCAAAAGGCTTTACTGCTTTTTCAAAGATGGTTGCGGGTGTAAAAAACTCTGAAACAGGCGCTATCGAGTTGGTGCCGATTGAAGAAAATACTGTAGTTTTGGACGAAACAGAAGAAGATTCGCAAAGCCATTTTACAGCGGGGCATGAGCTTGCTCATATACTTCTTCATTCTTACTATTTCCAAAACCATGCGGATGCGTTGGCGGCTCATGCGGATGTTGTTCCTTTTCGATTGTCTTCTAGGCATCCTTGTTTTTGGCTGGAACGGCAAGCGGATTATGCAGCGGGCGCTTTGGTCATGCCTCGATGTACTTTTCTAAAACTTTATCAAAATTTTTGTAGAACAAATTTTTTAGCTAGACTAAATAGCGAGTCCGGTGCATTATTTGAATTTGTAACGGAAGCAAAGAAAGTATATAATGTATCCAGAAAGGCTGCTGAAATCCGTTTGGAACAATTAAATTTATTTGGAGGGGGAGAATGGGGTCGTTAAAATGCTTTTGTGGTTATGGAATGAGAAATTCTGATAGTCTAAATCAGGTGGAACTTTCACTTTTTGCATTGGACGATATTGATGATGCGGTTAGAAAGCGAGTATTGTTGAAAGAGCTTCCTTTTTTATACAAGGAAACGGAGGTTTGGCGTTGTCCTAGTTGTGGACGTTGGAACTTCCTTTCTCAAAAATATGATTTTAGGATGGTTCCCCAGAGAGAAATTCTAGCTGGTTTTGGACAAGCGCAACCGGATGATATCCTGTTCTTTGAATATGATTTGTTTTCAGCCGATAAGGCGTATCAGGTCTCTGAAAATATTAGCGTCAAAGACTTTTTAAATCTTTCGGAGGAAATGGTTCGGCTAAGATTTATTCGGGTAAATAGAAAACGGATGTTGCTGTTTAAAACTAGGGACATGCAAAAACCGATAAAACTTTATTTACAGGAAAAAGCGTAGTTTTTTTTTGAACTTTCTGTTCGCTTGGCGGCGAACATGAAGGAGGTTTTAGCGAAGGAGTGTTTATATGGGCGGATATGGTGGAAAGTCCGGGCGGCAAAAAGATAAATGTTATCTGAATACGGCAGGAATGCCTGTAAAAGATGCTAACGCTATCTTTGTAGCGGAACATTATTTACGTCAAGGAAAGTATGTCGCTTTTTTGGCGGAAAAACCAAATGATCATCGGCGTGTCGATTTAATGGTTGAAGGGGCGCCTGTAGAAGTTAAAGGCGTTGAAACGTTTAAATCAAATACGGTTTGCAATAGCAGCATTTTTAAGGCTCGGGAACAAATGCGTCAAACAATAGCGGAATCAAAATTTTACGAACATAAAGAGGGAAGTAAGATTGTTTTATTGTCTCGCCATAAAAGAGCTATTGATGGAGAGAGAGCTGTCTCGGCAATAATTTCGGGGTATCAAGAAGCTTTGAGAAAAGGGATCGTTTCAAAAAAAGATAAAATTGAGTATTGGTTTAAAAGGGGAAGGAAGTTGCGAATCTTAGAATTACATCGCTATGGTTCAAATTCGTGATGGGAGAAATGATGATTGGAAATCAAATGTCTTTGGAGCATTTGTTGATTCTCCATGAAACGGTTAAAACGGGAACATTGGGAGTTCCTCAATTAAGACCGATTCAAGAAATTCCAATTATTCATAACTGTTTCCCGGTCAATGTGATTATTTCTAAAAAGATCCAAGGTGTATGGGGACATTGCTTTATTGATGATTCGCATCAGAGCTGTTTTTGGAATAACCCTTTTGCTCATATAGACCGTTTGAAAAAATTAAAAGGAATTATAGCTACGGATTATAGCTTATTTCGAGATTATTCAATTGCTGAGCAAAAATGGAATTGCTTTAAAAATCGGGTAATCGCATATCATTGGCAACAACAAGGGTTGAATGTTATCCCTACTGCAAGTTGGAGCATTCCGGATAGTTTTGAGTGGTGTTGGGATGGATTGCCTAAAAATTCTGTATTAGGGATTACTACAAATGGAATTGCAACGGCAAAAGAGGGCTATCGATTGTTTGTTCTCGGTCTTGATGAATTGATTAGAAGATTGAATCCGATTGCTCTTGTTATATGTGGGTCTTTTTTTACATGGATGTCTGAAAAATATCCGACAATTAAAATGATTCAAATTAAAAGCTTTGGGCAGTTGTGGAATGAACGGAAAAGACTACGCTAATTGTTGTCTTTTTAGTTTGTATGAAACGTCAAAGATTGCACTGAGTGATATCCTTTATCAACGGCTTTTTCTTTTCCGGTCTAATATGTTTTTCATAAATACGACATTCCGTTGCCCATATTTCACAGTGTTTTAATGCGCGGTCGATAAAGCAACAGAAAAGATCTTCCAGTTTATAGTCGGGGAATTTCCAGTATTCTTCGGGTTTCTGGTCGCGGATGAATAAGTTGGGGCCGATGGCCTTGCTGAGGCAGCATTTCCAGACAATGAATTCCTGTACTGTTGTCCCTGGAGGTAGAGTCGTTGTCATTGGATAACGGTAGAAAGAAAATACAAATTCTCTTGTGTCGAGGCTGTCGGGAGAAATGTATGTGACGGGCGGTTCGTATGGGATGATCTTCTGTGCCCAAAGGCAAGCGGCGAGACTTAGGATGAGCGAGAAAAATTTAGCGAACATTCATATCCCCCAGGAAGCATCCGTAGCCATTCAACAGATCGTTTTCTATGGAGGCGTTTACATAATCAAGGTTTTCTTCGTTTTCCAGCGAATCGAGTTTTTTGTCCAGGTCATTGACAAAACGGACGAGGCGCTGTTGACGGTATTTCTTTTTCCCAAAGGAATCGCGGAGCTCTTCCATCGTACGGGGGCGGCGATAGGAACTTACCACTGAACTGAAAAAAGACGGATAGTCTGGCATTGCATATTGTCCTTTCTAACGGAATCGTTAGCTTTGTAACTCCTGGCTTAAGGCTGTGGATTTTGGAAAAAATCTATATTAAAAGAGAAATTTTTTCAAGCGGCGAAAATGATGTAGCTGGCTGCGGGAGAATTGTAGGAAATTTTATATATTGCGTTTCAAAGGAGTGTGAAATGAAAAGTTTTGATGCGGAATTCTGCGTACGATATGTGGAGGCGAAACGGAATGAAGAACCAAGTTTTTTGGATAAAAAAGAATTGGAGTATTTGGAACATTTGGTGGAAAAAGTTCTTCTGAATTTTGTTCGCGAAAAAAGAGGGATAAATTCTTATATCGCTTTTCATCTAGCGGATTATATAAATTTTTTCAAGGAAAGGCGGCTAGGAATTTCTGCAGCGATTCTTCGCCAATTTTGCTTTTGGTTGGGGGCTTTTAGCCGGGACGACAGCTTTTCTTGTTTGGAAAATATCGCGCTTTGTGAAATGAAACGGCAATGCGAGCGATTTTTGCAAAAAACTACGGCTAATTTACCAGATGATGGGATTTCCGATAATCTTGAAGAATATTTTGATTCAATGAAATTGGTCCGTGATATCGTAAAAAAAAGGTCTTTGGAAGACAGAAAAAGATTGGCAAGTAATCAGGAGCATGGAGAAGAGTTCGGGCGACTATATGATGCGTGGTGCGCCGCTTATCGAGAAGGTATGAACACTCTTGGATTTTCGGAAAATGTGGAGGCTTTACATGCATTGATGAATGCGACTCGCACTGATGAGAATCATGATGAATTCGTAATAACGGGGGAACATCGAGGGAATGTACATCGAAATTCAGAAATGCAACGAGGTGTAACTCGAGCGAATGGATTAAAATCTTCCGATCCCGTTTATTCCGGCAATGAAAACACGCTGTTTCAATCCCATCCGAGTACATCGGCAATGTCTTTAAATTATTATAGTGATTTTTACAATCCTCATAAAAGGATAAAAGGTGGCGACTTAGGGCATGTGGCTTTTGCAAAGAAAAATATGTTTGTGATAAACAAGGATGGAGATATTTTTTATTCCAATCCGAATTTAGCCGGATTGTGCTTGAATGAATTGCCGTCTTGTGAACCTTGGTTCGGGCAGGTATATTTGGGAAATATCGAGGAGTTCTTGAAATGAGAGCTGTTCCCGTTCTGCTTGTTCTGTTGTTGTTTGCAAGTTGTTCGGATGATAATCAAAAAACAGCAGAAAGTACCTGTGAAATTTTTTTTAGAAAGCATCCGGAAAGGATGGGGCGTTTCTTTTTTTCGGAATGTCTCGATAGCAATCGGTTTCATTATGAATTGGCTTTGAGCAAGGGAAATTCGTTTTTTGCCGAAATAGAAAACGATGAAATTCGTACAAAATATGTGATGAATTATTTTGCTAGCGATTTTTCGGTTGAGGACTTCTCGACGTGGGAACAAAAAAATAAATCGGAGAATTTTGACATTCTGTATGCAGATAAAAAAGATATTGTGTCGGATACAAATTGCGGATATCGGTTTCTTTGTAAAAAAGGAAGTTTTGAAGAATTTAGGGAGTTCGCAATGGCGGTGGATCGGCTCGACAGCAATGAGTTTTATCGAAAGTTTGAACAGGAGGATTCGCTAGCGAATCTGTTCAAAAATATGCGCGCCATATTTATTTTGGATGGGGCACCGTGGATTCGAAAAATAAACGATTCCTTGTTTTTTGTACAGCGTGGTCGTTTCGGAGATAGTTTTATCCTGGAAGTTGCGAACATTCGTTCGAAAAAATCAAGGAAAATTCTGTCTTTTATGGTAGGGTGCTGTGATCAAGGAAACATAGGGATTGCGAGATATGTTTCGGACATTCGCGTTACGAATTCTTCCCTGTATGTTGAGTTTTTTAAAGAACACTGGCTCTTTTATGATTTGTTCCGAGATTCGTTGACATTTCATTTTGACGAATCGGAAGTTATCGGATCATATTTTATCGATCATTACCGAGTTCAAGGCGATACTGTGCATCATTGGAATTTTGAAAAATTGACGCCCCTTGAAAATTAAAATAAAAAGGCGAATTCCTTTTTTTGAAATCCGCCAAGTTTAAATAATTTGTACGATTATTTTGTTTCTTCGCCGCTCAATAGATTCATACCGTGGCGCGTTCCCGTTTCGGCAAAGATGACCCAGCCGGCGACATTGCTTGCGTGGTCTCCGATGCGTTCCAGGTATTTGGCGACCATGACCGAGTTGATGGCGCTTTCCGCATCGTTTGAATTGTTGCGGATGGATTCGATGAGTTCCTTTTTTGCCGCGGTGAAGAGGGCGTCGACTTCGTCGTCGCTGTCGATGACATGATGCGCGAGTTCCAAGTCTTTGCGGACAAAGGCATCGACGCTTTGCGTGAGCATCTTGACCGTTGCGGCTCCCATCGGCGGAATGGCGGAAAGCCTTGCCGGGAAGCCGTCCGCCTCGGATGCTTCGAAAATGATTTCCGAGATGTCGGCGGCCTGGTCCCCGATACGTTCCAAATCGCTGACCATCTTGAGCGAAGCGGAAATCAGTCGCAGGTCGCGGGCGACGGGCTGCTGGCTCAAAAGAAGCCGAAGGCAGAGCGTTTCGATGTCTTTCATCTTTTGGTCGATATCCTTGTCGCCGGCGATGACTTTTTGGGCGAGCGGCTTGTTGAATTTTAGAAGCGCTTCGATGGAAGAGTTGAGCGACTCTTCGACCATCGCACCCATTTCGATGATGCCATTGTTTAAAATTTCGAGCTGAGAATCAAAACGGTTTCGCATTATCCGAATCTCCCTGTGATGTAGTCTTCCGTGCGTTTGTCCTTGGGCATTGAAAAGAGCGTTTCTGTCTTATCGACTTCGACGACTTCGCCTAAGAGGAAAAATGCGGTTCTGTCCGAGACGCGCGTTGCTTGTTGCATATTGTGCGTGACCATGACGATTGTGTAGTCCTGTTTCAATTCCAAAACGAGATCTTCGATTTTGGATGTCGATATGGGGTCTAGCGCGCTGGTGGGTTCGTCCATCAGGAGAACTTCCGGGGCAACGGCTAGGGCTCGCGCAATGCAAAGGCGCTGTTGCTGCCCGCCGGAAAGTCCGAGTGCATTTTTCTTGAGTCGGTCCTTGAGTTCTTCCCAGACGCCGGAACCTTTTAAGGATTTTTCGACGATTTCATCTAGGTCCGCCTTGGAACGGATGCCGTGAGTGCGCGGCCCAAAGGCGATATTGTCGTAAATGCTCATCGGAAAAGGATTCGGCTTCTGGAAAACCATGCCAACCCGCTTGCGGAGAATGTTTACATCCATGTCGCCGTAGATGTTTTCTCCGTCGAGCTTGATGTCGCCCGTGATTTTGCAACCTTCGACGAGATCGTTCATCCGGTTAAGCGATTTGAGAAGCGTGCTCTTTCCGCAGCCGGAAGGCCCGATGAATGCGGTTATTTCGTTGGCGTGAATATTTAAATTCACGTTTTTTATCGCATGAAAATTGCCGTAGTGCAAGTTCATGTTCTGAATTGTAATTTTATCGTTTTCCATTTTTATGCTTTCCCGATTTTGTGTGCGAATTTGTTTGAAATCCAGTTGATGAGAAGGACTACCGCGATGAGGATGACGGACGTGGCATAGGCTTCGCCGGTGTGCAAACCTTCGCGGGAAAGTTCATACATGTGGACGGCGAGCGTTCTGCCCGACGAAAAGATTCCCTTGGGAAAATCGGCGACGGTTCCGGCTGTATAAATTAACGCAGCGGTTTCTCCGACGACACGACCGACAGAAAGGATGATGCCCGCTAGGATTCCGGGGATCGCGGCGGGAAGGACGATGGAACGGACCGTGCGGAGTTTCCCGGCGCCTAGTCCGTAGGAACCTTCGCGGTAACTATCGGGCACGGACTTTAAGGCTTCCTCTGTCGTGCGCATGACCAGAGGGAGAATCATGATGGAAATCGTTAGGATTCCCGAGAGGAGCGAATAGCCGAAGTGCAGTGCCGTGGCAAAAAAGAGCATTCCGAAAAGACCGTAGATGATGGACGGGATTCCCGAAAGCGTCTCCGTCGTGAGCCTGACAATGCCTACGATTTTGTTCCCGCGGCTTGCGTATTCGACTGTATAGATGGCGGCGAAAATTCCAAGCGGCCCCGCGATGAGAAGCGCTCCGAGAACGATGATTACCGTGTTCAGGATAGAAGGCAGGAACGAAACATTTTCGGAATTGTAAGTCAGCGAAAAGAGGGACGGTCTCAGGAACGGAATACCCTTGGCGAGGATATAGACGATTAAAAATCCGAGCGAAAGGACCGTGACTAGAATGGACAATGTGACCGCAATTCTCAGAAGAAGCGATAACGGAGACTTTCTGTAAGTTTTCAGATTTTGAATGAAGCTTTTCATTGGACGGCTCTCTTTTTTAGAATGGAGAATAGCAGGTTGATGACGAGGATGAAAGCGAACAGGACGACGCCTGTTGCAATCAACGCTTCGCGGTGAAGGTCCGTTGCGTATCCCATTTCGAGGACGATGTTTGCCGTTAATGTCCTGACGCCGCCAAGGATTCCCGTCGGCATTCGCGCCTGGTTTCCTGCGACAAGAATGACTGCCATCGTCTCGCCGATCGCGCGTCCGAATCCGAGGATAATTCCTGCGACGATGCCCGATGTCGCTGCAGGGAGAACGGCGAAAAATACGCTTCGTTCGTGGGTCGCTCCGAGGGCGAGAGCACCTTCGTAATAGCTGTTGGGAACGGCACGCAGGGCGGCTTCCGAAACGGAGATTATCGTTGGTAGAATCATGATTCCGAGTAGAATGGAGGCGGCGAGAATGCTCGCTCCGCTTCCGCCAAAATTTTGCCGGACAAAGGGCACGATGACGACCAATCCGAAAAATCCATAGACGACGGACGGAATGCCTGCGAGAAGATCGACCGCGGGCTTTAATTTTTTATGGACTTTATCGGAACAGAATCGGGAAAGGTAGATAGCGGAAAGAAGTCCGACGGATACGCCGATGGCGAGCGCTCCGAGCGTGACGTAGATGCTTCCCATGATCATCGGGAAAATTCCATATACAGCCGGCTCGTCGGTCGGAGCCCACTCCTTCCCGAATAAAAAATCCGTAACGCCTATTTTAAGAATCGCGGGAATACCGTTTGCAAAAAGGAATAGGCAAATCAGGGCGACGAATAGAATGCTGGCAAGTGCTGAAAGTAAAAATACGCCCGATGCCGTTTTTTCCTTGAGATTGTTCCATGTCTGCGCTTTCATTTTGAATCCTTTTTGAAAAATTCGCACAAGAAAATGGTTTTCCGAAAAAGAATCGGAAAACCGCTTGCAAATGACGTTACTTGATGGTAGTCGTGAGCCTTGCCGCTAAAGCGACTTCGGAAATTTCCTTTTCGCTGTAGAGCGTAACTTGCGCCTTGCTGCGGGAACCGATTTTCTTGACAAGTCCCACGGCCCAGCCGAGTTCGTCCGCATCCTTGTTCAGCTCGTTGCGATCCTTGATATATTCGATTTCAACGAAAGCCTTGTCCAGAATTCCTGCGGTCGGGATTTCTACGCCCGCATAGACGGGGAAGTATTTTGTGTCCTGGGCGTAATCGGGCGCGGTTGCGGTTTTATTCTGAATCGTTTCCGCATTGACGTCCTTGTCCTTGCCGGTAATGATGGCTGCCGCTTCGCCATAGACGGCGAACTTGTCGGCGAGATTGACGTTTGCACGGAGGCTTCCGCGGTGTGTCACTACGGCAGTATATTGAACCGGGTCGATGACATTGGCGCGGTATCCCAGTCCGAGCTTGAACGAGTTATTCAGCTTGAGATCGTCGGTGACGCGGACATATCCGGTATTGAAATTGCCGTCTTCTGTGGCGAGCATTACATTCAACTGGTTTACGCCTTTTTTCCAGCCGAGTTCAAAGGCGTCGTGCGAATAGTCGCGCCCGAGAAATCCGCGCTTGGAAATATCCTTATCCAGATAGGCTCCGAAGTTGCCGGCGCCTTCTGTATCCGTTTTCCAGTGACCGAATTTCAGGTTTAGTCCGAGGTCGCCCCATTTGTAATTTCCATAGTAGGTATCCGCCTGGAATCTGTCCGCTCCGCCATTGAAATGAGGCGCATACATGCGGATGGTCACTTTAGCGTCAAAGGATTCGGACTTGTAACTGCCGCCGAAGTTTGCACGGAACCAGAAGCCGTCTAGGTTGTTGTCCTTGTCGTTATCGTAGAATGCTTTCGATGCCTGTGTCTGGATATTGCCGTTCAAGTCGAAATTTTCGTTTTCTGCATTGGCGATTCCGAAAAAGGCTATCGCGGTGAGAATGATGCAGGTTTTCTTCAGTGTCATTGGAAACTCCTTTGGGATAAACCCTTGTTTTGAATGACGCTTAGAATGTAGGCTCTGATTGTAAAAACGGAAGATGGCGAAAGGTAAAGATTTTGAGAAGCGTTTGAAAAATGTGGTTTGGTTTGCCCGTTGGTTTTTGACTTTACATGAAATTTACGTTTACCGTCTCTTGGCTTTTACATTGCCGTTTTACTTTGTCGCTGTCATTCAAAACCACATACAAGGAGGATTCGAATGAACAAGACAACCCTTATCGCTAGCATCGCCAGTTTGGTGCTGGTGGCATTTTTCGCCTCTTGCAATGACGAAGGCAAGGAATCGCAGAAAACAGGCGCAAAGAAGCAGACGGAAATTTCCGTAATCACGCGTGAAGCCGGATCCGGAACGCGGGATGCTTTTACGGAACTGGTTGGAACCCTCATTAAGGAAAACGGAAAAAAGAAAGACATCACGACGAAGGAAGCTCTTACGATTGACGGTACGCAGGGAGTTATGTCAACGGTCGCAGGTAACGAATACGCAATCGGATACATTTCCCTCGGATCGCTGAACAATACGGTCAAGGCGCTGAAAATCGATGGCGTGGAAGCGACAAAAGAAAATGTAAAGAATGCGAGCTATTCAATTTCGAGACCGTTCAACATCGCGACAAAAGGCGAAGTCAAAGGCATTGCCAAGGATTTCATCGATTTCATCATGAGCGCGGACGGTCAAAAAATCGTCGATGCGAACGGCTATGTGAGCGTTGTCGATGGAAAACCTTATGCGAGCAAGAATCTGAAAGGAAAGCTCGTCATCGCGGGTTCTTCGAGCGTTTCGCCGGTGATGGAAAAATTGAAAGAAGCCTATGTCCGGTTGAATCCCGAAGTGGAAATCGAAATCCAGACGAACGACTCTTCTTCGGGAATGCTCGCCGCGAAGGAAGGAACGTGCGACATCGGAATGGCCAGTCGGGATTTGAAGCCTAGCGAAAGAGAAATCCTTACCGGGTTGACGATTGCTCGTGATGGAATCGCCGTCATCGTGAATCTGCAAAATGCGATTTCCGACATTCCGCTATCAAAACTTCGCGAAATCTACACGGGAAGTCTCCGCTTCTGGGAACAAGTCCAATAAGGAAAAACGAAGCGTTTACAATTAAATTTAGCGCATTTGAAAATCCTCATGCCTCATGGGGATTTTCTATTTTAAAACCGTGAAAAATCGGACGGTAATTTTAAACGCGCTAAAAGTCGCGTTTCCCTATACGGTTCCTATCTTTGCCGGATTTTGGTTTTTGGGATTGACATACGGTGTCTATATGAATGTATCGGGGTTCAATTTTTTTTATCCGATGTTCATGAGCGTTTTGATTTTTGCCGGTTCGATGGAATTTGTCGCTGCGAATTTGCTCTTGGGAGCGTTTAATCCGCTGCAAGCGTTTCTCTTGACTCTGATGATCAATGCGCGGCATTTGTTCTACGGCATTTCGATGCTTGACCGTTTTCGAAATACGGGATTAAAAAAGCTGTATTTGATTTATGGAATGTGCGACGAGACGTTTTCCATTAATTATACGGCGAAAATTCCGCAAGATGTAAACCGCGGTTGGTTTATGTTCTGGGTAACTCTTTTAAATCAGTTATATTGGGTCTCTGGCGCGATTCTCGGTGGCGTTTTTGGTTCGTTTATACGCATCAATACGAAAGGTCTTGGCTTTGCGATGACGGCGATGTTTGTAGTCATTTTCATGGAACAGTGGATGAAGGAAAAAAATCATGTGAGTTCACTAATCGGCTTTTTGTTAACGGGAATGTCGCTTGCGATTTTCGGAAGCGAAAACTTTATCGTTCCGTCGATGGTCTTGATTTTAGGAACGCTTTCCGTGTTGCGCAAGCCTCTAGAAAGGAAGGGCATCGAGTGACTTTTTCTGAGCAAATCATAACGATAGCCGTTGTTTCCGTGGGAACGCTTCTCACGAGATTCTTGCCGTTTCTCGTTTTCCCGGCAGGAAAGCCTACTCCGAAATATATCCAGTATCTGGGAAAAGTTCTCGCTCCGGCTGTTTTTTCCCTTTTGATTGTCTATTGTCTCAAGGACGTTTCGTGGCTGGAAGGGACGCATGGAATTCCCGAAATTTTGGGAATCGTAGTGACGGCTGCGCTTCATTTGTGGAAACGCCAAATGCTTCTTTCGATTGCGGGTGGGACGATTCTCTATATGCTGCTCATCCAATTTGTTTTTGTGTCGTGATATGTCTGCATGTGACTGGTTTTTGCGAAATTTGACTGCGAAGGCTTATCACGACAAGGAGTGGGGATTCCCTGTTCACGATGACAGGAAAATGTTCGAATATCTTCTCATGGAATCGATGAGCTGCGGACTTTCGTGGATGCTGGTGCTTTCGAAGAGAAATGTTTTTGGTGAATGTTTTGCAAATTTTGATTTTAACAGGGTGGCGAAATTTTCGGAAGATGATGTTCGGCGAATTTTGGAAACGCCGGGAATGATTCGCTCCGAGCGCAAAGTCCGCGCAATAATTTCCAATGCGAAATGTTTTTTGAAGGTGAGAAAGGAATACGGATCGTTCTGCGATTACCTTTGGAGCTTTACCGAAGGAAAAAGCTTCGTCTATCGGAAACTCCAGAATGGAGTCCGGGAAACCCGCAATGAAATTTCCGATAAAATCGCAACGGACTTGAAAAAGCGCGGGTTTAAATACCTGGGAAGCGTGATTCTCTATTCGCATTTGCAGGGGGTCGGAATTTTTAACGCCCATTCGCCGGATTGTCCTTGCTATAAAAAATTGCTTTCAAAGACCCGAACGGAAATAAGATGAAAAAGCCAAAAAAAATCGATCTTTTGAAAGGTCCTCTCTGGAAACAGATTCTTGTGTTTGCTTTGCCACTCGCTTTTACGGGAATCTTGCAACAACTTTTTAATGCGGCGGATATTGCGGTAGTCGGGCGTTTTGTCGGTGACGAGGCGATGGCGGCTGTCGGTTCTACGGCTCCGCTCATTAATTTGTTTGTCAATATATTTGTTGGACTTTCTATCGGCGCGAATGTCGTTATTGCGCAGTTTATCGGCAAAAAGGATCCGAAAGCGATCCATGCAGCTGTCCATACCGCTTTGGTCGTTTCCTTTGCGAGCGGGATTCTTGTCGCTCTCTCCGGGTGGATTTTGCTTGAACCGATGCTGCGATTTATGGATACGCCGGAGAATGTTTTCTCGCTGTCGAAAGTTTATCTGATGTGGTATTTTGCCGGCATTCCTTTTATGATGCTGTATGATTTCGAGGCAGCGATTTTTCGCAGTGTCGGCGATACGCGTACTCCGCTTTTTGCCTTGATCGTCGGCGGACTTTTGAATGTCGTATTGAATCTGCTTTTTGTTGTCGGATTTGGAATGGGCGTTTCGGGGGTTGCCGTGGCGACGCTTGTCTCGGGGGTGGTGTGTTCTGCGATTCTCTTTGTGCGGCTTCGTCGTACACATTTGCCGATTCATCTGGAATACGCGCGCTTGCATGTAGATAAAAAGATTCTCTGGAAGATATTTAAAATCGGATTTCCGGCTGGAATCCAGGGAATAGTCTTTAGCTTTTCGAATGTTTGCATCCAAGGTGGAATCAATTCATTGGGTTCCGACGTGATGGCCGGTTCCGCAATCGGTTTCAATGTCGAAATATTCGTTTACTTTATCGTGAATTCTTTTGGCCAGGCGGCGGTGACTTTCATCGGGCAAAATTTCGGTGCACACAATTTAAAGCGTTGCCGGGAAGTCGTTGTGCAAAGCCTGCTTTTGGATTTGATATTTACGAACGCTGTCGGATTAATCTTAATCTTGTTTGGCGAAAAGATTGTCGGCTTTTTTTCGGCGAGCGAGGCCGTTGTGATGTATGGGGTTATCCGGATGCTGGTTGTCGTCGGGTTTGAATCGTTGAATGTCATCATCGAAGTTTTCAGCGGAGCGATTCGCGGACTTGGGAATTCCTTCTTGCCTGCATTCATCTGCATCGTCGGAATTTGCGGTGTGCGAATGGTCTGGCTTTATACGGTTTTTCCGATTGCTCCCAGCTTTCACCGGATTCTTGCCGTGTACCCGATCAGCTGGGCTGTTGCCGCATTTGCACTTGTGATTTGTTATTATATTACGAAAAAACAGGCTTTTCGCTTGCCAAAAATTTCAAAGTGAGAGTTTTCGATGAATTTGATTTGGCGGTTTCAAGTCGTCAATGCAACACAGCCGTGATTCGAAAGTCCGCAAAAACGAAAAAGCTTCCCGCGAGGGAG
>CAKUTF010000018.1 GCA_934691725.1 uncultured Fibrobacter sp. | reverse complement strand
GGTTCGAAGAACGGCAAGAAGGAAGGTTCGCACAAGGAACCATACGAAGGCATGTCGGGAAAGCATTTGGGCGTGACGCTCGGCATTTCGGCGCAGGCCCCGGCTATCGACGAGACGGGAACGCTTTCGACGCTCGAAAGTATTCTGGAAAACGGCTATGTCGCTCTCGACAGCGGCGGAGGCTGGGACCGTACGACGACGACGGTCGAGGATTTTGTCGATAACTACTGTTCGCTGGATTTCCGGACGGAATACCTGACGAAGGGAAGCGCTGTCAGCCTGTATTCGACGGTCATCAAGATTCGGATTTGGCTCTTTACGACGCTCGGTGATTTTGTCGATGAATATTCGTTTGCTCAGGAAATCACTCCGGATTATGTCGATAAGACGGGAGGCATCCAGATGTATTTCGAACTCAAGCCCGATGGCGACGGTTTCTTGAAAAATGCCGATGGACGCCTGCTCGGCAGCGGTGCGTATATCTACAAGACCGAGGTCAAGATCCGCTCCGAACTCCGGTGCGACCTGCCCGATGCGAAGCGTGGCTTTGTCCGCAAGGACGACGACCGGATTCTTTCGAAGTGGGGCTATCGCCGACCGAAGAATTAGTCCGCGGACGTCTAGGTTCAGTGGCTAGTGGTCAGTGAGCAGTGGTCAGAGCCGTGGACATTTAAACTTTTGGAAGCGTTTAGCGGGATGATGTCATTCCCGTGCACCGACAATTCAGTGGACAGTGGTCAGAATTACGCTATGATGTCATTCCCCGGCTTGACCGGGGAATCCCCTTTAAGGAATGGAATTTGACAGGCTAGCGAGCTTGCCGAGATATTCAGAACTTAGTTGAGAGAGCTTAGAGCTTAGAATTTCGGACATCTATGTTCTGGGATTAGGGAGTAGGGAACAGGGATTAGACCGCAAACGTCTAAGGAAATGAGAAATTAGCAATGAGTAATGAGGAATTGGTCTGCGGACGTTTAAGCTTTTGGGAAGAGTCAAGCGGGACAAGGGCCTTTGAAGAGAACGGTTAAGAAAACGAGGAATTAGGAATGCGGGATAAGGAATTGGCCTGTGGAGCGAACTTTTTTACATGCTGACGCCAGATTTGTATGAGATTTTACAGCTTGGGCTCAAGCTTCTGCTTTCTGAGTCCTATTTTCTTTCAACTATCCACTATCAACTAGACTCTGACCACTGATTCCTATCCACTATCAACTATTTGCTAAGCTCTAAAATCTTAGCTCTAAGTTCTAACAGACCCTCTTCCTTTCTAACAACTGACTTCTGTTTTTTGATTTCTCTCAACTATTAACTATCAACTAAGCTCTAAGTTCTCAGTTCTGAACACGCTCCGATACTACTCCCTAGTCCCTGTTCCCTAGCTACAGCTCGCTTAACTGCCAATTACTAATTCCTCATTGCCCATTGCTCATTGCCCATTGCTCATTGCTCATTACTAACCGCTCTCTGACCGCTAATCCCTGCTGCTTTCGATTATACAAAATTGTTTGCCGTGAAAACATACGTCACAAAAATGTCTTTGAAAAATGCCGTTTTTCCATTGGATTTGAACGGCTTTTTTTTTATCGTTTGAACAGGAGACGCTATGTTTACGCACAAGACGAAAATCGTTTGTTCGATGGGCCCGACGACGGCAAGTGATGAAATCGTATCCCGCCTGATTGTCGCCGGGATGAATGTCGCCCGCTTCAATTTTTCGCATGGGACGCATGAGAACCACTTAGAGGCGATGGAACGCGTGAAGCGCGTGTCGGCTGCGTTAAAGCGTCCGATTGCGCTGATGCTCGATACGAAAGGGCCTGAAATTCGCACGGGAAATACTCCGGGGAATCTTCCCGTCCTGATCCGCAAAGGCGACAAGGTCTGCGTGACCGTGGATGGTGCGGAGACTTCCGCTGCGACGGAGAACGAGCCGGCTAGACTTTCCGTTTCGTGGAGCGCGCTTCCGCAGCGGATCGAAAAGGGAAACCGGATTTTGGTCGCCGACGGACTTTTGGAGCTTGAAGTCGAAGAAACGGACGGTTTTACGGTTCGCGCGGTCGCCAAAAATTCCGGCGAGATATCGAGCAAGAAAAACGTGAACCTGATTGGCCTTCACGCCGGGCTTCCCATCATGAGCGAACAGGACAAGATGGATATCAAGTTCGGCGTAGAACAGAACGTGGATTTTATCGCGGCGAGCTTCGTGAGCTATGCGAGCGAGGTGCAGGAAATCCGCAGGTATCTCGAAAGCCTGAATTCCAAGGCGCGGATTATCGCGAAGATTGAAAACGAGGAAGGCCTGAACAATATCCGTGAAATCGCGGAGGCGGCTGACGGGGTAATGATAGCCCGCGGGGATCTCGGTGTGCAGCTTCCGACGGAAAAGATTCCCCTTGCCCAGAAGCACATCATCCGCATTTGCCGACAGCTGGGAAAGCCCGTGATTACGGCAACGCAGATGCTCGAATCCATGATTTCGCACCCGCGCCCGACGCGCGCGGAACTCACGGACGTGGCAAACGCGATTTTCGACGGGACCGATGCGGTGATGCTTTCCGGGGAAACGGCAAACGGAAACTATCCGATCGAAGCGGTCGAGACAATGGTTCGCGTTGCCGTAACGGTCGAATATTCTCCCGAGTATTACAAGAAGATGCGCGAATCCTTTGAAATGGACTTGCACGGAGACATCAGCCGAATCGTTTCGCAGAACGCCTACCAGACGGCGCGGGATGTGAATGCGACTGCGATTATCACGCCGACGCTCAGCGGAAATACCGCCCGGATGGTGAGCATGTTCCGTCCGGAACAGCCGATTCTCGCGGTGACACCGCATCCGCAGGTCGAGAGGCAGCTTCTTCTCAACTGGGGAATCTTTCCGCTCTTCGCGGAACTCGTGACCGATTCCGACGACATGGTGCAAAACGCCATCAAGAGCGCGCACGATGCGGGAGCTGTCCGCATCTCGGACCGGATCGTGATGGTTTCCGGATTTCCGCTTTCGGCGTCTGTCGTGAATACGATTCGGGTTCTTTACGTGGGAAACGAGCTGGTGCGCGCGGAGTCCGGCGGAGCGGCTTGCAACGATCATCCCCGGGCGAACGGCCGGATCTTGCGGGCGAAAACGCCGACGGAAGCGTATATGCTGCTCAGGAAGGAGAGCAACGAGATTCTTCTCTGCCCGTCCCTTACCGAGGAATACATCCCGGTGCTTCGCGAAGTCCGGGGCGTTATCGTCGAAGGCGAAAGCAAGATTCCGTCGGAGATCTTGCCGCTTATCAATCCGCGCCTGGTATGGCTCTTGGGGGCGAAGGGAGCCTTGAGGCTTCTCGAACCGGGCCTTGCCGTGACGATAGACGGGAAGAGCTTGATTGTCTATGAAGGAAGGCTCTAGCCTTGAATGTAAAATCGGCGTAAAGTCCGCGTAAATCTTGTTAAAAAAAACGATTTTGCCCCTTTCCCGGGGGATTTTTCATGCCTAACTTTATGGCATGGATATTTATGTCTTTATCATCGGAATGCTTTTTTTCCTCGCCGTTTTCGATCTGGTAAACGGTGTGTCGAACGATGCCTCGAACTTCCTCAATTCGGCTGTCGGTTCACGCGCCTTTGGCTTCAAGTTCCTGATTGCGATTGCCGCCGTGGGAATTCTCGTTGGGGCTTCCTTTTCGAGCGGGATGATGGATGTCGCGCGCCACGGGATTTTCCAGCCGGAACATTTCACGTTTGCGGAAATCATCGCGATATGCGTCGGGGCGATGCTCACCGATGTCGTACTTCTCGATATATTCAATACGCTCGGGCTTCCGACCTCGACGACCGTGTCGATGGTGTTCGAGCTCCTCGGCGGAACATTTTCCCTCTCGCTCATCAAGCTTCATCGCGGAGCGAACGGTCTTTCCATTGGCGATCTGGTCAATTCGGAAAAGGCGCTTTCCGTCATCATCGCCATTTTTACGTCGGTCGCCATCGCCTTTGTTTTCGGGTGGGTCGTGCAGTGGATTTCGCGCGCGCTTTTTACGTTTCGCTACAAGCCGCGTGAAAAATACTTTATCGCCGTTTTTGGCGGGCTTTCGCTAGCGGCAATCTTCTACTTTGTCCTTTTCCAGGGACTTAAAGGTTCCGCCCTTTCGATTCCGGCGGTTTTCTCCGACAACAAGGGGCTGACCTTTGCTGCGAGCTTTGTCGTCTTTGCGGTTCTTTCCGAAATCCTCTTTTTATTGAAGTTCAATGTCTTGCGGCTGGTTGTCGCCGCCGGAACCTTTTCTCTCGCCCTTTCGTTTGCGGGGAATGACCTCGTGAATTTTATCGGCGTGCCGCTTGCCGGGCTTTCGGCGTTTATGGCTTATTCGGATAGCGGACTTCCGGCAAACGAAGTTCTGATGACGGCTCTCTGCGATTCGGAAAAAGGTTTGTGGTGGATTCTTTCGCTCGCGGGTGTCGTGATGGCGATTGCGCTTGCCACTTCTCGCAAGGCGAAAAACGTTATCCATACGTCCGTTTCGCTGGCGAGCCAGACGTCTTCCGAGGAACTTTTCGGAACAAGCCCGATTGCCCGGGCGTGTGTCCGCTATGCGGATTCCGCGTCGTCGCTCGTGTGCAGCGTCATCCCTCCGAAAATCCGCGTTTTCCTGCGCGGGCGTTTCAATACGCGGAAACTGCATCTCGAAAAGAGCGATGCCGCTTTCGACTTGCTTCGCGCATCCGTAAACCTGATGCTTGCGAGCGTGCTGATTTCCCTCGGGACGTTTTTCAAGTTGCCGCTTTCGACTACATACGTGACGTTCATGGTCGCGATGGGGACGTCTCTTGCGGACAAGGCATGGGGGCGCGAGACCGCCGTCTATCGTATTACGGGAGTCTTTTCGGTCATCGGCGGCTGGTTCTTCACCGCTTTCGCCGCGTTTGTCTGCGCGTTTGTCGTGAGCGGAGCCGTTTTTCTCGGCGGCATCCCCGCCATGTTCTTGCTCTTTCTCTTGGTCGTCTGCTTTGTCGTCCATTCGTCGATCCGCTATCGAAAAAAATCCAAGGCAAAAAATTCCGCGGCGGAAGAATTCCATGCCATCATGGCGGAGACCGACCCGCAAAAGGCGTTCCCGATGATACGCAAGCACTATGCGGAAGGCTGGGGCTGGTTTCTCGTGTTTGTCGAGGATTCGGTGCGCGATACGCTTAAAGCTCTCGCCGAGGAGGATCTAGACACGCTCCGCTACGTGCGGCAAAAAATGAAAGAAGAATACAAGACGCTCCACAGGCTGCGCCACGAAGGTTTCGCCTGTTCCCAGAAGATGACGCTCGAAGATTCGCTTGCGAAAAGGTTTTTCCTTTACCAGGCAAACGATTTTTCGATGTCGCTCTACTTCAGCCTTGAACGCGTCTATAAGCCTTGCCTGAACCATATCGACAACCACTTGACGCCGCTTTCCCAAAAGCAGAAGGCTACTATCCTGGATGTCGCAAACGCGATGCGGGACGTGATCGAGGATTCCGCCCGGATGGTTCTTGAAAGCGACTATTCGGACTTTGAAACCCTCCAGAATCGGATTCGTTCGGTTGGCGCAAGGATTGTGAACGCCCGGAAAGCCGCGATGCAGGAGCGAATGCCGGAAAGCCAGACGGTGGCGAGCGTCAATCTGCTTTTCTTGACCGTCCTCTATGAATGCCGCGCGATTCTCGATTCGACGGCTTATCTCGCCAAGTCTTCCAAGAAGCTGATGACGGATTTCGTCTAGATTTTACAAATTCCTGCGCGGAAGCTTTACATTCGGCTTTTATTTTCTAAAATAAAGGTCGGAATTCAAAAGGAAAGCTCTTATGATTTGCGTTGTAGAAGATGACAAGGACATTCGCGAGATGGAAGTTTACGCATTGAAGAGCGCGGGCTTTGACGTTCTCGCCGCGGCTTCGTCCGACGAATTTTTCCGCGAACTGGGGAACCGTGTCCCGAACCTAGTAATTCTCGACGTGATGCTTCCGGGACGCGACGGTTTTTCCATTCTGGATGATTTGCGAAGACACGCTTCGACGGCGACGGTTCCCGTGATGATGGTGACCGCCAAGACGACGGAACTCGATAAAATCAAGGGTCTCGATTCCGGTGCGGACGATTATCTGACAAAGCCTTTCGGCGTCATGGAATTTTTGGCGCGCGTGCGCGCCCTTCTGCGCCGCTCGGAAATGCAGCCTGCTTCTTCTTCGGAAAAGAAGCCAATCCGGCTGGGTCCGATTGAAATCGACGATATGCGCCATACGGTCAAGGTCGAAGGAAATCCGGTGGAGCTGACATTCAAGGAATACGAAGTCCTGAAATTACTTTGTTCGAAACCGGGAATCGTCTTTGGGCGTGACCAGCTGATGGAACGCGTCTGGGGAATCGATGCGGCGATTGAATCGCGGACGGTCGATATGCATGTGAAGACGTTGCGGAAAAAGCTGGGATTTGCCGGAGAGTTTATCAAGACAGTCCGAAATGTCGGTTACAAGGCGGATAGCGAGGATTCTCATGAAGGAAAAACTGAGCTTTAGTCTTTTTTACGTCGGGTTTCTCGCGGCGGTCGTCGCGATGCTTCTCACCGCGGGAGCGTTCCGTTCGAGCATTTCGGAACAGACTGTCCTCGACCTGAAACAGCAAGTGGCCGTTGTCGCGAATGCTTACGAACTGACCGATTCCTCGGACGAACTCAAGAAGTTCGTCACGCCGACGCTTCGCATCACGCTGATTTCGCCGGAGGGAAAGGTCCTGTTCGAATCGGACGCGGAAAAGGATTCGATGGACCTGCATCTTTCCCGTCCGGAAGTACAGGCTGCGTTCCAGAACGGTGAAGGTTCTAGCTTCCGGCTTTCGCACACTTTGGAAACGGACGTCTATTACTATGCGAAACTTTTGCCGGACGGAAATGTTCTTCGGCTTTCTATCCGAAAGAGCAGCGCGTTTTCGGTTATTTCGGGCGTGTATCCCAAACTGATAATTCTTCTTGTCGCGGTTCTCCTCTTTTCCCTTTTCTTTGCGCACATTCTTTCTAACCGGTTTGTCGAGCCTATCCGTCGCCTGGCGGAAAACCTGGATTCGGTGCAGTTTCCGGAAGGCGATTTGATTTACAAGGAATTCACTCCGTTTGCGCGGGAAATCAAGCGGGAACGAGACAATACGGCGCGGGAAATGTCCCGGCTGAAATTTGAGCGGAACCGTTTCCGTACACTCATCGAGGACATGTCCGAAGGCATGATCCTTCTCGATTCGAAAAACGAGGTCGTCTTGGTGAATGGCGTCGCAAGGGAAATGTTCCGTGTCGATGGCGATTTTACCGGGCGGAACATCCGTTGCTTTTCGCGAAACATCCCGCTGAACAATGCGGTGGAATCTGCCGCAAAGGGCAAAAAGGCCGATGCGGAAATCCAGGTTTCGGGAAAGGACGTGCGCCTGATTGCGAGCCCTGTCTTTGTCGGCGGGGAAGTTTCCGGCGTCATTGTCATTTTGCTAGATGTAACCGAGAAGAAAAACCTTTCGGACTTGCGGGAAAAGTTTACCGCGAATGCTTCCCATGAACTGAAGACTCCGCTAACGTCGATTGCCGGGTATGCGGAAATGATTGAAACGGGAATGGCGAAGCCCGAAGACATTCCGGAGTTTGCCCGGAAAATCCACAAGGAATCCGCGCGGCTTCTCGCCCTGACAAATGACATCATGAAACTTTCGGAACTCGACGAGTCTAACCCGGACTCCCTTTCCCTTGAAAAGGTTAATTTGGGCGAAATGCTGAAAGAAATCGCTTCGATGCTCGAACCGCTCGCTGCGAAGAGGCATGTTTCCGTTTCACTTCCGAGCGAGGACTTTTTTGTGATGGGCGACAAGGGAAAGCTCTTTGAAATGCTTTACAATCTGGTCGTGAACGCGATTCGCTACAACAAGGATTCCGGTTCGGTAACGGTTTCGTTCGAAGGAAATTCCGTGGTAGTGAAGGATACCGGCGTGGGAATTGCGGAAGAACATCTGCCGCATATTTTTGAACGCTTCTATCGTGCGGACAAGAGCCGTTCCAAGGAAACGGGTGGAACGGGGCTCGGGCTTGCCATTGTCAAGCATATCGCGGAACTGCACAAGGCGAAAGTTTCGGTCTCGTCGGTCTTTGGGGAGGGAAGTTCTTTCCGTGTGGATTTTTCACCGGCAAGTTTTGTTCCTTTCAGGGAGTAGCCTGCAGACGTTTAAGAGAATGAGCAATTAGCAATGAGAAATGAGGAATTACTCTGCAAACGTCTATGTTTAGGGATTAGGGATGAGGGAGTAGGGATTAGGCTGCGGGCGTTTAAACTTTGGGAAACGGAGTTCAGAGCTTAGTTGGTAGAACTTAGAGCTTAGAATAGCGAACATTTAATTTTGGATGAAACAGTACAAGGAACATAGTCCCATGTCATTCCCGTGCTCACTATGATGTCATTCCCCGGCTTGACCGGGGAATCCCCTTTAAGGAATGGGATTTGACAGGCTAGCGAGCTTGTCGAGCTATTCAGAACTTAGTTGATAGAACTTAGAACCAGTGGGCAGTGAGCAGTGTCCAGTGGTCAGAGCCGAGGATGTTGAACTTCCGAGATACAAGAACATAGACGTCTGCAGGTCTAAGCTCTAAACACGCTCCAAAATCCCGTATTCCACATCCCTCTTCCCGCATTTCGCTTCCCATTTTACCTACTGATTCCTGAATCCTGTTTTCTGCTATCAACTACTCCCTAATCCCTGATTTCTCAGCCGCTAAATTCCGCATCGCAGGCGGTCTTTCGAGCCTATAATTTCTATCTTTTCCGTGAAAACTTTTTACAGGATTCTCTAACATGCAAGACATGAACGATCAGGTACAGGCTCGGCTCGACAAACTAGAAAAATTCAAGGAGATGGGGGTAAACCCGTATCCGCACAAGTTCAATCGCACGCATACGTCCGAAATGCTCCGTGCGCAAAAGGACGAACTTCTGAAATCCGGCGAAAAGATTTCGTTTGCGGGGCGCGTCGTCCGCTATAACCGCAAGGGAAAGCTCTGCTTCATGCACCTGAAGGACCGCTACGGGCGTCTGCAGATTGTCTGCGCGAAGGACATCATCGGCGAAAAGGATTACGAAATCGTCAAGATGGCCGACTTCGGGGATTTCCTCGGGGTCGAAGGGACAATGATGGAGACGAAGACGGGGGAATACTCCGTCAAGGCCGAGCGGGTAGAGATGCTTGCGAAAGCGGTGCGCCCGCTGCCCGTTCCAAAGGAAATCATCGACGAAAACGGCAACAAGAAAATCTTCAACGAATTTAAAGATGTCGATTCGCGTTACCGCGAGCGTTACATCGACATGGCGCTGAACGACGACGTCCGCGACGTGTTCATCAAGCGGAGCCGTATCCTGCAGGCGATTCGGGAATACCTTCTCGAAAACAAGTTCATCGAAGTGGAAACCCCGACGCTGCAGCCGATTTACGGCGGAGCGAACGCGAAGCCTTTCACCACGCACCACAACGCGGCGGACATGACGCTCTACCTGCGCGTCGCCCCGGAACTTTACCTGAAGCGTTGCATCGTCGGCGGCATGGAACGCGTTTTCGAGTTCAGCAAGAATTTCCGGAACGAAGGCATGGACCGCACGCACAGCCCGGAATTTACGGGGCTCGAATTTTACCAGGCGTATGCGGATTACAACGACATGATGGTCCACTTCGAAAACATCTACGAGCGGGCCGCTATCGCCGCGAACGGTACGACGAAGGTGAACTACCAGGGGACGGAAATCGATTTCAAGGCGCCGTGGCCGCGCATTTCCATGTACGACGCCCTGAAGCAGTATGCCGGATACGACGTGAAGTCCATGTCGGACGAGGATCTCAAGGCGGAACTGAAACGGCTCGGGGC
This sequence comes from uncultured Fibrobacter sp., assembly GCA_934691725.1. Classification (GTDB taxonomy): domain Bacteria; phylum Fibrobacterota; class Fibrobacteria; order Fibrobacterales; family Fibrobacteraceae; genus Hallerella. The sequence continues at coordinate 39,562 of CAKUTF010000018.1, read as the reverse complement.
GACGATGGACGGCGAATGGAGCCGCGGACGCGCGGTCATCGAGCTTTTCGAGTTTACGGTGGAAAAGAAGCTCGTCCAGCCGACGTTCATCAAGGACATGCCGAAGGAAAGCACGCCGCTCTGCAAGAGCCATCGCGAGGATGCCGACCTGATCGAGCAGTTCGAGCCGTATGCGAACGGCTGGGAACTAGGGAACGCCTACACGGAATTGAACGATCCGATTCGCCAGCGCGAGCTTCTTGAAGACCAGGTCCGTCGCGGGCGCGGCGGCGAAGGCGAAACGCATCCGATGGACGAAAACTTTATCCACGCGGTGGAGTCGGGGCTTCCCCCGACGGGCGGTGTCGGCTTTGGGATCGACCGCATGGTGATGCTTCTCACGAACCAGCAGACCATTCGCGACGTCATCCTCTTCCCGCTGATGAAACCGGAAAACTAGTTTGATGAAGAGCCGGCGGGAGCCGGCGATTCCTTTCGGAGTCCTATGAACAAGTTAGAATGGCTCATCGCCTGGCGGTATCTGGGCGCGCAGCGCAAAAGCCTCTTCATTTCGCTGATAGGCATTTTCAGTATGCTCGGCGTGAGCATCGGCGTATTCGCGATGATTGTCGCCCTTTCGGCGGTGAACGGCTTTGAAAAGGAAGTTACCGCGCAGATGATTGGCAAGGACGCGCACTTTGAAATGTACGCTTACCACGGCGATCCGGTCGAAGACTACGATTCGCTCGCACAGCGCGTGATGGGAAACGATTCGGACGTGGTCGCCAGTGCGCCGTTCATCATTTACAAGACGGGCATTAGCTCGAAAAAGGTGAACGACGGAATCGTCCTTTACGGAATCGACGCAGAACGCTCGGCGAAGGTGACGAACCTTTCGGAAAACATCGTGAGCGGCAAGTATTCGCTCGACAGCCTCCCCGATGCAATGGGAGAGCTTCGCCCCGCGGTTATCCTGGGCGTTTCGCTCGCGAACAGGCTGCGCGTTCTCGTGGGCGACAAGATCATCATCCAGACATTCCAGAGCACGGAATCCGCACTTTCATCGGGCGGTCCCAAGATCCTTTCGTGCGTCGTGTCCGGGATTTTCGAAACGGGCATGTATGAGTACGACGGGAACATCGCCTATATAGGAATTCCCGAAGCGCAGAAGCTTCTTTCGATGGGCGATGCCGTTTCGGGCATCCAGTTTCGCGTCAAGGACCAGTGGAAAGCGGAGGAGGGCGTTTCCCGCGCGGGTTCGGTCGTCGGCTATCCGTATTACTTCATCGACTGGAAGACAAAAAATGTCACGCTGCTCAAATGGATGAACTACGAAAAGTTCATCGTGGCGGCGATCATCTGCCTCATCATTTTGGTCGCGGCGTTCAATATCATCAGCTCGCTCATCATGGTCGTGACGGACAAGACAAAGGAAATCGGCATTCTCCGCAGCATGGGCCTTTCGAAGGGCGGCGTCATGCGGGTGTTCATGCTGATGGGGTCCTTTATCGGTATCGGCGGGACGCTTCTCGGCGGAACTCTCGGGCTTGTCCTTTGCGCGCTCCAGCAGGCGTATCACTTTGTGAAGCTTCCCGGCGACGTGTATGTGCTTCCCTATTTTCCGGTGCTGATCGAACCGCTCGACGTGGTTCTGGTCTTTGCCTGCGGCATTTTCCTTTGTACGCTTTCGACTCTGCTTCCTGCCTGGAAGGCTTCGAAACTCGATCCTGTGGGAGCGATTCGCCATGAATGAAATTTTGCTCGAAACGAAGTCGCTAACCCGGGTCTTTGCGGAAACGGGCGAACGCCTTGAAATTTTAAAAGGCGTCGATTTTTCCCTTGCGTCGCATGAGTTCTGCGTGCTGACCGGGGCTTCGGGGTCGGGAAAATCCACCTTCTTAAATCTCGTCGGTGCGCTAGATTCGCCGACTTCCGGGGAAATCCTCTTTGAAGGCAAGAGCCTAGGGAAAATGTCCGCGGCGGAAAAGGATGCGTACCATTCGAAAAAAGTCGGGTTCGTTTTCCAGTTCCACCATCTGCTTGCGGAATTTACCGCCATCGAGAACGTCTGCGTCCCGGCTAGAATCCTGAATGCGCGGGAACCGCTTTCGGAAATCCGGTCGCGGGCGGAGGAACTTCTCTCGGCTGTCGGCCTGAATGACCGGATGAAGCATTTGCCACGGGAACTTTCCGGCGGGGAAAGGCAGCGTGTCGCCGTTGCGCGGGCCTTGATGAACCGCCCGGACATCCTCCTCGCCGACGAACCGAGCGGGAACCTCGACGAGAAAAACGCCCGGATGCTCAACGAACTTTTTAAACAGATTAACGAAGATTACAGGCAGACTCTGCTTGTCGTGACGCACGACGAGCGCATGGCGGAATACGCGACAAGCCGCGTCCACATGCACGGAGGAAAAATTGTCCCATTTTCAAAGGAGGCGTCCTGATGCCAGGCAAGTTTACGGATCGAGCGAAAAAAGTTTTTGATTATGCACGGAAGGAAGCAGTCCGCCTGAATTCGGAACATGTCGGGACGGAACATTTGCTGCTCGGCATTGTCCGCGAAGGCGCCGGTGTCGCCGCCGCCGCGTTAAAGATTCTCGGGGTGGATTTAGAAAATCTCGCGCAGGACGTGGAACGTTCCATTTCGGGAAACGGCGGCATGATGACCATCGGGACCCAGATGCCGTTTTCGGAACATGCAAAGGCCGTTCTGCAGGCATCCGCAGTAGAAGCCCAGATGCTTGACGACAACTACATCGGCACGGAGCATGTTCTTCTCTCCCTCTCGAAGACAACCGAATGCCAGGCTGCGGCGGCTCTCTCCGCGGCGGGTGTCGAATACACGACGCTCAAGCAGGCGATTGAAAATGTCAAGGACGAATCCCGTCCGCAGCGGATGGATTCCATCCAGAATTTCGCCCCGCGCCGTCCGGAACGCGAGAGCAAGTCCAAGACGCCGATTCTCGATCATTTCGGGCGCGACCTCACGGCTCTCGCTCGCCAGGGAAAGCTCGACCCGATCATCGGACGGTCTGCGGAAATCGAGCGGCTGATCCAGGTACTCTGCCGTCGCAAAAAGAATAATCCGGTCCTCATCGGGGAACCCGGCGTCGGAAAGACCGCCATCGTGGAAGGCCTTGCCCAGAAAATCGTCGAAAAGAAGATTCCCGAGATTCTTGAAAACAAGCGCGTCATCACGCTGGACGTCGCCGCGATGGTCGCCGGGACCAAGTACCGCGGGCAGTTCGAGGAACGCTTGAAGGCCTTGATCATGGAACTCCAGAGAAACGAGAACGCGGTCATCCTCTTTATCGACGAGCTGCATACGATTGTGGGGGCTGGCGGTTCGGAAGGAAGCCTCGACGCTTCGAACATCTTCAAACCGGCGCTTGCGCGCGGGGAACTCCAGTGCATCGGGGCAACGACCGTCGATGAATACCGGAAGTATATCGAAAAGGACGCCGCGCTCGAACGCCGTTTCCAGAAGATTCTGGTGAATCCGCCGACGGTCGAGGAATCCGTCATCATCCTGAACGGGCTCGTCGATCGCTACGAGAGACATCACAAGGTGAGATATACGCCGGAAGCGATTCGCGCCGCGGTAGTCTTGGGGGACCGTTACCTGTCGGAGCGCTTCCTACCGGACAAGGCGATAGACGTCATCGACGAAGCGGGTGCGAGAAAACGCCTAGAAAGCATGGCCGTGCCGCCGGAACTCCGCAATATGGAAGCGAAACTCGCCGAGACGAACGCGAAGAAGGAAGAGGCGATGCGCACGGAAAAGTTCGAGGACGCGGCGAAGTGCCGTGACGCCTCGGAAGAACTCCAGAAGAAAATCGCGGAACTCAAGGAAGGGTGGCTCGAAAAGCGCAAGACGGAATGCCTGGTTGTCGATGAAGATGTCATCCGCGACGTGATAAGCAAGATGACGGGAATTCCCATTTCGCGGCTCGCCGGCGAGGAGACGAAAAAGCTCCTGAACCTCGACCGGGAAATCAAGCAGCGGATTATCGGGCAGGACAGGGCGGTCGATGCCGTCGTCCGTTCCATCCGGCGTTCCCGGGCGGGAATCCGCGATACGTGCAGACCGATGGGAAGTTTCCTTTTCCTCGGGCCTACAGGCGTCGGGAAAACGGAACTTGCCAAGGTCCTTTCGCTTTCGCTCTTCGGTTCCGAGGATTCGATGATCCGAATCGACATGAGCGAATACATGGAGAAGCACAGCATTTCCCGTCTGATAGGCGCGCCCCCGGGATATGTCGGCTACGAGGAAGGCGGCGGACAATTGACCGAGAAGGTCCGCAAGCGTCCGTATTCCGTGGTACTTCTCGACGAAATCGAAAAGGCTCATCCCGACGTGTATAACCTCTTGCTCCAGATTCTCGACGACGGGCAGTTGACGGACAGTTTCGGTCGGAAGATCAATTTCAAGAATACGATTATCATCATGACGTCGAACGTCGGAGCGCGTGAAGTCAAGCACAGCGCGGGCATGGGCTTTACCAAGCTCTCGGAGAGTGATGATTTCGAACGGATGGAGACGACTATTCGGGAAGAGGCGAAGAACGTCTTCTCCCCGGAGTTCCTGAACCGTATCGACGACCAGATCGTGTTCCGCAGCCTGAACAAGTCGGACCTGATCCGGATTGTCGATATCCTTTTGGGAAATGTCCAGAAGAACCTTTCGGACCGCGGCATCCTGCTCGAATTTACCGAAAAGGCGAAAGAGGTCATCGTGGAGCACGGATACGACCCGGCCCTCGGCGCGAGGCCGCTCCGCAGGAGCATCCAGCAGCTGGTGGAGGATGAACTTTCCGAAGGCCTTCTGCTCGGGACCTTTACGGACTTTTCGACAATCGGAATCGACGCGTCTTTCGACGGGAAAACGCTCGTTTTCAAAAAAGAAGATTTGCCGGGAAAAAATCAGCAATAAGGAGCGTTTCTATGGCAAACGTGGATCTCTTGGAACTCGCACAGCGGATAATCGACGGTCACCGCATCCGCCGCGGGGACGACCTTTCGTTTTTCCTCTCCTGTGACCTGGATGAACTGGAAAAAGGCGCGGGCTGGATCCAGAAGCACTTTCGGTGCAACCATGTCGATCTGTGCACGATCATCAACGGTCGGAGCGGTCGCTGTCCCGAAGATTGCAAATACTGCGCCCAGTCGGCCCACAACAAGACCGGCTGCGAAGAGTATCCGTTTCTTCCCAAGGAAAGGATTCTCGCCGAAGCGACGCGCAATGCCCAAATGGGAGTGAACCGCTTTGCGATTGTGACAGCGGGTCGCGCCTTGACGGGAAAGGATTTCGACGCGGCGATCGAGGCGTTCGAGGAAATGCACCGCACGCTGAAAATCGGACTCTGCGCGAGCATGGGATTCCTTTCGCGGGAGCAGCTTCACCGTCTGCACCAGGCGGGAGTCACCAGCTACCACCACAATATCGAAACGAGCCGTCGCAACTTCCCGAACATCTGTACGACGCATACCTACGAGGACAAGGTTCGCGAAATCCGGATGGTGAAGGAAGAAGGCCTGTGCATCTGTTCCGGGGGAATCATCGGGATGGGGGAAACCTGGGAAGACAGGCTCGACATGGCGGTAAGCCTTGCCGAACTGGAAGTCTATTCGATTCCCATCAACGCCCTGATGCCGATTCCCGGTTCGCCGCTCGAACACTTGAAGCAGATTCCCGCGGAAGACCTCATGCGGACGATCGCGTTTTTCCGTTACATCAATCCCGAAGCGAACATCCGTCTTGCCGCGGGCCGGAAAATCATGTCGGACTTTGGCGCAAAGGCTTTCCTTTCGGGGGCGAGTGCGAGCATTACCGGAGACATGCTCACGACCAGCGGAACGACGATTCGGGGCGATTTCGAAATTCTCGAAAGGCTCGGGCTTTCCAATGAGGGACCGAACGATTTCGACGTTTCGACATGTGGGTCCTGACGGCAGCCAAGTCTTGAAAATCAAAAAGCCCCGCGAAAGCGGGGCTTGAATTTTTCCGTAAAAGGTTAGAGCAGTTCGCCTATCTGGATGGCGTTGAGCGCTGCGCCCTTGCGAATTTGGTCTCCGGTGAGCCAGAGCGTGTTGCTGTTGTCGTCTGCGAGGTCCTTGCGGATGCGCCCGACGAAAACGTTGTCCTTGCCCGCGCTTTCGAGCGGCATCGGATAGACGTAATTCTGCGGATCGTCCTTGAGGGTCACGCCGGGCGCGTTTCTCAGTGCATGACGGATTTCCTCGACCGAGACCGGGCGTTCCGTTTCGAACCAGACGGATTCGGAGTGGGAGCGGAGCGAGCTGACGCGTACGCAGGTCGCGCTGGTGCGCACGTCGGAATGCATGATTTTCCGCGTTTCGTTGAACATCTTCATCTCTTCCTTCGTATAGTCGTTTTCCGTCATCTTGTCGATTTGCGGAATGACATTGTAGGCGAGCTGGTGCGGGAACTTGTTTACGTGCGAAGTCGAACCCGTTTCCAGGATGTCCCTGTATTGCTGTTTCAGCTCTTCCATGGCGGCTGCTCCGGCACCGCTTGCGCTCTGGTAAGAGGAAATGTGGATTTTTTTTATGTGAGAAATCTTTTCGATCGGGTTCAGGACAACCACCATCATGATGGTGGTGCAGTTCGGGTTCGCGATGATTCCGTGGTGCAGCTTGATGTCTTCCGGGTTTACTTCGGGGACGACCAGCGGGACGTTCGGATCCATCCGGTAGAAGCTCGTGTTATCGATGCAGACCGCTCCGGCTTTTACCGCGGACGGGAGAAACTCCTGGGAAATGGCCGCACCTGCGGACGAAAAGACGATATCGACGCCCTTGAAGGAATCGTGCGTGAGTTCTTCGATCGTCAAGTCTTCGCCGCGAAACTTGGCCTTCTTGCCTGCGCTGCGCTTTGAGGCGAGGAGCTTCAGCGAATCCAGCTTGAAGTTGCGCTCTTCGAGAATGGAAATCAGTTCCTGTCCAACGGCGCCGGTGGCGCCGACGATGGCAACGTTACGACTCATAGTTTAACCTTTGTTTGTGTGTGTAAATTCAAGGGAGTTTTTCGATGGATGAAATATAGTCGGCGAAGTTTTTGGCGGCGAGTTTCGCCTGGCGCTTGCTCTGTTCGAATTGCGCTTTGCGTTCTTCGGCGTCTTCGAGCGTCGTGTAGGCGTGGAGAGCGTAGCCGGCTAGCCGCAGGGATTCCGATGCGCGGACCAGCTGCCCGTGAAGCTCGCTCAGGCTCTTCGGGTGAAAGAGGGAGGTCGCCCGGCTGTTCACCTTTGCCGTCGAGTTGCGGATGGCGAGCGCCTTGCTTTCGGCGGCTTCCCGGTTCGGTTCGGACGCCCTGACGGAAAGCTCTTTGGACTTTTCGATCTGCTCGGCGAGGGCGATTCCTTCGGTGGCGATTTTTTGCGCTTGGGCCGTGTAGCGCCGAAGCGCTGTCCCGTTTTCCCTGTTCTTAGGCGATTCCTTCGATGCGATTTCCGGGGCGGCTACGGGCAAGGCTTCGCTGTCCTTTCCCGAAAGGGCTTCGTTTAGCGCGAGCAGCGGACGCGGGGAAAGCTCCTCGGAGACAAACGATCCGTAGCCCTCGACTTTCATGTAGGTGAAAAATCCCGCGATGACGAAGATGACAACCGTAATGATTCCGGAAAGTGCCGCCCGGATAGCGCTGCGCGCATTGATCGCTTGCAGCGTCGCCAAAAGCCCGATACACCAAAGGATCGAGAGACTGATAAGGTCGAAAGCAGGCATTCCGGTCTAGTTAGAACGGCAGATCTTCTTCCGCGTCGGAACCTGCTCCTATCGGGGCGGGAGGAATCGGGGCCGGATTGATGATCGTCGGATTCCGTCCGTAGTTCGGGTTCGGATTGATTGCCGACTGCGTGACCGGACGGCTGTAGTTTGCATTCTGGTTCTGGTAGTAATTTCCGTTCGGGTTGTTGCGCGGCGTGAGAAGCTGGAAGGTTTCCATGTTGATGTCCGTCGCGTAACGCTTCTGACCGTTCTGGTCGTCCCAGGAACGGTAGGTGAGCGAGCCTTCCACGAAAAGCGTCATGCCCTTGTGGACTCCGAGCTGTTCGATGATGTCGGCGATTTTTCCCCAGCCGACGATATTATGCCAATCAGTCTGTTCCCTCGTTTCTCCGTTCGCGTCGCGGTAGCGGCGGGATGTGGCGAGAGAGAAGGAAACGCGCTTGCGACCGCTCGGGGTGACTTTTGTTTCCGGATCCTTGCCGATGTTTCCGATGAGCATGACTTTGTTTAGATAGGGCATTGTGTTTTTCCTAATAGGATTGCTTTTTGTGTGATATATCTACTTATATTTAGGTATAACCATTTCAAAATATAGCAAAAAATGACCGTAAAAATCGCTTTATCCCGTTTTGAAAACGCATTCCCGCAAGAGTTGCGCGGAAGGCGCCTTGGGGCTCTCCTGCATCCGGCGTCCGTCGATTCCCGTTTGCATCACACGCTAGAAACCCTCCGCCGTTACGACGGAAAGCTCTTTAGGCTGTCAGCGCTTTTCGGCCCGCAGCACGGCATCCTGGGACACACCCAGGACAACATGATCGAATGGGAAGGAACGGCCGATCCCGAACTGGGCATTCCGGTCTATAGCCTCTACGGAAAGACGCGCGAACCGTCCGCGGAAATGCTTTCGCATATCGACGTTCTCCTTGTGGATATGCAGGATGTCGGTGCGCGTTACTACACGTTTATCTGGACGCTCTTTCTCTGCATGAAGGCCTGCGAAAAGGCGAAGATCCCGGTCGTCGTTCTCGACAGGCCGAATCCGCTCGGGTGCAGCGTGGAAGGCCCTGTTCTCGACCTGGACTACGCGAGCTTCGTCGGGCTCTGGAAGCTTCCCGTCCGCCACGGAAAGACGATCGGGGAACTTGCGAGAATTTTCCGGGCGGAACGCTTTCCGGACTGCGATCTTTACGTGATGGAAATGGAAGGCTACGATCCGCGGATGTGGTTCGATGCGACCGGGCTTCCCTGGGTGATGCCTTCGCCGAACATGCCGACGCTCGACACGGCGACGGTCTATCCGGGAATGTGCCTTTTCGAAGCGACCAACGTGAGCGAGGGCCGCGGCACGACCCGTCCCTTCGAGCTTTTCGGGGCGCCTTTCATCGACGCGAAAAAGCTCTGCCATTATCTGAACGGTCTGCATCTTCCGGGCGTCTATTTCCGCGAGAACTATTTCCAGCCTACGTTCCACAAGGGCGCAGGGAAAATCTGCGGCGGTGCGCAGATCCATGTCCTCGACCGGGAAAAGTTCCGATCCTTCGACGTGGCGGTTCGCATCTTGCGCTATCTCTTCCACGAATACCCGAACGACTTTGCGTGGAAGGCACCCCCTTACGAATATGAATACGAGAAGCTTCCCATCGACATCCTGCTCGGTTCGGGATCGTTCCGCAGGGAGTTTATCGAGAACGGGGAACTCTGATGCGCGTGCTCTTGCTTGCCGCGGGGCTTGGGACGCGTCTCCGACCACTGACGCTTCAGATGCCGAAGCCACTTGTTCGCATTGTCGATCGGACGATTCTCGAACACCAGGCGATGCTCGCGCGGACGCTTCCGGGGGCGGTTCTCCACGTGAACGCCCACTATCTTTCGGACAAGTTAAGCGCCGAGGCGAACTCTCTCGGATTCGAAAAGGTCTGGGAGGAATTTCCCGAAGCCTTGGGAACGGGCGGTCCGCTTTTCCGGATGAACCGGGAGGATCCGGTCGATGAACTTTTGGTGATGAACTCGGACTGTTTTTGCCGGTTCGACTTGCGGTCGTTTGTGCGCCTTGCCAGGTCTTCGGGGGCGCCTTGCGCGCTGCTCGCTGTCGATAATCCCATGGTGAATTCCATCTATGTGCGGAACGGTCTCCTCGCGGGAATCCGCGACCGCTTTGGCGACAGGACGATGAACCGCGTCACCTTTTCGGGAATTTCCTGGTATTCGAAGCGGGCGCTCTCGGAAATCCGGGAAGAAGAAACGGATGTGCGTCTTTTCTGGAAGCGGCTTTTTGAAAGCGGGCATTCGCCTTTTATCGACGACAGCCAGAAGTTTTCGCTCTGGATAGACATGGGGACTCCCGACGGTCTCATGCGGGCGAGCGACTTTCGGCGGAAAGAGCTCGGCGTGGGAAATTTCGGCGTTCCGGAAAATGCGATGCCGCGGGCGAAGGCGACTGTCTTTATGCCCGGAATCGAGGTTCCCCCTTCTGCGACATTCGACCATGCGATTGTTTTTCCGGGTGCGGAAATCGGAGACGGGGAATGCGTGAAAAATGAAATCCGCGGAGAGAATTTCCGCTGGCCGATTGGCAGGTAAAAGGCTATGTCTAGATTCAGAATTGTCCTCGTTGAACCGGAACATCCGCACAACGTGGGATTTGTCGCCCGGGCGATGCGTTCTAACGGGCTTTCGGAGCTTTACCTCGTCTATGCGAAACGCGACAGCGTAAATCCGGAATCCTACAGGACCGCACACAATGCGGCTGCCATCCTCGACGCGGCGAAAGTCGTTCCCACGTTAGACGATGCGCTTTCGACCTCGAACTATGCGGTGGCTTTTTCCCGCAGGCGCTTTGACACGATTGTCCCGAACCTCTCCCTTCCGCATTTGCCGGAAAGGCTTCCCGACGGATCGGTCGCGCTTGTTTTCGGGCGCGAATCCTGCGGGCTTTCCCTAGAAGACATCGAACGCTGCGCTCTCGTGTGCGAAATCCCTGTCCCGGGGCAGATGAGCCTGAATCTCGCGCAGGCGGTGACCGTCGCCTGTTACGAGCTTTGCCGGGCAGGGCTTCTCGATGGTTCGGGGCTTCGCACCGACCGTGTCCCCTTGAAGCGGGGCCGCATCGAAAAGGCGAACATCGGGCAGATTGAAAATTTTCTGAAATACCTGCACGAAAACTTGACGGACCGTTACCAGCACAACACATGGACGGAATCCGCAGTCCGGGAATTTTTGCAGCGGCTTTCGCCGACGCGCTTTGAAATGAGCGCGCTCCTCGGGCTAGTCAAGAGTCTCGTGATGCGCCGGGAAGAAAAATCCCGCAAAGATTCAAATTGATTTTCCGCTTCGTCGCTAGGCGACATCGAAAAGTACGCTCACGCCAAGGCCGCCGTGGAGCGTCCGGATTTTCCGCTTCGGGGAAAGCCCTAGGGCCTTTTCCGCTTCGGCGTTCGGGACGATAACCGCAATGTTTGAATGGGAAAAGTCCGTCCGGATTTTCTTTCCGATTTCCCGGTAGAGGCGCGGAACGTCCGCGGAGATGCGCTTGCCGTATGGCGGGTTCAGCACGAGCAGGGAAGAGGCTTTGGCCTTTGGCGATTCAAAAAAATCGGACAGAGAAATTTTGAGCGCGCTTTCGGAAATTCCCCGTAAAAAAGGCGCCGCGCCTTCTTGTTCGAGGTTGTAGCGAAGCGTTTCGAAAGCCTTTTTCGAAATATCCGCGGCATGGATTTTGAGCCCGGGGGAAAGTTTCAGCCCGGTCGTGTTTTTTGTCATGAAGTTCCACGCGTTCGGACGGAACGAAGGCGCGTTTTGCAGGGCGAATCTTCGGGTTTTCCAGAGGTTTGCGCCGGAGAGGAGGAGCGCCGCTTCGCATGAAAAGGTCCCGCTGCCCGCCATCGGGTCGAAAAGTTCGTTTGTATGCAAGAGGCCCGCTTCGAGGAGGATGGACGCGGCGAGCGTGTCGCGGATGGGTGCCGCTTCGACGTGGCGTTCGAATCCCCGCTTGTAGAGCGGAACGCCGGCGAGGTCCGCGCTAAGCGTGCAGCGGTCGTTTTCGAAATGGACAAAGAGGTTCTGCGGAAAAGTCTCCCCGAAATTTTCGCCGTTTTTTTCGAGCGTTTCCCGGATGATGCGTCCGATGCGTTCCGCGATAGCGTCCGTGTGGTAGAGTCTCGACTTTTTGCTCGTGACGCGGATTTCCGGCATGGAATTTCTGGAAAAGAAGAGTTCCCACGGGATACCTTGCGACTTTTTTTCGAACCGTCCGAAGTTTTCTGCGGAGAAGCTCTCGATGCGCATCACTACTCGCGTGCACGTGCGGGAAAAGGCTGTCAGTTTCCAGGCCTCGTCGAGCCTTGCCGTAAAATCCAGCGCACCGAAGGAAGCCTGTGTGGGAGCTGTAAATCCCAGTGCCCGGAATTCCGCTTCGCAGGTCTTTTCGAAGCCTGGGTGGCAAACGGCCCGGAAGTCGTGGGGAACCGCCGTCACGTGCCGCTTGATGCGTTTTGAAAGATCCATGCGCCAAATTTAGCAAGACTTTCCTCTACGAAAAAAGGCTTGCAAAATCCGTATCGGTTTGTTATCGTTTTCGAAAAGAAAATTTCGTATGGAGTTTCCGATGAAAAAAATCCTCTTCGCCGTTCTGGCTCTTTCCGTTTTCGTTTTCGCGGAGCCGTATGTCCACGACGGTTTCTACATGAATTTCAAGGCGGGTCTCGGGTATATGGACCTGGAATCGGACAAGACGGACTATTCCTATGTCGATCTGAAAAGCCCGGTATCCCAGAGCCTGGCGTTTAAGCTTGGCGGAGCCGTGAACCCGCACTTAGCGATTGTCGGGGCGATGTCGCTTTCGGTGGCTGCGGGAGAAGTGAAAACCAGGAACGCTTACTATTCGGATAAATCGGACGCGACGCTTTTAAGCCTGATTCTCGGACCGGGCGTCGTTTTCTATCCGGTGCAGGGAGGCGTCCTGGACAACTTCTTCATCGGCGCGACATTCGGGCTTGGCATTTGCGGGATAGAGCTGGACGACGCCTATCTTTCGTGGGACTACAATGACAGAACCTCTTCCAATACGGCGACCGGTTTCGGCGTTTCGCTTGAAGTCGGCAAGGAATGGTGGGTAGGCGACAACTGGTCCTTGGGCGTCGATCTGGTCTATTCCTATGTTTCCGGCGACGACGTCGATTACGACGGTCTCGAATGGAAATCCAATGTCATCCAGCTGCGTTTTACGCTCACCCGCAGCTAGTACGCTTTTTGCCGGAAGAATATAAATTTTCCGGTATGGAATTCAATCTGTTTTACCGGCTCGCGTGTGCGCTCGCGATAGGTCTCATCATCGGGCTGCAGCGCGAGAATACTTACCAGAACGAGGACTTTCACCCGGCGGGCATTCGGACTTTTGCGATTACGGGGATTCTCGGCGCCCTTGCCGCGCTGATGTCTCTGCAGATGGATTCGGCGGCCCCCTTTGTCGGGCTGCTGGTCGTACTCGGGCTTGTCCTTGCGGCGACGCATTTTTCCGCTTCTTTCAAGGTTTCGGGAATGACAACCAGCGTGGCGCTTGTCTCGGTCTTTATGCTCGGCGGGCTCTGCGTCTATGGCAAAGTTCTCGAAAGCGTCGCGGTCGCCGTCTGCGTGCTCGGGCTTCTCGCGTTAAAGGCTCCGCTCCACGCCTTTGCCCACAAGGTTTCGAAGGACGATATCGTCGCGACTTTAAAGTTCGCGCTGATCTCCGCGGTCATCCTCCCGATTCTTCCCGAGCGTTCCTATGGCCCCGCGGGTCTTGAAGTGCTTTCGCCCTACAAGGTCTGGGTCTTTGTCTGCTTCATTTCCGGGATTTCCTTTATCGGCTACGTGCTTGTCAAGTGGGTCGGTCCGGGAAAGGGGATTGGTCTCACGGGGCTTTTTGGCGGTCTCGCTTCGAGTACGGCTCTTACGCTCAGTCTTTCGCAGCGTAGCCGTCAGAATCCCGAATATTCGAGTTCGCTCTCGAAGGGAATCGTTATCGCCTGGTCGGTGATGTACTTGCGGCTCTTTCTCATCTGCGTCGCGCTTGTGCCGCAAATCGCTCCGAACCTTGCCTTGGCGCTTTTGGTCCCGCCGGTTCCGGGATTCCTCTTCGCCTATTTTCTGCATCGCCGCGACAAGCGTCTGCATCCTTTGCCGATGGCGAATTTTACGAACCCGTTCGAACTCTTGCCGTCGATCAAGTTTGGCGTTGTCTTTGCCGTGGTGCTTTTCATCGCGAACGCGGCGGAAAAGTTTTTCGGGAGCGGTGCGCTGTTCGCTTCGTGCTTCATCACGGGGCTTGCGGACATGGACGCGATAACGCTTTCCGTCCTGGACATGGTGAAGCTCGGTTCCGTGGCGCTTCTGCCGGCGGGCAAGGCGATTGCGATTGCGAGCTTTTCGAATACGCTCTGCAAGGGAGGACTTGCGTACTTCTTTGGCGATAAGGAGATGCGGCGCCTGGTTCTTCCGGCGACGGGAATCATCGCTTTGCCGTCGCTTGCGATAATCCTCTTTGTGCTGTGATGTTGTAAATCTCTACAACGCTTTTTGTCTTCGGAGAGAAACGTTCGGAAGAAAATCGTTTAGTTTAATGGGTGAACGATTCGAGTTCACAAGACCACACACCCTCCATCAGCCGTTTTCGAACGAGAACGGCTGATTTTTTGTTGGGATTACCTGCCAAAAAAGCCCGGCTTGTCACCGGGCTTTTCCGTGCAAATTCCAGAAGTTTTACGCCTTTTTCGAATCGACCATGTTGATGGAGACGTGCAGGTCGTTCAGCTGGGCTACATCGACTTCGCTCGGGCTCTGGTCCATCGGGCTCGATGCGCTCGTGTTTTTCGGGAAGGCGATGAAGTCGCGGATTGAATCCTGACCTTCCATCGTCGCGACGACACGGTCGAGACCGAATGCGAGACCGCCATGGGGAGGCGCGCCGAACTTGAACGCATCGACAAAGAAACCGAACTTTTCCTTGACCTGTTCCTCGGAAAGCCCGAGCAGGCGGAAAACCTTTTCCTGGACTTCCGGGTTGTGGATTCGGATGGATCCGCCGCCGATTTCGACACCGTTCAGGACAAGGTCGTAGGCTTCGGCGTTGCAGTCCTTGAGGTTCCCGTCGAGCATCATCTGCAGGTGTTCCGGCAGGGGATTCGTGAACGGGTGGTGCATCGCCATGTAGCGGCCTTCCGTTTCGCTGTATTCGAACATCGGGAATTCGGTAATCCACACGAACTCGCGCTTTTTCGGATCGCGGAGACCCTTGATACGGGCGACTTCGAGGCGGAGCTGTCCCATGGCTGTCGCGGCGACCTTTTCGGGACCGGCGATGAAGAACATCATGTCGCCGTCTTTTGCGCCGACGGCATCGCGCAGGGCGTTCAGCTGTTCCGTGGTGAAGAACTTGCCGACCTGGGTTTCCACCGTGTCGTTTTCCTTGACGCGCATCCAGACGAGGCCCTTGGCTCCATATTTTCCGACGTAGGCGGTGAGATCGTCGATTTGCTTGCGGGTAAAGTCCAGGCATCCCTTGGCGGCTAGTCCGCGGACCTTTCCGCCGGCGGCTACCGCGTTCTTGAAGACGCCGAAGTTCGACGTGGCGGCGATTTCCGAGACGTCGTGGATTTCGAGGTCGAAGCGGAGGTCGGGCTTGTCGGAACCGTATTTGAGCATCGCTTCGTGCCAGTTCATGCGGCGGATGTGACGCGGCGGCTCGAAGTTCCAGACCTTGCCGAGAACTTCGGTGACGAACCTGTCGAACATTTCCATGACCTCGTCCTGGTTCACGAAGGACATTTCGACGTCGATTTGAGTGAATTCCGGCTGGCGGTCGGCGCGGAGGTCCTCGTCTCGGAAGCACTTCGCAATCTGGAAGTAGCGGTCGAATCCCGCTATCATCAGGAGCTGCTTGTATTGCTGCGGGCTTTGCGGCAGCGCGTAGAATTTGCCCGGGTTTACGCGGGACGGGACCAGGTAGTCGCGGGCGCCTTCCGGCGTCGATTTGCAGAGGACGGGCGTTTCGATGTTTTCGAATCCGTTCGCGTAGAAAAATTCATAGACCGCCTTGAGGAAACGGCTCTTGAGCATCAGGTTCTTCTGGATCCACGGGCGGCGAAGGTCGAGGTAGCGGTAGGTGAGGCGGAAGTCGTCGTTTTCCTTGCACTCTTCCTTCGGGTCGTTGACGGCGATAGGCGGGGTGAGCGATTCGTTCAGGATTTCGAGCTTGTCGATTTTCACGTCGATCATGCCGGTTCCTATCTTGTCGTTTTCCATTCCGGCGGGGCGGGCCTGGACTTCACCTGTCACGTAGATGACGTATTCGTTGCGGAGCTTGTCGGCGAGCTTGTGGACTTCCGGGTTGCGGTCCGGGTTGAAGACCACCTGGGTCTTTCCATACTTGTCCCGAAGATCTACGAAAATGACGCCGCCCAAATCACGGCGACGATCTACCCATCCGGCGAGCGAGACAGTCTTTCCGATGTCTTCAGCGCGGAGTTCGCCACAGTTGTGTGTACGTTTCATAAAGTGAACATCCTTGTTTGGAATTTCAACGAGCGAAATATAGAAAACTTGGAATTTGATTTTGCAAAAAGTTATTTTTTTTCACGACGGTGCGGTTCCGAAAACCGGGCCTACCGAAGGATTGTGGTTGCGTCTTGAAAGTCGGAAAATCCAAGTTCAGATTATGTCTGCTTGCGCTTGCCGTGTGCGGCGTTTCGCTTGTCGCATGGGATTTGCGCAGTTTCCCGAAATATCTTTCCGCAAAGTCCGAAATTCCGTTCAGCCACGAAAAGCACGGGGAAAATCTGGGAATGGACTGTTCGAAATGCCACCCGGGCGCTTATTTCGGAATCCGGGCGACGATGCCTTCGCGGGCCGATTGCATGGACTGCCACAACCTGCCTCTTTCGGAATCCCCGGAAATCGAAAAGCTCGAACGCGTTCTCCCGAAAGCGCCTGAGCGGCCTTTTGAATTTAAAAGCCGGATGCCTTCGAATGTCTTTTTTCCGCACGGGCTTCATGCGAAGGCGAAAGTTTCCTGCGAAACGTGCCACGGATCGCCTTCTGAAATCGATGCGGGCCGTAGGCCGGAAGTCCGGATGCAGGAATGCCTGGCGTGCCACCGGGGGGAAAGGGGATTTCCGAAGGCTTCGACGGACTGTGCGAGGTGCCACCGGTGAAAATTTCGCGCGCATCGTTCTTGAAGCTTTTGGGCGGCACGATCGCTTCGCTTTTGCTTTTCGGTTGCCGCCGGGAGAAGTCCCCGACAAAAAATGATAGGGACATTTTGTCGAAACCCGATATTTCGCTTTGGGAAAAGGAGCTGGAGCTTTCGCGGAAGAGGAACTTGCAAATGGAAAATCTTGTCCGGGTTCCGCTGCCCGGGAAACATCCCAGGTTTCCGGAGGCGCATGTGCGGCTCGGGATGGCTATCGACCTGGATATTTGCGACGGATGCGGCAAGTGCGCGCTCGCCTGCATGGTGGAAAACAACGTTTCTCGCGTGAGTGCGGACGAGGCCCGGAAGGGACGTTTTATGCACTGGCTCGAAATGCGGGGGAACGTTCCCGTCATGTGCGCACATTGCGGAGACGCTCCCTGCGAGCGGGTCTGTCCGACGGGGGCCGCGGTTTCTAGCCCGGACGGTTTCTCGGCGATGGTCTATCCGCGGTGCATCGGGACGCGTTTTTGCGGCGCGAACTGCCCGCTTCATGCCCGAAAGTTCAACTATGCGGACGCCCGGAGCGAAGGACTTGCGGCGAAGTTCAACCCGGAAGTTCCGATACGTCCGCGAGGCGTGATGGAAAAATGTTCTCTCTGCATCCAGCGGCTTCAGGATGCCCGGACCGTGTCCCGGACTTTTGGCTCGGAATGGGACGGTGAAAACGTGACGACCGCCTGTGCGGAAACTTGTCCTCGTCATGCGATCCTCTTCGGCAATTGGCTCAATCCGAACTCGGCTCTGGTGCGCTCCGCGCAAAACCGGACTGTCTATGCTCCGGAATCCGTGGCGAAGCTTTCCCCGGCTGTCGTCTATCTGCGGGGGAGAGGATGAACCGGAAGATTTTTCTGTTCGGGCTTGTGTTATTTCTTGCCGGGTTCTTTTTCGTCGATACGGCGCTTTGGGACGGACCGAAATCCTGGTCGGTTTCGCAGGAGCTTTTTTGGGGGACGCCGATTGCGAATTTTGTCTTCTGGATAGGGCTCGCCCATGCCGGAACGTTCTTTTCGGCGATTCTTTTCGTGCTTGGCGTTAGCTGGCAACGGCGGGTCGCCTTGACCGCGGAGCTTTCGACTCTCGCGTCCCTTTGCGTTGCCGGAATTTTCCCGCTGATCCATTTGGGGATTCCCTGGCGCTTTTATGAAATGGTTCCCATCGGAAATCTTCGAGAGTTCTTTGTGAATGTCGAGTCTCCGCTGGTCTGGGATTTCATGGCGATTCTCGCCTATGCGACGCTTTCTACGCTCTACCTTTTGCTCCATCTGTTCGCCGGAAGATATTCCGTTCTCGAAAAGTTTCGGAAACCGTTTGCCTGGATGCTCTTTCCGCTTGTCCTCTGGGTACACACGATTGTTTCGCTGGACTTTGCCGTTACGTTTGTCCCGGAATGGGGCGGCGGCTATTTTCCGCTTTACTTTATCTTTGGCGCGCTGGATTCGGGCGTTGCGCTTGTCCTCGCCTTGCTCGTGCTTTTTGGAAAGAGAATTCGCCGCGTGGAGGAAATCCTTCTCGCCTTTTCGTGGGCGATGCTCGCCTTTTGGATCTGGGAAACCGTTACGAAGGATGTCTGGCATCCCGAAATTCTCGTTTTCGGATTCCTTTTGCCGCAGCTTCTTTGGGTTTCTTCGGTGCGCGAACGTCCGGTTGCCCGTTTTGCGATTTCCTGTTCGGCCCTCGGTGCGCTTTGGTGGGAGAGGCTTTCCCTGGTGCAGCCGAAGATGCTCGACTGGACCGCTGTCGATCGGGGATTTTTCCCGCTCGGAATCGGTGCTTTTTGCCTTGCGTTTTCCTCGGCGAATTTTGCCGCGCAAAGGTTATTGCGGAACTCGCGCGTTCCGGAATGCCCCGGAATGACGGCGGACACGGGCTTTGCCGCGAAGCCTTTTGGAATTTCCCTTGCGGCGGGAATTTTCGCCGCTGCGGTCTTTGCCGTTTACTTTGTATGCAATGCGCCGGAGTTTCCTTTTGTGCGAATCGTTCCGCTTCTGCTTCCCGTGGCGGTTTTTGTCGCAGGAGTTTTTCTCTCCGCTTTTGCCGCGTGTGAAATCTGGGGAAAGCGTCGCGTTTTATCCCTGGCCTTTTGTCTTTTTTCCGTTCTGATCGGTGTTTCGGGATGGATTTACCGCGGGCGGGAAACATCTTTTTCGGAACCAGGGATCGTCGTGCGGAACGAAAAGCCTTTTGGAATTTTTTCGCCAGGAGGCTCCGCTGCGCTGTGGGATGCCCGGTGCGCGGTCTGCCACGGAAGGGACGGCAATTTCAACCGCAAGTTCGTGCATGAGTTTTATCCGCTGCCACAAAAACTTTCGCTTTCACGCCTGGATTCCATCGGGACGGATTCGCTTTCGCGCGTGATTCTTTACGGCAGACGGTATATGCGGCCCTTTGGCGGGCGCATCTCGGAAGACGAAGCCAAGGCTCTGGCGGATTATTTGAAAAGTCTTGCCGAAAAAAAGGAGTTGCGGGAAAGATGACGGATCTGTTTTCTTATATGCTTTCGGCTCTCTTCGCCATAGCGTTTTCGCCATTTCTTTTTCGCAGGAAGATGTCCATTCCGCTGCGGGGAGCCTTTCTCGCGATGGTTCTTCTCGCCGATGAATTTTTTGTCTGGTTCGCGTTCTCGCCGCTCTATCCGCATCGAGAAATCCAGCCTTTTCGGATGTTTGCGCTAAGCCTGTGCTTTTCGACGCTTTTTCTTGAAAACCGGGCGCGCCTTTTTGGCGTTCTTTCGACAATTCTCTGGCTGTGGATTGATTTCTTCGGGATGCTATCCCTTTTGTATCGCGGGGTGGATTTTCGCCCGCTGCCGCTTGCCATCATCTCTCTTTCGCTCTTTCCTCTTCTTTTGCCGATCCGTTCTCGTGAGATGTGCTTTGTACAGGCGGTTTTTTGGGTCTTTGCCTGGATGTTTTCCTTTGCGAGGTGATGAGTGCTTAGAACCTTGGACGTCTAATTCAGTGTGCAGTGGCCAGAACTGCGTACATTTAAGTTCAGGGACTAGGGATTAGGGATTAGGGATTAGGGATTAGGCCGCGGACGTTTAAGCTTTTGGGAAACGGTAAGCGGGATGTGGGGTTTCCAAGCGAACTGTTTCTGTGCACTGTCATTCCCCGGCGTGGCCATGGGGGTGGATGCAAGGAAGGGAAATCAGAGCTTAGAACTGAGATTTTAGAACTTAGATTTTCAGACATCTATGTTCTGCATACAAGAAGTTAAGCGTTCACTGTTCTAAGCTCTAAGTTCTCCCAACTAAACTCTGACACGCCCCTCGCCGGGTAGGCCTGCCTGTCGGCAGACTGCCGGAAAAGGTCGCTAGACAGCTAACCACTGACCACTAGGCACTGGGCACTGATTCCTGAGAGCAGCTCGCTTGACCGTCAATTCCTCGTCCCTCTTATCGTCCCACTTCCCATTCTACCTACTGATTCCCGAATCCTGTTTTCAACTATCAGCTACTTCCCAATCCCTGATGCGGTTCGCTTAACAGTTAATACATCATTCCTAACTGTTCACTACCCGCTAATCCTCCATCAAAAAATCGGGCGTTTGGATTTTTCGCCGGCGATTTCCCGGACAAGTTTCGGTACAAGATATCCCGGCAAGGAATTTCGCAATTCTTCCATGATTTGCAAGGCTTTTCTGTCGGATATTTCAAAGTGGGCGGCGCCTGTCGCACGGTCAAGCTGGTGCAGGTAGTAGGGGAGGACGCCTTGGTCAAAGAGCGTTTGCGATAGTTCCCTGAGAATTTCCGCGGAATCGTTCACGCCTTTCAGGAGCGCCGACTGGTTGAGAAGGTGCGCCCCGAGTTTTCGGAGCGAATCTAGAACTGCTTTTGAAGAATCGTCGAGTTCTCTCGGATGGTCCACGTGCGTGACAACGACCAGTTTTTTTTGGAGAGCGACCTTGCGTAGCGGTTCGAGCAGGGAAGTCTTGCTGTTCTCGGCAAAGACTTGCGGATAGGTGATCGGAGTTCGCGTATGGATGCGAATTGTTCGGACATGTTCGTGGGACAGGATTCCGTCGAGAAGCTCATCGAACTTTTGCCGCGAAAGCATCAGCGGATCGCCTCCTGAAAGAATCACTTCGGATATATCGGAATGTTCCGAAAGCCAGTCGGAAAGTCGTGCGGGAAAATTTTCGGGCGCGCGTCTCGCTTCCGCTCTCCGGAAACAGAACCGGCAATGCAGGCTGCAGGCGAAGGTCGGTTCGACGAGAACCCGACCCGTGTATTTTTGTAGAATGCCCGGATCCTTTTCGCTCAGGGCGTCGCCGACCGGATCGTCCGAAAAGCCTTCGACGATACGGTTTTCTTCTTCGGTGGGTAAAATTTCGCGTAAAAGCGGATCGTTCGGGTCGCCTTTCCTTATCTTGGAGGCGAAATGCCTTGAAACAAGAAAGGAAAATCGGGAGTTGGCGACCTGGATTTTTGGTTCCGGGAGTTCCAAAAAGGTGAATAGTTCTTTCAAACTGGTAAAAAAAGGTGTTGCTTGCGTCATATTTTTTCTATTTTTTCGTCCAAATCTAAATCTTTTTGATGAGGCATATTCTATGGGTACAGTCAGTACAAACGAGTTCCGTAAAAAGTTGAAGATTATCGTCGATGGCCAGCCGTGGATGATTGTCGATAACCAGTTCGTGAAGCCCGGCAAGGGCCAGGCGTTCAACCGCGTCCGCATCAAGAACTTGATTACGGGCCGTACTCTCGAACGCACGTGGAAAAGCGGCGACACCGTCGAGGAAGCCGAGGTCACCTATACGGAAATGACCTACCTCTACAACGATGGCGCGACCTGGTTCTTCATGGACAACACGTCGATGGAAACGATGGAAATCCCGAAGGACGCTCTGAACGGTGCGGATGTCTGGCTCTTGGACAATGCGACCGTGCAGGTCACCTGGTGGGACGGCAAGGCTATCGAAGTGATTCCGCCGACATTTGTCGAAATGACGATTACCTCTGCGCCTCCTGCGGTCCAGGGCAACACGAGCGGCAACGTGATGCGCGAAGCGGTTCTCGAAACCGGCGCCAAGGTGATGATTCCGCTCTTCATCCAGGAAGGCATGAAGATCAAGGTGGATACGCGCGACGGTTCCTACGTGGAACGCGCCAAGTAATCCTTGCGGTTTTTAACGTAAAGCGCCCGGACATTCGTCCGGGCGTTTCGCGTTTAAAAGGTTCGCTCAAAAATCCCGCTTCCCTTGTCCCGTTTCCCGCATTCCGAGAACTTAATGTCCAAGATTTCTCAATCAAGCTTTTTCAGTCCCGCTACCCAATTTTCCTTCGCCCGGGTGAGCTTCTCGATGGAAGCGTCATCGGCACCGCTTGAATCGCGCAAGGCTTTGAGATCCCGGTAATCGTCGAGCATCTTTTGCGCCGCGGGATATTCCGGGATGAGCTTTTCCAGGAATGCTTCTATTTTTTCGTCGGAATAGAGGCGCAGCACGCCCTGGAGATAGGCTTTGACAAAACCGTCCCTGTTGCCCGAATCTTTCAATTTCCGCGCTTCGGCGAACTCGAACGGCTCGATCCGGTCCATCCACTCGGATTCTTTCGCATAAAGGTCGTTGTCAAGGGCTATCGCGTTTTCTTCCCTGCCTAGTCGAAGTTGCTCCGCCAGCAGCGGTCGGTAGGATTCGATATCCGCCTCGATACCTTCGCTTTTTAAAAAGCATCCCAGATTTTGCAGATTCCTTTCGGACGGCGTTTCCAGAACGCGTTCTTTTAAAATGCCGAGCTTCGTTTCGCGGGGAAGTTTTACGAAGTTTTCGTTGTCGAGTTCCGTTTCGCGCTGGCGCAAAATAAACGCCCGGAAAAGGACCAGGGCGAGGGCGATTGTAAAGAGAATGGCTGCGGTCATGCCGAAAAATCTAAAAAAAGGAGGCTAAATATTAGAAGAGGGAAATTACAATGGCGAAAATTTCTGCCGGGAGAGGATATTTTGAACGGATTTTTGGTAAAAAAAGTGTTGCAATCGGGGCGCAAAAAAGGAAAAGATTTATATTTAGGGGGAATATATTCCTATCCCTTCGTGGAGACGACTAGATGAAGAAGAAATTTTTGATGCTTTCGACGCTGCTTGCGGCTGGTTCCGTGACCGCACAGGCGCAAGTGACCAATTTGGATATTTCCCTTGACGTGATTGTCCGCGACTTCCAGCCGAGCCATCCGGATTTCGAGAACTTCTCGGAAGAATCTGTCAAGAACGCGCAGAACATCTATACTTACGCACTTGCCGGCTACGACATCAACTGGTTCAACCTTGCCGCCTATCACAACTCCTGCGGCAACAAGGAATCGAGGGCCGGCGTCGCCATCGGAAAGGACGGACTTCCGCAGGTCGCCAATCCGCTCCTGCCTCTTTACTTGCAGCAACAATCGACATCAACGGGCATCCTTACCTATGGGCAGTGCAACAGTCCCTCGATTCCTGGTGTCAAGAACCAGCGCGGTTTTGGCTCCAATGCGGCTACGCAGTTCACCGGAGTCCAGAAAAATACCTGTCCTGGCAGTATGTATTGGGAAAACCCCGTCTATTACACGCCGGGCATGGTGCAACCCTACCTGACGTTCGATATCGACCAGGAAACAGGCGAACCGCTCTATTTGGAAGGCGCGCACATCCACAAGCTGAACGAGGCTTGCGACAATGCGAACTTTGCCCAGTGGTTCGAGGATGTTCCGGGAATCAATAAGACTTCCAAAACAACGCTAGACATTCCTAGCGCATCCGACAATCCGAAGTACAAGGAACTCGACAAGAACTACAACAACGGTGGTTACTTCCCGCTCGACGTGATTGATCCCGCTACGCAGATGCGGACCGGAATGACTCCGGGCACGGACCAGTGGGGACCGCAGAGCTTTTCGATTTTCTGCCCGCCGTACAACTACCAGTATGCGAATACGCAGGAGGACTTTTTAGGACAAAATACCTATGGCCTTTGCAATGCGTGGAATGCGAACGGTGGAGCCCGCGGTCTTTCCGTGGATGCAGCGGTGAACATCGCTACCGCGCACGGCGTACTTGGTGCTCAACATCTCCGCAACTACAACTTCACGATGATGGGATATGCGAACTTCAAGTATTACAAGCAGAACAACACCGACGAAACCAACCAGGAAATCTTCGAGTTTGCGGGTGATGACGATATGTGGATTTTCGTCGATGGCGTGCTTGTCGTTGATCTTGGCGGAACGCACCTGGCAACACCGGGCGTGGTGAATATCCGCCAGCTCGCGATGAACAACCACGGCTGCCACGAGGGAGAGCCTCTCGCGGCGGTGCAGCAGGGAAAAAACGCTTGCGGGGCGGACGGCCAGTGGACGGACGGATCCTGGCACCATCTGCACTTCTTCTATGCGGATAGACAGACGGATGGTTCGAACCTCTACATTCGCGCGAACCTTGCGGAAGTCGCCGCTTCCGCTTACGGCCAACCGCGTATTCTCGAAGCGGAACTCGCTACTAATGATGAAGGACGCTTGAATACCTATATCTATCTGAACACAGCTTTGCACGAAAATTCGATTGCCGCTATAGCCGCTTCCAAAGGAGGCTCTTTCCCGATTCTCGCCAAGCGGAGAAATGCTGCGGGAACCCTTGATACACTTGCTTACAAAATTGAAGGTTTTAGATATGTGACCAGAACGTCAAAAGGTTATGAATATGAAATAGTTGGTTCGCTCTGCGTTGACGTTGGCTGCTCGGTTACCAAGAACCCGGCAAAGGGGGATTCGCTAGCTTTTAACTTCCCGCCTATTGATGCCAGCAGCCCTTCGGCGATGAACCGCTTCAATTCGCCTAGCAATTTCCAGATTTTCTCGGCAACGCTCAAGGCTGTCGATACCTATAGTTGGGGACCTGTGACTTCGATTTCGATGGGGTCTTCTACGACGATTGTTCCGGCGGACAACACCATTGAACGCCCTCCGTTCGATATCGGTAAGCTCGACGGCGGCGAACTGTCAGACGATGCGACCGGTGAAATCATCATCGCGCCGCTTCCCGATAGTTATGCGAACTCGGAAGATCCGAACAAGTGGATTGCGGATTCTCTCAAGCATTATACAGAGGCTCCGGGTAGCGGAACTTCACCCGCATCGCAGCTGGTCGTCAATTCCAAGACGAAGAAAAACGGTGGAGCGACGGGAGCGACTTCCGAAGCGCGCTGCGCAAGTTCTAAGGGTGTCGAAAACTGCGTGAGCTTCTCGTTTGTGACGGACCAGGCTTTTACGGCGACGATTCGCGTCTTTGACCATCTGGGACATTTTGTCAGCCAATACACACAGGGGCTTACCACAGACCAGTTCAATAAGATTACGAATTCGAATACGACGGCAGATGGCGTTTGTTCCGATAAGGAAGGCTCAGGACGGATCGCGGCAAGCGTCAAGACCTATCCGGTTTCCAAGGATGGTCGAAAGCTCGGCACGGGCGCCTATATCTACCAGATTTCCCTGGTGGAATTTCCGCAACCGCATTGCGTCAATATCGGCGGGGAACAGTCTTACATGCCGGGTGAATATCGCCGGACGGAATACAAGCAGACGAGAGGCTTCCGTCGGATAACGGAATAACAACCAGACAGGCTTTATGAAATCCCGGATTTTCTCCGGGATTTTCTACATTTATCACACCAATGAGAGGTATTTATGTCCGAAGAACTGATTCTCAAATTCAACGATCCCACGCCGCTCCGCTATGGCGAAAATTCCCACCAGAGCGCGGTCTTTTACAAGGAACCGGGCTTTGACGAGGCGAGCCTTGCGACCGCGAAGCAGCTCCACGGCAAGGAGCTTTCGTATAACAATATCGTGGATGCGGATGCCGCTTTGGAAATCATCCGCGAGTTTTCGGACGTCCCGGCGATTGTCATCATCAAGCACATGAACCCTTGCGGCATGGCGACTGGCGAGACTCTTGACGAGGCTTTTGCCGCGGCATGGGCCGGTGATCCGGTGTCGGCTTTCGGTTCGGTTATCGCTTCGAGCAAGCGGGTCGATTTGAAGACGGCGGAGCTTCTGAAGGGACGCTTTGTCGAAATTCTGCTAGCGCCTTCCTTTGACGACGACGCCCTGGAATTTTTGAAGAACAAGAGCAAGGACATCCGTCTTCTCGAAGTCGGCAAGATTGAAAAACCGAAGGCGCGCAAGGTCTATAAGCACATCATCGGCGGAATGCTCGTGCAGGACCGCGACGTGGATCTGTTCGAAAAGTTCGAAACGGTGACGCAGGCGAAGTTCCCGGACAACAAGCTCGCCTTAGCAAAGTTCACATGGATTATCACCAAATACACGAAGTCGAACGCTATCGTGATGGGCTATGAATACAAGCCGGGACAGTTCCAGGTCATCGGGCTAGGACCGGGCCAGCCGAACCGCATCGATTCGAACAAGCGCCTCTGCCAGCCGCGCGTCCGCGACAACGTCAAGATGATGGTCGAGGACCCGACGAACGCATACATGAAGCTCGCCGAGGGAGAAACGCTCGAAGAGAAGATTCATAAGGTCTTTGGCGAAGTTGTCATGGGTTCCGACGCGTTCTTCCCCTTCCCGGACAACGTGGAAGCCGCACACGAAGCGGGTGTCCGCTACATCGTCCAGCCGGGCGGTTCCAAGAAGGACGATCTTTCCATCGAGGCCGCAGACAAGTTCGGCATTGCGATGGTCTTTACCGGTATGCGTCACTTCCGCCACTAAGGTTCCGATGGCTTCCAAGAATGTTCAGGATTTAAATTCCCGGGAAGTGTACCTCACCGTGCTCAACTTCCTGAAGATGGCTTTTCGCAAAGGTTCCCAGAAGATCAACGCAAAGGACTGGAATTCGTTTAAGGACAAGCTCGGAGCGACATCCCTTTCCCCGGAAACGGCGAACGCAGTCAGTCTCTGGACGATGGAAAACCTCTTTTGCCACAAGCCTTCCCGGGTGCAGCCCCGCGCGCTCCAGGAATTCGAGGAGCGGATTTTTTCGGGAACCGTCCACAGCGAGTTCGTGGAAGCGGTCCTCTTTGGCATGGTGAGCGAAATCCAGGGAGAAAACATCCTCGATGAATTCCTGGAAACCTCGTCCCAGGCGGTAGCCCCGGAAAGAATGCTCTCTTCCCTTTCGCGGATGTGGGCGCGGAACATCCAGGGTTACCAGTCGGTGAAGGTCAGCTGATGCGGGTGCGCGTAATCGGCGCTGGTCTTGCCGGCTGCGAAGCCGCGTTGCAGCTTGCGTCCCGCGGGTTTGACGTGGAGCTTTACGAAATGCGGCCCGTTCGAATGACTCCGGCTCATCGGGACGGGAAGCTTGCCCAGCTGGTTTGTTCGAACAGTTTCAAGGGGATGGAGCCGACTTCGGCGCATGGGCTTCTGAAGCGCGAGCTTCGGATGCTCGGAAGCTTTCTGCTCTCTGCGGCGGACGAGGCGCGTGTTCCGGCGGGGGAGTCCCTGACCGTCAACCGCGAAGCCTTTAGCGCGGCGGTGGAGAAAAGAATCGCTTCGTCGGAGCGGATCCATCTGCACCGGGAAGAGGTCTTGACGATTGCGGGGGACTTGCCGACGATTGTCGCCGCGGGACCTCTGGCGAGCGACGCTCTCTCGAACGATATCTTTTCTCATCTAGGCGGCGAGCGTCTCCATTTTTTTGACGCAATTGCGCCTGTCGTGGAGACGGATTCCATCGACATGGAGCACGCCTTTTACCGGAACCGCTGGGAAAAAGGCGAAACGGCGGACTTCATCAACTGCCCGCTAGACAAGGAAACCTACGATGAATTTGTACGCAGGCTCCGCGAAGCGGAAGCCGTAGAGCCTCGTCCTTTTGAAAAGAAGGAGCTTTTTGAAGGCTGCCTTCCGGTCGAGGAAATGGCGCGCCGCGGCGAGAATACGCTCCGGTTCGGACCGATGCGCCCTGTGGGCCTTGGGCTTGGAAACAACGGTAAAAAATGGTATGCGGTAATCCAGCTCCGGGCGGAAAACCGGGAAAAGACGCTTTTCAACATGGTCGGTTTCCAGACGCGTCTGCGTTACGGCACGCAGAAGGAAATCTTTACGCTTGTTCCCGCCTTGAAAAATGCCCGTTTTGCGCGGCTCGGGGCGATGCACCGCAATACCTTTATCGAAAGTCCGAAGCTTCTCGACGAGACGCTCCGCCTAAAGCCCGAAGTGGAAGTCGCTTCGAATCTTCCGCCGACATGGTTCGCCGGGCAGATTACGGGAGCCGAAGGCTATACGGAAGCGATTGCGACCGGCTGGTATGCCGCATGGAACCTTTCGAATACGCTCCTGCACGGAAAACCGCGAGAGCTTCCGCCGGAAAGCTGCATCCGTTCGCTCCTGCGCCAGCTGGTGACGCCGAACGAGGATTTCCAGCCGATGAATTTCAATTTCGGGCTTTTGCCGCACAAGGAAGATTACAAGAAAAAGGACAAGAAGCGTCTTTTGGCGGAAGAGGAAGAAAAAGCTGTCCGCGCGTGGATCGCGGACAGCGGTAAAAATCTCCCGTAAATTTTAAGGGCAGACCCTTTGCAGGCGTACGATTTCCTCGCGCGCCCATTCTTCGAAGGTATCTTCTGCAATATGCGCCTTGGCGTCGCGCATAAGCTTCAGGTAGAAGTGCACGTTGTGGATGCTCGCAAGCGTCATCGCGAGGATTTCTCCCGAATGGAAGAGATGGCGTAGATAGGCGCGGCTGAAGTTTCTGCAGGTGTAGCAGTCGCAGTGCGGGTCGGGAGCTTTGTCCAGGGATTTCGCATAGCGGCCCGCCTTGTAATGCAGAACGCCTTCGCTTGTGAAGAGCATTCCGTTCCGGGCGTTCCGGGTTGGCATCACGCAGTCGCACATGTCGATTCCGCGGAAAACCAGTTCGAGCAGGTTCCAGGGAGTCCCGACGCCCATGACGTATCGCGGCTTTTCTCTTGGCAGAAAATCGGTGCAGAAGTCGGCGATTTCGTACATCGTTTCCGCGGGTTCGCCGACGGAAAGTCCTCCGAGCGCAAATCCGTCCGGTTCGACCTTTTGGATTTCTTCAATTGCCCTTTTCCGAAGTTCCTTGTGCATTCCGCCCTGGACGATTCCGAAAAAGCTCTGGTCGTAACCGAAAAGCGGCGGGTTCGCTTGCAGGTATTCCTTGGCAAGACGCGTCCAGTGGAGCGTAAAATTCAGGGATTTTTCCGCTTCGGCGACGGTGCTCGGGTAAGGCGTGCATTCGTCGAGCGCCATGATGATATCCGCGCCGATTTCGCGTTCGGCTTTCATCACATTTTCCGGGGAGAAGAAATGCTTGGAACCGTCGAGATTGCTGCGGAACTCGATGCCGTCTTTTCTGATTTTCCGAAGGTCCTTGAGACTCCACACCTGGAATCCGCCGCTGTCCGTGAGAATCGGGCTGTGCCAGTTCATGAACCGGTGCAGCCCGCCCGCATCGCGGATTAGGGCCGTTCCCGGTCGGAGGTAGAGATGGTAGGTGTTGCCCAGGATGATTTCCGCCTGCGCTTCGGAGAGGTCGCGCGGGGTTAGCGCCTTGACGGTCGCCTGCGTGCCGACGGGCATGAATATCGGGGTGGTGATGACGCCGTGGCCCGTGTAGATTTTGCCCAGTCTGGCCTTTGACCTGGCGGAAGTCTTGAGAAGTTCGAATCGGTTCTTCTGCATTTTGCGCGGATCGGTTAGCGGGTCTTCACGATGGTCCAGGCTTCGTCGAAGAGGCGCGCCGCGTCGCCCGGATCCTTGAGGAACACCATGCGCTTGATTTCCGCTTCGGTCGGGTTGATGACGCGGTTCTCGGTGAATTCCTTGTCGAGGACTTCGAGCGAGGCCTTGTTCGGGGTGGCGTAATTGATATACTTGGCGAGCTGGGCTCCGATTTTCGCATCGAGGATGTAGTTCATGAACGCATAGGCGCCTTCCGGATTGGGAGCCTTGCTCGAAAGCGTCATGGCATCGACCCACATGAAGGAACCTTCGATCGGGATGGCGAATTGAAGCGTGGAATCCTCGTCGATTGCCGCCATCGCTTCGCCGTTGAAGACGATTGCCGCCCAGTCCATCTTGGAGAGAACCTTGTCCTTTCCGCCGACCGACCCGTCAAAGCCCAGGAAGTGAGGGTCCTTTTTCGCCTGGAGAATGTATTCGACCGCCTGGTTGATTTCGTCCTTGTTCGTGCTGTTCGCGTCGAAGCCTTTTGCCTGGAGCGCCATGGAAAGCATGGAACGGCTCTCTTCGAGGAGGCTGAAGTTGCCTTTCGTCTTTTGGGCGTCGAAAAGCATCGAATAGCTCGCGTTCATCGGGTCGATTTCGGAGTCGCGGTAGAGGATGCCGGTCGTCCCCCAGAGATAGGGGAGCGTGTAGGTGTTTCTCGGGTCGTAGCTCGGGTTCTTGAACTGGCTTGCGATATTGATGCGGTTCGGCACCTTGTTCGTGTCGATTTCCGCGATAAGCCCGAGGTGCACCATCTGCTGGATGACGACATCGCTTGCGATGACCACGTCGTATTGGGCGGTCCCGACCGTTTGCAGCTTGCTTATCATCTCTTCTTGCGCTTCGTAGAGTTCGATCTGGAGCGCGTATCCTGTCCTCGCTTCGAAATCCTTGATCATGTCCGGGTCGATATATTCGCTGTAGATCATGACCGTGACTTTTTTTGGCTTGTCCGCGCTTTTTTCGTTACAGCCGAGGAAAAGCCCGGAGAGTGCGAAGAGGGTAGCGAAGGTGAGAATGGTGAAGAGTTTTTTCAATTTTTGTGCCTTATGGGTTTGGGTGGTGGGTGAAAATTTTAGGCCTTGGTATTTCCGTTTGCGATTTTCCGCTCCCGGCGGATTCCTTTCAGGGTGAAGAGAAGCATCGCGAAGAGGGTCAGCCCGAAGACGATTGTCGAAAGCGCATGAATCTGCGGCGAGATGCCGCGCTTGAGCGAACCGTAGATGTAGAGCGGAAGCGTTTGCGATTCGGGACCGCTCGTGAAAAAGCTGAGAATGAAGTCGTCTAGGGAAAGCGTGAAGGCGAGAAGCGCACCGGAGACAATCGCTGTCGAAAGCTGCGGCAGGATCACGCGGAACCAGGCTCCGGCGGTCGATGCATAGAGGTCGCGGGCCGCTTCGATCTGCTCCTTCCCGATGCTCGATAGGCGGCTTTGCACGACCAGGACGACGAAGCTGATTTCGAGCGTAACGTGGGCTATCACCATGGTGAGCATTCCCGGGTCGAAAAGCGATGTCCAGGAACGGAAAAGCGCAAAGACTACCGCAAGCGCGATGGCCATCAGGATGTCCGGCGTCACCACGGGAACGTTGATGGACATGTCGAAAAAATAGCGCATCTTTTTTCCCCAGGGAGTCCGGTGGAGTCCGATGGCGAGAAGCGTGCCTAGCGCGGTGGCGATGAGCGTGCTCGCGACGGCGAGAATCAGCGTGTTGACGGTCGTCGATTGGACCATCGCATTGTCGAAAAGCCCTGCATACCAGTCGAGCGTAAAGCCTTTCCAGGTCTGTCCGTGCCTGCTCGCGTTTACGCTCTGCATCGCGACGAGGAACATCGGAAGATACAGCAAAAGAAAGCCGACAAAGGCGAGGACGCTTGCAACGATCGGAAGTTTCCGCTTAGACAAAGTTCTTTCCTCCGGTCCGTTGGAAGATGACAAGGCTGATGACGCTCGAAAGGATGAGGACGATTCCGAGCATTGCGCCGAACGGCCAGTCGCTTGCGGAACCGAACTGCTGCTGGATCAGGTTGCCGATGAGCATATACTTTCCTGCACCCAGAAGGTCGCTGATGACATACATCCCGAGGCTAGGGACGAGCGTGAGGATAACGCTCGCGATGATTCCGGGCTTCATCTGCGAAAGGATTCCGTGGTAGAACGTGCGGACGGGACCCGCATAGAGGTCGCGGGCCGCTTCGACGATTCCCCAGTCAAGGCGTTCGACGCTCGTGTAGAGCGGGAGCACCGCGAACGGGAGCATGGAACTGACCATGCCGATATAGACGGCGAAGCTTCCCGGGTAGAGGGACTTTCCTTCGGCGATGAAACCGAGAAAGCTCGCCACCTTGGCGGGAAACATGTCCGGTCCGAGCAGAATCATCCAGGCGGCTGTCCGGATGACGAGGTTCGTGCAGCTGGGAACCATGATGAGCGCAAAGAGAAACTGCCGCATGGACCTATCGTGGTTCGCAATCCAGAATGCCATGGGAAGCCCGATGGCGATGCAGAGGATCGTGGTGAAGACGGCTATCTGGACGCTCCGCCATAAAATCAGCAGGTTATCCGGCGACCAGCCGAACAAGCTGAAGCCGAGAAGCCGCTTGAGGTTCGTGAGGGAGAATGTCCAGTCGATGCTTCCGTAGGCGCCCCGGTTCGCAAAGGCGAGAATCATCAGGAAAACGGTCGGAACGAGAAGAAAGACCAAGAGCCAGAGGATTCCCGGGCCGGTGAGAAGCGCGCCTGTCTTTTGCATGTGGGCGCGTGTAGTGAGCTTGCCTTCAAAGACTTCGGTACGACGCTTCATAGGGCTAGTCGCTCAAAACTTGCAGGTATTGGGGTTCCATGTAGAGCCGGACCGCGTCTCCCGGGTCGTAGATTTCGTCCGGGTCGGTCATCACGCGGAGCTTGAGGCTTTCGTTTGCGCCATTGCCCGGAAGTTCCGCGATGAGTTCCCAGTAGTCTCCGCGGAAAATCCGTTCGAGAATCTTCGCCGGAAAAACGTTTTCCGAAAAATTTTCTTCGGGCTTGCAGACGTGGATGTCTTCCATGCGGATGGCGATTCCGCCGCGGGGCTTGCCGTTTTCGTCGAGTGTCCAGGTCGGCTCCTTTTCCAGGACAAGTTCCCCGAAGTTTGTTCGGGCGCGTTTTTCCGAGACGCGTTCGCTTTCGAGAATATTCGCTTCGCCGATGAATGTCGCGACGAAACGGTTCACCGGATGCTCATAGACATCTTCCGGATTTCCGTCCTGCACGATCTGTCCGTTGGACATGACGAGAATCCTGTCGCTCACGGCAATCGCTTCGTCCTGGTCGTGCGTGACTAGTATAAAGGTCGTATCGGTTTTCCGCTGGAGTTCGCGGAGTTCCACCTGCAATTTCTTGCGGAGGCTTGCGTCGAGAGCGGAAAGCGGTTCGTCGAGAAGCAGGATATCCGGCTTGTTCACAAGCGCCCGCGCAAGGGCGACCCGCTGTTTCTGCCCGCCGGAAAGCGTCGCCGGCATCTCTTTCGCGAGATCCGAGATATTCACGATTTCCATCATTTCGTTTACACGCCGCTCGATTTCCTCTTTTGGAATTTTCTGGCTTTTGAGCCCGAATGCGATGTTGCCGAAGATGTTCAGGTGCGGGAAAAGTGCGTAATTCTGGAAAACTGTGTTGATGGGTCGCTTGGATGGGGATTTGTTCGAAATGACCTTTCCGCTCAGGACGACTTCGCCTTTGTCCGCCTTTTCGAACCCGCCGATGATGCGGAGAAGCGTCGTTTTGCCGCAGCCCGAAGGTCCAAGCAAGGTGACGAATTCGCCGTCGCGGATAAATACGCTTATTCCCTTGAGAACGGCTTTCTTGCCGAAGCTCTTGTAAACGTTGCGGATGTCCAGGTCAAAGTTTTCTCCGCTCGGGGGCAAAGGATCCATTTCGAATCTCCATCAAATGAATGCTTCTGTTTCGATTTTTAAATTTAAAAAGTTTGTGCCGGATGTTTAGGGATTTGCGTAAAATTTATGCGCGATAACATTTTCTGTCCAATGAAACGATAGCGGACGCGCAAAGCCGACAATTGCGGTTTCCCCAAAAACAGGAAAAGCGGCGAAAAATCGCCGCTTCGCTTTGAAAGACAGCTTACTTGCCTGCGCGGATTTTATTCAGCGCGCTTCCTGCCTTGAACCATTCCCACTGCTGTTCGTTGTAAGTCTGGTTGAGCGTTGCGGTTTCGACCGTGCCGTCGGCGTGGTGGAGCTTGAGCGTGAAAGGCTTTCCCGGTGCAAATTCCGTGAGGCCTTCGATGTCGAATGTGTCGCCTTCCCGTACCTTTTCGTAGTCCGCGGGGTTGGCAAATGTCAGCGCGAGCATCCCCTGCTTTTTCAGGTTCGTCTCGTGGATGCGCGCAAAGCTCCGGACGATGACCGCCTTGACGCCTAGGAACCTCGGTTCCATCGCTGCGTGTTCGCGGCTAGAGCCTTCGCCGTAGTTTTCGTCGCCCACGACAATGGAACCTGTTCCCTCGTCGCGGTATTTCCGGGCGAGTGCCGGAACTTCATAAAAGCGACCGTCGGTTCCCTTCACCTGGTTCGTCTGCCCGTTGAACGCGTTTACCGCCCCGATGAGCATGTTGTTCGAAATGTTTTCGAGGTGCCCGCGGAACTTAAGCCACGGTCCCGCCATCGAAATGTGGTCCGTGGTGCATTTGCCCTTTGCCTTGATGAGAAGCGGCGCTCCGGAAATGTCCTTGCCGTCCCAGGGGGCGAAAGGCTTTAAAAGCTGGAGACGCTTCGACGCGGGATCGACGGAAATGGTGATGCCCGAACCGTCCGCTGCCGGGGCGACGTAGCCCGGGTCTTCCACGGCGAATCCGTTTTTCGGAAGTTCGTCCTTTTCCGGAGGCGTGAGCTTTACCTGTTCGCCCTTGTCGTTTACGAGAAAGTCCTTTTCCGGGTCGAAGAGGAGCGAGCCGGAGAGCGCGGCGACTACCGCCATGAGCGGGCTTGCGACAAAGGCGTGCGTGTTCGGGTTTCCGTCCGCGCGCTTTGCGAAGTTGCGGTTGAAGCTGTGCACGATCGAGTTCTTTTCTTTCTTGTCCGCACCGGCGCGGTCCCACATGCCGATGCACGGTCCGCAGGCGTTCGTCATGATGGTCGCCCCGAACTTCTTGAAAAGTTCGATGAAACCGTCGCGCTCCGCCGTGTAGCGGACCTGTTCGGATCCCGGGTTGATGATCAGCGGAGCTTTCGGGGAAAGTCCCTTGTCGAGCGCTTGCCTGATGAGGGAGGCGACCTGGGAGAGGTCCTCGTAGCTCGAATTGGTACAGCTTCCGATGAGCGCCGCGCTCACCTTGTCCGTGGAGCCGTATTCTTCGAGCGACTTCTGCATTTCGCTTACCGGGAATCCGCGGTCCGGGCTGAAAGGTCCGTTGTAGTAAGGCTTGAGCGTCGAAAGGTCCAGTTCGATTGTCTGGTCGAAATACATTTCGGGGGCTGCTTCGACTTCCGCATCGGCCCGGAGATATTCCTTGATCTTGTTCGCTTCGTCGGCGACCGCTTCGCGGCCCGTCGCACGGAGATAGCGTTCCATGGATTCGTCGTAGCCGAACGTGCTGCATGTCGCGCCGACTTCCGCTCCCATATTCGCGATGCTCGCCTTTCCCGTTGCGGAAAGGTTTCGCGCGCCTTCGCCGAAATATTCGATAATCGCGTTCGTTCCGCCCTTGACGGTGAGAATCCTTGCGACCTTGAGGATTACGTCCTTCGGGGAGGCAAATCCCGAAAGCTTTCCCTTCAGATGGATGCCGATGAGCTTCGGGTATTTCAGCTCCCAGGGAAGGCCGACCATCGCATCGACCGCGTCCGCTCCGCCGACACCGATAGCGAGCATTCCGAGACCGCCGGCATTAACCGTGTGGGAATCGGTCCCTATCATCATGCCGCCGGGGAACGCGTAGTTTTCGAGGACTACCTGGTGGATGATTCCCGCGCCCGGTTTCCAGAAGTCGATGCCGTACTTGGCGGCGACCGAGGAGAGGAATCCATAGACTTCCTTGTTCTCGACGAGAGCCTTCGGCAGGTCTTCTTCCTTGCCGTTCCGCGCGGTAATCAGGTGGTCGCAGTGGACGGAAGAGGGAAGCGCCACCTTGGACTTTCCGGCTGTCGTGAACTGGAGTAACGCCATCTGCGCTGTCGCATCCTGCATCGCGACCCTGTCCGGGTGAAATTCCGCAAAGGATTTTCCGCGTTCGTAGAGCTTCGTTTCCGCCCCGTCGATCAGGTGGGAATAGAGAATCTTTTCGGCGAGGGTCATCGGGCGACCGAGGAGCTTGCGTGCCGCATCGATGCGGGAAGGAATCTTCGCGTACCGTTCCCGGATCATGTCCAAGTTAAAAAGCATAGGGATACCTCATAGACGTTTTGAGGAAAAATTAGAAATTATTGAAGATTTCCGCCCGAAAAAGGCAAATTTTGGCGGGGCCTTGCGGTGAAATGAATGCTTTAGAAGCTTTCATTGACATTTTCTGTCAAATTTTACTCTATGAAAATAATCATATTTGTTAAGGAATATAGGGATCAACATTGTGAAAAAAAATCAGTCCGTTCAGTTGACTAGTCAGCATAAGGAATCACAAGGTGCCGTCGGCATTTTTGGGGATGAGGCGATATCGAAAATCTTAAACAGGGCAAGCTGGTCGGTAAAAATAATGACCAGGATATCATGAATGCGGGTAATGCGATTGAGCGTGCCCATAAAAATATTTCGGAAATTGCAAATTTTATGCTGCGGGAATCCTATTTTCCCTATGTTCTTTTTCTTGAAGGTTCCAATTTTTTGACACAAGATGTCGTTGTATCGCGACCGGATGGCAGAAAGGTAACCTTGACTTATAACTCCGGTGCAATCAATCGTTTGGATCGCTTGACCGCGGCAAACTATGGAATGCCGATTAACAAGAACCTCTGTAAAAATAAAGTGGTCCAAATAGGAGATTCGTACGTAATGCTTCAGGCTGCATCGCTGTTTACCCAAGGGGACGGCAGAAGATGGCGGTTTAAGGATGAAATTAAAATTATGTTGGACATTGCGAAAACTTCCCTGCAAATGCTTGGTCGCGATTTGTTCAAACAGCTAACCAAAGCGTAAAAAGGAGTGCGATATGGCTCGCAAGGTGGACCACTCCCTTTTGGACAGGGCAAAGATAAACAAGAAAGACGAATTCTATACGCAGCTTGCGGATATCGAGCGGGAGTTGGCGTATTATGAACAGCACTTTAGGAACAAGACCGTCTTCTGTAATTGCGACGATGTCCGGAAAAGTAATTTTTACAGATACTTTACCGAAAATTTCGAACGGCTGGGATTGAAAAAAGTCATCTGCGCCTGTTATCGGAAGAGCGACCGGGATTTGTTTTCAGATGGCGGGGCGGACATCGTCGTTTCCAACCCTCCGTTCTCCCTGTTTCGGGAATATATTTCGCAACTTGACAGGTATCGCAAGAAATTTCTGGTCATCGGAAACATCAATGCGATTACATACAAGGAAGTCTTCGCGCTCATTCGCGAGAACAAGGCCTGGATGGGCGTGAACATGGGCTGGGGCATTTCGGGATTCATTGTTCCCGAAGACTACGAACTTTACGGCTTGGAGACTAAAATCGGCGAAGCGGGGGAAAGAATCGTCTCGCCGAACAATTGCATGTGGCTTACGAATCTTGACAATGCCTGTCGGCACGGATTTATTCCCTTGACCAAGAAATATCGCGGAAACGAGGCTGCATACCCGAAGTTCGATAATTATGACGCGATAAATGTCGGTCGGACGCGGGACATCCCGTTCGACTATAAAGGCGTGATGGGCGTTCCGATTACCTTTTTGCACAGGTTCAATCCGGACCAGTTTAAAATCGTGAAATTTCGCAAGGGAAACGACGAAAAGGATCTGACAGTCGGTGGAAAGCCGACCTACTTCCGGATTCTAATCCAGAGCCGCTGATTCAGTTCCCAGAAAACAGTTCCCCCTGCGAACCCTTGGGAACGGGAACGTGCAAGGCCTTGTAGGCCGCCTGGGTGAGGACGCGCCCGCGCGGTGTGCGGGAAAGCAGCCCCTGCTGGATGAGGAACGGTTCGTAAACCTCTTCGAGCGTATCCGGTTCTTCGCCGAGGGACGCTCCGATGGTTCCTAGTCCGACGGGACCGCCCGAAAAATGGTTCGCGATGGTGGAGAGAATCTTTCTGTCCATCGGGTCGAGACCAAGCGGGTCGATGCCGAGCATTTTCAGCGTGCGCTCGGCGATTTCCTTGTCGATGACGCCTTCTCCGCGGACTTCCGCTACGTCGCGCGCCCGCCTGAGGACTCGGTTTGCGATGCGCGGCGTTCCCCGGCAGCGCGAACTTAAAATGCCCGCCGCTTCGTCCGTCATCTCGACATTTAAAATCTTTGCGCTGCGGACGAGAATTTTCTCCAAATCCTTAGCCGG
Organism: uncultured Fibrobacter sp.; assembly: GCA_934691725.1. Taxonomy (GTDB): domain Bacteria; phylum Fibrobacterota; class Fibrobacteria; order Fibrobacterales; family Fibrobacteraceae; genus Hallerella. Next base: position 1,466 of record CAKUTF010000018.1, on the reverse strand, counting down.
ATACAGGTCAAGCCGGTAGTGCAGCCCGAAACGGTCGCGGAGCGGTCCCGTGAGAAGCCCGGTGCGGGTTGTGGCCCCGACAAGCGTAAAATGCTTGAGCGGAAGGTTCACGCTGCGGGCAGCGGGGCCCGAGTCCAGCATGATGTCGAGCCGGAAATCCTCCATCGCGGGGTAGAGATATTCCTCGATGACGCGGCTTAAGCGGTGAATCTCGTCGATAAACAGAACGTCGTTTTCGCCGAGGCTCGTGAGAAGCCCGGCAAGGTCGCTCGCCTTTTCGAGGACGGGGCCGCTCGTGATGTGGATGCCGACACCCATTTCCTTGGCGATGATTCCCGCAAGCGTCGTTTTTCCTAAGCCGGGAGGCCCGGCGAAGAGGCAGTGGTCGAGAGCCTCTCCGCGCCGCCTGGCGGCTTCGATTGCAATCTGGAGGCTTTCCTTGATGTGGTCCTCGCCGGTAAATTCCGAGAGCGTTTCCGGGCGGAGACTCCGTTCGATTTCCGCTTCTTCGCTGTTTTCCTTTTCGGGAGAGATGATGCGTTCCGACATGAAGCCCCTTTATACATGCTTGAGCGCTTCGGGAATGAGCTGCGTGACGCTTGCGCCTTGTCCGAGCGTTTCGACCGCCTTTTCCACGGCTTTCTGGGCTGCGGGATCCTTGACGCCTAGCGTGTGGAGCGCCTGGACGGCTTCGCTTGCGCTTGCGGAAAGAAGCGAGTCCGTTTCGCTCCCGGAAACCGCCGACAGCATGAGAGCCTTGTCTTTCAGTGTCAGTACGAACATTTCCGCGGTCTTCTTGCCGACTCCCTTGATTTTCCCGAGGGCGGCCTTGTCCCCGCGGGCGATAATTGCAAGGAAGTCTTCCGGGGAAATTCCCGAGAGGATCCGCTGCGCGGTCTTCGGGCCTACGCCGGAGACGGAAATCATGCTCAGGAACAGTTCCTTTTCCTTTGCGTCGGCAAACCCGAAAAGTTCCATGGAATCTTCCCGGACGACCAGATGCGTGAGGAGCGTGATTTCCGAGCCTTCCGCGGGAAGGCGTTCCCCTGTCCGAGCCGAAACCTGGACGCCGTAGCCTACGCCGCCGCATTCGACGACGGCAAATGTCGGGTGGCGTTCTGCGAGAGTTCCGTGAAGTCTTTCAATCATGTTTTCCAATATAGATAATTTGTGAACTTTTGTGCACTGTGCTTTGCATGCGTTTTTAAGAACCTGTTTTCATATGTGTCGGGCATAGCTCGACAAGCTCGCTAACCTGTCAAATCCCATTCCTTAAAGGGGATTCCCCGGTCAAGCCGGGGAATGACATCATAGCGTAATTCTGACCACTGTCCACTGAATTGTCGCTGCACGGGAATGACAGCATAGCAAGCCGGGGAATGACGGATGAGCATTAGAGCTTAGAACTGAGATTTTAGAGCTTAGATTTACAGGCGTCGATGTTCTTGAATCTCGGAAGTTTAACG
>CAKUTF010000017.1 GCA_934691725.1 uncultured Fibrobacter sp. | reverse complement strand
TCCCCGGGATTCGTTTCCCGGGGATTTTTTTGTTGTTTTCAGCCGCGAATGGATTTACTTGACGATGATAATCCGCGGAGACAAAACTTTTGGATTTTTCTGCGTTTGTCAAAAGCGTGGCATGTTTTGAAAAGTTTTTGCTTATTGAATAAAAAGTTAATAGGACGGCTATTTGAAGTAAACGAGAAAATATGTATCTTTGGAAAAATACCTCGGAGAGAATATGAAAACAAAACTCGATGCAAAATGTTTAGCTATCGGAAGCGGCTTGTCCGCACTCGTGCTCAGTTTTACCGCCTGCGGCGATGACGTGACGAAAGTGACCCAGGTGACTGGGGAAACCTCCGGACTTGAAATCGTCGCTTCCGCGGACTCGCTCGGAAAATGTACCGAAGAAATCTCCGGCGAAATGAAGTTTGCTTCAAAAGAGAACGCGGTCTATGTCTGCGCGGATTCTATTTGGCAGAGCCTTTCCTCAAACACAAAAATCTCTTGCACTGCGGAATCTCTCAAGGACAGCTCGGGCTACAAAATCGTCTGTGGGGAAGATTCGGTCGGCGTCGTCTTTAACGGAAACGACGGCAAGAATGGCGAAGCCGGCAAGGCGGGAACCTCTTGCATGGTTACGGAATCTCCGCTTCTTGATTTGGACTTCGGAGGCGGTTACTTTGTCGTGTGCGGAAGCGATACCGTGGGAACGCTCGTAAGCGGTCGCGACGGGGAAAGTTGCACGCTCACCGACAACGGCGACGGTTCGGTCACGCAGGTCTGTGGCGCTTCGGAAGTTACTTTGTACAAGGGCTTCTGCGGCGGAAAACCTTTTGACCCGGATTCGAACGTCTGCTTTAAAGACTCCATCATCCCGCAGTGCGGCAGAAAGCGTTACAGCCCGGCGGAGAGTTTCTGTGTTGCGGATTCGCTCTATCCGCTATGCAACGGCGACCGGTTCGACCCCGAAACCCAGTTCTGCCTTGAAAATTCCCTTTATGAAAAATGTGCGGGCGAAACTTACGACCCGTCTATCATAGAATGTTTTGAAGAACAACTTTATGCGACAATCAAAGATGAGCGTGACGGGCAAAGATATCGAATCGTCGAAATCGGTTCACAGACCTGGATGGCGGAAAACTTGAACTACAATTACAAACAAAAAACGCAAACCTTGGATTCTTCGAGCTTTTGCTACGACAATAATCTGGAAAATTGTGAAAAATTCGGTCGGCTCTATCTCTGGTCCGCGGCGATGGATTCCGCAGCGGTTTTCGGCGAAGGTGCGGCTACAGGTTGCGGAAATAAAGTCGATTGTCTGTACACTGCTGATACCGTCCGCGGGGCCTGCCCGGTTGGTTGGCATTTGCCTACGAAAGCGGAATGGGATAGCTTGGTGACCACCCTAGTAGGTGAAAGCTTTGGTGTACCAGATGATAGCATCGGCTATGCGCTAAAAACAAAAAGCGGTTGGGCAGACGGGAAAAACGGTTCCAACATCGCGGGTTTCTCAGCGATTCCTGCAGGTTTTCAAGGGAATATGGTTGGTTTCTTCGATGAATTGAATACCAATGCATATTTTTGGACATCTTCAGAGTCGGGAAAAAATATCCAGGCTAGAGGTTTCGGTCTAAGTGCCTCTCGAGAGGACTTGGTGGGCAAAACAGTAAACAGAAATTGGGCGATTTCCGTCCGCTGTGTCAAGGACTAGCCAGAGCTTAGAGCTGAGATTTTAGAGCTTAGTTGAAAGTTAATAGAAATCAGGAAACAGGAGTCAGTACGTGAAACGGATACTTCAGAGATTTAAAACTCAAGCATTGAAAAGAGAAATCCCGATGAGAACGTTCAAATATCCCCTGCTTGGACTTTCTTCGCTAGCGATTCTTTTTACCGCCTGCGGTGACGATGTGACAAACGTAACGAAAGAAACCTCTGGGCTCGAAGTTGTGGCATCGGCGGATTCGCTCGGAAAATGCACCGAAGAAATCTCCGGCGAGATGAAGTTCGTTTCGAAAGAAAACGCTGTCTATGTCTGCGCGGATTCTATTTGGCAAAGCCTTTCCGCAAAGACTTCATGCTTTGCGGAATCGCTCAAGGATAACTCGGGCTACAAAATCGTCTGCGGAGAGGACTCGGTCGGCGTCATCTTCGACGGAAAGGATGGCGCAAAGGGGAACAAGGGCGAATCCTGCACGGTATCGAAAGTGCTGAAATCGGACGAATATCTGGTCGTGTGCGGAAACGATACCGTGGGAACGCTTCGGGCAAATTTCGACGGAGAAGATTGTCGCTTTTCCGATAACGGCGACGGTTCGGTCACGCAAATCTGCGGAGGCGATTCCATCGTGCTGTATAAGGCTTTTTGCGGCGGAGAACCCATCGACCTGAACAAGAGCTTCTGTGTGGCGGATTCCATCGTTTCACGCTGCGGCGGAAAATCCTACGACATCGAAAATACGGTCTGCGATGCCCGTGACGGGAGTCTATACGCATTCATCACGCTTGGCGAACAGACTTGGATGGCAAAGAATCTCGATTATGCCGTCCCGGGAGATTCTTCGAGTTTTTGCTACGATGGAAACATCGAAAACTGCGAAAAGTTCGGTCGCCTCTACAAGTGGGAAGCCGCCTTGGAAGTTTGCCCGGAAGGCTGGCGCACCTCCGACACCGCCGACTGGAACAAACTTGAAAAATTCGTCGCCGAAAAAATAGGCGGAGTGGACAATGTCGGCTATGCCTTGAAATCCGAAGACGCTTGGGAAGAAGACGGCAAGCCTTATGGCTACGGCTCCGATAAGTTCGGGTTTGGAATATTGCCCGCTGGAAAGCGCGATTCAAGCGGTTCGTTTACAGGATTCGGCAGGACAGCGTTCTTCTGGACCCCGACAGAAATTGACGAACTGAGCGCTAAAAGTGTCGTGCAATACGCACACAACACGCGCGTTTCCCGGGAAAGTCCATCCAAGAAAGAAGCCCGCTCCGTGCGATGCGTCAAGGATTAGCCAGAGCTTAGTTGAAAGTTAACAGGAATCAGGAAACAGTACTGCGGATTGACGCTCTAAAATTTTTACCCAACCTTCAAAAGGAAATACCGATGAAAATTTTCAAATATTCCTTGTGCGGACTTTTTACATCGACATCTTTCTTCGCCGCTTGCGGAGACGATGTGACAAACGTAACGAAAGAAACCTCTGGGCTCGAAGTTGTGGCTTCCGCGGACTCGCTCGGCAAATGCACCAAGGAAATATCCGGCGAAATGAAGTTCGCGTCAAAAGAAAATGCGGTTTTTGTGTGCGCTGACTCTGCATGGCAAAATGTTTCCGACGCGAGAAAATCGTGTTCGACGGAAATTCTCGCTGACAGCTCGGGCTATAAAATCGTCTGCGGGGAAGATTCGGTCGGCGTCGTCTCCAACGGAAAGGACGGAGAAAAAGGCGCTGACGGCAATTCGTGTACGATTTCCAAAATCGAAAAATCGGAAAATTTTGCCGTCGTCTGCGGAAGCGATACCGTGGGAATTCTTCAAAATGGACTTGACGGAAAGGGCTGTTCCACGACCGACAATGGAGACGGTTCCTTTACGCAGATTTGTGGAAAGGACACGGTTACTTTGTACAAAGCGGTTTGCGGAGATTCGTATTACGATCCCGATTCCCAGCTTTGCTACGCGGATTCCGTCTATTCATTCTGCGGTGGAAAATTTTACAGCCCGAAGGAAACTTTTTGCGTCGGCGATTCGCTCTACGCTTTGTGCAACGGAAAGTCCTATGATCCGCAAAACGAAACCTGCGATGGCGAATTCGTTTACGGACTAGTCTCCGATGCCCGCGACAGCCAAGTTTATAAGACGATTCAAATCGGCACGCAAACCTGGATGGCTGAGAATTTGAATTATAACTATTCCTGGAAAACCGTAGGCGGAGATTCTTCGAGTTTCTGCTACAACGACTCGGCGGAATACTGCGAAAAGTATGGTAGGCTCTATCTCTGGTCGGCGTCGATGGACTCGGCCGCGGCTCTCGGCGACAGCGCAGGTTTCGGTTGCGGTAATGGTGCAGATTGTTCCCCGAAGTATCCTGTCCGCGGAGCTTGCATGGAAGGCTGGCACTTGCCGGATTCGACGGAATGGATGGCTTTGATAAGTTTTGTCAAAGAGGAAATCGGCACTTGGGATTCCGTGGGATATGCGCTGAAATCAGCAAGCGATTGGGATGGTTCGAATTCTTTTGGATTCGGAGTGCTCCCTGCAGGAGGACGGTTCATTTTTTCTAATAATGCATCTTTTAGAAACATTTCTTATTCTTCAACATTTTTAAGTGCCACGATGGAAGCTGCTGCGTGGGTTTATGGTACAATGTTTTATGACGGTGCAACCAATACAGGTATAAATGATTTTAGAAAAACAGATGCCAATTCCGTCCGCTGCATCAAGGATTAGGCTTTTTCTTGCCGCGGCTCATCCAGCTCAGAACCAGGTTTTGCCACACGACGTAAAATGTCGGGCAGAGCGCAGCCACGGGACCCGCATAGAGCTGGGCAATCCAGATGACGAGCATCGTGTTTTTCTGGCCCATGCTCTGCGAGCCTTCGATCGGGTGAGATTTCCGTTCGCAGAGCCATCCCAAAAAGAAAAGCAGCAGACATAGCGCAAGCGAAACCAAAGCGGTTGCCTGGAAATCGCCAGCTTCCCAGAGCTTCTTTACGCCCATCGCGCGCACGTCAAAGCTTGCCTTGGAAAGCAAGATGAAAACGTTGAAAATCCAGATGAACATCGTGTATTTCTGGAGCTTTGCAATCTTGTCGGCGACCTCCGGGTAAAAGTTCCGGAGGCCGAGCGCAATTGCTAGCGGAATCGTGATAATCGGCTGGATGGAATTAAAAATCGCTTTTGATAGTCCCATCACGTCAAGATGTTCCATCCCGGCTGGCGGCGGACAGAAGTAGCCGAAAACGAGGGGAATCGAGAAGCACGCGATGACGCTTCCGACGAGGAAAATCTTGAGCGCGAGAATCGGATTTCCGCCGAGAAGCGTCGCCATCACGGGTGCGGCGTTGGCCGGTGGGCAGAGGCAGATAAGCATGCCGCCGAGAACGATTGCCCGGGAAAGCCCGAAAGCCTTTTCCATCCCGAGCAGAACTCCGCAGAGGAGAAGGCCCATCAAGAGGGCGCGCACTTCGATTTTAAACGTGTAGCCGTGTTCCTGCGGCGGGACCTTCGACACGAAAGTCAGCGCCATCATCAGTCCGATAAAGAACGGCATCAGCGGCGAAAGTACGTGCGCCTGCGGAAGTAAAATTCCGAGAAGAATCGCAAGCGGCATCAGAACAGAGCGTAATTTTACCATAGCGGAGCGAAAGTTAGTAAATTGGGGCGTGATGCTGCTTTCCCGTTACAAGGATATTCCGACAGCGAAGTCGGTCATCAAGAAGAAGACTTCGAATCCGATGCTTTTCCTCGTTGAAGGCTATGCGGTTCTTATCGTTCTCGGAACGGTTCTTCTCAAGTGTCCCTTTTCGCTGCAAAAGGAACTTTCGGTCATCGACGCGTTCTTTACGGCGACGTCCGCAGTCTGCGTCACGGGACTTTCCGTGATAGATGTCGGAGCGACCTTTACCCATGCGGGACTCTGGATTCTCGCTGCGCTGATTCAAATTGGCGGACTTGGCATCATGACGTTTTCGACGGCGATTCTCCTGCTTTCGGGAATGCGTCCGGGCTTTAACCAGCAGGCGATTTTCAAGTCGGGATTTACGACCGAGGGAAACATCGACCCGAAAAAGATTCTCGCCGCGGTCTTGCCGTTCACCGTTGTTCTCGAAGGCCTCGGAGCGACCGCCCTCTTCACGCAGTTTGAAAGTCTTCCGCTTGGCGAACGGATTCTCTATTCGGTGTTTCATGCGGTGAGCGCATTCTGCAACGCGGGATTTTCGCCATTCGCCGATTCGCTGGTGCGTTTCCAGTTCAACCCGGTCGTCTGTCCCGTTATCATTCTGCTGGTCCTTTCGGGAAGCCTCGGGTTTCTTTCCATGTCAGAAATCAAGAATCTTTTTGATTTCAAGACCCGCACCATCCAGAAAATTTCGCTCCACACGAAAATCGCTCTCCTTGCGACGCTTGTCATAGTCCTTGTCGAAATGTCGAGCGTCCTCGCCATCGAATGGAACGGAGCCCTTGGCGACCAGAACATCGCCGAGAAATTTTTGTCCGCGGCGTTCATCTCCATCGCATCCCGGACCGCGGGATTCAACACCATCGATCCGTTGTCGCTTCGAGAGACCAGCATGATTATCGTCATCGTCGCCATGTTCATCGGGGCGAGCCCCGGCAGTTGCGGCGGCGGTCTGAAAACGACAACGGCGGCGGTCATCGCGCTGCTCGGATTCAACCGTCTTCTCGGACGCGAACGGACGCAGGTGATGGGCAGAACCATCCCCGAGGAAACGGTCGGTAAGGCTGTCCGGATTTTTATCGTCTATGTTATTCTCGCACTAGTCGGGACGCTTGTCCTTCTCTTTACCGAGTTTTCGGGCAAGGCGTTCGGGGCGTCGGAATCCCATTTTTTGCGCGTATTTTTTGAAGTCACCAGCGCGCTTTCCACATGCGGACTTTCGCTCGGACTCTCCCAGGAACTTTCCGCGTTTGGAAGAATCTTTCTTTGTATCTTTATGTTTGTCGGTCGTATGGGCGCCCTTTTCCTGATTTCCGCAGTAGTCAAGAAAAAAGAAGGCGGTGCCTGGTATGCGGAAGAAGACATCATGGTGGGTTAACAAATGGCCAAGAAACAGTTTGTCGTCATCGGACTAGGAAACACGGGAATCTTTCTCGCAAACCATCTGACAAGCCTCGGAAGCGAAGTTCTCGCCGTCGATAATACGCCCGAAAAAGTCCAGGACATCACACCGAACGTGGCGCAGGCGGTCGTCGCCGACGCAACCCGCAAACAGCAACTGGCAGCGCTTCCCGTCGCAAAGGTCGATGCCGTTATCTGCTGCATCGGCGCGGACATCGAAGCCTCGCTGCTCACGATTCTTAATTTGAAGGAACTGGGAGTCAAGAATATCATCGCGAAAAGTTCGAGTTCGCAGCACACGTCGATTCTCGAAAGGTTCGGCGTCTCGGATATTTTCCAGCCGGAACGCGACATGGCGATTTCGCTTGCGGAGCGCCTCACTCACCCGAACATGCTTGACCGCTTGCCGTTTCTCGACGGATATTCCATTGCGGAAATCGTCTGCCCGAACAAGTTCAAGGGAAAGACGCTCAAGGAACTTTCGCTCACATCCAAATACGGCATCCAGATTATCGCCATCCGCGACCCGCTCAAGCCCAAGGCTCTCATCGGCAACCTCGCCGACTGCGAACTGAAGGAAAACGATATTTTGTTTATTCTCGGCCCGAACGAAGTCCTCGAAGATATCCAGGATTACTAATGGGAAGCGGGACACGGTAAGAGGGACGTGTGCTTTTCAGCGTACTGCGAGTTGTCAGAGAACAGGGAATAGGGATTAGACTGCTGAGCGAACCGTTGTCAGAACTTAGAGCTGAGATTTTAGTGCTTAGTTGAAAGTTGAGAAATCAGGATACAGGAATCAGTAGGTAAAATGGGAAGCGAAATGCGGGAAGAGGGACTCGCTAAGCGGAACACGGAGCGTCCGAGAGGACTTTTTCTTCGACATCATTCTCCAGCATATAGCTCTACTTGTCATTATCGGGCTTGACCCGATAATCTAGATTCCCTTGTCGGAGCAAGAGAATGACAGCATAGCAAGCCGGGGAATGACATCATCGTGCGCATGGGAATGACAGTGCTACCAGAAACGGTTCGCATGAAAGAAAACCCCGCATCCCAAAAACCTAGATGTCTGCGGACTACTCCCTCATCCCTAGTCCCTAAATTTAAATGTCCACGGTTCCGACCACTGAACACTATTTCTAAGCTCTAAGTTCTACCCACTAAGTTCTGAATCCCCTATACCCCGAACGTCCGATTTTATTTAGTTTGGGGGTATGCAAGAATCGCTTCGACTGATATCCATCTCAATCCGCAACCTCCGCTCCATTCGCGAAGAAACCTTTCCGCTCAGCGATTTCACCGCCCTCATCGGCTACAACAACGCGGGCAAAACGAACATCCTCATGGGTATCCGCTGGCTGCTTTTCCGTTCGACGCTCGACAATTCCTATTTTGACGACCCGAACCAGCCCGTCGAAGTGGAGGGACTTTTCGGCGGAATTTCCGATTCGGTTCTCGAAAAGCTCGCCCCCGATGAGGCGGCCCTGTTGAAGCCTTTTCTGAGGAACGGGAAAATTCGCGTGCAGAGATTCCAGAAACTCCCTGGCGAAAATGTTTCCGATGTGGAATTCTGGGCGCTCGACTGGAACGGCGATGGCGGCAAGGGCGAATGGGTCAAGGTTCCGCTCGGATTCGAAAACGTCTTTTCCCGAATTTTTCCGCCGCCGATTCAAATCTGGGATTTTGAAGGCGACAAGGCTTTTGCAAAACTTTTGGACGAAATTTTCAGCCCGCTTGAAAGAAGGCTCGGCAAGGAGTTCAACGAGCTGATTCAAAAATTCACCAACCTGCTGGATGCCGGGAGCGATTCCCGCGCCGAGGAACTGGACCTTTTCGAACGCGGTATCAACCAAAAGCTCCGCCCGCTTTTCCCTTCGGTAAACGTTCATCTGGATATTCCTTCTCCGACGCTCCACACGTTTCTTTCCACGGCCAAGCTGACCGTTCTCGACGAAGACGACGGTTTCGAACGGAACATCCGCGCTATGGGGGCCGGCTCCAAACGCGCCATCCAGATGGCGCTTGTCCGTTACCTCGATGAAGTCAAGAAGCATCATCACAACTACCATTTCAGCCGGACGCTTCTCTTAATCGATTCGCCCGAACTTTACCTGCATCCGCAAGCGGTGGAACTTGTGCGCGTCGCCTTGAAGAACCTCTCGCACGAAGGCTACCAGGTCGTCTTTGCAACGCATTCCGCCCAGATGGTCACCAGCGAAGACGTGAGCACATCGCTTCTCATTCGGAAAAATAAGGCCCGCGGCACGTTCATGCGGCGCCGAATGGAAGACGCTGTCCACTCGGTCATAACCGATGCGCAGTCGCAGCTCCAGATGCTCTTTTCGCTTTCCAATTCCAACGAACTTCTGTTTGCCGATTACGTTCTCTTGACAGAGGGCAAAACGGAATGGCGGGTCCTTCCGACGCTCTTTGAAAAGATGACAGGGCTTTCCTTTGCGCTGATTCGCTGTGCGCTCGTGCACCAGGGAGGCGTCAGCAATACGCGGAAAAGCATGCAGGTCCTCTCCGCGATGGATTTGCCTGTCCGAGCGATCGTCGATCTCGATTACGCATTCAACAACGCCCACCAGGACGGTTTTCTTGCAAAAGACGACCCCGATGTCGAATTCTGCAAATCGCTGTTTCGGGAACTTGCCCTGCAGGAACATGTCCGCCTTGTCCACAGCATCCCGGTCAGCAAAAAATCGAGAATTCCCGCTAGCGAAGCCTATGTCATGATGGCGCGGATGCCCGAAGCCCGTGAACCGCTCCACCGCATCCACCAGAAGCTCGCCGCCGAGGGAATCTGGGTCTGGGAACGCGGGGCAATCGAACAGCATCTGGGCCTAGAAGGCAAGAACGAACGCTCCTGGCACCAGTTCGTGGAACGCGTCCACCACGAAGACCCGCACCGTTTCTTGCCGGATTACGATGATATCAAAAGGCTTTGCGACTGGATTGTCGCCGGCTCCCGCGAAGCGGAATCCTGAAGATTCCATACAAAAAAAGCGACGGAGATTCCGTCGCCCATTGACACAAAGGAAAAAACTATTCTTCCTGGAGGCGCAACGGCATCAGGAGGAACATGCTGTTGATGTCGGAACCGACCGGTTCGATGACGCAGGCGCTGATAGGGCCGTTCATCTTGAGGACGACTTCATCGCTTTGGCAGAGCTTGAGGACTTCGAGAAGGTAAAGTCCGTTGAACCCGATGCAGAAAACGCCTTCGCCTTCGTGCGAAACGGAAAGCGCTTCCGTCGAATCACCGCCGACATTCGGATCGTTTGCGGAAAGTTCCATCTGGTTTCCGTCTAGCTGGAGCCGGATCATTCTCGTCCGAGCGTTCGCCATCGAAATGACCGTCGTAATCTTGTTGAAAAAGTCCGCACGGTTCACCTGGACCGAACGTTCGAATTTCACCGGGATAACCGCCTCGTACTTCGGATACGGACCTTCGATGAGCTTCGAAATAATCTGTACGCCTTCGCTTGCAAAAAGGACGTATGTGTCCGAAATCCGAACTTCAATGACCGCTTCGCCCGAAACGCTCTTCAGCGCATACTGGATAGCTTTCGGTGGAACGATTACGCCTTTTCCGAGCGTGGAATTTTCCAGTTCGATGAAAGCTTTTCCCAGACGATGCCCGTCCGTTGCGACCATGATGAGCTTTCCGTCCTTCGCTTCGACAAAGACTCCGTTCAGGCTCATCCGCGTCTGGTCCGTCGATACGGCGAAAAGCGTCTTGCCGGCGAGGAATTCCAGTTCGCTCTTGCCCAGCTGGAACGCTCCGCCGTCCGCCACATCCGGAAGCGGCGGAAAGTCGCTAATATCGAATCCCGTAATCGAAGCCTTGCCGCGTTCGCTCCAGCGCACGGTCACCAGGTAATCGACAACTTCGACGGTCAGGTTCACGATTTTCGGATCGATGAGGCTCTTTACGAGGTCGAGAATCTTGTGGGCGTTTACGACAACCGCGCCGTCGGATTCTCCTTGCACATCGAGCTTCACGCGGATCCCCAAGTCGAGGTCCGTCGCGCTGATTTCGAGGGCGTTCCCTTCGATCCGGACGGCAAAATTGTTCAGAACCTGGATCGTCGCCTTGTTCGGGACTGCGCCGATGACCATGTTCAAGGCGCTCAAAAGCTTTGCTTTTTCAATTTGAAATTTCATCGGGATTCCCTGCTAGTTTCGAGCCATGACAAAAGCGACCCATGCGATGACCACGATGGCGGCAAGGACGATGACCCCCGCTGAACTCATGACGCTTTTCTTCTTGGGCGTAAAGTTCTTGGCGTTCTGCATGGCTTTTCGGCGTTCGCTGCGGCTCATAAAAATTCTCCATTGTTTTTGCCTTAAAAACTATATTATTTTATGCGAGAAAAGGAAAAGGCCTATGACAGAAACCGTGCTAAACAGAATAAAATGCGGTGCGCTGAATTGCGCATCGACGGTCCTCAACAGGATGAACGTGGCGACAGAGGAATCTCGGCTTAGGGCAAAATACGAGGCTTTGGGCAGGCGGCTTCTCCCCGCTTTGGAGAACGACGCTCTCGATACGCTGAAGAACGACCCGGATGTCGTCGAACTGGTCGGTGAGATTTCCGAAATGCGCACAAGGCTAAATGCGATGAAGAAACGCTCCAAGGCGCACCAGGGCAAGAGCCGTTGAAAAAGCTAAACCTGCATCTTTTCTACGAAAAAACCGGAAAGTCGAAGTCGTACCGGATTTCGCCGAAAAAGCCAATCCTCTGGATTCTCGGGGCGATAGTCGCCGCTTTCGGTTTTTTCCTGTTTTCGCCGTTTGAAATTATACACAAATTAAGCGACGGGACGCTTCTCGACCTGCGTGCGCAGAATCGGGAAATCCGGGAGAACATGAACAAATTGCGTGCAGACAACGACAGCGCGGAACTCTATCTGCAGCGCACCGAAACCCTGCAGGACAGCGTTTATAAAATCGGCGGGATTCCGCTCAAACCGGAAGTAAACGATTCCATCCAGAAGAAGGAGCGGACGGAAGCCCTTTTCCAGACCTATCGAACCTACTCCCTCTTTCGGGATTCCCTTCTCGCTAGACCGTCTCTCGCCGAGGCTATTCCCGTGCTGCATCCGCTCAAGCGGCACCATATCGTCACGAACCGTTTCGGCATGCTGTTTGACCATTTTACCGACCAGAATCTCCCGCACCGCGGCGTGGATTTTTTTGCCGAAGAAGGCGATTCGGTCATCGCGACTGGAGCCGGAACCGTGGTCGAGGTCCGTTCGCACCGAGGTTTCGGACTCTCCGTAAAAATCCAGCACACGGAAAATGCGCGAACCTTTTACGCCCATCTCGAAAAGGCTTTTGTCAAGCAGGGGCAACACGTCGAACGCGGAACACCCATCGCGACCGTGGGACGCTCCGGGCGCACGGCGGGAAGCGGGCTGCATTACGAAATCCGCATCGACGGCGAACCGGTAAATCCCGAAGACTACTTTATTTCTCCGTGAGGAACGATGGATACGCGACCGTTTGAACAAAATATTATCGCCATGGTCTGGGATTTCGACAAGACGCTCATCAGCGGCTACATGCAGGAGCCTCTCTTTCGAATGTATGGAATCGATGGCGCACAGTTCTGGAAAGAGGTCAACGCGCTTCCCGGTTATTATGCAAAAGCCGGCATCCACGTAAACACCGACACGTCGTATCTCAACCACATCCTCACATACGTGAAGTCGGGAAAGCTGAAAGGACTTTCCAACCGGATTCTTCGCGAGTGCGGAAAAGAGCTTGAATTTTACCCGGGCATTCCGGAATTTTTTATGAAGATAAGGAAGCTCGTGGAGAGCGACCCGAAATTTCTCGCCGCAGGAATCAGGCTCGAACATTATGTCGTGAGCACCGGGTTTGCGGAAACGATTCGCGGAAGCGCCGTCGCTCCCTACCTCGACGGAATCTTCGGCTGCGAATTTATCGAAGAACCGGCCGATTCGGGATTTTCCGAAGCCGAAACGCCAAAAGCCGGCGAGATTTCCCAGATAGCCTCTGCGCTAGACAACACGTCCAAGACGCGCTACCTCTTTGAAATCAACAAGGGTTCGAACAAGTTTCCCGAAACAATCGACGTCAATTCCCAAATCGACCGGAAAAATCGGCGGATTCCTTTCGAAAACATGATCTACATTGCGGACGGGCCTTCCGATGTTCCCGCGTTCAGCATTCTGAACCAGTCGGGCGGAACCACCTACGCCATCTATCCTTCGGGAGACCGCAAGGCGATGCGACAGGTCGATGGGCTGCGGCGCGACCGTCGAATCCAGATGTTCGGGGAAGCGGATTATAGGGATGATTCCATGACGTGGATGTGGCTCTCGGAGCAGGTCGTCCGAATCGCCGAGACGATCGCGCAACGGCAGCACCAGAACATCCGTAACAGCGCTTCGCTTCCGCCGCGGCACCTGAACGGCTGAACACTCCCATAATTTTCTAACATTTACCGCGAACCGTCAAGCCGCTAAACGGGCGGCAGAGATAAAATTCAACGAGGCGAAGATTCCTATGGCAGAATTTCCCGAAAAGAAAGACAACCTGGTCATCGAAAACATCCAGCCTTCCGTCGATGCGAACCGATTCGCCATCAAGCGTGAACCCGGCGACACCGTGAAAATTACCGCGGACATTTTCCGTCACAGCCACGAAAAATACGACGCCGCGATTCTTTACAAGCTTCGCTCCGAGAAGCGCTTCCGCAAGGCTCCGATGCATTTCGTCGATAACGACATGTGGGCGGGAGAATTCACGGTAAACAGCATCGGATATTACGATTACAAGGTTATCGCGTGGACAATCGACCCCGAGGACGTTCCGACCGAAAGTCCGCTCATGGAACTCCGCGTCGATCCGGTCTATGCCCGCACGGGAACCTGGTACGAAATGTGGCCGAAAAGCCAGGGCAAGGATCCGAAAAAAAGCGCGACTTTCAAGGATTGCGAATCCCGCCTGGACTACATCGCCGATATGGGATTCGACACGGTCTATCTGGTTCCGATTCATCCGATTGGTGTCACCAACCGTAAAGGCGCAAACAACGCGCTTCACGCGAAGACGGACAAGAACGGAAAACCGCTCGAACCGGGCTGCCCATATGCAGTCGGGAACAAGTTCGGGGGGCACTTCGCTGTCGATCCTGAACTCGGCACAATGAAGGATTTCGAACATTTCGCGGGGGCGGCCCGCGCAAAGGGATTGAGGCTCGCCCTCGACATCGCGCTCAACTGCAGCCCGGACCATCCTTATGCGAAAAAGCACCCGGAATGGTTCTATCACGAGCCGGACGGAACGATCAAGTTTGCCGAAAACCCGCCGAAGAAGTACGAGGACATCTACCCGTTCGACTACTACAACAAGAACTTCAAGGCTCTCTGGAAGGAAATCCGCGACATCATCCTCTTCTGGGCAGACAAGGGAATCGAAATCTTCCGCATCGACAACCCGCACACGAAACCTTTCCCGTTCTGGGAATGGCTCATCCGCGAAATCAAGGAAGTCCGCCCGGAACTTGTGTTCCTCGCCGAAGCGTTTACCCGTCCCAAGATGATGCACCGCCTTGCGAAGGAAGGCTTTGACATGAGCTACACCTACTTTGCCTGGCGCGAACAGAAATGGGAATTCGAGCAATACTTCAAGGAACTCACCCAGACAAATGCGAAGGAATACATGCGCGGGATTCTCTTCCCGACGACGCCCGACATCTTCCCGAAATATCTGGCGAACCAGGGTCCGGCGCAGTTCAGGCAGCGCTACTTCCTTGCGGGAACGCTTTCGAGTCTCACCGGCATGTACAACGGCTACGAGCTTTGTGAGAACATCCCGTCGCCTGTCAAGGAAGAACTTCTCGACAGCGAAAAGTACCAGTACAAGGTTCACGACTGGGATTCACCCGTAAACATCCGGGATTTTGTGCGACGCGTAAACAATGCGAAGCTCGACCACCCTGCGCTCCAGGAATACGACAATCTGGAATTCCACGATGCGGACAATTCCAATCTGATGGTCTATTCCAAGAAAAAAGGCGACGACGTGATTCTTTGTGTCGCGAACATGGACATGCATAACGTCCAGGAAGGAACGATCGCGCTCGACATGGGAAAGCTCGGTCTCGAAAACGACGCGTTCTTCTTCGTCAAGGATTTGATTACCGATGAATCCTACGTTTGGCGCGGTTCGCACAACTTCGTGCGTCTCGATCCGAACAAGGCGCCCGGTCACCTACTCGTCGTAAAGAAGCTTTAAAAAGTTCGCAACCGGTTTTGGGCTGTGCGCATCTAAGATGGGAAGGTTTCCATGAACGATCCGATTCTTTCCATCCGCCACTTGCAACGCGAATTCAAGATGGGCGACGAAACGGTCCACGCGCTCCGCGGCGTAAGCTTTGACGTGCATCCGGGCGAGTTCGTCACCATCATGGGAACGAGCGGTTCCGGCAAGAGCACGATGCTGAACATTTTGGGCTGCATGGACAAGCCCACTTCCGGCGAATATATTCTCGACGGCGAACACATCGAAAAGATGAAGCCCGATGCGCTGGCGAACATCCGCAGCCACAAGCTCGGATTCGTCTTCCAAAGCTATAACCTGCTCGCCAGAACCTCGGCAATCGAAAACGTCGAACTTCCTCTTTTGTACAATTCGAAAGTCTCCTCGGAAGAACGCCGGGAACGCGCGCTCAAGGCGCTTGAACGTGTCGGGCTCCAAGGACGTTTGAACCATCTGCCGAACCAGCTTTCGGGTGGGCAGCAGCAGCGCGTCGCCATTGCACGGGCTCTTGTGAACGATCCGGTCATCATTCTCGCCGACGAGGCGACGGGAAACCTCGACACCCGAACCAGCTACGAAATCATGGAAATTTTCCAGGAGTTGAATTCCCGCGGAAAGACGATTGTATTCGTCACCCACGAACCGGATATCGCGACATTTTCCAGCCGAACAATTCTTCTCCGCGACGGGCAAATCAAGCGCGACACGAAAAACGAAAATATCCAGAATGCGCACGAAGCGTTTCTGGCACTTCCTCCGCCCGAGACTTTCGACGACGAGGTTTCCGCATGAGTCCGGTTACTTTGTTTAAAATCGCGTTCCGGGCACTTCTCCGAAACAGGATGCGGACATTCCTTTCCGTGCTAGGAATCGTCATCGGCGTCGCGGCGGTCATCACGATGGTCGCCATGGGCGAAGGCTCCAAGCAATCCATCAAGCAGAAAATCACGGCGATGGGAACGAACGCGATAACCATCATGCCGAACGTTTCCAGGAAAGGCGGCGTCCAGCTCGATGCGAACTCTTCCACGCAAACGCTCGAAGAAGCGGACGTTGTCGCGCTTCGGGAAAAGGCGCGTTACATCAACGGCGTTTCCCCGGTCGTCACCGCTTCCGGGCAGGCGATTGTCGGAAACAAGAACGAAGCGGTTTCCCTCACGGGAATAAGCGCGGACTACCTCAAAATCCGGAATTACGAAATCGACAAAGGCGTCATGTTCGACGACAAGGCGGACCGCATGGCAAAAGTCTGCGTCATCGGGCAGACGGTCGTCTCGACGCTTTTCCCGGACACGGATCCGATCGGAAAGACGCTCCGCTACAAAAACATCCCGCTCAAGGTCATCGGCACGCTCAAGGCGAAAGGCGCAAGCGATTTCGGGCAGGACCAGGACGAAGTGATCCTCACGCCCTACCAGACGGTGATGAAACGCTTCAACGCGACAACGGACATCCGGACCATCTACGCCAATTCCATCGGGGAAGGCTACGCGGCGAAAGCGAGCGAGGAAATCCTCCAGATTCTCAAGGAACGGCGTTCGTGGAAAGGCGAGACGGAACCGTTCCGCGTCCGCACCCAGGAAGAAATGATCGAAATGATTACGAGCACTTCGGATTTGCTGTCGATTGTTCTCACGGCGATTGCGGGGATAAGCCTGCTTGTCGGCGGCATCGGCATCATGAACATCATGTATGTTTCTGTCACCGAGCGCACGCGGGAAATCGGGCTGCGGATGGCTATCGGGGCGAAAGGCCGCGACGTTCTTCTCCAGTTCCTCTTCGAATCGGTCATGATCAGCCTGCTCGGCGGCATCCTCGGAATCCTTCTGGGCGTTCTTTCGACGACAATCGTCAAGACGGCTTTAAATTGGCCGATGAGCATCACCGCGATGAGCGTTTTTGCGAGCTTTGGCGTATGCTTTGCCACGGGCGTTTTCTTTGGCTGGTATCCGGCGAGAAAAGCCTCTAGGCTCGACCCCATCGAAGCGTTGCGGTTTGAATAGACTGTTTTTTGGGGAGCAGTATTTTACAAATTCATTTCTAAATATATATTTGTAATGTAGCTTTTTGACAAAGCCTTTATGGCAAAAATAACGTTGAAATTACCCGATGAAAAAAGTTGTCGCTTATTGCTTTATCGTTATCGCTTCGGCTGTTGCAGCCTCGTATTCTCCAAATCCAGATGCGGGAATGGTTTCCGTATCGATGGATGAAGAAAGTTTGCAGAATTTGCTTTCAGTCTATGAAATCGTGTAGAAATATCCCGCTTGAAATAAAAAAGGATTTCAATCTTTACGAAATATGCGTAGAAGAGCCAACATCGATAAAATATTCGATTGAACTTCGTGATTTTTCAATGGATATAACCGTTAAAACAAAGCATGGTGGAATTATAACAATTGAAAAGATGTTGGATGGGAAATGGCAGCAATGAATTTAAAGAAAATTGTAGTTGTATTCTTTTTCGCCGTCTCATGTAATCTAAGTTTTGGCAACGAGATTGTTTCGCCTCAATCAAAGGATATCGACAGTGCCAAGATATATTATGACTTGATTGCGGAAGAAAATTATCAGGCGTACTCTAGGCCAAATGTGATAGGAATGATTGCAGGGGGAAGTTTGACCGTTGTGGGTGCTGCTTTTGTCGGATTCGGACTGTACGCTATATTGTACAATTCAAACGATCCTTACGAGAATGTTGCCGGGAATGTTTTAGGTACTTTGTGCATATTCGCGTCCATCCCTTTTCTTGGCGTAGGCATTCCTGTTCTTTCGTACAACACTTACAAGTATATTGTCCATAAAGGCCATGCCAATAAACGCGATGAATACCAAGAGGCGCTCGATCGTTATAAATTGCGAAAGCGTGGCGGCGAATCCGGTGCAGTGCAACTGATGATTTTCCCCGAACTCAATTTTATCGAAAGGCGGGGTGGGTTGAATGCGGTTGTATTGTTTTAAGGATGGCAAAATTTGGACCGGCGAGCGTTATCGCGAGTTTTGGCGTATGCTTTGCCACGGGCGTTTTCTTCGGCTGGTATCCGGCGAGAAAAGCTTCTAGGCTCGATTCAATCGAAGCGTTGCGGTTTGAATAGACGGTTTTTGGGGAGCGACCAATCTTTTTCGCCAAAATTTTATAGATTGTCATCATCATCTGTGGGAAGCCTTCCGGCAGATGACCAGTTTGGTTTAATGTTTTTGCCTATTCTCAAGTCCTAGAAAACGACCACCTTTTGGTACCCGGAGAATGCGCAAAACGCCCACGCAATCCAGCGTGGACCGTTTGTGCTTATCGGGTGTCGGGCTTCTTGGTCGTTGCCTTAGGACTGATAAGTCTTTCGGCTCCGCGCTTTTTTGTTGCCAAAAGAATTTATCGGGGGAATATTCAAAAACTTTCCGTTTTTGCTCCCGTTCTTGAGTCCTAAAAAACGACCATTTTTCAGACACACCAAGAACAAGGGCAGATAGGGCGCATCCTCTAAGGATGTGTCCTATTTGAACTTACTGCGTGCAGACACCTTTTCGGTGTTCAGGAACAGAAGTGAAAACATTGCGTTTCATTCAACTGTTCTTTTGAACACAGGCTAAAGATGTCTTCTCGGCAATCAAAATCGTTAAAAGTCATATCCCTGTTTTCTGGATGCGGCGGATTGGATCTCGGATTTGAAGGGAATTTTTTCCGTCTTGAAAAAATCCGTCAATTTGAATCTTCATCCCGACTGGATTGAACGCGATGCCGATAAATTTCGCTGCCTGTTAAAAAGTACTCGTTTCCAGACCGTTTTTGCAAACGATATCTTAAAATGCGCCAAGAATGCGTGGACGCATTTTTTCCAACCAAGAAAAAACATTGCGGGAGTTTATCATTTGGAATCTATTGTTGATTTGGTAAAAAAAGCCAAAAGCGGGGAGTTTGCATTTCCAAAAGACATTTCTCTTGTTACCGGAGGATTTCCATGCCAAGACTTCTCTGTCGCCGGGAAGCGGCTTGGCTTCGATTCGGCGAAAAATCATGACGGGACCTACGCAAATCATAAAAAGGAAGAATCTCGCGGCTCTCTTTACTTATGGATGAAACAGGTCATTGAAATCGTAAAGCCCAAAATGTTCATCGCCGAAAACGTCAAAGGGTTGGTTTCTTTAGGCGAAGCGAAACATATCATCGAAAACGATTTTCGTCATATCGGCAAAGGCTACCTTGTTGTTGACGCCAATGTTTTAAAAGCCTGGGAATACGGCGTTCCGCAAAATCGGGAGCGCGTTATTTTTATCGGAATTTCACGAGAACATGCAGACGAGAAAATAATCAAGGATATTGAAACAAATGGAGTTAATTCAAAATATTACCCCTATCCTAAGAAAACGCATGGTAAAAATTTAAAACCCTTCGTCTCTTGCCAAGACGCTTTTTCTTTTTTAGATGAACCCGAACTATCTAAAGATCCCAGCCAGTGCAGTTATTCCAAAGCAAAGTATTACGGAAAAATGCAGGGCAGCACAGAGATAAATCTTGGCGGTATTGCGCCAACAATCCGAAGCGAACATCATGGAAATATCGAATTTCGAAGATTAAGCAAGGAACATGGCGGAACACATGACAAGGAGCTTCAAGCCGGTTTTAAAGAACGGCGACTTTCCGTTCGCGAATGCGCCAGAATACAGACTTTCCCGGATGATTATGAATTCGTATTTAAGGATGAATCGATAAAAGTCAACTCTTCGGAAGCCTATAAAATCATAGGAAACGCGGTTCCGCCACTTCTAGGCTATGCCATAGCAAAACGTCTGGAAGAAATTTGGACGCCTCTTTTTGGAGAATAAAAATGGGAATGATTTCGACCGGGAAAAATTTAGACTCAAAAAATAATTCCGATGATTTTCGTCAATTCCAAGAGCTGCTTTTTTTGACAAAGGAAAAACTACAACGGGATAATCCAAATGGTTATCAAAAATTCCAAGGAGAATTTTGGAAACAGTTCGAAATAGATGTATGCCATTCGATGAAAAAGGCATGCTTCGACCTAAATCTTGATTGGAACATTGAACATCTTGGCGGACATAAGTTTCCGGATATTGTCGCAAAAATAAACCGGCAAAGATCGTTCGGCGTTGAAGTCAAAACGCTTAGCCAATCCAATGAAAACTGGAACGTAATGGGAGGCAGCATTATGGAAACAACAGCCGAAAAGGATGTCAGCCGGATTCATATTTTCTGTGCAAAGAAAAATCCTTTTGAAATTAAGTATCGGCCTTTCGAAGATTGCGTTAAAGATGTGGCGATTACACATAGTCCACGCTATATGCTTGATTTGGAAATGCCTTCGGAACAATGCCTCTTCAAAAAAATCCATAAATCGTATCACGAAGTTCGAACATTGGAGAATCCTTTTTCCGCTTTTCGCGAATACCTGCAGTTTGAAAAGCGCAGAAAAGGTTCTGATAATTTTTGGTGGCAAGAACCGACAGTCCTTAGCAGCGAGCAAGATGCTCAAGAAGTACGATTCGCAACACAAATTGAAAATTCCAGGATTCGATTTTGGAATGAACTTGAAAACAACAGAAAACATTTTTTAAAGATCCGAATGATTATTTTATTTCCGGAGATAATCAACGGCGACTATAGAAACGCAGCTAAATGGCTCTGCCAACGCCTTATCATCAATCCTTCTCTTCGAGATTTATTTTCGGCTGGAGGAAAAAAAATAATTAACGGAATTCTTGTTCCCAAAATCATTGCGAATATCGATGAATGGAAAACAGATATCGCCAAAGTTTTTAAATACGAGTACACGACCCTCGAATATCGATATCCTATTTCAAATAAAGGAAGAAGCGCATGGGAAAATTGGAGAAAGGAAATCGTCCCGGCAAGCATCCAATCCGATGTCAAAAAAGTTCTTGACGGTATCCTTGAAGAAATCGGGGCTAAAATTTAGTCTGTTTGAAATCATCTTTCATCGATGTAAATATTGGAGATTGTTAAATTTGTCGGCTCTTCATGAATATGCGTGGAGAAATTCGCATTCTGCCCTAGCGTAATTTACCTAAATTTCGGGTATGCAAGATGCAGCTTTATACACCAAGATAGAACCAACATCGATAAAATATTCGATTGAACTTCGTGATTTTTCAATGGATATAACCGTTAAAACAAAGCATGGTGGAATTATAACAATTGAAAAGATGTTGGATGGGAAATGGCAGCAATGAATTTAAAGAAAATTGTAGTTGTATTCTTTTTCGCCGTCTCATGTAATCTAAGTTTTGGCAACGAGATTGTTTCGCCTCAATCAACGGAAGTAGATAGCGTTCAAATATACCACGACTTGATCACTGAAGAGTATTATAATTCCGATTACAAGCCAAATATTGTCGGCATGATCGTTGGAAGTGGAATTATGGGAGTAGGTACATATTTCTTGGTCGGAGGAATATATGGGATGAATTACAAAAACGGTGATGCAACCGATGAGATCTTTACGGCAATAGCCGGCAGCATTATGCTTGCCATGTCAGTTCCCTTTTATCTTGTTGGAACTCCTATTTTAATATATAATATTTATCAATATAATGTTCATAAAGGTCACCTTAGAAAAAGCGATGAATACCAAGAGGCACTCGATCGTTATAAATTGCGAAAGCGTGGTGGCGAATCCGGTGCGCTGCAACTGATGATTCTTCCCGAACTCAATTTTATTGAAAGAAGCGGCGGAGTAAATGCTGTTGTATTGTTTTAGAAAGAGGAGAACGACGCAATGAAAATTCAGAGAGCCGTGTTGATCTTCTTTTTCGCCGTCTCATGTAATTTCAGTTTTGGCAACGAGGTGGAGCATCAATCAACGGATATCGATAGCGCCAAGATATATTACGACTTGATTGCGGAAGAAAATTACCAGGCGTATTCTAGGCCAAATGTGATTGGAATGATTGCAGGGGGAAGTTTGACTGTTGTAGGGGGCGTTCTTGTTGGATTTGGACTGTACGCTATATTAGATGTATCAAACCCTCCAACCTTTGACGATGCTCTTGGTAGAGTTGTTGGCGGATTATTCGTTGGCGCGTCCATCCCTTTTCTTGGCGTAGGCATTCCTGTTCTTTCGTACAACACTTACAAGTATATTGTCCATAAAGGCCATGCCAATAAACGCGATGAATACCAAGAGGCGCTCGATCGTTATAAATTGCGAAAGCGTGGCGGCGAATCCGGTGCAGTGCAACTGATGATTTTCCCCGAACTCAATTTTATCGAAAGGCGGGGTGGGTTGAATGCGGTTGTATTGTTTTAAGGATGGCAAAATTTTAATTCCAGCGAAGATTTGATTTTTTATCCCATTTCACATTCCGCCTAAAATTTAAATCCTATATTATGGGAAACCAGAGGTTTACTTTATGGAACTCACGCCGCTCGACATCCGCAACCAGACCTTTCACACCAAGCGCTTTGGCGGTTACGCCCCCGAAGAGGTCAAGGCCTTTTTGGAAACGGCGGCGAAGTCGTTCGAAGAACTCGGACGCAAGCGGACCGAACTGACGGAACGCCTGAAAATCGCCGAGGAACGCGTCAATTACTATAAGCAAATCGAAAAGACGATTCAGGATGCGGCGGTCACGATGCAGCGCACGATGGAAGAAATCAAGCGCAACGCCGAAAAGGAAGGCGAACTGATCGTCGCCGAGGCAAAGACGCGCGCCCAACGCGAAGTCGAAAACACGAAGCGCGAAGCGGAATCGCTACGGTCCGAAATCGAGCAGCTGAAACAGCTCCGCACCAATTACTTTATCCGCATCCGCGCGATGGTCAAGAGCCAGTCGGAACTTCTCGCCGCGATGGAAAGGGAGCAGGCTCCGGAAATTTCGGAAACCCGCGACCCGGTCGTCCTCTGATTGATGAAAATCCAGGTCAAGGTTCACGCCAGAAGCAAGCGGGAAGGGGTCGTGCCGCAGCCCGACGGCTCCTACAAGGTGGATGTCAAGGCTCCTCCTGTCGAAGGCAAGGCGAACGAAGCCGTCTGCAAGGTTGTCGCCGAATATTTCAAGAAGCCCAAAAGCTCGGTCCGCGTCGTCTGTGGCGCGACGAACAGCCGAAAAGTTGTCGAATTGGATTGACCAGAGTTTAGCTCGACAGGCTCGCTAACAGTCATTATCGGACGAGAGTCCCTTGTCAAGCAAGGGAATGACATCATAGTGAGCACGGGAATGACATGGGACTATGTTCCTTGTACTGTTTCATCCAAAATTAAATGTTAGCTATTCTAAGCTCTAAGTTCTCTCAACTAAGCTCTGAACCCCGAGTCCCGCTTACCGCTTCCCAAAAGTCTAGATGTCCGCATTACTGGTCACTGACTTCTGACCACTAGCCACTAAACCTAGACGTCTGCGGACTAAACCCTAGTCCCTAAACTTAGACGTCCGCAGACCCATTTCTCATTACTCATTGCTAATTCCTCATTCCCTTAGACGTCCTCGGACTAGTCCCTACTCCCTCATCCCTAATCCCTGAACCTAGGCGTCCGCAGTTCTAATCTAGCACTATCCGCTTCAACATTCTATATTGGGCAAATCGGAGAATTTGAAATGCATTTTTCCCTCGAATCGAAACCGCTCGGAACCGTTGACCGATACATCATCCACGCAGACGACTGCGAACTGGAAATTCTCGCAGGCTTTGGCGCGGGACTGAACGCCTGGCGGATTCCCTCTTGCCGCGGGACGCTCGACCTGCTTTACGGCTACCGCGATGCAGAAACCTTTCGGAAAATCTATGCGGATACGAATGCGGGTGTCTGCCTTTCGCCTTTCCCCGGGCGCACGGCAAATGCGGAATGGAAGTGGAACGGCAAAACCTACCGGCTGGTGAACAATGTCAGCTGGGCGCCCCATGCGCTGCACGGTTTTCTGAACGTGCTTCCCTGGCAAATGAAAAGTTTTTCTTCGGGCGAAAAGTCGGCAAGGCTTTCGCTTGTGCGGGATTTTTACGGGAATTCGGGATTTCCGTTTACATACAAAGTAACGAACGTCTATTCGTTCGGCGGAAAATCCTTTTCGGTGAAGTCTATCGTGGAAAATACGGGCAAGGAAACTCTCCCCTATGCGGAAGGATTTCATCCCTACTTTATGCTCGGGAAAAAGCGCGGATCGCTTGCGCTTTCCATGCCGAAATGCCGTCGGGCGATTCTCGATTCGATGGATATTCCCACAGGTCGCTTCGAGGAAGATGGTCGCTTTGACGGAAAGGCTCTGCTCGGCGACATGTTCATCAACGATTATTTTGCCTTCGATGCGGAATCTTCGGACCGGGAAACGGTTTCCCTCTCGGACACGGAAAATGGAGACCACCTCGATATTTGGCAGAAGACAGGCAAGGGACTATGGCGCGGCATCCAGGTTTACACACCTCCGAACAACGATTCCGTCGCGCTTGAACCGATGACTTCCGAACCCGATGTGCTGAACCATCACCGCGAGCTAATCGAAGTAAAGCCCGGACAATCGATCGAGCTTCTTTGGGGCGCGGATTTTATCGAGGAAAGCCGAAATTAGGAACGATTTTTACCCTGTCTATTTCGGGTGAAAAATTTTTTACAAATTATGGTCTGTTTCAGATAAAAAAGAATACTTTAAGGGGGCAAAAGCGCCCAATCAAGGGCGCCTTTAGAGAGGAAATCGGTATGGCCGAAAAAAAACAAGTAAAGATGAGCCAAAAGGACTTGGACTATTTCAAGGCTTTGCTTCTCGAACGTCGCCGTCAGCTGGTAAACGCCCAGGGAAATGTCGCCGGCAACGAATCGTTCCAGGGGCAGCGGGACCAGGGCGGAGAAACCGCAGGCTATGCCACGCATCTGGCCGATGTCGCGTCGGATTACAATTCCCTCGAAACGAACTTCGATCTTGCCGCCCGCGACGGAAAATATCTGGTCTATCTGGAAGAAGCGCTCCAGCGAATTGACGACGGAACTTACGGTGTTTGCAAGGTTTGCCATCAGCTGATTCCGAAAGCCCGTCTAGAAGCTGTCCCTACAGCGACAAAATGCGTGAATTGCAAATCCGAGACGAAAAAGCGTGAACGCGAGGAAAGCCGGATGGAAATGGCGCGCATGTTCGTGGAACAGCAGCGTCGAGAACAGGCTTCGGCGAAGTAATTTTTTCCGAGGTGACGTTCTGGGTTCTGCGGACAACTATCGTCGCGTTTTCCTGGTGGGGTCCGGGTTCAGCAAATCCTTTTGCCCCGAGATGCCTACGCTCAAGGATCTGAATGCGCGGATTCCCGAAGGCATCGGAGAGGAATGCCTCGCTCTGCGGAATTACTGCTATTTTCTGCGCGAACTGTGCCGCGGCGAACCGGAATATCTGAAAATGGAATCGGTTGCGACGCATATCCTCGCTGCGCAGATTTTTCCGAGTGAAGCGGAACGCCTCCGCAATGCGGAACTCCGGTTTGAACTGTTGCGTTTCATTGCGATGTCCATGCGACGGACCGCTCCGCTTTCTCTCCGGGCGTCTTCCCTGCTGTCGAAATTTTTAACGTCCGTGTCGAATGACTGCAAATGCCCGCGTCGCGACAATCTGATTCTTTCGTTCAACTATGACACGCTTATCGAGGACCAGGTTTTGCAGGATCCGTTTCTGTTCCAGACGACGGAAGTCGATTACGGCGTGAACATGGAACGTGCGGACCGCTCGGCGGAAAGTGGAAATCGGGCGCGGTCTGTCGATCTCTTGAAATTACACGGCTCGCTGAACTGGTATTCGGTTAAAGGCGCGGGCGAAGAATTTGACCTGAAGAATGTCTGTCGTGTCGAGCGTGGCGACCGCAGTTTTCCGATGTATGAAAAGGACAACCCGATTTTTATCCCGATGGCTCACGCCAAGGAATCTTTTTTGAAAGGGAGCCTTTTCAACGTCATCTGGGCGAAGGCGGACTATTATCTTTCCGGTGCTGACGAAATTTTTGTCATCGGCTACGGATTTCCGCAAACGGACGGCAACAGTTTTCCGTTTTTGCTCAAGCATCGGGACCGGATACGAAAAGTCGTCGTCTTTGAGCGTGAAGGCGATGCTTCCGTGGCGCGGCTTGTGCGCCTTTTTGGCAAAGACGTCGTGATATGCGAAGACGCCAAGGATTTTTTGTCGGAGATGTTTGGCGCGTAAAAATCAGGACTTCATCGCAAAGCAGAGAAGCCCGAGAAGGATTCCCGCCATCGATAGATTCTTGAGCGCGGAACGCCTTTCGTGAAAGAGGAAAAGCCCGCCGAGAAAGCTGATGAGAACGTTGGACCGCCGGATAATCGTGACTACCGAAATGAGGGCGTCGGGATCGTGGACAGCGAGAAAGTAGAGCCTGTCCGCAGCGACGAGAAAAACTCCTACGGCAAAAATGACGGGGCGAAACTGGAACCGGATTTGGGAGGGACTTCCTTTTGGGGAGAGATGCAGCACGAGGATGAGAACTCCTTGGAGTGTCGCCATGTAGATGTTGTAGAAAAACTGGATGGCTAGCGGGTTCAAATGTTCGCGTTGCAACAAAAACTTGTCGTAAATGCCGCTGACCGACCCGAGAAACGTCCCAAAGAACATCGAAAGGATCCAGATGTTCGTGAAAAAATGCCCGGTTTCCTTGCGCGAAGCGAAACTCATCGCCAGGTATCCGAGGAGGGAAATTCCGATTCCCAGCCATTCAAGGGCGCTCGGGCGTTCGCCCATAAACGCTACGGCCATGGCGATGGTGAATATCGGCGCGCTCGCTCGGACAGGGGCGGTAACGCTCAGCGGAAGTCTTGAAACGGCGTGGAACGTAAAAACCCAGCTCGTGGTGACGATGACCGCCTTGAGGAGAAGCTCAAAATGTTCGCTTGCGGAAAGCGCGGGGATGAAGCCTAGAAAGTAGGCGGGAGAAAGAAGCACCGCGCAGGTGAGGCTTACGAAGAATAGCACCGGCAAGACCGCATTTTCGGTGAGAGCTTTCTTTTTCGCAATATCGTAAAAGCCTAGAAACAGGGCGGAGCCGAGTGCAAGTGTGACCCAAAACATAGTCCAAAGATAGCAATCGTGCCAATTCGGCATAAAAAATTTATTCTTGTTGGAAAATCCACAAAGGAGTCCGGCATGGGCATTAAAGGAAAGGCGTCGAGCCTCATTGAAGAATTCAAGGCATTTGCGTTCAAGGGCAACATTGTCGATATGGCGATAGGCGTGATTATCGGCGGAGCCTTTGGTAAAATCGTTACGTCGTTTGTAAACGATATCGTGATGCCCTGTGTGACGGCTCTCATCGCGATGGGCGGCGCAAAGGACGCCGGAGAAGGTCTCAAGTCGCTTGCCTATACAACGGAAGCCGGCGTGACGATTCCATACGGAAGTTTCATCGGCGGCGTTGTCGATTTCCTGATTGTCGCGATCGTCGTGTTCCTGGTGATGAAAAAATTTTTGGGCTTTATGCAGAACATGCGGAAGCAGGAAGAAGCTCCGGTTGCGCCGCCGGCTCCCCCGGCACCGTCAAAGGAAGAAGTCCTCCTTACCGAAATCCGCGATCTGCTGAAGAATAAGTAGAATTGGGCGATAGTCCGCGGACGCCTAAGGGAATGAGTAATGAGTAATGAGTAATGAAAAATGGGTCTGCGGACGTCTAAGTTTAGGGATTAGGGATGAGGGAGTAGGGATTAGATCGCAGACATCTAGGCTTTTGTAAAACAATAAACAGGACACGCAACAATGTCATTCCCCGGCTTGACCGGGGAATCCTCTTTAAGCTATGGGATTTGACAGGCTAGCGAGCTAAGCTCTGAACACCATTCAGGATGGTAACAGGCAAAAAAACGCCCTCTTTTTAGAGGGCGTCTTCGCTATCCGCGAATTATTTAACGATTAATTTATGCTGTGAATTGGCGTTTTGCTTTTTGGTAAACTTGAACGTGAGAATTCCGTTTTCCAAGAAAGCTTCCGCGGAATCCGGGTTGATTTCCTCGGCCAGTTTGAACGAACGCTCATAATGCATTTCCGAAGAAGCGCTCTTGCGGGTAGCCTTGATACTCAACGTGTCGCCTTCGACATCCACATCGATATCGCTCTTTTTGACACCGGGCAGTTCCACTTCGAGCGTGTAAATTCCGCCTTTTTCGGAAACCGACGACCGCGGCATACAGGAACCGCACGCCTTGACATCGTCATTCAATGTGTCAAAGAGATTGCTCAGTCCAAAAACGGGAACCATTTCGTTATACATAATTTACTCCTTTTATTAAATTTTTCCCTTATTTAATGACCAGCTTGCGGGCGCTAGCCGAAGCCTTTTTTCCGAGCTTGACGCTCAGGACGCCGTTTTCAAAAGTCACTTCAGCCGCATTGGCGTCGAGTTCCCTAGCGATTTTGAAAGCTCGCTCGTAATGAATCTCGGCAGTAGCCGTTTTACGGACAGCCTTGATTTTCAGCGTATCGTTCTCGATATGAACCTCGATATCCTCTTTTTTCGCACCCGGCAAATCCACTTCCAGAATATATCCTCCGTCCTTTTCAGCAACGGCAGCGCGTGGCGTGCAGGCGGAATCGTTCTTGGATGCTCCATGGAAAGAATCAAACCAGTCGTCCAATCCGAAGAAGCGGGTTGGAATCATTTGCGTGTTATACATCATATTGAATCTCCTTTTTAACTTTTTTCACCCATCCTTTAAGCAAAAGCCGTGCCACGATTTTCGTTGCGAAAACGGAATAATTTTCGAAAAGTCCATTTCAAAAAGAAACAATCGGTTTTAAAACGAAATTTTCGGGAGATTCGTTTTGAAATCTAATCTGTTTTTTATCCCGGGTCTGCGTCCGCCGCTGCGGACGGGCCTGCCTGTCGGCGGACGGGCTCGGGAATGACGGTGCTCAGAAACAGTTCGCTAGGAAACCCCGCATCCGTGTCCCGATTACCGTTTCCCAAAAGTCTAGACGTCCGCAGCCTAATCCCTAAACATAGACGTCCGCGCTTCAAGCTCCAAAATCTAATACACGAACTGAAAATCCTTGACAATCAATGTCGCGTTTTCCTTTCCCTTGAAATAGTCGCCCTTGCGGCTGCTTGCAAAGACGACGTTTACATGGGTAATCGGTTCGTCCGCGTTTCCTTGTACTGCGCCTTCCGGCATCGGGTCGGCATTTGCGTGGGAACGCCCATAGATGAACTTTGTTTCGAGCGTGCGGAGACCGTTTTTGTCGGGCTTTGAAATGGAGAGCACGCCTTCCTTGGACGTATCGTAATCGGTTGTCGAGCTGTACCAGGCAACGCCAATAAAACGCCGCGTTCCGTCTTTCCTGTTTTCGAGCGTCGCCATGACGGTGCAGGAATCGCCACGTCCGTCATACTTGAACTTGACTCGTAACGCCTTGGGACGCGCTTCGAACAGGACGCCCCATTGAATCAAAGCTTTGCCGTCCTTGTCGGTGAACCCGAGAAGCTGCTTGAGACTCATGTTGCGGACGATCCTTCCGGTGAAAAGGTTTCCGCTCGCGATGACGCCGACGACTTTCCTTGTCGTAAGCATTGCCGCATAGCTGCTGTCCGCGAGCTTCACTTTTTTCGTGGGCCATTTTTTGCTGCCCGAAGCGGAAAACGCCGGGTTGCCATTGTCCCAAATGCGATGATTAGACGTTTTCCCGACCATTTCATCGCAGGTGACATGCCCGAACGTGATGAATCCCGGAACCTCTTCGCTGTGCCATTCCGAAAAAGAACTGCCGGGGAGCTGGTATCCGCCCTTGATTTTCCAGTTTTCGTTCCCGATTTTAAATGATGTCCAGTTGCGCAAATCCAACGAGTCGCGGAGCGTACTTTCCAAGGAATCCCGAAGCGAAAAGTTTTCGACGACGGCTCGCGAAAGCGGATAGGTTCCGTTCTTCCCGTAATAGTTTACCGTGACAAAAACTGTCTTTTGTACCGTATCGATTTTCGGTTTTCCGATTTGTCCGCGGACGTGGAGTTTTTGGATAGGATTCTCGGCGGAGCAGAACGCTGCGAACAAGAGAATCGCACAAAGAGAGCTAACGATTCCTGTGTACGAAAACATTTTCACGATGGACGTCCCGGCTTCAAGTTTCTGTAAACCTCTTCCATCTTGCGGACGGATTCCTTGACGCGGTAACGGTTCCCCTCTTCGATATACCGCTTACTCATCTCGGACTTTTCCTCGGGATGTTCGATCCAGTAGTCAATTTTTTGGGCGAGATCGCCGGAATCTCCCTGCTTAAAAAGCGATCGTTCGTCGAGCGCAAAGTGAACCGTCGCGCTTTTCGGCGAATTGGCGATAATCGGAACGAGTCCGCAGGCAAAGGCTTCCATGCAGGCGATGGCCTCGATTTCCGCATCGGAGGCGTGGACGTAGATGTCCGTGCTGCGGATGATTTTCAAAAGTTCCTCGGTCGAGTAAAATCCGAAAATCGGTTCACGCGGAAGCCCCTCGGAAAGCCGCTTGTATTTTTCGAGAAGCGGTCCCTGGCCCGCAAACACGAGTTGAAGCCTATCCGCATACCTGGATTTCTTGGCGGCTTCGATAATCAGGTCCTGGCGTTTTTCGGGCGAGAGCCTGCCTATCATCAGTATGCGGATGTTTTCGTGGGGAATCGGTTCGCCTGGCGTAAAAGCCGCATCGACGCCGTTGCTGATAACGTGCAGGTTTGCCTTGTAGCCGTTCGCCCGCAGTTCGCTTGCAATGAATTCTGTGGGGCAGTGGATGTCGCGAAAACGCTTGTAGAAATAATGGTAGAGGAACCTGTAAAAGAATTTTGCCGCCAGCGCGACTTTTCCTAGCCCGATGTTGTAGGTGATGTTTTCCGCCTGGACGTGAAACGCGGCGAGGCACGGGATGTTCATTTCGCGAGCCGTCTTTTCGACAGCTCTTGCGAGAGGAAACGGCAAATAGAAATGTACGACATCGAGCCCGGCCAGAAATTCCCCGATGACTTTTTCATCGATTTTGGCGAACGTGATTCCCTGAGGGTCGGCAAAGCGCGAAACGATCGGAATGTTCCACTTCGGAAGGATAAACTTGTCCTTGCCGGGAACGCCCGCGGTGAGCACCCGGACCGTATGGCCTTCCGCCCGGAGGTTTTCTACAAAGCGCCGCGCCGAAGCTGTCGTGCCGTTGTTCAGCGCGTCATAGGTATCGATAACAAGCCCAATAATCATCGGGAACAATGTAGAAAACTAAAAACCAATTTTCGAGCTTAATCCGATGGGCGAGAACTTTCGTCGGCTAACGCACAGATTTCTTCAACGGTTTCGGTTCGACCTTGGAAAGGTTGGCATTTTTCCTCTATCGGATTCCAATAAAAGCCTTTTGAGTTGTGGAA
Source organism: uncultured Fibrobacter sp. (assembly GCA_934691725.1). Lineage (GTDB taxonomy): Bacteria > Fibrobacterota > Fibrobacteria > Fibrobacterales > Fibrobacteraceae > Hallerella. Next base: position 19,845 of record CAKUTF010000017.1, on the reverse strand, counting down.
ATATTTGTTGCAAAGCAGCGATGGTTTGATATAATCCTTGCGGCGGACGCATTCGCTTTTAGCGTCGTCTTCTTTTTCTTCATCCTCAACTTCCCGGAAATAGAAAATTTTGTTTGAACCAAATATCGCGCGATTACCGCCAATCGCCCGGCAAGCCTCGACAATCTTTTTTTGATGTTTTGCATTGAGGTTCTTGCCATTGTAAAAACCCATCCCAATCATACGATAGTCTTCACTTTTGTAGTGCCCAACTAGCTCTTCCAAAGTCCTTCCCGTGTTGTAGTACTCGGCTTCCGCACTAACCAGGTTGCACCATTTCGTTTTGGGAAAACGTCCGCCATTGTAGTTTTTGTAATAACGGTTTCCCCCGCATCCCGTGAACATCGCCAAACAAAACGTCGCCAGCAGCAAATAAGAGATTTTCATCCGATATTCCTTGTGTTAGAAATTCTGTCCCGCGCAGCGTGTCGTCAAGCGGACATTTTCAAGTGTAAGAAAAAAAACGCTTTGTCAAGGCTTTTACGCAGGTTCTTCAAAAAAATCCGAATCGCTTTCCGGTCCCGCCTGAATTTTTGTCCCGAAGTTTTCAATTATTGTATTTTTAATTCCAGATGGCACATTTTTTGCTAGGCAGCTCCAATCCATTCTTGCGGACGCTTTCCTGCGTCGGCGTTTTGGCGTTTCTTTTGCTCTCGGCCTGCGAAGAACCCGAAGAAGATTTGCCGTTTGAAAGCGAAGCGGTCGAACGCCCGATGATGCTCTTTACGGACACAACGCTCCTTGACTTTTACGAAAAGGAAAGGCTTTCCTGGAAGGTGAAGACTGCGTATCTCGAACGCTGGGGCGGAACGGAAAAAATATTTGCGAAGCCGATTCTCGTCGATATTTTCGATTCGCTCGGAGAACGCTCCGCCTTTTTGCGCGCGGATTCGGGGACGCTAGACAGCCGGATGAATTACGTCTATGCCTACGGACACGTCTATGCGATTACGCCCAAAGGCGCATCGGTTCGGGCGGATTCCCTTTTGTGGCATAAGAAGGACAATCTGGTCAAGACGGAAAGCTACGTCCGCGTGGTGAGCGAGGACGGCGACGTGCTGCAGGGAAAGGGTTTCGAAAGCGATACCAAGATGGAGAACTGGCACATCCTTTCGGACGTGACGGGAATTTTCCAGGATGCCGCCAAGCGCCTCAAGGAAGAGGACGAGAAACAGAACGCGGAACATCTGGAAAGTCCCGTACCGCACTTGCCGCCGACCGGAGGTTCCAGGTGAAATTTCGGGCGGCGATTCTCTGGATTTTTTTGTGCGGAATTTGTTCGCAGGCCGCTGCGCAGACGTCGCCGCTCGTGATGCGGCACGCCGACAGTCTCGCTGCGATGCGGAAGGCGGGGTTTCTCCTTTTGAACGGGCGGGTCCGCTTCACGCACGATTCCATCGAGTTTCGCACGGGACGCGCCACATGGAACAAAAATTCGGACCAGGTCGATTGCGAGGGAAACTTTATCTTTACGCATCCCGACGGCTACATCAAGGCGAAGAGCGGCAGCTACCGGCGCAAGACGGAAATCGCGACGGCGAAAGGCTCGGTCGAGGCGAAGGATTCCGCGGGAACATACGCGTTCTTCGGAAACCATCTGGTTTACAACAAGAAGGAAAAAATTCTGACCCTTACCCAGAAGCCCCTCCTGCACCAATATCAAGTCCAGAAAAGCGGAAAAATCGACACGACTTCCGTGCGGGCGGAGTTCATCTCGTTTGACCAGAATGCGGAGTTTGCCAAGGCCTTCCAAAACGTCGTCATTACGCAGGGCGGAATGGTCGTGACCTGCGACTCGGGCTACCTCGACAAGAAGCAGGGCTGGGTCTCGCTCAAGGGAAATCCCAAATTCACCATGGACGGTTACGAGCTTACCGGAGACTCGATTTACCTGACGATCGATGCGGACAAACGGACGCTCAAAAGCGCGCTGGTCATCCGGAACGCCCACGGAAAACAGCACGAAAAGGGCAAGCGCGGAAAGCCCGATCAATATACCGAGGCGGTCGGGGATACGCTCTACGCGGAATTTGCGGACGACAAGATTCAAAGCCTTTATGTGAATCTCAATGCGCACGGAACCTTTTACGAAGCGGATTTCGCCGATTACAAAAACAGCATGGACGGCGGAAGGCTCGACCTTTCCTTTCGGAACGGGAAGCTGCAGGGCGCGTTGATTTCTGGGGAGGCGCAAAGTACCTATTTCCACGTCGGAGAAAAACAGCGCATCATCGAAGGCAAGAACGAAGCCGCGGGAGACACGATTCGAATCGTATTTGACGAAGGAAAGGTGCAGCACCTCAAGCTTGCCGGAACAAAGACTCTCGCCAGCGGACGCTACATCGATCTGTCCAAGCAAAATATCCTGCCGAAAGTTCCCGAAGCTCGCTTCGATTCGTCCAAAGTGATTTCGTCGGAACGGCTCAAGTCCCAAAAAGTTGGAACAAAGGTTCCGGCAAAAACGAGGGGAAAAAAATGAAGAACCTGATCCGGACAATCCGCACCGAAAAAATTTCCAAGATCTACAACGGGCGCAAGGTGGTAAACGAAGCGTCCATCAGCGTCTCGCAGGGAGAAGTCGTGGGACTTCTCGGTCCGAACGGCGCAGGAAAGACGACCACGTTTTACATGATTGTCGGCATGGTCCGCCCCGATTCCGGGCACATCTTTCTAGACGATATCGAGATGACCGAAAAACCGATGTTCCGCAGAGCGCGCCTCGGCGTGGGATACTTGCCGCAAGAGGCTTCCATCTTCCGGAAGATGAGCGTCCAGGACAACATCATGGCGATTCTCGAAACGCAGGGGCTGAAACGCGCGGAACGCAAGGAACGCCTCGAAGAGCTTCTCGAAGAGTTCAAGATTACGCACATCCGAAAGACGAAGGCGATGAGCTGTTCGGGCGGTGAACGTCGGCGGCTCGAAATTGCGCGTGCGCTTGCCGCAAGTCCGGACTTTCTTTTGCTCGACGAGCCGTTTGCGGGCATCGACCCGATTGCCGTTGCGGACATCCAGTCGGTCATTTCTTCCTTGCGCGACAAGGGGATGGGCGTCTTGATTACGGATCACAATGTCCGCGAAACGCTTTCGATTACGAATCGCGCCTACATCATGTACAAGAGCCAGGTCCTCACCGAAGGATCTTCGGATTATCTGGCAAACAACGAAGAAGCGAAACGCATCTATCTCGGAGAATCGTTCCGGTTGGATTAAGGAGAATTTATGGATTTAGGAATACAGCTCAAGCAGGGCGTGCGGCTCGAACAAAACCTTTCTCCGCAGATGTTGCAGTCCGTGAAGATGCTTCAGATGAACTCGATTGAACTGGAAACGGCGATATCGGAAGAACTTGCCGAAAATCCTCTTCTCGAAGCGGACGAGGCTCCCGACAGCCGCCTGGAATCCTTCGACGCTCCTGCAAAGGAAAGTTCCGGGCGCGACGGAGACGACAATAGCCACGACCTGATGGAACCCGGCGGGGAAAGTTCGATTGACTGGGAAAAGTACATGGAAGACGGGTTTCGGAATGCGGAAGCGCCTTACAAGGATTTGGGCGGACGCGATTCGGACGACGAACTTCGTCCCGAACCGACGCGCGGTCTTAGCATGCAGGATATTTTGAAGAACCAGCTCCGCGAATGGAAACGCCCGCCTCGAATCGTTAAAATCGTCGAATATCTCATCGGCTGCGTCGGGGACGACGGCTTTCTCGCTCCGGCGGATAAAAGCCTTGTCGCCCAGGAAACGAGTCCCGCTGAGCGGAACCCCGATATCCTCGAAGTGGAAGACGTCTTGCAAAAAAAGAAGCCGCTCGAAGAAGCTTCGTATCCTGTCCAGGAAGCGTTCCACGTTCTCCAATCGTTTACGCCGCCGGGAATCGGGGCGCGGGACCTTCGCGAATGCCTGCTTATTCAGGCTTACCGGATCCCGGATTTTTCTCCGCTCGCCATCCAGATTCTTGAAACCCATTATGACGAGCTCAGGGATTTGCGGTATGCGGCAATCGCCAAGGCTCTAGACGTCTCTACGGAAGATGTTCAGAAGGCCGTGCACGAGCTTTCCCGCCTTTCTCCGCATCCCGGAACGCAGATCAACAATGCGCCCGTCCAATCGGTTGTTCCCGACATGGAAGTCGTCGAGACGGAACCCGGCGAGTTCAAGGTCGTCATGTACCGCGACCACATTCCGCACCTGCACATCAACGAGACCTACCGCAAGCTTTTGCAAAGTCCGACCGCGAGCAAGAAGGACAAGGAATACGTCCGTGAAAAGCTCAACGCCGCCAATTCTTTCATCAAGAGCGTCGATAACCGCCACAGTACAATCGAACTGGTGATGAACGCCATCCTCAAAAAGCAGCACGACTTTTTTGCCAAAGGCCCGGAAAACCTGAAGCCGATGATACTCCAGGACATCGCCGACGAAATCCATCGCGACCCGAGCACAGTAAATCGGGCAACGAACGGCAAATATGTGGATACGCCTTACGGCGTCTATGAACTCAAACAGTTTTTTAGTTCGGGGGTCGCCCAGGGCGACGGGACGTCTATCGGTTCCGCCAAGATTCTCGACGCCATCAAGGATCTTGTTTCCGGAGAAGATGGCTCTGCCCCGCTATCTGACCAGGCGATATCCGAGGCGTTAGAACGGCAGGGCATGAAAGTGGCGCGACGAACGGTCGCCAAGTACCGCGAAGAACTCAAGATTCTCCCGGCGCGGCTCCGAAAATCCCTCGCTTAGAAACAGTTCAAAAATTCACCGTTTTTCTTCGATTTCCTTTTTGGAGCGTTAAGCTCCGTAGAACTTTCAATCAAAGGAAATTCCTATGGCAAGAAAAACGAACAGTCACCCGCACGACGGTTTTTTCCGGTCCGTTTTCTACAAGCCCGAACGCTGCGCCGATTTGCTCCGTCTGGCCGCCTTGCAAAACGAAAGTCTCGCCAAGTTCATCGCAACGGTCGATCTCTCGACGCTTTCCGATATATCGGATTCGTTTGTGGATGAAAACGATAAAGGCTCTGCCGATCTTGCGTTTACCGTAAAGCTGAAAGGCTCGGGGAAAAATGCAAAATTACTTGTCGGGATTATCGCGGAACACAAATCCTATCGGGATGAAGAAGTCTTTCGCCAGCTCATCCGGTATTGGCACGGGTTGATGGTTATTCGGCATGACAACATTCCGACCGTCGCCATCATCGTGTACAATGGAAAAGAGGCGTGGCGTCCGACCGCAACTCCGATGTTTTCCGATTATCCGGAGTATTACCATCGGATAGGCCTGCCATTCATCTGTGAATTCATCGATGTCGGACAGACGCTTTCCCAAAATGCGATAAAAAGCATCGATGCGGAAACGGCATTTGCCCTTCTGATGATGAAATACGCTTTTGAACCGGCGGGGTTAAAAGATTTGCGCGATGACGCCCACAGGATATTTTTTGAAATTCCCCAAAAGGAAAGAACATCCCTGATCAGAAAAACGATGCTATATTTAACAGCGGTTAAACGCCCTGAAGACAAGGAGGAATTTATGGATTTCGTAACACATCGCGACGTATATGGTGAACCTAGCCTATACGAGGTTCTTGAAAAGGAATATGTTGAAGCCCACAAGGACGAATGGAAAGCCGAGGGCGTCCGGTCGGGATTCCAGGAAGGCATTGAAAAAGGTATCCAAAAAGGTATCCAAAAAGGTATTCTAGAAGGTATCGAGAAAGGTGTCTGCAAAGGGCTTCGGGAAGGAAAACTTCAAGTCGCTCGGACGATGCTTGCCGATGGGGTGCCACTAGAAAAGGTTGTTCAATACTCCGGGCTATCCGAAAAGGAAATTCAACACCTGCTCTAGAACGTTTCAGCGCATATTCCAAGCGGGACGGTCGAAAAGAAAAATTTTTCTTTAAAAACCGTTCTTTTTTGGACAATAAAGATGTATATCTTTGGAGAAGGCGAAAGCCTTTTATTCTTGTCTAACCCTTTAACTGGAAGGTTCGTTATGGAAGTTCAAATTTCTGCCCGTCATTGCACAATCTCTGATACGCTTCAGGATCATTTAAAAGAAGAAGTAGATGCGCTCGGCAAATTTTACCCGAACATTACAGCGGCTTCCATTGTTCTCGACAGGGTCGGCGACCTGAACCGCCACTGTGAAATTTCCCTAAACGTCAAGGGAGCTGTCATTGTCGCTTCTGCCGATGAAGAAAACATGGGAAAAGCCATCGACAACGCTTTGGAACGCGCTAAAATTCAGCTCAAGAAAGCGAACGAAAAGCAAAAGGCCCATCAGGCGGAATCGGTTGCAAACGTCACTGCGCAAAATTAACGTTGGCGTACCATTGTTTTGACAATTTGGATATCAAGTGCCGAGCCACGTGCCCGGTTCTTGATTTTTATAGGCATTTTCGACAAAAGCTAAAACTTACGCTTCGCACGCCGGAATCCTCGCTTGGAACGGAACTGTCCCATATCGGCATTCACCGTCCGGGACTCGCCATGTCCGGGTTTACCAACGGCTACAATCCCGACCAGATCCAAATGATCGGAACGACGGAGTGGAATTTTTTAGAGCATCTCGATTCCGCTGGTCGCCAAAAAGTTTTTTCGGACCTTTCGAAGTATAGGTCGCCGCTGTGGATCGTGACGCACCGTTTGCCTCCGCATCCCGAACTGCTTGAAATGTGTTCCGGGCAAAACGTTCCCTTGATGACGACGGACCTTTCCACCTTTGACTTCGCCAAGGATGTTCAACGTTTCCTGGAACAGTATTTTGCGAAGTACACGTCGGTTCACGCAAGTCTCGTCGATGTCTATGGCGTGGGAATGCTTTACGTCGGCGACAGCAACGTCGGAAAATCGGAATGCGTTCTCGACCTTGTGGAACGCGGGCATCGGCTTGTCGCGGACGATTCGGTTCGCATCACAAGACTTGGGAATACGCTTGTCGGGCGCTCCGAAGCGCTCATCAAGCACCACATGGAAATTCGGGGAATCGGAATCATCGATGTACGGGCGATGTTTGGGATTTCTTCCGTTCGCCGCAAGAAGAAAATCGAAGTCGTTGTCGAACTGGAACCCTGGACGCAGGGTGTCACGTATGAGCGAACGGGGCTCTCGCATTCCTATGAAAAAATTCTTGGAATCAAAATTCCCAAGGTGCTGATTCCTGTCGCTCCGGGAAAAAGCCTCACCGTAATTTCCGAAGTCATCGCGATGAATACGCTGATGAAGATAAACGGAATCGATACGGCGCAGGAATTTAACAGGTCTTTGATGCAGGCGATCCAGGACAAGGCGAAAGGAATCTCCAAAAACGACGCCTTTGACGGGCTTCTCGACGGAGCCGACTATGAATAGCAAGCTTTCGAGATACGGCAACAAGCGGATGCTGTTGTTTTTACTGCTTTCCGGTTTCACCATTTTTCTTTTGTGGTATTTTTTCCATCCGCTCAGTCCGTATAATAAACGGATTCGCTATGTGGCGGTCTTTGATGAAATCGGTCCGGTTGACGATGGGAAAAATGTCAAGGTCGGCGGAATTCCCAAGGGAAGAATTGTCCATATCGACAAGACGGATTCCGCACTCTACGTGAAATTCGAACTCGCGTCGGAAATCCGCATTCCGAAAGATTCCAGACTGCATTTTGCATCAGCGGGTTTTTTGGGAAACCGGGAAATCGAAATCGCTCTAGGAATTTCTTCTGAAAATTATTCGGCGGGTGATACGATTTTTGGTACGGTTTTTGATAAAGGTCTCGGAACGGCACGCGAAGATTTAGACGAATCCCTTTGGCTTCTGAAAACGGTTCTAGATTCGGTGCGGACATTTTTTGATGCATTGGATTCGGGCGAAGAGGGAAAGCAAATCAAGCGCGTTGCCCAAAAAGGAAAACACCTCGCCTCCGGTGCGGAATCAAGCTTTGAAAATTTGAAAAACGAATTGGACAAACTTTTCGAAGAACTTTCGGCATCGGCGGAAAAGATGGACGCAGAGTGGCAAAAGATTTCCGGGGGCATCGAGGCCTCGGAAGAAGCGTTCACCACTTCGATGGAAGGTTTAAAGCGTTTACGCTCGACCGCCCAAATGCTGGACATCCAGGTTTCGGAAGCTCTCGAAAAGCTTGACAAGAATGACAATTCCGCATCGCTCATTCTCCAAAAAGGCGGATCTGTTTCCGTTGCCTTGAAAAATATCCAGACGAACATCAAGAATCTGGTTCTAGACGTCAAGAAAAACGGCATCAAGCTGAATGTGGATTTTTTCTAGGCAAAATTTCATACGGGGAACTTAGCGACCTTCGCCGTTTATTCGGCTTTGACAACATTTTCGCTTACGCAAAGATAACAGGAAATAGGCGTTTTCATCGCCTAAAAACGGATGAAGCGGAAAGTTTTTTGCCTTGTGCAAAACGGTTCTTTTCTTCGGTTAAAAATTTATGTTTGAAGCATGAAGTTCTATGCCGTAGCCATTGGAATTTGCGCGTTAGTTCTTGCGTGTACCGATACGCCGAAGCCGGCGAGCGTGCCGGAACCGGAAAATCCCGAGACTCCCTTTGTCCGTTCGGCACCCGTCATCTTCACCGAAGTCGTTCCACAAAATCTGGATTTCGAGGATGAAGACGGAGAACATTCCGACTGGATCGAATTTTTCAATCCGGCGGATACCGCGGTGAATCTTGCCGGGTATTCGCTGTCTAATGCCCTTCGCGAAATCAAATGGACTTTCGGCGATGTGACCGTTCCGCCGCAAAGTTTCCTGATCGTCTTTTTTTCCAAAAAGGATCGCTCCGATTATGAGGCGCCTTCCGATTCCACATCGATGATCGGAGGAGGCGCATGGGGTTGGAGCGATGCGCAAAGTACGCCTGTTGCAGGAACGAGCTTCGCAAAACCTTGGGAATTTTCTCGCTATGTTTCGACGGAAAACGGAATCCGGATGGTTTCGGGGCAGATGCAGCTTGGAAAAAACGAGGAACTCGGTTGGAGTGGCGCCTGCATTTTTGTGGGCATCGGAACCGGTTCAAAAAACGACACGCATGATTTGGGAAGCGCGAACCAGCTGCTTCTCACGGGCTATGTGACAAAGGACGAACCTTTGGAAATTCGATTGACTCAGTCCGATGTCGATGACTGGAAAGGATGGGCGACAACGCTTACCGGGACGGGAGATTCGGCGACGACCTATTCGCTGAACATTCCAACCGGGAAAAGTTTCCCGGATTTAGAGCGTATCTACGGGATGCGCTTTGCGGCGGTGAGCAATCATTACACGCCCGTCCAGTTTACATTCAAGTCAATCGTCGCTAGAAACCAGGGACATTTTCCGCACACGAGTTTCAAGTTGCCTAGATCCGGCGGGGAAATTTTCCTGTTCGATGCTGCGGGAACGCTGCGGGATTCAATCGCCTACCCAAAAGTTCCCACGGGCAAATCCTACGCGCTGACCGCTGTCGGCTGGGGATTTGCAAAACCCTCTCCGCTCGGAATCGAAAACTTTGCGTATGCGGGACAGGCAACGGACAAGTTCTCGCTACCGGCTTCGGGATTTTACGCCGAACCTTTTTCGGTTTCCCTGCCTAGCGATTCCGAGGGGACTGTTCGCTGCGAATTTGGCGGAAAAGCGCCGACAGATCTGAGCCCTGTATGCCCCGAGGTTCTTGCGATTTCATCGACGACGGTTCTGCGAGTCGCCACGTTTCTCGAAGGCGCGCTTCCGAGCGAAACGACGACCCGGACCTATATTTTTGAAGTGCAGCCAAGCATTGCGACTGCCTTCATTACGGCGGATCCGGACCAGCTCTTTAGCCCGGATTCGGGAATTTACGAAGAAGGTCCGAACGCAAATGCCGCCGAACCGCACTACGGCGCAAACTATTGGCTCGACAAGACGATTCCCGCCGAAATAGCTTTCTTTGAACCGGGTTCATCGACGCCTGCGTTCGAAAGCCCCGCCGGCTACGAAATTTTCGGAAATTACAGCCGGGCGAACGCCAAGAAATCCTTTGCGCTCAAGTTCCGGAAGAAGTATGGAAATTCCAAACTAAACTATCGGATTTTCCCGGACTATCCGAACCTTGAATCTTTCAAGGACATCGTTTTCCGAAACAACGGGGGAAACTTTTACCAGGACTATATCCGCGATCGTCTGGGTTCGAGCATCACGAAAGGTCTCGGTGTCGATTACCAGAAAGGTCGCTTTGCAATCGTATTCTATAACGGCGAATATTTTGGGATTCACAGCATTCGGGAACGCTCCAACGAGAACTACTTTGAAACGAATTACGGATTTGACGCAAACTCCATCGACCTTCTCAAAAGCGATAATTCAGCGTCCGCGGGTTCCTCTGCCGATTTCATTTCGCTAGAAAATTATATACAAAGTAATGATATGACTGTTTCCGAGAATTATGAATATGTCGCGAACCAGATGGACATTGACAATTTCATCAGCTATATGCAGACGGAAATGTTCGTGGCGAACCAGGACTGGCCCGGAAACAACTTGAAAAAGTGGCGTTCGACCTCGCCCCTCACCAAATGGAAATGGTTCCTCTACGACTTGGACTGGGGATTTGCCAATGGCCATTCCCAATACTCCGACATCGACATGTTTCACTTTGTGACGGATTCTACGGCTTCCGGCTACCCGAATGGTGCCGAGTACACGGTCCTTTTCCGAAGCCTTCTGAAAAATCCGGGATTCAAAAATCGATTCATCAATCGCTTTGCAACGCTTGTCAAAACGAAGTTCAGCCCGGATTCCGTCCTTCGAAAAATCGATCTGATGATGCAAGAAATCAATGCGGAAATTCCTCGCGATCAGGACCGTTGGAATCACAACGCGGGTTATATGGAAAATTCGCTGGCGACGATTCGGGAATTTGTGGAAGAACGTCCAGAAAAAGTTGTTTCCGAAATGAAGGATTTTTTTGGACTAGGCGAAATCCAGGAAGTCACTGTCGCGGCAAGCGGTTGCGGCAGCGTTTCGGTGGATGGAATCAGCGTCCGAAACGCGACGCTTCCCCTTTTTGCCGAAATTCCCGTTACAATCAAAGCCGAGAATGGTGCGGGTTGTACGTTTGTCTCCTGGAATGACGGTGAAATTTCCGCCGAACGCGTCATCGTTCCGCAACAGGGAAATACCTACATCGCCGTTTTCAAGTAGGAAATTTTTTCGGCAAGTTTTCTAACATTGCGTCTAAATGAACAAAGCTACCCTCATCATTGCCGCAAGTATGCTCGCAAGCCGCGTCCTCGGCATTTTCCGGGAAATGTTGCTTGCCCGGGCAGCGGGCGTTACCGCCGAAAAGAACGCTCTGGACTTGGCGTTCCTCATCCCGGATATTTTAAATCACGTGGTGAGCACGGGCTTTTTGTCCATCGTATTCATCCCGATTTTTTTCGGGTATAAGGCAAAGAACGATGACGCTGGCGCCTGGAAATTTTTCAGCAACATTTTAAATTCGCTGGGAATGCTTTTCCTCGTCCTGATTGTTCCCTCGTTCATCTGGATGCGGGAACTGATCGTCCTGTTTACTTCGGCGGCGGACCTGTCGCCCGCGATTCTCGACCGCGCAACTTATTTTGGCCGAATCATCTTGCCTGGGCAGCTTTTCATTTTTGCGGGAAGCTTCCTCGTCGCCGTCCAGCATACCCGAAAGCAGTTTGCCCTCCCTTCGCTTACCGGTGTCATCTACAATTTGGCGATTATCGTCGGCGGATTACTCGGAAGGCGTCACGGATTGGAAGGCTTTGCATGGGGCGTTCCCGTCGGAGCGTTCATCGGGTTTTTCGTTCTCCAGATTTTTGGTGCTCGGCGCGGGGGACTTCACTACGTTCCCTACATAAACCCCAGACATCCCGATGTTCTCCGATATTTCAAGATGATGCTTCCGATGTCTTTTGGTGTCGGCAGTATGTTCGCCTTTGAATTTGTCATCCGCAGCTTCGGAGGAATTTTCGGGGCCAGCGGAATTTCCAGCCTGAACTATGCTTACCGCGTAATGTACACGCTCGTAGCGGTCTTTGGATTTTCTGTCGGCGTATCGAGCTATCCCGACATGGCGAGACTTGTCAAGGAAAATCAGCTCGGCGACTTGAACCGTAAAATCTGGTCAAGCCTTTCGAGGATGTTCGCCATTTTGGTTCCCGCGGTTATCACCGTCTGGGCGCTTTCGTTCCCGGCCGTGCGAATCCTTTTCGAGCGCGGAGCCTTTATGCGCGAAACGACGGAATATGTCGCAAAACTTTTGCACTGGTATTTGCCTGCGAGCCTCGGGCTTTGCCTGCAAGCGGTTCTCGTGCGTTCTTTCTACGCGAAGGAAAAAATGTGGACGCCGACGCTCATCAACACGGGAGTTTTTTTGCTGACCATTCCCGCCTATCTTTTTTTCTCCGAGGATTTTGGAATTTATGTCGTCCCGATCGTCGGCGCGACAGGTGCCATTTTGCAAGTGGCAAGTATGGTATTCCTTTGGGCGAAACAAAACGGGACAGAAGGAATGGAACACGCGCTCGAGAACATGGGCCGCGCCTTGGCTAGCTTTGCCGCGATGGTCGTTATCGCAATAGCGATTGAAAACATCTCCTATGATTTTGTCCGAAAGGCTTCTTTGGTTCCGCTAATCGCCTATTCGGCGTTTATCGCCGTGATTCTTTTTCCCTCTAGCCTTCTTTTGCAAAAAGCGATCGGTTCCGACGATGCGGGAAATATCCTGCAGGAACTCCTCGGAAAAATTTTGCGGAAATTACACATCAAGTAGTCAAAAAATTTGAAACGAAAAACGCCCCGGCTAGCCGGGGCGTTGAACTGTTTCGTCGGCTTATTTTCCGGGCTTTACGACGAAGTTTACGAGCTTTCCGGGGACGGCAATCGTCTTGAGGATGGTCACATCCTGGAGGTAAGCCTGGACACGCTCGTTTTTCTTGGCGATTTCAACCAATGCGTCTTTGTCGATGCTCTTGGCGACAGATTCCTTGGCGCGAATTTTTCCATTCACCTGGAAAACGACTTCCACATGAGATTCCGCAGCCTTGGATTCGTCGGCGGATGGCCAGGCGACATAAGCGATGGATTCGTCGTGTCCGAGCTTCTCCCACATTTCTTCGGCGAGATGCGGAGCGAACGGCTGTAAAAGTTGTGCGAAAACTTCCGAGGCTTCGCGGTAACGTTCTTCACACTTCGTCAGCTCGTTGTTGAAAATCATGAGCTGGCTAATCGCCGTGTTGAAGCTCAGCTTTTCAATTGCGTCGGTCACCTTGATGATGCTCTGGTGCATTACCTTGGCGAGGTTTTCAGGAAGAGGTCCTTCCTTGTATGCGACACTCTCGTCTTCGCCGATCACGGCCCGGTAGGCGCGGGAAAGGAAACGGTACATGCCTTCAAGGCCTTGCGTGTTCCAAGGCTTTACCGCATCGAGCGGTCCCATGAACATTTCGTAGAGGCGCAGCGAATCCGCTCCGTATTTCAACACGACATCGTCCGGGTTCACCACGTTCTTGAGCGACTTGCTCATCTTGGCGACAATCTGGCGCAATTCCTTGCCCGTGCCTTTTTCGAAGAACTTTCCGTTCTTTTCCTCGACCTGATCGACAGGAACCTTGGAACCGGCGGCGTCTTCGTAGGCATAGGCGAGAATCATTCCCTGGTTGAAGAGCTTGTGGAAAGGCTCGTCGGTAGAAACCAGTCCGAGATCGAACAGGACCTTGTGCCAAAAACGGCTGTAAAGCAGATGCAGCACGGCATGTTCCGCTCCGCCGATGTAGAGATCTACCGGCATCCAGTATTTTTCGAGCTCCTTGCCGACAAAGGCTTCGTCATTGTGAGCGTCGATGTAGCGCAGATAATACCAACAGGAACCCGCCCACTGCGGCATCGTGTTTGTTTCGCGGCGACCCTTGCGTCCGTTCTTATCGACTACGTTCAACCAGTCGCTCGCCCCGGCAAGCGGAGATTCCCCGCCGTCACCCGGTTTGAAATTCTGGACTTCCGGTAAAAGCACGGGCAAATCCTTGTCGTCTAGCGCAGAGATTTCGCCGTCTTCCCAATGGATGATCGGGAACGGTTCGCCCCAGTAACGCTGGCGGCTGAAAAGCCAGTCTCGGAGCTTGTAATTGACTGTCGCTTTGCCGATGCCGTTCGCTTCGAGCCAGGCGACCATCTTGGCAATGCCTTCCTTTTTCGAAAGACCGTTCAGGGAAAGCGTTTCGTTTGCGCTGTTGATGTATTTGCCGTCCGCAGGCCAGCACGCGTCGCCGGCGAGAACTTTCGGACGGATATCTTCGGGGCAGCTCGCATCGGGCTCCATGATGCAGTGGATCGGAAGCCCGAACTTTTTGGCGAAGTCAAAATCGCGGGTATCGTGCGCAGGAACCGCCATGATGGCTCCCGTTCCGTAGCCCGTGAGAACGTAATCGGCGATCCAGACGGGAATCTTTGTCCCGGTCAGCGGGTTTATCGCATAGGACCCCGTGAAAACGCCCGTCTTTTCTTTGGCGAGTTCGGTCCTGTCCATGTCGCTTTTGAGAGCTGCGGCGTGGACATAATCGGCTACGGCTTTCCGGTTCTCTTCGGTTGTAAGGTCTGCGACCATCTGGTGCTCCGGTGCGATGACCATGTAAGACGCGCCGAAGAGTGTATCGCAGCGGGTCGTATAGACGCGAAGCTTCTTTCCTGTCGGCTTGCCGCCTGCGTCCGCGATAGAGAAATCGACTTCCGCACCGCGACTCTTGCCGATCCAGTTCCGCTGCATGTCCTTGACGCCCTGGGGCCAGTCGAGTTCGTCGAGGCCTTTGAGCAGGCGCTCCCCGTAAAGCGGAATGCGCATCAGCCACTGCTTCAGGTTGCGGCGTTCGACTTCCTTCGTTCCGCATTTTTCATGGGAACCGTCGGCGAGAACTTCTTCGTTTGCGCAGACTATCTTGCAATGCTTGCACCACCAGACCTGCGCATCGGCGTAGTAGGCTAGGCGCTTGGAATCGCGATACTTGCGGACCGCTTCCTTTCCCTGGGATTCGATTTCAGCGGGAATCGGAAGTTCCGAAATCGGGCGTCCCTTTTGGAGAGTCTCGTCGAACCACGTGTTGTACAGCCGGATGAAAATCCATTGCGTCCACTTGTAATACTTGGGGTCGGTCGTGTTGATTTCCTTGTCCCAGTCATAGGAAAGTCCGAGCCTTTTTATCTGCCGGCGGAAATTGTCGCAGTTCTTCTGCGTCGTAACGCTCGGGTGCGTTCCCGTCTGGATGGCGTATTGTTCGGCGGGAAGTCCGAACGCGTCCCAACCCATCGGATGCAAAACGTTAAAACCCTTGGCGCGCTTGTAGCGGCAAACGATGTCCGTCGCCGTGTAGCCTTCCGGATGTCCCACGTGAAGTCCCGCACCCGAAGGATAGGGAAACATGTCCAAGCAATAATACTTGGGCTTTGTCATGTCTGTCCCGGTCTTGAATGTCTTTTGGGTATCCCAATAGGCTTGCCACTTGGTTTCGATTTGTTGCGGATCGTATTTCGCCATTTTAGACTCCGAATTGAATCTTTTTTCAAAAGCCCAATTTAAAAAAATCGGATTTGGACGGATTTCAGGAACTCTTGTTTTTATTGGATTCCCGGATTTTTTGCAGCCGCATTCGGGCCGTCGGATGTTTCCGATAGACAAGGGCGAAAAGGGGCGTTCTCGGGTATTCGCTTGCAGCGAGAGTTTCGAGCGCGCGCTTCGCAACGCCAAGCTGGACATGCTTTACCGCCAGCGCATCCGCTTCGTATTCTTCGGCAAAACAAATAGCGTGGAAAAAAATCCTGGAAACGGCGAACAGCAAATGGAAAAGGAAAAGCAGTTCGAGCAATCCGAACCCCAGCTGGACTCCCGCGGCTCCGATTGAAAGGGCGCAAAATAGGGCAAGGCCTATCTGGAAAGCGAATCTCACGAACGCATGGTGCTCTTTCCTGTGCGCCTTCTCGTGCGCGGTTTCAAACGCTCCGCCAGCCTTGAATTTTTCAAAGTTCGCTTCGGCAGGAAAGATGTCGTTTACAATCGGGACGATTCGCAAAAAGGCAAAGCGGTCCATCTTGCCGTTTGCCGCGCGGGCTTCCCGAATTTCCAGAAAAATCCGCAGCGCGACTTCTGCGACGACCGCGAAGAAAAGGATCCATTCCGCGACAGGCATCAACCTTCGACCTTCAGATCCTTGAGGAGAATTGCGGAGCGGCGGAGAACGTCTTCAAAGCGGGCCTTTTCGTAAGCGAGAAACGCCAAGTCCGCAGGATGCGCCTCGTCGTAGTCGTCGAAAATTTTCCGACCGCGGACAAAATCCTTATCGGTTCCGTGAAGAACCGCGTCGGACCACAGCTTTTCAATCGTACGGTAACGCTTGATCAGATCGGCGAAAGTTTCCGCAAACGGAATTTCCTTGACGATTCCCTTGAAAAGGTCGCCCGGGAAAATTTTTCTCGCTTCAAGCGGGCTTTGTCCCAAAATCGTCCGGTCCGTCTCTGCAAATGTGACAATTTTTGTCACGAGATATCGTTCGAGAAAACTCCTGTAGATAAGCATTGCCGAATGCCTTGCGGATTCCTTCAGGTAATTGCTTCCAAGACCCGGAATATCATCCTCGGTATAGACTTCCTTGATTTGGGCGCATTCCAGTCTGCGGAGCGCTTCGAGTACCAAATAGGCGTTTTTATCGGAAAGGATTTGGGAATCCTCGGGGGAGACAAAACCTTTGCCGCGGATTTTATACTTGTAGGCGTTTCGGGAGATGGCGTAGGCGTTTTTCCCGTAGCACCAGGCCGGACGAAGCTCGTTCAGAAAAGAGCGGACGTTGTGCGTATGGGTGTCGCCGGGAAGGATCAGACTGAATGGAAAGCGGAGTCGCTGGGGAGATGCCGTTACGCCGGTCGCAATCGCCGAATAGGGAGCCTCCGAAAAGTTCGCTGGAAATTTGATGTTTACGCCAAGCCCAAAGAACATCCCTAGTCCCGGCATGATTTCCTGGTCTGGCATTCGGCTGGTATGATTCGAACCGACATTTGCGCCATATCCCAGGTTGCCGTGTCCTGCGGGCCAGAGAGCTGCGATGAGGAGCGAATGATGGTGCATCTGGGTGAGAGGACCTACGAGACTGTGGGTGACTTCCGCTTCGTCGATATGGGCGCATGGGCAGATGATTGAAGCGTTGACTATCGCCTTGTTTCCTACCTTGGCGCGTTTCATCAGAACGGAATCCTTGACCAGTGCTGTCGAGTGAATCTTTGCGCCTTCCTGCACGAAACTATTTTCGAGAATTACGCCATCGTAAATGTATGTCGGCTCTTCGAGGCTTCCGAGAACAACCGTATTGCGAATTTTTGCCGCTCCGTCGATACGGACATGATCGCCTATCCAGGAATTCCTGACGATGTTCGTGTTGGCGACGATTGCATTCTTTCCGATGATTCCGTATGGCAAGACGACTTCGCTCCGCCAAGCTTCGAGCTGCGATACGAAAGCTGCGCTGGTTTCCGCATCGGTTTTCGAAAAAAGTTGCGATTTCACCAGGTCCGGCGTGATATCCGGAAAAACCCGCACCGAGCGCCCGCCCATTTCGTTCCCGACGGAAATTTCGGATACAATCTGGTAGTGGGCCTTTCCGTTGGCGACAAGCGAGCCGACATTTTGGACTACCGCCCCCTGCGAAACCCAGACGTTCGACATCAAGTTCACATGGTGAAGCAGCGAGTTTTCGATAATCGAGTCGTGGATGGCGCACGAATAGATTCCCGTCGGCGAAGAAACGTCGCCTGGCATCAAAAGAGTCCCGTAAAAGGCCGGAAGGAAAACTTTTCCCGAAAATGTCGAATCGAAAATCCGCGACGGAGTAAAAAGTGTATCGACCGAGACAAGCGACCAGTCGTCCGAACGGTTGCCGTTCCCTTCGAGAATTTCGATTTCCTGCGCCGTCAAGGCTCTACCGCGATTTGTCGCGCGTCCCGAACGGAAAAACTCCGCATAGGGATTCATCGAACTGGCCTTGAGCGCCTTTTTCAATTTAAACAAGCGTTGCATAGTCTAATTTCCAAATTTAAAATACTATTTTCTGGAAGGTTTCAATTTTTTCAGTCTGGATTTCCTCTATGATTCCGAAATTTTTCCAAGAGTGCATCAAAAAACAGAAGTACGGGATTGTCATCTACCCGAACGACCTGTTTGAACTCCGCGTCCAGGAAGAAATGATTCGCGCCGACGAATACAAGAGTTACTTTGTCTATGCCGAAATGGATTTCAGGGCCATTCGCGATGCGCTGCCAAATGACGAGGAAGAAAAATTCTGGAAAGCGGTTCTCAAGAGTTTCGCGACGAAAGGACGCGGATCCGATGTAATCGGTTTTTTGGAAAACGATAACGGCATCGGGCTCATCATGCTTGATTCTAGGATAGACGGCTGGCGGCGTCTTGTCGGAAGGTTCAAGGAATTCGCCAAGGATTCCGTTTCGGATGTCACGCGCCCGATAAATACGGTCAAGGCGTTTGTCTATCCCGCCTACATCGAAAATCCCACTCCGGAAGTCTCGGAAGTTGCGGTATGAAAGTTCTTGTCGTCGGATCCGTCTATCCGCGGTTTGAATCGGACAATGAAGTCCCGTGGCTCCGAAAGTCCGTGGAAACACTCCGTGCAGAAGGCGTCGAAGTCGAAGTCATGGCGCCTGCGTATAAGGGGCTGCGTTCGCATACGATTGACGGCGTGACGGTTCACCGGTTTCGCTACGCTCCCAAAAATCTCGAAATCCTGACGCACGATGAAGGCGCCCCGACCAAGATGGCGAAACATCCTTCGATGCAGCTGCTAGCGATTCCCTACTGCATCAGCGGTTTTTTTCTGTGTCTCTGGCTTGCCTTTCGAAAAAAATATGACGTAATCCATGCGCACTGGCCGTTTCCCCATGCGCTGATCGTTCTCGGCGCGTGCAAGCTTTTCCGGATTCCGCTGGTCCTGAATTTCCACGGGGCGGAACTCTTGCTCATCCGAAAGAAAAAGTGGATCCGACCGGTGATGAAGTTCATCATCGGAAGCGCACAGGCGGTTTTCGCAAACAGCCATTTTACGGCATCGAAAATTTCTGCGCTGCGCCCGGTGAAAATCGAATGGAGCCCTTACGGTTCGCCGCTCGCAACGGATAAAATTCCCAGCGTTCACGCAAGAGACGGGCGCTACAAAATCCTTTTCGTCGGCAGACACATTGAACGCAAGGGAATCGAATACCTGATCCGCGCAGCGGCAATGCTCGATGCGGAAAAGTTTGAAGTCCGTATCGTGGGAAAGGGAAACCTGACGGATTCGCTTCGGGAACTCGCCGTAAAAACCGCCCCGCAAAATGTCACGTTCACAGGGCCGCTTTCGCCAGAGGCTCTTCGAGAGGAGTATCTGCAGAGCAACTGCTTTGCCCTACCCGCCATCGTCGATTCCAAAGGCGATACCGAAGGTCTGGGCGTGGTCCTTATCGAAGCGATGCAGAGCGGGCTTCCTGTCGTCGCATCCGATGTCGGCGGAATCCCGGATGTTGTCATCGACGGAGAAACAGGGATTCTTGTTCCCGAAAAAGATCCGGAAGCTTTGGCAAGGGCGTTCCAAAAACTCGAAGGCGATGTTTCGCTCGAAAGGCGCCTTGTGGAAAGCGCGGCAAGACGAATCGACAAATGCTTTGACTGGAAAAAAATCGCGGAACGGCAAATTGCCGTATATCGCAGCTTGCTCAACAAGGCTTAGAGCTTGTTTTCATAATCGTCTGAGCATCGTAGCCGCGCAGGAAACGTTGACCAAGGCCTCTTCGGAGCGGGT
>CAKUTF010000016.1 GCA_934691725.1 uncultured Fibrobacter sp. | reverse complement strand
ACCTACCCCAAGCACTGGAACGCCAAGTCCGTCCTGTCCAGGCCGCCAAAGCCGCAGGATCCCGTTCCCACCAACAAAGTCTCGGACGACGTCCGGAAACACTTCGCCTGGTAAAAATTCGGAGGATACGATGAAGAACGGTTTTCAATTTCTGCTTTCGGGATGTTCCGCCCTCGCGCTACTCGCCTGCGGCGACGACGTCACAAAGATGACGAACGAGACTACCGGCATGGAGGTCGCGGCCTCCGCGGATTCGCTCGGGACGTGCGATTCGGCGGCCATAGGCAAGACGGTGTTCGCTTCGAGCGAAAGTTCGGTTTGCATCTGTGCGGATTCGGGCTGGGTTCCGCTGTCGAAGACGTCCGCTAGCGGCAAGGACGGCGCGGACGGAGAAAACGGTTCAGACGGAGCCTCCTGCACGGTGGCAGCGCTTTCGGATTCGTCCGGCTACAAGGTCGTCTGCGGCGGTGATTCCGTCGGCGTTATTCTGAACGGCGCGGACGGGAAGGACGGAGCGAACGGGACATCCTGTACGGTGGCTGCGCTTTCGGACGGCTTGGGCTACAAGATTGTTTGTGGCGGTGATTCCGTCGGCGTTATTCTGAACGGCGCGGACGGGAAGGATGGAGCGAGCGGCGAAAACGGTTCGGACGGGAAGGACGGAGCGAACGGGACATCCTGTACGGTGGCTGCGCTTTCGGACGGCTCGGGCTACAAGATCGTATGCGGAGGAGATTCCGTCGGGGTAATCCTGAACGGAACAAACGGCAAGGACGGGACCGACGGGAAAGACGGAACCACCAACTGCTCGTTGACAAAGAACGGAGACGGGACGGCGACACTGGTTTGTGGCGAGACATCGGTCACGTACAAGGCCGTCTCCTACGACTCGCTTGTCGATAGCCGCGACGGACAGGTTTACAAGACGGTCGTCATCGGCACCCAGACTTGGATGGCGGAAAACCTGAATTACGAATACAATCACGGAACCGCCAAAAGTTACTGTTCCCAAAAAGATTCGTCCTGTAAAATGGGACGCTTCTACACATGGGCAGCCGCGATGGATTCTGCCGCCGTGTTCAGCGACGGTGGGAAAGATTGCGGCAACGGAATAGTGTGCGATGCGTCACATCCAGTTCGCGGAGCTTGTCCCGAAGGCTGGCACCTGCCGAACAAAAGGGACTGGAACAAGCTTTATTCATCTGTGGATTCGCTAACCAGTGATAGCGTCGGGACGGCTTTAAAATCCACAAGCGGATGGCAAAACAAAACAAACGGAACAGACATCTTTGGTTTCGGCGGTTACCCCATCAATTATGAAAACTACGGCAACTTTGTAGAGTATTGGAGTTCCTCAGAGATTACTCCAACATCTAGTTATAACTACAATTTGAGTTATATCAGTGAAGATCTAAGAGAATTGCAGAGAAATAAAACCAGTCCGCGTACAATCCGCTGCGTCAAGGACTGACATACCGCCACTATTCCGGCAGCAAATTTCTCAAAGCCTGGGTGCGGAAACGCCCGGGCTTTTTTGCATCCGGAATACAGTGCGCTCCCTATGGTCGTTCCGGGATGACGGTGAATAAAAAAAGCCCCGAAATTTTCGGAGCCTTGAAATCAAAAGCAAGAAGTTTTATTTCTTAAATCCCAGCACGAGCTTCCGACAGTCTTCGAAGAAAGGATTCGAATCGTGCGGACCGGGCGCCGCTTCCGGGTGGAACTGCACCGCGATCATCGGGACTTTCTTCGAGCGGAACCCTTCAACCGACCGGTCGTTCAGATTCACATGGGTCACTTCCAAGACGTTCGGGTCAATGGAATCTTCGAGGACTGCGAAATTGTGGTTCTGCGAAGTCACCATGACGCGGCCCGTATCGAGGAACTTCACCGGATGGTTCCCACCGTGATGCCCGAACTTGAGACGCCCCGTCCGCGCTCCGCTTGCGAGCCCGAGGATCTGGTGCCCGAGACAGATGCCCATCACGGGAACCTTGCCTAAAATTTTTTTCGCATTGTCCATCGCGCCTTTCACGCCCGCCGGGTCGCCGGGACCGTTCGAAAGGAAAACGCCGTCGGGATTCATCGCGAGAACCTCTTCCGCAGGCGTATAGGCGGGAACGACCATCACGCGGAAACCTTGCATCCGCAGGTTGCGGAGAATGTTCCGCTTGATGCCGAAATCGTACGCCACGAGTTTCAGATCCGCCGCGGGGAGTTCTTTCGGCATGCCGAATTCGCCGAGGAAGTCATCCGAAAATTCGTACTTTTCCTTGCATGTGACCGTCTCGACCATATCGACTCCGTCAAGTCCCGCCCAAGCTTTTGCCTTTTTGACGCCTTCGTCCGGGGAAACCTTTCCCGATGTGCAGACGAAGCCTTTGAGCGTTCCCTTTTCGCGGAGTAAAAGCGTGAGCGCCCGCGTATCGATTCCCGCAAGGGCCGGAATTCCAAACCGCTTGAGCGCATCCGTGAGGCTTTCTTCCGAGCGGAAGTTGGACGCTTCGTTTATCTGCTGCACGAGAAGTCCCGCCGCCTGAAACTTTTCGCTTTCCATGTCCGCAAGGTTCACGCCGACATTTCCAATCTCCGTTTCGGTGAGCGTCACAAACTGCCCCGCATACGACGGGTCCGAGAGAATTTCCTCGTAGCCGGAAAGCGACGTGTTGAAAACAACTTCGCCGAAGGAATCCACGGGAGCGCCCATCGAATAGCCGAAAAAGACGCTGCCGTCCGAGAGAGCGAGGAACGATTTGCGTTCCCGTTCGAGTTTCCATTTTTCTTCTAGTGTCATAGCCGTTTTCCTTCTTAAACGTTCACTTTCGGTGCGTGACGCTGGTATTCCTGAATCGAGCAGACTTCCACGCCAAAGCGTCCGTCGCCTGTTTCGCCCTTCATGTCTTCGAGACCTTCGATGGTCGCTTCGAGCGCATCGAGCGTCGTCGTAATCGGGATTCCGCGGAGAATGCACGTGGAGCGGATTTTCGCCTCGTCCTTTGCAGCCTTCGCACCGGGCGTCGGCGTGTTCACAATCCAGGCGAGATCCTTTTCGTCGATCAAATCGAGAACGTTCGGGCGACCGTCCGAAATCCGGAATACGCCGTGGGTCTTGATGCCGTGATTGCGGAGAACGGTGCTCGTTCCGCGGGTCGAATAGATTTCGAACCCGAGCTTCACAAGCCGCTTGGCAAAAGGCACGACCGATTCCTGGTCCGCATCCTTGACGCTCAGGAAGATGTTTCCCTTCATCGGCACATAGTTGCCCGCGCCAACCTGGCTCTTGATGTAAGCCATCGAATGACGATAATCAAGTCCCATCACTTCGCCCGTGGATTTCATTTCCGGGGAAAGGATGACATCGACTCCGGGGAATCTCGCAAACGGGAACACGGCTTCCTTCACGGCAAAGTATTTCGGCGTAAAGAGTTTCGTATATCCCAAGTCCTTAAGTTTCTTCCCGGCCATCACCAGCGCAGCGAGCTTCGCAAACGGAATCCCGGTCGCCTTCGATACAAACGGAACCGTGCGGCTTGCCCGCGGATTCACTTCGATGACGTAGATATCGTTTCCATGGACGGCAAACTGGACATTCATCAATCCGACGACATGAAGTTCCCTGGCAAATTCAATCGCGAGTTTCCGCAAGCGTTCCTGAATTTCCGCGGAGAACGTCGGGGGCGGAATCGTGCACGCCGAATCCCCGGAATGGATGCCCGCAAGTTCGATGTGTTCCATGATGCCGCAGATTTCCGCAGTCTCGCCGTCGGAGATGCAATCGACATCGCATTCCGTCGCCTGTTCTAGAAAGTGATCGACGAGAATCGGACGGTCGGGGGAAACTTCGAGCGCTTCCTCTGCCATGTATTTGCGGAGCGCCTCTTCGTCGTGGACGATGCACATCGCACGACCGCCGAGGACAAAACTCGGACGGGCAAGCACCGGAAAGCCAATTTTCTTCGCAATCGCCACCGCTTCGTCTGCGGTCTGCGCCATTCCCGCAGGAGGTTGCAAGACGTGAAGCTTGTTTACAATGTCTCCAAAAAGCTTCCGGTCTTCCGCGGCATCGATCATCGCCGGAGACGTTCCGATAATGTGGACGCCGTTTTCTTCGAGCTGGTTCGCTAAATTCAGCGGAGTCTGCCCGCCGAACTGCACAATCGCGCCGTCGCACTTTTCGTGCCGGTAAACGTTCAAGACATCTTCGAGCGTGAGCGGTTCAAAATAGAGCTTGTCGCTCGTATCGTAGTCCGTCGAAACCGTTTCCGGGTTCGAGTTCACCATCACCGTTTCAAAGCCCGCCTTGCGCAGCGCAAAGGACGCGTGGACGCAGCAATAGTCGAATTCGATTCCCTGGCCGATACGGTTCGGGCCGCCGCCGAGAATCATGATTTTCTTCTTTCCCGAAGGCTTTTCGTCCGGACGCATTCCCGTACCGTCGCCGAGCTGACCCGCTGTCGGATTTTCGAAACGGTTGTCGTCATCCCGGTAAACCGAATACAGATACGGCGTGTAGGACTGGAATTCCGCGGCGCAAGTATCGACCTGCGCAAAGCTAGGAACGACGCCGATTTTTTCGCGGGCCGCGCGCACATCGAGTTCCTTCGCGTTCAAGATCCAGCCGATCTGGCGGTCGGAAAATCCGAGCTTCTTCGCTTCGAGGAAAAGAGGCTTGTCCTTCGACAGGTTTTCGAGCGAGCCGGCCTTGCGGATTTCGTTTTCGAACAAGGTAAGTTCTTCCAGTTCGCGGAGGAACCACTTGTCGATTTTGCAGATGTCGTGAATCCTATCGACCGACCAGCCGCGCTTTAACGCTGCGCGAACATAGAAGATACGCTCGGCGGAAGGGCGCTTGACCTCGGCTTCGAGCCTTTCGTCGGAAAGTTCCTCGAACGCGTGATCCTTGCCGTCTGCGCCGTAGCCGGCATGTCCCGTTTCGAGCGACCGCATCGCCTTCTGGAACGACTGCTTGAACGTGCGACCGATCGCCATCACTTCGCCGACGGACTTCATCTGCGTCCCGAGCGTCGTGTCCGCACCGGCGAACTTTTCGAACGCAAACCGGGGAACCTTCGTCACGATGTAGTCGATGGATGGTTCAAAGCAGGCGGGCGTCACCTTGGTAATATCGTTCAGGATTTCGTCGAGCGTGTAGCCCACGGCGAGCTTTGCCGCAAACTTCGCAATCGGGAATCCCGTCGCCTTGGAGGCGAGAGCCGAAGAGCGGGAAACGCGCGGATTCATCTCGATGACGACAATCCGACCGTTCTTCGGGTTCAGGGCGAACTGGACATTCGATCCGCCCGTATCGATTCCAATCTCCCGCATCACGGCAATCGCCGCATCGCGAAGCTTCTGGTATTCGCGGTCGGTGAGCGTCAGGGCCGGCGCCACCGTAATGGAGTCTCCCGTGTGGACGCCCATCGGGTCGAGGTTCTCGATCGAGCAGACGATGACGCAATTGTCCTTGTGGTCGCGCATCACTTCGAGTTCGAACTCCTTCCAGCCTTCGATGGATTCCTCGATCAGGACTTCGGAAGTCGGGCTGTAGTAAAGCCCGCGTTGCACAATCGTTTCAAATTCTTCCTGGTTGTGCGCGATACCGCCGCCTGTCCCGCCGAGCGTAAATCCCGGACGGATGACAACCGGCCACACGCCGAGTTTCTCGCGGGCGGCAACCGCTTCTTCGAGCGTATTCGCCGAAATGCTCTGCGGCATATCGAGCCCGATGCGTTCCATCGCTTCCTTGAAAAGCTCCCGGTCTTCCGCCTTGTTGATGACATCGGGGCGCGCACCGATCATTTCCACGTTATAGCGGGAAAGTACGCCTTTCTTGTGAAGCTTCATCGCAAGGTTCAGAGCGGTCTGCCCGCCGAGAGTCGGGAGCAGCGCATCGGGACGTTCGCGCCGGATGATTTCCGTAAGGGCCTGCGCCGTCAGAGGCTCGATATAGGTACGGTCCGCAAAATCCGGGTCCGTCATAATCGTCGCCGGGTTCGAGTTCACCAGGACGACTTCGTAGCCTTCGGCCTTGAGCGACTTGCACGCTTGCACGCCGGAATAATCGAATTCGCAAGCCTGTCCGATGACGATCGGCCCCGAACCGATGAGCATTATCTTCTTGAGATCTTCACGTTTTGGCATAGTACCTTCGCTTGAGCTAAATCGGCGTAATTTTAGAAATTTCTATCCACGAAACAAAGGGAAAACTTTTATCTTTTTGAAAGTTTTCAAAAGGACTCCAAAGCCCTGTAGAAACTTTTTTTCCATTGAAAGACCGAACGACTTTTTCGGCAGCATAAAGTTCATTTTTGTCACTTTTCGTCCATTCCAAAACCAGAAAACAAAACGGGAAAGAAATCCCCTCTCGGGTTTCGAAAAACGATAAATGCTAAATTAAAGGCATGATCTGGAAATTCTATATCCTTTGGCTCGTTTCTTTCCTCGCCGGCGTCGTCTTTGTATGCGTTCTGCCAGGCGATTCGCCGTCCCCGTCCTTCCGCTATCTTTTCCTCGGCCTTTGGGGAGCCATTCTCGGTGCGCTGTTCAACGCGATTGCGAACAAAAAGCCAACCGACAGCGAAGCTGATTTTACCTCCGAGCCCAGCCGGAAACTTCCCGAAACGGAATTCATCCCCGTCGTCAGCGACCCCGTCAAAGTCTCCGTGCCGGAAGCTCCAGCTAGGCCCAAGATTCTCGCCCCGGAATTTCCCGACGAAGACTGGATAGACTTCAGCCATGAACTTTTGCGCAACCGTCCGTTCCCGGAAGTCATCCGCAAGTTGAACGAACTTCTGCCAAAAATTTTCAAGGGCGCGTCCGGCGTTCTCTACATGTATAGCAACAACCAGTCCGAGCTGCACCAGATTTTCGCTTTCGGAGAAAATACAATCAGCGATCCGGTCATCGTTCCCGCGGAATGCGCGAGTTTTGACAGCGCCAAAATCGTCGTCGCCGATTACTCCGATCCGCAACACGTAAACGGCTGCACGCACCTGCACCACCGTCCCCAGGGATATTCCTTCTGCGCACCGATCGAAGGACTCGAAGAGCATTTCGGGATTCTTTCCATCCAGGTCGATGCGCTCCCGGAAGGCGAAACCGCCGAATCCTGGAAGACAAAAATTTCCATGGTCGCGACGACGTTCGGACTTTTCGTCGCCAACCAGAACCTGCAAGTGCGCTTCAAGACGCAAAGCCTGCGCGACCAGCTCACCGGCCTTGTGAACAAGCGTTACATGGAAGAAGCCCTGATGCGCGCCATCAGCGAAGCGCGCCGCCACGGCACCCCGATAGGCATGATCATGCTCCACCCGGACAACCTCGAAACGCTAAAAAACCAGAACGGGACTCACGCCTCGGAACAGATGCTCTGGGAGCTCGCCCAAAGGCTTCCGCGCTATATCCGAACCGAAGACATTCCATGCCGCTTTGCGGAAAACACCCTCTGCGTCCTTTTGCCCGGAGCGGACCGGATTCGCACCGAACAGCGCGCAGAAAAAATCCGCCACGAAATCGAGAACCTGCAAGTCGCCTACGGAAAGCTCGTTCTCCAGACGACGCTCAGCCTCGGAGTCGCCACATACCCCGAAAACGCCAAGACAACAGCCGAACTGGTTTTTGCGGCAGAACAGGCGATGCACCAGGCGGAAGCCCTTGGATCGAATCGCGTCTGCACAGCCCAGACGACATCCAACCAACCATAAATTAGAATCTGTTTTCATTTGTATCGGAGCATAGCTCGGCAAGCTCGCTAACCTGTCATTTCCAGGCTTATTCCGATAATCTCCATACACAAAGGGATTCCCCGGTCAAGCCGGGGAATGACAGTGCACCGAAACAGTTCGCTTGGAAACCCCGCATCCCGTGTCCCTCGTACCGTTTTCCAAAAGCCTAGACGTCCGCGATTCTGACTTCTGACCACTGATCACTGTCCACTAAGCTAAGCCTAGACGTCCGCAGTTCCTTATAAAGACATTCTCTTACTTTATACTTAATTGATTGTCCAAAAACCGAAGCGTTTCCGTCAAGGCGGAATTCCGGGCGTTCTCTTCGGAAAGATACAGGTCGTGCATTCCGCCCTTGACTTCAAGCAGGGTGACGTTCTTTCCGAGACCCGCGCCATAGCGACGGATGTCGTTTACATCGAGGACACCGTCGCAGTGGGCGTAAGCATCGGTCCAAAGCTTTTCATCGACGCTGCACGAGCTGTGCATCACGAGAATCGGAGCCTTGATTTGCAAGCCTTTCTGGACTTCCAAATGTCCCCGGTGAATCGCCCGAATCCACCGAAGCGTCTTTGCCGGAGCAACAAGAGGCTTTAGGCGCAAATCGTAATCCCACTCGCCCTTTTCGCTTTTATGGAGGCTCATCCCGTAATTCGGATTGGGAGATTCGTCCACCTCAAAGTCGGGAAACCATTTAGCAAAAAACGAAACCGCAGGAATGGCGACTTTTTCCAACAGCGCATTCATGTTCATGTCGAGGAATGGGCTGTTCAGGACGACGGCAAAAAAGTCTTCACCGTGATTTCTCGCATCCGCATACAGGGAAACGACCAGCCCGCCCGTACTGTGCCCGATGAGCGCGACCGGAAGATTCCCCGCGATTCGCTTCGCCATCGAGACAGCCGAATCTAGCTCGGGGAAATACTCGCCGACGGAATCCGCAGAAAAAGCCCGCTCAGACGCCCGCAAGGAACGCCCGTAGCGGTGCAGGTCGATAGCGAAAAACGCATAGTCCGCCGAGTCGAGCTTTTCGGCGAGATGACGCTGGAAAAAGTAATCGTTATAGCCATGGACATAAAGGACCACGCCTTTGCTTTGCCGCGACAGGGAGTCAAAGGGATAACGGATGAGCGTCGCCGGATGTTCCGAGCGGATCGGGTAGATGACAAAGGGCGCTCCGAGAAGCGGATCCATCTGGATTTTTTCACCGGTCACCACAGGCGAAACCGACATTTCCGATTGCGTTTCGCAAGCGCAGAAAAAAATTCCCGCAAGAAGCGCCGTGAACGCAAATTTCCAAATTTTCCTTTTTGATAAGTGCATGTTTATCAACATATAAAATTATTTTTCCTTTCACCCGATAAGTCTAACAATTTTGCAACACCGGCCATTCTCTTTTGCTATATTTGTCAGGCTCGAATCAAGACGAGCGAAAACGCAAGAAACAAAAGGTTCATCTATGTCCAATCTAAACGAAGAAGCACTCGCCTATCACGCCAGCGGCAAACCCGGAAAGATCGAAGTCGTTCCGACCAAAGCGCACAGCACGCAGACGGATCTCGGGCTCGCCTACACGCCCGGCGTAGCGGCACCTTGCCTCGAAATCGAAAAGGACAACAACAAGGCTTACGACTACACGACCAAGGGAAACCTCGTTGCCGTGATTTCCAACGGAACCGCCGTTCTGGGGCTCGGAGACATCGGAGCGGTCGCCGGAAAGCCCGTCATGGAAGGCAAGGGACTTCTGTTCAAGATTTACGCCGGGGTAGATGTTTTTGACATCGAAGTGAACGAAAAGGACCCGAAAAAATTTATCGAAATCGTCAAGGGAATCGCGCCGACATTCGGAGGCATCAACCTCGAAGACATCAAGGCGCCGGAATGCTTTGAAATCGAAGACGGTCTCAAGGCCGCCCTCGACATCCCCGTGATGCACGACGACCAGCACGGCACAGCGATTATCAGCAGCGCCGCTCTCGTGAACGCTCTCGACATCGCAGGCAAGGACATCGACAAGATAAAGCTCGTGGTAAACGGTGCTGGTGCCGCGGCAATCGCCTGCACAAAGCTCTACCTTTCCCTCGGCGTCAAAAAAGAAAATGTCGTCATGGTCGATAGCAAGGGCGTCATCAGCAAGTCCCGCAAGAACCTCACGCCGCAAAAGGAATTCTTCGCCACGGACCGCACCGATGTTTCGACGCTCGCCGAAGCGATGAAAGGCGCCGACGTATTCCTCGGGCTTTCCAAGCCGAACATTCTCACAAAGGAAATGATCCAGTCGATGGCGAAAAATCCGATTGTATTCGCTCTCGCAAACCCCGTACCGGAAGTTTCCTACGACGTGGCGATGAGTTCCCGCGACGACATCATCTTCGCGACGGGCAGAAGCGACTACCCGAACCAGGTGAACAATGTCATCGGCTTTCCCTACATCTTCCGCGGAGCCTTGGATGTTCGCGCGACAGCCATCAATGAACACATGAAGCACGCCGCGGTCCGCGCCATTGCGGATCTTGCGCGAAAGCCCGTGCCGGAAGTGGTGAACATCGCCTACAACTCCGAACGTTTCTCATTTGGACGCAACTACATCATCCCAAAACCGATGGACCCGCGACTTCTCACCGACGTTTCGATCGCCGTCGCCAAGGCAGCCATCGAAAGCGGAGTCGCCCGCAAAACGATTACCGACTGGAACGCCTACGCCGACAGCCTCCGCGACATGATGGGCTACGACAACAAGCTCATCCGCGGATTTGAAAACATGGCGCGCAGCAACCCGAAGCGCGTCGTATTCGCCGAAGGCGCGAGCGTAAACATGATCCGCGCCGCGATCCAGGCAAAGGCGGAAGGCGTCGCATTCCCGATTCTTCTCGGCAATCCGGAGCGTATCCGCGAAAACGCAGAAAAGGAAAAGCTCGACATTTCCGGCATCGAAATAGTGAACCCGCGTTCCGCGGACGAAGCGGATCGCCGTCTCAAGTTTGCCAAGATTTACGCAAGCGAAAACGGTCGAAACGGAGTCACCACGGAAAAGGCCCGCGACGACATGTTCGAACGCAACCATTTCGGCATGATGATGGTAAAGGTCGGCGATGCGGACGCTCTGATTTCCGGATCCAACTCGCGCTACTCCACGACCATCGAACTGGCAAAAGAAATGATCGGAA
The DNA here is from genome assembly GCA_934691725.1 of uncultured Fibrobacter sp. GTDB lineage: Bacteria > Fibrobacterota > Fibrobacteria > Fibrobacterales > Fibrobacteraceae > Hallerella. The sequence continues at coordinate 44,134 of CAKUTF010000016.1, read as the reverse complement.
TCCGCGACGATTACAAGCACTTTGGAGCGCTCCACATCCTGAGCACCAAGAAGGGAACATTCTTCCTCGCCGATACGCTTGTCAATCGAGACCCCGACACGGAAACTCTTGTCGATATCACGAAGCTTACCCACGATGCTGTCCAGTTCTTTGCCCACGAACCGGTGATGGCGATGCTCAGTTACGAAAACTTCGGTTCCGACGAAAAAATGCAAAACGGTTCCGCGAGTTCCGTCCGGGATGCAGTGAAAATTCTCCACGAGAAATATCCAGGTTACGATGTTGACGGGGAAATGCAGGCATGCGTCGCCCTGAACAAGGAACTGCGAGACGCCAAGTATCCGTTCAATACCCTGAAAGGCAAGGACGTGAACACGCTCATTTTCCCGTGCCTTTCTTCGGCGAACATCACATGCAAGATGCTTCTCGAAATGGGCGTCGGCGAATCCATCGGACCCGTGCAGATGGGACTCAAGAAGCCGGTGCACTTCACCGACGCGGACGCATCCGTCCACGACATTTTCAACCTCACCGTCGCCGCCGTCATCGACGCAATTGTGCAAGAGAAAAAGGATAAGGCGAGAGTCGCAAAATAAGCCGAAGGTTTATTTTATGACCGAGCCGACTTTTTCGCGATGACGCGAAGCGGCAGCGCAAAAGAAGGATAAGGCGAGAGTCGCAAAATAAACCGAAGGTTAAAAAAGCAAAGTAAAATTTCAAAGAAGCCGTCCGCAAAACGGCTTTTTTTACAGGTCCTTTTTTATATTTAGCACAAACTAAAGGCTTTTCATGAAAAGAAAAATTCTATTTGCGCTGGTCCTGCTTTTTTCATCCGCAGCATTCGCCGGAGACTCCTCCATCTACACGAAAATCACCGACTGGTATAGCGACAATCTGAACTATGGAACCGTCACGCTTCTGATGACCGTGGAAAGTTCCTTCATCCCGTTCCCGTCCGAAGTCGTCGTTCCTCCTGCCGCTTACAAGGCTCTGCAACCGGACTCCGGCCTGAACATCGTTCTAGTCGTCCTGTTTGCGACACTCGGAGCCGTTCTCGGAGCGCTCATCAACTACTACCTCGCCAAGTTTCTCGGACGTCCGATTATCGACAAGTTTGCCGATTCCCGCATCGGCGCCATGTGCCTGCTCGATTCGAAAAAAGTCGCCCAGGCCGAAGATTTCTTCCGCCGACACGGAGCGATTTCCACGTTTGTCGGCAGGTTCATCCCGGCGATTCGCCAGCTGATTTCCATCCCCGCAGGCATCGCCGACATGAAACTTTCCACATTTGTCACGTTCACCGCACTCGGAGCGTGCCTCTGGAACATCGTCCTTGCACTCTTGGGCGTTCTCGCCCACGGGCAGAGCGACATCATCGAAAAATACAACTCCGAACTTTCGATGGTTCTTTTGGGTCTCGCCGGGCTTTTCGTCTGCTTTGTCCTGTATAAAGGGCTCCGCAAGAAGCGCCAAAAGTAAGAGAATGTCTTTATAAGGAACCGCGGACATCTAGACTTTTGGAAAGCGGTAAGCGGGACACGGGATGTGGGTATTCGAAACGAACTGTTTTCGTGTACCATCACCATTCCCCGGCTCGCTATGATGTCATTCCCGTGCCTGTTTGCCGCTTGTAGTGAAACTCCGAAAAGCGCTCTTTACAAAAGTCCCGCTAGAAGTCGCAATTCTCCACGCAGCGGTTCCGCGAGAACTTTGCCGTGTGCACCACGATACCCTTGTTGTACTTGTGATAGACGCCTTCGCGGACGCCGTTCACAAATTCCATGTCCTCGGAAATCAGCCCCTGATCGTTGAACATCTTGGCAACGCCTTGGACCCGACCGTTTTCGTAGCGGAATTCCGAACGCAGCGTCCCGTTTACGTCCCAGCTTTTAGAGATACCTTCCAGCATCCCGATTGAGTAAAAATCCTGGTTCTTCAACTTGCCGCTATCATAAAAAGTCTTGGATTCGCCGTGTTCTTCCCCGTTTGCGTAGTGGATTTCCTGCCACAGCGAACCGTTTGCGTAAAAGCTCCGGTAGAGGCCGTCGAGCTTTCCCTCCTTATATTCCGCCTCGACTCCGACCTTTCCGTTCGGGTAATACGACACAAAATGCCCGTCCCGAACCGACGAACCTTTCTTCACCGTATAGAGTTCCTGCAAAGCGCCGCTATCCGAAAAGACGCGGACCGTATCCCGCTCGGCGGCATTCGCCAAGGCCAACGCGACAAGGCTTAACAGCACAATGTTTTTTAGTTTCATTTCTTCTTCCTCGTTCTTTTTCAAAATTAGAATGTATTTTTTATTTGCCTATGCGTGTTACGTTTTTAAATCCGCCTTATTTCCCCATGTTCAGCCGGGAATCCCGCAGTCCCTGCGTTACCAAGTCTAGCACCCTCTACTGGCCGATGTTCTTGAGCTATGCGGCGGGAACCGTCGAAGCGGATAACAACGAAGTGCAACTGATCGACAGCCCGGCAATGGACCTCGATCTCGAAGCGACCGTAGCAAAGATTCGCGCCTTTGGACCGGAACTCATCGTCGCAAGCACGAGCACGCCGAGCATCATCAACGACCTTTCCGTCATCAAGACGCTCAAGGTTCTCTTTAATGTCCCCACGGCAATCATGGGAACGCATGCGACAGCGGAACCGCTCGAAACGCTGCAGACCGAGCCGAACCTCGATTATGTCATCATCGGCGAAGCGGACTACACGGCAAGAAATCTGGTGCGGCTTCTACGCGGAGAAATTTCAAGTCCGTCGGATATCGCAGGCCTCGCCTACCGCACATCGGACGGCGGAATCGACTTCCAGCCCGAAGGTCCGAAAATTGCGAACCTCGATGCGCTTCCCTGGGTGAGCAAGACATACTACAAGCACCTTTTTTCTTGCTACAAGAAATACTTCTACGGGGCGAACCTCAACCCGATCGTGGTGATTCTTTCCGGGCGCGGATGCCCGAACCGCTGCAGCTACTGCGTCATCCCGCAGACGCTGAACGGTCACGTCTTTCGGATGCGTTCCCCCAAAGATGTCGTCGATGAACTCGAATTCATCAAGTCGCACTTTGCAGACCTGGGAGAAGTCTTTTTCGAGGACGACACGTTTACCGCGAACCACAGGCACGTCCAGGAAATCTGCGAAGAAATTCTGCGCCGCAAGTTGAAAATTACGTGGAGCTGCAATGCCCGCGCCGATGTGCCTCTCGAACTTTTGAAGCTGATGCACCGGGCCGGCGGACGCGAAATGTGCGTCGGGTTCGAAAGCGCAAGTCCCGAAGTCTTGCAGAACATCCACAAGGGCGTAAAGAACACGGACAAGGCGATTGAATTTATGCGGAACGCTCGCAAGGCGGGATTCCTCGTCCACGGATGCTTCATGGTCGGAAACCCGGGCGACACGGCGGAAACGCTCCGCATGACGCTCGACTACGCGAAAAGGCTGAACCCGAACACGGCACAGTTCTACCCGATCATGGCGTATCCCGGAACCGAAGCCTACAAGGAAGCGCTCGAAAGCGGTGCGCTCGAAAGCCGCGATTACAGCCAATGGCTCGACAAGGACGGATTCCACCGTACGACGATTCACCGGGGGAACCTTTCCAGCCAGGACCTGGTCGATTTTTGCGACAAGGCGCGCCGCGAATTTTATCTCCGTCCGAGCTACATCTTCCGGCAGGGAATCATGGCGATAAGAAACCCGAAGGAACGCTACCGGGTCTTCCGCGGATTCCACACGCTAGTCAAGCACCTTTTCCGCAAGCACGGAGAACTCGCCGTACGACAGGCTCCGACGAACAAGCGGTAAATTTCGGGAAGTCCCTATTTAATTTGTACGCGGCGAATTTCCGTTCCGACTTTTAGCAGGTAATTTCCCGAAGCGGGAAGTTTTACTTGGGCACTGTTCAAAACATTTCCGTGCGAAACGATCTGGCCGAGGGAATTGAATACGGCAAAATCGATCGGCGACGCGGAACGAATCCGCAGCAAGGAATTTTCGATTCGGATATCGATATTTTGCCGGAAACGCTCCGGGAAAAGAGCCGTCGTCGTTACGGAATAGGGCAAGAAAAATGAAGAATCGCTCGCCTCGTCCCGAATTTTCACCAGATAATCCCCGGATGCCAATTGGCAAAAACCGTTTTCAACGAAAATCCGGTTGGCGCATCCCGGATTGAAGCCTCCATAGACGCAATCGTATTGCGGCAGTAAAGCCTTTTCCCCCTTGACAAGTACCGAATCCGAGGAATAGATCGAATAATAGACGGGATAACGGTTGAAATCGATTTGATGGCAGGCCGGGGCAAAATCTTTTTCAAGACAAAGTTTTTTCAACGGGCAGTTCTTTCGAACGTCCTGCAAATACACGATTCCCGAATCGCCGTAAAGCTCCTCGCCTTTTGAATAGCAGGAGTAATTCAAATCCGGCACGAGGAACAGGGAATCGACATTCTCCAAACCGAAAGGCACCAAGTCCGTTCTGCCGAGAGCAAAACCGTTCTTTCCTATCGGAGAACGGCGCAGCGAATCGCTTTTTCCATAAAGGAAAAATTCTTCCGGACGATAATCCGCTTTTTTCCAAGTGTAACGGAACCAGCCCGGAAAAGCCGAATCATCCGAGACCATTTCCCAAGAATCTCTGGAATCTTTCGCATCGACAATCACAGGCGTTTCGCCAATCCAGTTCCTATCGTCGGGAATCAGTACAAACAAAGTAAATTCTTTGTCGCTCAGGAAAAATCCTTGCTCTTTTCGGGCGTCTTCCGCATAAAATCCATCATGATAATCCGACTCTCCAAACCGGAAACTTTTTTCCGGAATAAAAAAGATGGAATCCCGATACGAAAACTCAACATTAAACAAAATCTTTACCGGAATGGCCCGCAACGTTTCCGCAGGAAATCCGCCAAACCCGACAGGTTCCAAGAACAGCGAGTCAGAATCTTTATAAATGAAAACGGAATCCGGCAGGGAATCCCCGTCCCATGTGTAACGGAACCAGCCGAGCGTATCGGCGGACATGGCAAGAGACAATGTCTTATTTTCATTTTCAACGACAACAGGCGTCGAACGAAACCAAGGCTCCGTATAGGGCGGCAACACAAACAGCGTTTTTTCGGAAGGAACTGCAAAAGAGGCGAGAACAAGAAGACCGATAAAAATTTTGGACATGGGATTACCTCAACAAGGAAAATGTAAATTCAAGAAAAAAAAACAGTCAAGCAAAAAATCCATTTCGATTCACAAAAAAAAGACCCGCCATGCGAGCGAGCCTTTCAAACAAATTTACTTTGACATTTAAGCGATTTTCGCAAACGCCTTTTCGAGTTTTTCGAGAGCCTCCGCGCATTCCGCTTCGCTCACGTTCAACGGCGGAAGCAGACGGACGACGTTTCCCTTCGCGCTCAACACAAGCAGTCCTTCGGCTCGGGCTGCGGAGATCAAGTCACCGACAGGCTTTTCCGCCCGCATCGAAACGCCGAGCAGCAAGCCTTCGCCACGGACATTTTCCAGAAAGTCGAACCTCTCGACAATTTTCGAAAGCCCTTCGACGAGCTGCGCCGAGCGAGCACGAACGTTTTCCAAAAATCCCGGAGCGGAAATCTGTTCGACGACAGAAAGGCCCGCTGCACAGGCGACAGGGTTTCCGCCGAAAGTCGTCCCATGGTCACCTGGGCGAAGTTCGTCGGCGATTTTCTTCCGCAAGAGGACCGCGCCGAGCGGAAGCCCGCCGCCGAGAGCCTTGGCAAGCGAAACGAGGTCGGGAACAAGTCCGTGCTTTTCACAGCCGAGGAAAGTTCCAAGCCGTCCCATCCCCGCCTGGACTTCATCGACGATTACGAGGCATCCGAACTTTTCGCGCAGAGCGTGAACCGCTTCGACCATCTCCGAAGAAAGGGTCATCACGCCGCCTTCGGCGGCGAGCGATTCGAGCATGATCGCGCACGTGTTCCCATCGACTTCGGCCTTCAACGCTTCTACGTCGTTCCACGGAACATGTACAAAGTCGCCCGGCATATCGCCAAAGCCTTCGCGGATTGACGGCTGTCCCGTTGCGGACAGCGCGGCAAAGGTGCGCCCGTGGAAGCTGTTCACGAACGTGACGATTTTCTGTCGGTTCGATTCGCCCTTGCGGTAAAAGTATTTCCGTGCGAACTTGATGCAGCCTTCGTTCGCTTCCGTTCCCGAATTGCAGAAAAACGCCTTGTCAAATTTTGTCAATTCCAGAAGCTTTTCCGCAAGGCGGATTTGCGGATAGTTCGGGTAGAGATTGCTCAGATGGACGAAACGGTTCGCCTGTTCCGAAATCGCATCCAAGATTCCCTTGTTCCTGTGTCCCAGGCTGTTCACGGCAATGCCCGCGACAAAATCCAGATACTTGCGGCCTTCGGCATCGAACAGGTAGCTTCCGGAGCCTTCCACAAAATCCACGTCCGGCTTGCCATAGAGCGGAGCGATGACCGCCGCATCTTTTTCCAAAAGATTTTTAAGCGATGATTGTTCCATAGTTGATTTCTCCGTTAATTTGTTTCACAAAGGAATCCGCGTCTTTCCACCCGAGGATGTGGATTTCGCCGAGGCCGCGCTTCAAGGCGCCGACGCTTTCCCGGACTTTCGGAATCATGCCGCCGCTGATCGTTCCGTCCGCTATCAAGGATTCGACCGCGGATTCATCAAGGTTCGAAATCAGATTTTTCTGTTTGTCGAGAACGCCCGGGACATCGCTCACCAGCAGGAACTTGTCCGCTTTGAGCGCAACGGCGAGTTCCGACGCAGCCGTGTCCGCGTTTACGTTCCATGCGATTCCGTTTCCGATGGAAATCGGGCTTACCACAGGCGTCCAGCCGGCGTTCCAAAGGTCCGTGACGATTTTCGGATTCACCCGGGAAATCCGCCCGACCAGTCCAAGGTCCGCGCCGCCGTTCCGCTTTTCCGCTTCGAAGAGCTTTCCATCGACACCCGAGATTCCCACAGCCGACGCTCCGAAATTTTCGAGCATCCGCACGAGCTTCTTGTTCACGTGCCCGGAAAGGGTCATCTCCACCATCTTCATGATGCCCGGAGTCGTCACGCGCAAGCCTTCGATAAATCGCGGTTCTTCGGAAAGCAGCGCGATATTTTCGTTGATGTCCTTGCCTCCGCCGTGGACGACCGCAACCCGAAACCCGAGCGCGGGAAGCCGAGCGACAGAGCGGGTAAAATCCAGCAGTTTCGCCTCGTCTATGGCAAGGCTTCCACCGATTTTCACGACGACCGTTTTCATTTCTCGATAAACCTCTGTGTTTTTTGGTTCAAATTTATTTATATTCAAGGAAATGTTTCACCCGAATGTTCTAAAAGCATCCCTTTGGAACGTTCACAACAACACGAAGGCAACTCTATGGCAATTAAAAAAGTTTGGCTGGACGAATCGAACGACGAATGCGTTTCCTGCGGCGCCTGCGAAGGCACCTGCGACGCGGTTTTCAGCGTACCCGACAAGATGCAGGTCAAGGAAGGCGTCGACTATTCCCAGTATGAAGATGACATCAAGGCTGCAGCGGAAGGATGCCCGGCCCAGGTCATCAAGTACGAATAATCTTTCCTCCATCTCTCCTTTAGGCGGGCGGCTTTCGGGCAGCCCGTTTTTAGTCGGAGAGCAGAAAGTCCAACAGACTGATATATTGAACGCCCCTTTCGTCTGACCAAGGTTTGAGACCGAATCTCGTTATCACGGTCTTTTCAAAAAAATCCTTCACGGAAAGAAGCGGGCGAATTTCCTGATTTCGCTTTTCGTCGCCATTTAGACTGTACGCAGATTGAAAATAGCTTTTCTTGATTCCCTTCGATGCGATAAAATCAATTTCACAATTTTTGAGATGCCTTTTCCCGTCAATCCCGTTTTCGCAAACAGGAACAACCCCAACATCCACAGAAAAGCCTCGAACTTTCAATTCGTTATAGACGATATTTTCCATGATGTGAGTTTCTTCGAGATCCCTGAAACCGAGACGCGCATTGCGAAGTCCCACATCAGTCGCATAGTACTTTAACGGGAAATCGAAATACTTTTTTCCTTTCACGTCATAACGATAAGCCTTGGAAAACAGGAAGCTGTCCGTCAGATAATTCAGATAACCGGAAATTGTTTCCAAACCAATTTTTTTTCTCTGAAGACTTTGAATCGTCCTGGCAATTTTACTTGCGTTCGTCAAGGATCCGACAGCAGAACAGAGAGCGTTTGTGATTTCACCCAAAGCGGCAGGATAAGCCAGCGAATAACGTTCTTCGATATCCTTAAAATAAATTTCTTCAAAAAGATTCAAAAGATATTCGCGCTTATCCTCATCGTTTTTGAGAGTCGCCACATAAGGCATTCCACCAAAAGTCGCATAAGTCTCGTAAGCAACTTCCCGGTCTCCGTCAAACGCACCAAAAAATTCTCGAAACGATAAAGGATATATCGAAAGAATATCTCCGCGTCCACGAAATTCTGTCGCCACATCATGCGAAAGCATTTTGGAATTACTGCCCGTTACATAGATATCGATGTTGCCCTTTTGCAAAAGACCGTTTAATACTCCATACAAACGAACCGGTTCATCATGATTTTGCAATTCTTTTTTTGAAATGGCGAACTGTATTTCGTCCAGCAAAAGGTAATATTTCTTATTCGTGTCGCCCACCCGTTGTTCTAAGAATTTCCAAAGCGCTTTGGGATCGCGAAGATGTTCGTTTTCAATACTGTCTAGCGAAAGTTCTACAATGAAATCCGCAGAGACTCCGCTAGAAAGCAGATGTTCCTTAAAAATTTTAAAAAGGAAATAGCTTTTTCCGCAACGCCGCAGCCCGGTGATAATTTTAATGCGCCCGTTCCATTTTTTTGAAACAAGACGCTGCAAGTAAAAACTTCTTTCAAAAATCATAGAACCATCCGAAATTTACTCGACATTTCAAGCTATTTTCAGATAAAATAGATAATTTTCAAAGAAACATCCAAAAGCCAGCTGAAATTTACTCAATTTTACAAGTAAATTTCAGATGATTTCTTGGCGAGAGCGATTTTCAATGCAAATTTTGAACACAGCGGATGGAAAGACCGTTAACCTTATTTTCTTGCCCCTTATTTAATTTTTCATACGTATAATACAGGCCTCTCGCTGTAGCCCTAGAAGCTTGAGTCTCCGTAAAAGTCCACCAAACGCCATGTAAACCAACATATCCATCGAATCCCGTAAACTTTTTCCCGACTACCGTCACCGATTCCGATTTCACATAGTTGTCACCCGGAAGTCCCGCCCAGCCGAAAAGGTCCGTTCCCGGGGTGAAGCCATTGTATTTGACGTTCGTCGAATCCTGCCGCCACAGGTAGCGCGCCTTGAGGCTCGTGCCAACGCCCTCCGCGCCGTTGTGCGCATCCACGTAGGCGGAAAGAGTGTCCCATTCCGCGTCGCTCGGCAGGTGAAAGCCTTCGGGGCAGACGCCACGGTGCGGTGTCTGAATCATCCCGTTTTCGGCCAGCTGGCGGTTGTAAACGCTGTCGAAAAGCCCATCGCCGCGCTCCACGTGTAGAGCCGTCCGTAGGTCTCGCAGAACGCGAGCGAGTCGTAGTAGCAGTGCGTCTGCCCACGCAGCGTGGCGTCCGAGGAGTCGTAGAAGTCCAGGTTCTGAGCCATCCAGACCTGCGAGCCTATCTCGATCGTGCGATAGACCTTGTTATCCCGCGCATCCAAAAGCTCGCCGTATTCGAAAGCGGGGTTTAGGTAGGCGGTCGTCACGCAGTCGTATTCCGAACAACTGAAATTCCCCTTCGGGGACCTTCGCAAGACCGTCCTTGCCGTCTGCGCCATCCTTCCCATCCTTTCCGTTCAGGATTACTCCGACGGAATCTCCTCCGCAGACGATTTTATAACCCGAGCCGTCAAGAAGCGCCTCCGCGGTGCAGCTGGAGCCGTCCAACCCGAGCACCGTGTCGATGACGACAAGCGTGTCGGATTTCGAGACGACGAGCGTATCCACCGATGAGGTTCCGTCCTTGCCGTCGAAGCCGTTCTTCCCATTCAAAATTGTCCCGACCGTGTCACCGCCGCAAACGACGACGATCCCCTTCGCCGTGGAATCCGCTGTGCATCCCGAACCATTCTCACCGTCCCTGCCAGCGGAACCGTTCTTGCCGTTCAGCGTCGCCCACACCGAGTCCGCACAATAATAAACCTTCGCCGAATCGGTCGCATAGAGCATCTCGCCGGCATTTTCCACCGTGCATTCCGGCAGTTCGCCGAAGCTAGCCACCTGACCGACGCCCAACTGATTCTCCATATACACCTTGGTCACGTCATCACCGCAAGCGGAGAGAAGCGCCACGCTAACAATCAAAGAGAATATTTTCAGAGATAACGTCATTCTACTTCCCTCTCAAGGACATTCCATTCTTGATACCTGCATCATATAAATAAATAGTATCGGCTCCATTGCGTCAAAAGAAACCGTATTACTTCTTCTTATCGCCCCTTCTATTAAATGTTTTTGAAAAGTTTCCTTGACGATCTCATGATTTGTATAGTATAGAGCCTCTTCCATGTCTATTGAAAAAGTTCTATTCCAAAGACCAAAAGCACCTGAAAAATCATAAATTTCAAAAACTCTCGCTATAAGTTGCAATTGTGAAATAATTAACGATTCAAGGTTTTTGCATGTTGGACCTTTACAACTCACAGTCACCTCATAAGGGAAAAGCCCTTCTTTTCCACTTTTTAGAACATCAACCACAAACTTTACTTTGCCATTATATTTTATTTTACCATCTTTAGTAAATTCTACAGCATTCCAATTCACTTGCAAGACATCTTCTCCGTCAATTTTCTTTGTGGTAAACTTTGCCGAGCATCCTTTACTTTTTTTTGTCCAATAAATCGGACATCCTTTAACAAGTGGTTCATCACCAAGTTTGGGCCAATAACATTCCCCATCTTTTAACAACTGCATCGGCGTTTTCGCCAAGCCCACAGAATATATCAGCAAAATCAATAAAAAAATATTTTTCATGATAAACCTCTCCCTTAGATTAAAGAAATCTTTTGTATCAACACCTTGTCTTTTCCATCGGCTTTATCCAAAGCCACATCCAAAGAAACCTTCAAATGATTCGCCTTGGCGGTCAAAAGAAACTGGAGATCTTTGGCAAAGACTTTTTCTATTTCGCCTTTTTTGCCCTTTGATTTATCATCAGATTGTTTTTCGTCAAACGACAAAGTTTTCTCAGCCGGAAAAATTTTCACCAAAGCTTCATCAGCCTCGCCTTTTTTAGCATCTTCAACTTTCCAAAACACATTATATGTTTTCTCCTTTTCACCCTCTTTCTTTTCCAACCGGTATCCGTCCACGCCGCGAACCGTTACGTTCCCATCGGACGAAACCGTTTCCACATAGCATTCGATTCTGTACAATTCCTCATTGCCCGTATTTTGATTTTGAACATTTTGAGTCGTATTGTTTTTCGTCATCTTCGTTCTCCTTTATTTGTAAAACTTGTCAGCGCTTTTTCCGTAGAACCGAGCGAAGTAATCGCTCACGCCACCCCAGTCCGGGTAAATTATATCGACTGTCCGGGCGAGCAGCTGCAGCTCCCCGCGGATATTTTCCTTCGCCGATTGCGGAATCCGAATTTTCCGCATCCGAATTTTTTCCTTCTGCTTGCTGCTTTCGAGCGTCGCCAGATGGTGCCGGTCGCCTTTCAGCCCAAAGAGCAAGAAAGCCCCCTGTTGCGCCTTGATCCGCGGATTCGTGAGGAGCGGGTGCACACAAAAGACCGATTCCAAGTCTTCCGGCACTATCAAATCCAAAAAGTGGGGCTTTTCCGCCTTGATTTCGTGAAGCAAGTGCTGCACGGCATCGTCCTTGTTGAACTCCTTCCGATCCTTTCCATGTGCCCGGCAAATTTTTTCAACGTCCAAGTCGTCATACGAATAGACCGCCAGGTTCGACACGACGCTCACCGCATCGGAATGGTAGTTCTTGATGCTGCTTTCCGGGACTTCATAAACCAAAACGACGCCGTCACCGCTGTCGTCCTTTTTACCGCGGGGGTCTAGGTAGAGCGCAAAGAAGAGCGCGACAAGAGGGTCGAGCGAGAAGTCGAGAATCCGAGTCGGGACGCCGTAATGCTGCATCATCACCAATTTTTCAAAGGTCGATTTGCAGTCCAGAAATTCGTCCGTCAGCCGTCGCTCGCATTCCCGGAAAAGTTTCGCTTCGTTGTGCCCTTCAAGCCACTTTTCATGTTCGCGACCGATCATCGCCTGGCCGCTTGTCGTCCCGTAATCCCTGGATTCGCCGCGGTAATAGTAGCGTACTCCCGGGCGATGGCCGCACAGGCCGCTTCGCTGGTAGCCTTTCAAGCATTCGATATATTCGGTGACAGAACGAACCTCTTCCATTTTTCATCCTTCGCAAGCGGGTCGGCAATCTTTTAAAAGATAACGGACTTGCCACTTGCTTACGCTCTAAACATAACAAAAAAAAACGTTGTCAAGAGATTTTTGAAAATTCAACGAAAAAAGTGATTTGGGATACGCCTACCCGGCGAGGGGCAAGGTAGGGGGACCTTTCCGAGTTGCGAAAGGCCAAGGTCCCCCTTCCTTGCAACCACCCCCAAGGCCACGCCGAGTCTGAATATGTCATTGTCGGACTTGATCCGGTAATCTCTGAAAAGGGATTCCCCGGTCAAGCCGGAAAATGACAACATAGTGAGCACGGGAATGACAATGCGCAGAAACGGCTCGTTTCGAAATCCTGTGTCCCTCGTACCGCTTCCCAAAAGCTTAAACGTCCGCGGACTATTATCTCAAGAACTTAAATGTTCGCTACCCTAAGTTCTAAGCTCTCTTAACTAAGCTCTGACTACTCCCTAGTCCCTGAACATAGATGTCCGCGGCTCTGACCACTGATTACTGACCACTGTTCACTATTCTAAGCTCTAAGTTCTCTCAACTAAGTTCTGAATAGCTCGACAAGCTCGCTAGCCTGTCAAATCCCTTATCTGAAAAGAGATTCCCGTGTCGGTGCACGGGAATGACAACGGGCTGGAAACGGTTCGTTTCGAATTCCCTCATCCCGTATCCCGCTCTCCACTTCCCAAAAACCTAGACGTCCGCGGACTAATCCCTAATCCCTGTTCCCTAATCCCTAGACAGGCCACCGCTCCAAAATTTCTACATTTATATCACTATGACTGCGCAAGAACTTTTCGACCGACTGAAAAAAATCCAACCGGGCGCCGTGCTTTGCAGCTACACGCTCGAATACTGCGAAAAGCTGATTCCGACGATCAACGAAATCAACGAGCTCAAAAAAGAGCGTAACGCGGTAATCCTCGCCCACAGCTATGTCGCGCCCGAAATCGTTCTAGGCGTCGCCGATTACGACGGGGACAGTTTCAAGCTCAGCCAGGACGCTACCAAGGTGAACGCCGACATGATAGTCTTCGCAGCGGTTCGCTTTATGGGTGAAACGGCAAAGATCCTGAACCCGGACAAGACGGTTCTCATTCCGGGACCGCTTTCCGGTTGCAGCCTCGCCGACAGCATCACGGGCGCAGAAGTCAAAAGCCTACGCGCAAAATACCCCGACCACACGTTCGTCTGCTACATCAACACGACCGCTGACGTGAAAGCGGAATGCGACGTCTGCGTCACCAGTTCCAACGTTTTCAAAATCGTTTCGAGCCTCCCGAACGACAAAATCGTTTTTGTCCCGGACCGCCTCATGGGAGAGAACCTGCAGGAAGCTCTCGACAAGAAGGGCATCCACAAGAAAATCGTTCTGCACTCGGGTTGCTGCTACGTCCACGAAAAATACGACCCGGACCTCATCCGGTTCTTCCGCGAACAGAATCCGGGACTTCGCGTCGTAAGCCACCCGGAATGCCACCCGGGCGTCGCCCTGCTCAGCGACTACGTGGGTAGCACGGGCCAGATGGTCAAATACATCAGGGAGCAGCCAGAAAATACGCCGTTTCTGCTTCTCACGGAATGCGGACTGAACGCTCGGATGCAATACGAATTTCCCGGCAAGAGCTTCATCGGCAGCTGCAGCATGTGCAAATACATGAAGTCCAACTCGCTCGAAAACATTCTCGAATCGCTGCGCCATCCGGAAAAGGCGGCAAAGGTCGAACTCGACGAAAGCGTGATGAAACGCGCAAAACATTGCATCGACGAGATGTTCCGCTACGCAGCCATGTAATATGAAAAAGTTTCTCGCCATCTTCATTCTGGCTTGCGTGCCGCTATTTGCCCAGAACCACGAAAAAGTCATCTGGCACCGGACATATTTCGTCTCGCTCGGACTAGACGCTTCCCTTTCCCTGGGGGGAGATCTGGACGGCAAGAGCGTACTGAACGCGGACGGAGACAAGAAGGAAAAAATCTTCGTTCCCTCCATCGGGTCCTTTCCGCTGCCGCTTGCGGAAATCGGCGTGAACTTTAACCAGCATACGGTCGCCGTTTCCTTCGGGATGTGGAACATCGACGTGAACTACGGAAAAGACTCCGAATATTACACGGGAAACAATGCGAACTATTGGCGGTTCGCCGCGGAATACCGCTATTACTTTTTCTATCCCGAAGATTTCCAGATCGGGCCGGGACTTTCGTATTCCTTTTCGAGGCTTTCCGTGCACAGCGCAGCGGTCGGCGAGGATAAATACGGCGAGGAATTCCGCGAAGCGGCCGTCTTTGCCGCCAACGCGTTTGCCGTCTCCGCGAACATGCGCTACAAGATTCGCCCATTCGGCATTGACTTTGCCATCCGTTACCGTCCGCTGTTCATCCGCAGCGTGAGCACCGATGCCGCGGGCTACAGCGACCTTTCCGAAACGCTGTGGCACCACAGCCTCGAAATCGGCGGGCGCGTCTTCTACGAATTTTAATTTTTCAAAAGGACGAAATCACCAGTCCTTTTCGGGCCGGGCCATTCCCTTCGCCGGTTTCCACGGTTTCCGTTCGCCGTGTTCCTCGTCGAAATCCTTGAGCAACTGCGAAGCTTCCTGCGGACTCATCTGACCGGGCGGCACTTCTTCGTTTTCACCTTCGCCATTTGAACCGGAGCTTTCCTCGGGCGCGTTCTGTTCGCTTGCGGAACTTCCCCGCGAATCACTCGAGCCTTCCCCGGAACCGTTTGCGTCGGAATTTTCGGAACCTTGCGAGCTGCTGGATTCAGCCGAATTTTCGCCGGCGGAACTCTGCCCTTCCGAATTTTGACTCTGATCTTGATTTTCGTTTTGCGAATTTTCGGAAGAATTTTTGTCCGGATTTTGGTCCTGGTTCTGGTCTTGGTTTTGCTTGTCTTGATTCGAATTGTTTTCCTGGTTCTGCTTTTGCTGCTCGTTCTTGGATTCTTCGATCCGGTCCGCTAGCATCTGGAGCTTCGCATCGTCCGGGTAATACTGCAAGCCTTCCTTGCATGTGATTTCCGCAGTCGGCAAACGGTTTTCGATATACTGGAAAGCCGCGTCCGCATAATACTTGTCCGCGGACTTCGGGGCCTTTGCCGCAAACGAGAATGTCGCCGCCGAGAGAACGGCGATTCCAAAAGAAAGCTTGTTCATCAGATAACCCCCAAATCGTTGTCCGCATTCGACTGGTCGATTTTACTCTTGGGCGCACGTCCGGCCTTGATGTCGATGACGTCCTCGATGCGCTGGATATAGGGTCCGAGGCTTGTCGCGGTGGAATCCGAAGCCATCGTGCTTTCGAGGAGGCTTTTCGCCGACGAATAGGCGCCGTCCTTGCACATCTGGAGTGCGCGGGCAAGAGCCTGCTTGGCTGCGTCCGAAAGCTCGGGCTGCTGTTGATTGTTCGGATTGTTCTGGTTTTGCTCCTTCTGCCGGTCGATTTCCTCTTTGAGTTTTCGCTGGACAATTTCGACGTTTCGCTTGGCGTTTTCAAAGTCCGGGTTCAAATCGACAGCCTTTTTCAAGTAACCGACCGCTTCGCGCCACTTGGAAATGCGTTCCGACGGTTCCGAGGATTTTTCACCGATTCGGTAAAACGTGTTCGCCAGGTTGAACGCGGCCTTCGACGCGAGCGAGGAATCCGGCATCCGCACGGCGCTTTCGAGTTCCTTCCGGGCAGTCTCGTAATCGCCGAGCTTATAGGCGCAAGTCCCGATGTTGTAAAAGACCAGGGGATTGGCGGGTTCGTCCTTTCGGGCTTCTTCGTATTTTTTGAGCGCGCCGGCAAAGTCGCCTTTTCGGAACAGCTCGTTGCCGTCGTTTATCGGACGGGCAAGCGCAAGCGCGCAAAAAAAGAGAGGAACGATGAAAATTTTATTCATTTGTGCGTAATCCTTTTCATCAGCTAAAACGCCCAGCGACCTGTTTACGCTTCTTGCCGCGTTCCGAAAGAAGTGCCTCGGCAAGGAACAATAGAGCGGCAATCGCTAAAAAAATCTGGTAGCGGTCCTTGTAACTTTCCATCTGGTCCGAAGACGTATCGCGCTTTTCCATCGAAGCGATTTCCGAAAGGACCTTCTGCAGCTGGAATTCGCCGGGGCTTGCGTAGAAGTACCGCGCACCGGTAACGCTTGCGATATCCTGCAAAGTCTTTTCTTCCAAATGCGTCGTGACGATGTTTCCAAAGCGGTCCTTGTGGTAAGCGACTTCGCCCGTTTTCGAAGGTTCGGGAATGGGAACGCCTTCCTTCGACCCGATGCCGACCGTGTAAATCCGGATCCCAGCGTCGGCGGCTTCCTTCGCCTTTTCTACCGCCTTGGCATCCTGTTCTTCGCCGTCGCTCATCAGCACCATGACCGCATACTTGGACGGCACCTTGGAACGCCGGAACATCTGGAGCCCCTTGTCGATCGCCGCGGCAAGGTTTGTTCCCGGATAAAGCCAGCCCGATTCTAGGTTCTGCAAAATCATCTGCACCGTCCCGTAATCGAGCGTGAGCGGAACAAGAGTCTGCGCCTCTCCCGAAAAAGCCACGAGCCCGACCCGGTCACCGGAAAGCGTGTCCAGAAAAGCGGAAATTTCATGGCGCGAACGGATGAGACGGTTCGGCTTCACGTCTTCGGCGAGCATCGAAAGAGAGATGTCCTGCAAGAGAACGATATCGAGGCCTTTGCGTTCGATGTGTTCCATCGAGCGTCCCCACTGCGGACGCGCCAGCGCTACGATCAAAAAGGCGATGCCCAAAAGCAAGAGGCAGGTTTTCGTCGCACGCCGCCACACGGAAAGCGAAGTCGCGATTTTCGGGAACATCGAAAGCGAAGCAAAGCGCGAAGCGAGCTTTTTCCGCCGACGATAGGCATAAAGAAAAAGCAAAAGAAAGAGCGGTAGCGAAAAAAGGCACCACAGAAAATTCGGTTCGGCAAATCTCATGGAATCCTCACAAACCGTGTATTCGAAAGAATCAGTTCCAAAAGAATCAGAATCGCTCCGGCGAGAAGCCACGGGTAAAACTTTTCCGAATACCGCGCATAGGCAATCGTCTGGATTTCCGTTTTTTCCAGCTGGTCGATTTCCGCATAGATTTTTTCTAGGTCCGCCTTGCTTTCGGCCCGGTAAAAGCGCCCGCCCGTACTCGAAGCGATTTGCGAAAGCGTCTTTTCATCGAGGCTGTTCTCCGGCGGAATCGGCTGCTCCGCCCAGGAAATTTCGCCCGTCCACGGATTCTGCTGGAATCCAAGGAAAGTTCCCGAACGTTTTCCGACGCCAATCGTATAAACCTTGACGCCGAGCGCCTTGGCAACTTCCGCGGCATGGAGAGGCGGAACGAGGCTCGCATTGTCGATGCCGTCCGTGAGAAGCACGACGACTTTCGACTTCGCGTCGGACTTTTCGAGCCGCGCAAGGGAAGTCATCAGCCCGTCGCCAATCGCGGTCCCGTTCCCCGAAGCGGAAGAATCATCGACCGCGGCAAGGATTTCGAGAAGCGCTCCGTAATCGAGGGTCAGCGGCACGAGCGTGTAGGAACGCCCGGCAAAGACAGAAAGCCCGATCCGGTCGCTTTCCCGCTTGCCGATAAATTCCGCCATCACGTTTTTCGCATAGCCTAGACGTGAATAGTTCCAGAACCTGCCGCTCTTCAAGACCTTTTCCGCATTCATCACGCCGAGCTTCGCCTGGTCGGTTCGCGTCAGCATATCGAGAGTTCCCATCGACCCGGAAACGTCTAGCGCAAGCATGATATCGACGCCGTCGGTCGAAGTGTATTCCACCTCGGTCGCGTTTTGCGGACGGGCAAGAGCGACGACAAAGGCGCACAAGGCTGCGACCCGCAATGTCGGCACGATATACCGCGCATGGATTTTTGAACCTTTGGCAGCCCGCTTCGCAATCGCAAGTGCGGGAAATTTTATCGTACTCTTTCTCTTGCGCGAACGGTACCACCAGTCGAGAACGAGAAGCGGAACGAGCAGAAGAAGCAGGAACGCTTCGGGATTCTGGAAATGCAGATTACCGAGATCCATTCGCCGCCTCCTTCTTTTCCGATTCCGGAGCGGGCTTCGTTTCTTCAAAGAGCTTTTCCGCCCAATCGTCCCAGAAAAGTCCACGATCGTCGCCGATTTTCATCTTGGCGAACTTCACGGGGTAGGTTTCCCTTTCGAATTCCACCAACGCCTGGCGGTATTCTTCGGAAAGTTCGGCGATTTGCGGGACCCGGACCTTCAACTGCGAGAGCGTCGCATCGAGAATTCCCTCTGCCGGATGCTCGCCCAAAAATCTCCGTTCCACGTAACGCCGCACGATAAAGCTCAGCGCCGCGTAGAACTCGGCCTGGTTTCCCAGCGCGAGCAGCTGTTTTCCACGCAGATCCTTGAGCGCAAGCACAGCCTCTTCGTATGGCGGGAGCTTGGGCGCGGCCTTTTCCCTGCGGAATTTCTTGTGCAGGAACCATCCGAGGAAAACCAGCAACGCGGCGGCGACAATTCCGAGCAGAACGGAAACCCAACCCGGCAAGCGCGTATCGGCAAGCGGCTCTTCCACATCGAGGATATCCTCTTCCGAGCCGTCCGTCCGCGAAACGACCTTGACCGCGACAGGATCCGTCCGCGTCTCCACGGAATCTGCGCCGAGAATCGCCCGAACCTCTTGCGGAGCGATCAGAAAATCCCCTGCGACAAAAGTGTTGAGTGTAGCGCGCCAGACGAATTTCTTCTGTCCTTTCGGCGCGCCTTCAGAGCGTTCCTCGTGCTGCAAGTCCTTCACTTCAAAGTTTCCCAGGTTTCCCACGAAGCTCGGCAGATCGACCATCGCGCTTTCCGGAGCGGTCACACAGATTTCATAGTCAAAGCGGTCGCCCACAAAAACCTGCGAAGCCGTCGTCAGGGACTTGACCGAGACATGGAAACCGAAGGCGCTCGCCGCAACAAACAAAAAAATCCCGGCAAAAATTTTCAAAGAATCATTCCGAATTTTAAGCATCCTAGCTCCGACGTCTTGAAAGCATCCTGAAATGTTCCACCAGCGGATTCACCGTATCGCGAAACTCATCCTGGATCTGGCAACGCACGTAATCGACATTTATCTTCTGGAAGAGGTTCCGCGTCTGTTTTTCCGCCTTTCTCGCCTCGTGCGCAAAGGCTTCCCGGAAAGCGGCATCGCCCGTATCGACGAGCATCGTTTCACCGGTTTCCGGATCTTCCAGTTCCACAAGCCCCACAGGCGGAAGTTCCGATTCTCTCGGATCCGTCACCGAAACGGCGAGCATATCGTGCCGTTTGCAGAGAATCTTGAACGCCTTTTCGAAACCCGAATCCTGAAAATCCGAAAGGACGACGATCATTGAGCGACGGTTCAGGACACCGCCCACATATTCCAAGGCGTTTTCGAGATTTGTCCCGTGGTGGGAAGGCTTAAAATAAAGGATTTCCCGGATGAGCCGCAGCACGTGCTTCCGACCCTTCGCCGGCGGAATGAAGAGCTCGACCTGGTCCGTGAAAATCAGAAGTCCGACCTTGTCGCCGTTCCGCACCGCGGCAAAGGAAAGCAGCGCCGTAATCGCCGCCATGACTTCGCCCTTCATCTCCTTGCCCGAACCAAACTCCGAACTAGAACTCGCATCGACCATGAGCATGAGCGTGAGCTCGCGTTCCTCGACGAACTTCTTGATGTAAGGCGTTCCCATTCGGGCGGTCACGTTCCAGTCAATCGTCCGAACGTCATCGCCGGGAACATATTCGCGGACTTCGCTGAACTCGACGCCGTTTCCCTTGAACGAGCTATGATAGGCGCCAGCCATCATCGAATCGAGCGGACCGCGCACCGAAAGCTCGATGCGGCTCACCGTTTTGAGAATATCCTTGGAGAGCATATCAAGGCACTTCGACAGAATCCAGAATTTTTTGAACGACTGTTTCCGCGGAGACTTCTTCGGCTTCCGCTTCGTAGCTCAGCACGATACGGTGGCGGAGAACTTCCATGGCGCAGGCCTTGACATCTTCGGGCGTGACATAGCCGCGTTCCTCGATAAAGGCGTGGGCCTTTGCCGCCGAGGCAAGCCCGATCGATGCGCGCGGAGAAGCCCCGACCGAGATAAATCCCGAAAGCTCGGACCGTTTGATGCTCGCCGGATCGCGCGTCGCAAGCACAAGGTTCACAATGTATTCGCGGATGCGTTCATCGACGTAGATTTCCTTCACCAGGCGGCGCGCCTTCAAAATGTCTTCCTTGTTCGCCACGGCGCTAGGCATTTCGAGACCGTTACCGCTCACCGCGTCAAGGATTTTCATTTCGTCTTCCTTTCCCGGATAGCCGACCTTGACCTTCAGGAGAAAGCGATCGACCTGCGCTTCCGGCAGCGGATAAGTGCCTTCCTGCTCGATCGGGTTCTGCGTTGCAAGAACGAGGAACGGTTCGTCGAGCTTGTACGTCTCATCGCCAATCGTGATTTTCCGTTCCTGCATGGCTTCGAGAAGCGCGCTTTGCACTTTCGACGGGGCGCGGTTGATTTCGTCCGCGAGAACGAGGTTCGTAAAGAGCGGCCCCTTGCGGGTTTCGAAGCGGGCCTCTTTCGCATTGTAAATCGTCGTGCCGAGAAGGTCCGCTGGGAGAAGGTCCGGCGTAAACTGGATACGCTTGAAGTCGAGCGAAACGGCGCTTGCAAAAGCCTGCACCGCGGTAGTCTTCGCAAGTCCCGGAAGCCCTTCCAAAAGGATATGGCCGTCCGCCAAGATTCCGGTGAGAATGCTCTTCACCATATCCTTCTGCCCGATTACGGTCCGTTCCACTTCGCGCAAAAGGTCCACGCAAAAGCGGCCCTGGTCCTTGATTTTATCCGTCAGTTCTTGAACATTTGTCATCATGACCTCATTCGTCTTCTTCGATGTTTAAAAGTTTCGCGGCGATTTTCCACGTTTCCTTATTTTCAAACGCATCGCGCGCACCGCCGCCGTAACGGGCGTGTGCAAACGCTTCAAGCAACACGTCCCATCCTTCGAGCAAGCCCTTTCGGGAAAGCTCTTCCAGATTGTCTTCGCTAAAGCGTTTCTTCGCCCATGATTTACAAATTTTTTCCAAGTCAAGCAACCAGACGCGACTGTCCGCTTTGGCAACGCGAGACTTCAACAAGAGAAATTCTTTTTTCAGCGCTTCGTCCTCTGCTCGCTTCGCCTTTTTCCGCATCGCGGAACGCTTCTTTTCCCTGAAAACCAGAAACACGCCGATAGCGACAATCAAAAAGGCAAGAAGGCCAAACACGGCAAAGACCGCCACCTGGGACGGCGCGTCGATGTGGAACGAAACGCTTTCGGACTGGAATTCGAACGGGCCGTTTGCCGTCGGGATTTCGAACCGCATCGCCGGAATGGAAACGCTCCCCGTATCGTCTGCCGTAAGCGTGTAGATAAACTGGCTGTTCGAAACCGAAGCGTCGCCCTGCAAGACGCGGGAATGTTCCTCGCGCATTCCGATTTGCGTAATCCCTTTCGTATTCGCGGAACTCTTGGGAAGAATCAGGACGGCGCTTTCCTTTTGGGGGGCAGTCCACGAAACGTTCACCTTGAACTCGAACGTGTCGCCCTTGACAATCATCGGGAGGGAATCCGTATGCACCGAAATTCCGATTTCCACGGGATTTGAAGCCGCGCTCGAAGCGTCATCCGGCAAAGTATTCAGGCTATCATTTTCCATCGGAAAAGAAAATAAAAAATGTTCTTCTTCGAAAGCGTCATGAATCGTTCACGGAAAAGTAAAAAGTCTATACGGGGACTTGAGCCTATGTCATTATCGGGCTTGACCCGATGATCTAGATTCCCATGCCGATGACGGGAATGACAGCATAGCGAGCCGGGAAATGACAAAGCGAGGAGCGCAAAAATGATATCGTCCCGAGTTGCGCAGAATGATTGCAAAAAGGAAATCATTCTCTCTCGTAAAATTTGGGAACATTTTCTTTGCATTTAAACTATTTTTTTAGGGTAAAAGAGTTTTGCTCTTGTTCTCACATTGAAATCTGCAAATTTCCAATAACCGAGAACAAGGCGAACGCTCACGCAGGTATGCCGTTTTGTGCGTATCTCGGTTTGCCGTTCCGGCTTGTTCGCCGGAAGTTGGTCGTATGGCCTTGGCAACAGCCCTTTCGGGGCGTGGGTCGCTCGCGTTTATCGGTTATAGGCATTGCAGAGCCTCAATGTGGTAAATGCGACGAACCCGCACCCCTTTTCTGTATTTTCACAGAAACCGAATGCGCTTTTCGTCCGCTGGCAAGAAGGAAAACTCCTAAGGATTCAACCGAAGGAGGCCTTCATGGCTAATAAAGTATTCGAAGTGAAAAGTTTTCCCAAGCCTCTGAAAGGCTTTGCCCTGGCAGGAGGCGTCTCGCTCGTTCTTGCCGCTTGTTCTTCTGGCGCAAGCGACGTGTCAAAGCCCGACATGAGCGTTTCCGCCATGGAAGATTTGCCCAACTGCACGGAAAAGCGCGAAGGGGAAACGGCCCTTGTCTCGGAAGATAGTTCCACATACAAGTGCGAAAACGGCAAGTGGACTTTTGTTTCTGCCCCGACGCCGACGGTTGAAACGTTGGACGACCTTTTCAACTGTACGGCAAAAGTCGAAGGCGATACGGTAAAGGTGGAAGCGGAAAGCGCGATTTTCCGCTGCACAGACGGAGAGTGGAAAAAATTCCGCGCCCTGACGGACACTCTGCCTGGAGTCGACGATCTTCTCGCCTGCGTGACGAAGCGCGAAGGGAATTCCGCCTACATTACGAACGAACATGCGCTGTACGCTTGCGAAGACGGGGCTTGGAAAAAGAAAATCACCTACATGGATACGGTATCGTCGAAGGACGCCCTTCCGAATTGCACGGATAAAAACGAGAACGATTCCAGCTACGTCAAAAAGGAAAACGCGGTCTATCTCTGCATCGCAAAGTCATGGCGTTACCTGGGGGACGTTTCGGAAAGCGCTGACGGCCTGCCGAACTGCACCGAGAAGCATGAAGAAGAAAGGGCGTTTGTGGAAGAGGAACATGTCACGCTCATTTGCAGCAACGGCAAGTGGTATCGCTACAACATTTACAGCACCATCGAATCCGGTGATGTGAAATCCAGCAGTTCCGCGACATCCGACAGCAAGTGGGATGACTACAAACCCGAATCGTCAAGCAGCGTCAAAAGCTCCAGTTCGTCAAAAGGCGCAGAAAATTCCAGTTCGTCGAAGAATGTGGAAAGCTCCGGCTCTTTTGAAGTTTCCGGGCATTACGACTGTTCCGTTTACAAATGCGTGACGACCGAATACCTGAACCAGGAAATGCTCGCCGCCGGCAAGTATGGCGAACTGTTGGATGTCCGCGACAGCCAGGTGTATCGGACCGTCCAGATTGGGGAGCAGGTTTGGATGGCGCAGAATTTGAACTATGCATCCGTAGATGGAAACATGGACTACCAAAAAGGAACTTTCTGCTATAACAATATGGAAAAGAATTGCGACATATATGGAAAACTCTATAGCTGGACGGCTTCGGCGGATATGCCTTCTACATATTCGACATCCAAGTTTGTCTCGGAAAAGAGAAATGAAGAAAAGTACCAGGGAGCCTGCCCTGCCGGGTATCATATTCCGCAATATGAAGAAGTAAAAACGTTGTTTGTCTATGCAGGCTGTGAAAGTTGCTCTGATAATGTTGGAAAATTGTCCTCGGCTTTTCTTTGGTCCGATCGTACAATAACCGATGAATACGGACTTTCGCTTTTGCCTGGGGGCTGGATAGCGAACACAATCTATACTAGGAGAGGAGACGGAAATCGCTTTTGGCTGGCATTGGATGCCAAACATACAAAAGCTTACATATGGGGAAATACGGTGGAAGATAACGCCTATGGCTTTGATCTTACTAGAGAGTACACAACTTACAAATTTTCCATCCGCTGCATCAAGGACTGACGATTTTACGAGGAAAAAATCAACATGAAAGACTTCCCTGCCGACAAATACCGTTTCCAAGAAAAAACGACTTTGACGGAAAAGAACTTTATAGATTCCCTTTTTGCCTTTTACACGCAAAATTCATTTGGTGCCGTTTCCAAACGGGAATTGGACATCTTTCTTTTCAACCAGTTTCAAAGGCTAGGAAAGATTCATTCAACAGACTCCTGGGAAATAGCCAAGGAACTAAAAATTTCCCAGACCAAGGCGCGTACGCTTTTATATGAAAGTTCTCTTCGTAACACAAAAGAGGCAGCAGAAGAAGAGGCTCTAATCAGAGAATCCTTAAAAAGTTCTCCCCAAATCAAAGCAGAGAATAAAATTTCATTGACCATCGACAACCGCTATGCAAGAGACGCCATACGTTCTTATCTAAGGGAAAAAGGATTTTTCTCGGACACTTCGTTCGCTTCCGATGTCATTACGATGCCTACCGAGGCCTACATTGATTTGCTAGAAAGATTCTATCCAGAGATTGCAAAAAAAATAAGCCGCGACGAGTTGTTACAAACCTTCGCCAACGTGGGTTGCGGAATGCTTTCTCAAATTATTGGCGAAAAAGCTTCAGATGGATTAGAAAATCTTTTTCTGAAAGCAATCAAATGGGCAAAATCAAAAAATCAAAATTTCGGAGGAAAATAATGAAGAACTGTTTTCAATTTCTGCTTTCGGGATGTTCCGCCCTAGCGCTCCTCGCCTGCGGCGACGACGTCACCAAGATGACGAACGTGACGAACGAGACTACCGGCATGGAGGTCGCGGCCTCCGCGGATTCGCTCGGAACGTGCGATTCGGCGGCCATCGGGAAGATGGCGTTCGCGTCAAGCGAGAACGCGGTCTATGTGCGCCGCGACCGGCTGGGAAGCCCTTTCGAAATCAGCCACGGACGGGAAGGACGGTGCCGACGGAAAAGACGGTGAAAACGGACTAGACGGGGCGTCCTGCACGGTAAAGGCGCTCGCAAGCGGCTCGGGATACAAGGTTCTCTGCGGAGGCGATTCCGTCGGCGTCATCTTGAACGGAACCAACGGGAAGGACGGTGCCGACGGAAAAGACGGTGAAAACGGACTAGACGGGGCGTCCTGCACGGTAAAGGCGCTCGCAAGCGGCTCGGGATACAAGGTTCTCTGCGGAGGCGATTCCGTCGGCGTCATCTTGAACGGGACCAACGGGAAGGACGGTGCGGATTACGAAGAAGGCTGTTCCCTCGCCGAAGACAGGGACGGAACCGTAAAATTCGTCTGCGGAAAGACGGACACGGTTACCTTGTACAAGGCGATTTGCGGAAGCGAAGCGTATGACCCTGCGGAAAAGTTCTGCTTTGCGGATTCCGCCTATGATCTGTGCGCTTCGAAGAGCTACGACCCCGCAATGGAATTCTGTGCAAACGACTCGCTCTTTGCCTTGTGCGGTGGGAAAAGTTACGACCCTCTGAAAATGTTCTGCTTCGCGGATTCCGCCTATGATCTGTGCGCTTCGAAAAGCTACGACCCGACCGAGGAATTTTGCCAGGAAAATACGGTCCATGACCTATGCGGAGGAAAAACGTACGACCCAACAGATTCCGTCTGGAAATGTTACGAAGGAAAACTGAAGATGCAATTCACAGACATTCGTGACGGAAAAAACTACCTGGCGGTGAAAATCGGCGAACAGGTCTGGATGGCGGAGAACCTGAATTACGACACCACCGGATATTGCTATAACAACGATACATCGAATTGCGAAACGTACGGAAGACTTTATCAATGGGCTGTTGCACAGAAAGTTTGTCCGTCAGGCTGGCACCTGCCAAGTCTTGCCGAATGGAAAACGCTTGATTCAGCCGTGGCGAACATCCTGTATGAGGGGAAAACGGATTCTGTCGGCTACGCACTGAAATCCACAACCGGCTGGAAAGACAATGGCAGCAAATCGGGAAATGGATCGGATCTGTTAGGATTTAACGCTGTAGGTGCAGGATATCTTCGAATTGGTACAACATTTCAAGGTTTTTCTATGTCTGCTGATTTTTGGAGTTCAACCAATTCTTATAATTGGAGCGTTGATTATGATACTCCGAAAGTGGATTTGTCCAATCGCAATGCTCCATCATACGGTTTTTCCATCCGCTGCATCAAGGATTAACGCTTCGCCGTTATTCCGACAGTAAAATTCCCAGAAGCCTAGATGTAAAAGCATCCGGGCTTTTTTCATCCGAAAATGCGGTGGACGCCATCACTCCCTTTGGTCGTTCCAGAACTGCAGTCCGTTTTACAGACCGCCCACCGTATCCCTTGTCCCGCTTAGCGTGTCCCGCATCCCTTCTAATTACAATCCACTGATTTCTGAATCCTGATTCCTGACTTCTGATTTTTATCAACTATTTTCCTAATTTCTCTCAACGATAAAAAAAGCCCCGAACCTAAAAGTCCGAGGCTTTGGCAAAATTTTGAACCTGCGAAAAACTACTTGCGGCTCCAGGTCGTTCCCTGTGGGCCGTCCTTGATTTCGATGCCTTTTTCCTTGAGCAGATCGCGAATGCGGTCGCTTTCCGCCCAGTTTTTCGCCTTGCGGGCTTCGGAACGCTGTGCAACGAGCGATTCGATTTCCGAGTCGTCTGCGGCATTCGGGTCCGTTTTTTTCGCAAATTCCTTGCGCGGTTCGTCGAGCTTTAATCCGAGAACCCGGTCAAAATCCAGAACCAGCGCGGATTTTTCGCCTTCGGAAAGATCCGTTTTGAGGACGCTGTTCAGAATGCCAAGCGCACGCGGCATGTTCAAATCGTCGCCGATCGCGGTCTTGAATTCCTCGCGCCACTTCTTCGCCGCATCCGTTTCGATTGCCGTTGCCTTTCCTATCAGCGGATCCGTTTTCTTGTGCAGGCTCTTGAGAGCTTCCCGTGCGCTGTCGAGCGATTCAAAGCTGAAATTCAGATAGTTCCTGTAATGGCTGGTGAGCGCAAAAAGGCGGTAGTCCAGCGGATTATAACCTTTGTCCTTCAGCACATCGACCGTCAAAAACTCACCGGAACTCTTGCTCATCTTGGCCCCGTCGAGACGCAAGAATTCACCGTGCATCCAGAAACGGCTAAAAGGCTTTCCCGTCGCACACTCGCTCTGGGCGATTTCATTTGTGTGGTGGACGCGGATATGGTCCGTTCCGCCGCAGTGAATATCGAGCGTCGGTCCGTTATACTTCATCGCCATCGCGGAGCATTCGATGTGCCAGCCGGGAAATCCCACGCCCCACGGGCTGTCCCATTCCATGAGACGGTGCTTGTCCTTGGGACTGAACTTCCAGAGCGCAAAATCCGTCGGAGCGCGCTTTTCACCCATATCGATTCGGGAACCCTGGCGCAGATTTTCCACGTCCAGACGAGCAAAGTCCGCATAGCGCGGGAACTTGAGACTGTCAAAATAAATGCCATCGGACGTCCGGTAGGTATAGCCCTTTTCTTCGAGGACCTTTACCAAGTCGATCTGTTCCTGGATGTGATCCGTTGCGCGGACCCATTTCGTCGGTTCCTGGATGTTCAAGGCGTGCCAATCCCGGAAGAACGCGTCCATGTAGAACTTCGCGATATCCCACACGGATTTTCCTTCGCGGAGAGCGCCTTTTTCCATCTTGTCGTCACCGGTATCGCCGTCGCTCGTGAGATGCCCGACATCGGTGATGTTCACGATGTGGTTTAATTTGTACCCATAATATTCCAGCGTCCGGCAGAGCGTATCTTCGAAAATATACGTGCGCAGGTTTCCGATGTGCGCATAGTGATAGACCGTAGGTCCGCAGCAATACATCTTGACCGTATCGTTTCCGGGAAGAAGGCTGAACGGTTCCTTTTTTCGGGATGCCGTGTTGTAAAAGAGAAGAGACATAATACCTACCCTTGAAAAATTTAACGATCCTTGGAGCGGCGTTCAAAATTTAGCCAGTCGAACATCGGAAGAAGTGCGCGGTTCTGCGGATTTTCCGTGTCCGCGATGTACTTCCGGTATGCGGCAAACGCCTGGTTTTCGAGCGACGTCTTGTCGATATTCAGCTGGAGCCAGCCCGCCATCGAGATAAGCCCCGTGATGTGCGAAATCACGTTTTCGTCGTATTCGCAGGAAGCCTTTTCGATAAGCTCGGAAAGCTTTCGGTAAAACATCCGGCCCGTGCCGCCAAACGAGAAATTCGTCTGGAGTTCGACCGCTTCGTCGATTAGCTTGTGCGTATCTTCCAAAAGTTTCGGGTCGTGCGCCTTCAGATACTGTAGCGCCATTTCGTGAATCTTCGCGTTTATTTCGAGGCTCAGGACCTTGCGCATCGTATCGGTCAGCGTGTGGTCGGAATCGGCGAGCGAATCGATGGTGAGCCCGTGGGAAAGCGCAAAGCCGTCAAACGCGTGAGTGACTTCTTCCAAGCGGGACTTCGTCAAAAGCTGGTTGATATGGCGAAGAGAATCGCTCATCAGATGCCGCAAGCGGATGACGTAGGCGGTCGGGAAAAGCTCCTTCAGCGCATCAAAAGAAAGGTTCGAGTCATCCACAAACGGAAGGCTCTTTTCGTCAAACCCGCTGAACGTGGCGACGGTAACGCGCCCCATATTGTCGGTCAGGACAAGAACCGTCGCTTCGGTCCGATCGCCAATATCCGCATCGTCGAATACCGCATGGACAACGGTTTCCCGCTTTCTCGAACCGACGACTTTCGCTTCGATTCGCAGATCGAGCTTCGAAGAATCTTCATAGCGGTCAAGCCCCATGTGCAGGACAACGGCACGCTCCGCAAGCAGCTTGAGGGCGACAGGCATTTCGGGCACCGCATAGCGGACAAAGACCTCGGCGCCGTTCCAATGGTGTTCATTGGAAGTCGCCCGTCCGAGAATGCTCATGAACTGGTCGCGCAGCGGATGATAATCGGGCAAAAACGGCCTGAAAAGCTCCATCGCGCGTTCCGCGTAGCGCATGTTCTGGACAGGTTCAAGGCCTTCGATGTCGTTGAAGAACCAGCCGCAGCTCGTAAACGAAAACAGGCAGAATTTCTGGATTTCGAGCAGGCGAATCGCGTTTGACCGCTGCTTTTTGTCTTCCGGATTCTTGAGGATTTCGGCGAGGAACTTTTCCTTGCGCTCCGTTTCCTCGGGCTTCACCAAAACATCGATATAGCGGTTCCGCGCTTCCCACGGATCGATTTTTGAAATCTTTTCCAATTCGCGCAGATAGACTTCGTCCGCAAATTTCTTGAGGAAGTTCATCGCATCGCGAAGCGGCGTGCGCCATTTCTGGTTCCAACCCGGGCCGCCGCCTGTCGAACAACCGCAATCCCGATACCAGCGCCCGACTCCATGGGCACAACTCCAGGCGCAGCCTTCGGAATAGACGTTCTTGAGCTTCACTTCGAAGCGAGGCGGGAAATGTTCGCGGAACCAGCCAAAGTTCACCGGGACCATTTCGTGCTCCGGAGCGTAACGGTTGAAGAGCCACGCCGCGCACATGTCGCCAAACGGTTCGTGGTGCCCGTAAGATTCTCCGTCCGTTCCGATGCTCACCAGCTGGGCGTCTTCGCGGTTCGGGTCGAAAGCGTCCTGAATCCGCTTGCCAAAAATGTTCGCGTCACGCAAGAGATGTTCAAACCCGACTGCGCTCGAAAGCCACGGGTTGTAGAAGAAAACATCCAGGTAGCCGTCACAAATTTTCTTGCCCTCGGCATCGACCGGAAAAATCCGGTAAGGGCGCGTCGTGTCGATATCCGTATTTTCGCACGGTTTCCAGTCCCCGCCAGCGAGCGGTCGGAAGCTTTCAGCCTGAGTCGGCGAAAGAATCGTAAATTGAATTCCTTCACGAATCAAATCGACGATGACGTCCATGTTGATGGCGGTCTCGGCAAGCCACATCGCCTCCGGCTTTCTCCCGAAATGCGTTTCGAAATCGCGGATGCCCCAGCGGATTTGCGTAATCCTGTCCTCTTTTGAAGCGAGCGGCATGATGATATGGTTATACACCTGCGCAATGGCGTTTCCGTGTCCGAGACGCTCGACGCTTTTCGCGTCGGCCTCCTGGATCCGTCGATAGGTTTCCGGCAAATGCGTCCGAATCCAGCCGATAAGGGTCGGGCCCATGTTAAAGCTCATGTATTCGTAATTGTTCACGATATCCTGAATCCGCCCGGAACCCGAAAGAATCCGGCTTGCGGAATTCGGGCTGTAGCACTGCGCAGCGATCCGGTCGTTCCAATCGTGGAAAGGCGATGCGCTCGGCTGGTTTTCGATTTCGCCTGTCCAGGGGTTTTCACGAGGCGGCTGGTAGAAGTGACCGTGGATTGTGAAGTAAAGCGGTTGTTTTGCCATTTGATTACCGTTAATTTGTACGCTCAGAGAATCAGCATCCCGTCGCCATAGCTGAACAGGTGAAGTCCGTGCTCCACCGCATACCGATAGGCGCAAAGCGTATTCTCGCGACCGTAAAAAGCTGCGACCAATAAAATCAGGGAACTTTTTGGCCAGTGAAAATTGGTGAGAAGACCGTCGGCGATCTTGTAGCGGTATCCCGGATAGAAGAAAGCGTGCGTAACGCCTGTCTGCGGGACAAGCGTCCCGTCGTCTTTCGCGATGGTCTCGATGACGCGTGTGCTCGTCGTGCCGATGGGAACGATGCGACCGCCCGACTTTTTCGCCGCGTTGATGATTTCCGCGTTTTCCTCCGTGAGCTCGTAATGCTCCCCGTGCATCTTGTGCAGGCGAAAATCTTCCTCGGAAATGTTCTGGAACGTTCCCGGTCCGACATGCAGCGTGACTTCGGCGACTTTTACGCCTTTCGCTTTCAAGTCCGTCATCATCTGTTCGTTGAAGTGGAGGCTTGCCGTCGGAGCCGCGACCGCGCCCGAATACTTGGCGAAAATCGTCTGGTAGGCGATTTTGTCTTCTTCGTCGTCGGGCCTATCGATATACGGCGGCAGCGGAACGTGCCCCTGGCGATTCATCACGGATTCCAGTTCCACGGGACTAACGTCAAACCGCAAGATTCTCGCTCCGTCCGGGTTGATTTGTTCGACAGTCGTTCTGATTCCGGCGATTTCCAGCTCGCGCCCGACCCGAAACGCCTTGCCGGGACGCCCCCAGGATTCCCACCGGGCCTTTCCCGAAGCATCCGGAAAGAGCGCCTGCACCAGGAGAACTTCCACTTCGCCGCCGTGAGCCGTCCGTCCGAAAAGCCGCGCGGGAATCACCTTCGTATTGTTCACGACAATGCAGTCGCCAGGCCGAAAGTACTCGACGATTTTCGGAGCGGGGACAATTTCTAGCGGGCCTTTTCCGTCCTTGGGGCAGTGAAGAATTTTTGTCTTGCCCTTGCCCGGAGAACGCGTCGCGATAAGCTCCTTCGGAAATTCAAACGCGTAATCGGAAAGATGGTTCGAAATCATAACGCCTTGACCGATTCTTTCAACTTTTTCCGCAGATTATCCTTCAGGGATTCCGGTTCGAGAATCTTCACGTCGGGAAGGACGCTCAGAAGCCAGCCCTCGAAATCGGGCGTGTCGTAGATGGAAAGTTCGACCGTCATCGGTTCCTGCTTCCGAATTTTTACAGGCGGGTTGAAGTGCGCTTCGCGGAACTGCGCCGCGAGCCACGACGACTTGATTTCCATCACGAGCTTGATTTTTTCAAACGCGGCCCCGCTAAACTTTCCAAAACAGTTGCGGTAAAGATTCTTGTAGTCGAAATCGACAGGCGGGAAGAATCCTCCGGTCCGGCGGAAATTCTTGATGCGGCGCACCGCAAAGAACTTGACGACATTTTCCGACAGGGCAATCAGATAAAGCGTATCGATCCGCAAAACGAGCTTCAGCGGGCAGACTTCGAGCTTTTCTTCCTGAGCCAAGTCCTTCGCCGGAACATACGTGATGAAAAGTTTCGCCCGCGACTTAATCGCTTCGAGCATCTTGTCTATCTCCGCTTCCCGGAAACTCAGGTTCTCGCTGTATTCCGAAAAAGGTCCCAGATCGACGATAAAGTCGTTATCGACGCTCATCGCATGGCTCATCGTCTCGGAATCCGCGACTTCGTCGCCACAGAGATATTCAATCGCCTTCTTGACGTTTTTGCCGTGAGCGGTCGTTCCCACGCTGTCGAGAACCTTTTGCGCCGACTTGAGACCGCGAATGATCGCCTCGGGACGTTTCACCGACGAAGCCTGGATAAAGAATTTTTTCGTCTTCTTCTCTTGTTTCAGCCCGCAATTTTCCGATTCCAGCGTTTCGATGTAGCGGTAGATTGTGCGCTGGTCGCGCCCCATGTAATCCGCGAGTTCCTTGAGCGTTGCCGGCTTGTTGGGAGGACTTAAGCGCATTTTCAGCTGTGTCAATTTTTCATAAGTTGATTTCGACATTCCATTCTCCTTCTTTATCCATTTCCCATGCAAAGATGCGTCGGGATGTCCTTCCCTTTCATCACACGGTCAACGATCCTGTTCAACAATTTTTTTTGAATGAGGCCCGAAGGCTCGCACTTCACGATGATTTCGTCCGCTAGAGGGATTACCTGTAAGCGGCATTTCGAAAGGCAACTGTTCAATTTCAGCGCAAGGGAAAGCTTTTCCGCCAGAGACTTCATTTGAGCCGAAGGCTCGGGCACCGCTTTTAATTCAAATGCCAAATTGCGGATTCCAACAATTTCTCCGATGCGTTCCTTGATTTTCGACAGATCGCTTTCCGCAAAATAAAGGGCCTTTACCGTCGCGTCGCCATTCTCTACTTCGACTTCGCCGTTAAAAAGCGGCGAATTTTTCTCGTCCAAAATTTTAACGATTTGCGACCGCAAATTCTCATCCGGCACAAGCTCCGCAGTCTGCACCCGGACAAGGTCGATGATTCCACGGAATCCGCGCATCTGGCACACCGCATCGAGAACTTTTTTCTTGTCGGGAAAGCGTCCCACCGCCCCATAAACATAGGCGACCGCATGGACCACGTCCCACTTCAAATGTCCGAGAAGAGCAGGGAAAAGCTCCGTAATCCGATTGGAAAGCCTTTCTTTCTGCAGGGCGTCCGAAGCGAACTGTTTTTCCGGCGGAAGCGTGATGAAAAGGATTTTTCCGTTTTCCAGCTGCACCACGAGCTTTTCTTCGCCGCGGTCCGCCACCCTCCCAACGACCGAGCCGAAAGCCTTTCGAAGGACATGGTACACCGGATCGCCCAAAAGCGCGACTCCGCATTGGGCTGGCAGCAGGCGAAATCCCATCGGAGCATTTTCGTTAAAGCTTGTCATCAGCGGACGGGAAAATTTTTCAAGGCGGTTGCCGCCAAAGCTCAGTTCAACAACATCTTCCGTCTGCGTCGTATAGAGAGCCTTTACCCGGCCCGGGGAATCCTTGCCGTCGATATAGACCCAGTCGTTCGGAGCGAGCCGGTTCTGGCTCAAAAGCTTGGCATATTCGGAACCATCCGCAGGACGCCCAAAAAACATTTCCTCTGAAAAAGCGACGAAGAACGAGCCGCAAACCGAGCATTTACAGACAAGGGGAATTCCCGGACGCACCGCACAATGGACCGAAAACGCCTCTTTCGCAAGGACATCGTGTCGAGTTATCGCTCGGCATTCCTTGCAGTAGAGCGTCCTGTCCAAAATCTTATGCGTCCAAGTCTTGAGCATTTTAGGCTTGCATCAAAGGTTCCGCAATGTCTATCCGGCGGAGCGTCTCGTCCTTTCCGACGACTTCGAAAAGTTCCCACAGGCCCGGACCGGCAGTCACACCGGAGACAGCGAGACGGACCGCTCCGACCAGATCGCCGAGCTTGCAACCGCGTCTTTCCGCCAAGGCAAGAAAACCCTTTTCGATTTCCGCAGTCTTGAAAGGCTCCACCGCAGCGAGCATTTCGCGGACGGCATGGGCGATTTCTCGGCTTCCGGGACCCCATTGTTTGCGCATTCCCTTTTCGTCGTAAGAAGTCGGCGCCTTGAAGAAATACACGGACATTTCCGCGAGGTCTTTCAGGAAATGTGCACGCGGTTTCAAAAGTTCCACAATCTCGTTCAAGCGTTCCGCCGGTTCGTTTTCCACCGGGATTCCCAGCTTTTCAAGACCGCTTTTCATCTCGGCGAGAAGCGTTTCGTTCGGCGTCGTATGGATGTGCTGCATGTTCATCCACTGCAATTTTTTCATGTCGAACTTCACCGCCGTCGGATGGATGTTCTCGAGCTTGAACGCCCCGATCATTTCGTCGAGAGTCATCACTTCGCGGTCGTCGCCGGGGTTCCAGCCCAAAAGCGCGAGATAGTTCACGAGCGTTTCCGGCAGATATCCCAGTTCGCGGAATTCCCCGACAGAAGCCGCCCCGTTGCGCTTGGAAAGCTTGCCGCCGTTCTTCGAATCGAGAATCACGGGGAGATGGCACCAGACGGGAGCCTCCCAACCGAAAGCCTTGTAGAGCAGCACGTGCTTCGGGGTCGAACTGATCCATTCGTCACCGCGCAAGACGTGGGTCGTCCCCATCAGATGGTCATCGACAACGCTTGCAAAATGATAAGTCGGGTAGCCGTCGCGCTTGATGAGAACCAGATCGTCCAAGAGTTCATTCTTGTATTCGATGTGCCCGCGGACAAGATCGTCAAACCCCGTCACACCGCTTTCCGGAATCTTGAAGCGAATCACGGCCTTTTCTCCGGCGGCAATCCGGCGTTCCGCCTCTTCTCGCGGAATATTTCGACAGTGGCGGTCGTAGCCCGTTTCCGCGACACCCGTCTTCTTCTGTTCGGCACGAATTTCGTTCAGGCGTTCTTCGGAGCAGAAACAGTAATAGGCAAGTCCCGCTTCCAAGAGCTTTTGAATTTCGCGATGGTAGATGTCGAGACGTTCACTCTGGAAATACGGTCCGCAGTCGCCTTCGTTGCCGGGGCCTTCGTCCCAGTTCAAGCCCAGCCATTTCAGGTCGCGCATCAAATCCTTGAGAGCGTCTTCGTTGTAACGCTTGCGGTCAGTATCCTCAATTCGCAGATAAAAAGTTCCGCCGGTCGCCTTGGCAAAAAAGTAATTGTAAATCGCCGTACGCGCACCGCCGACATGCAGATAGCCTGTGGGACTCGGGGCAAAACGTACGCGGACCTTGCGTGTGGATGGAAGCATGTCAAACCTCGGATAAAATTTTCCTTCAAAATTCCGAACCAAAAATAGATTTTCCGCCACCGCCTGATTGTAAAGTTTTTCTTTTTTGTCAAAATTTGACAGATTTTTTGCCGAGCGGACATCTAGGGATTAGTCTGCGGACGCTAAGCTTAGGGACTAGGGATGAGGGAATAGTCCGCGGACGTCTAAGTTCAGTGGGCAGTGGTCAGAAGTCAGTGGCCAGTAATGCGGACCTCGAGGCTTTTGGGAAGCGAGACACGGGATGCGGGGTTTTCAAGCGAACTGTTTCTGTGCGCTGTCATTCCCATGTTTACTACGATGTCATTCCCCGGCTTGACCGGGGAATCCCCTTTAAGGAATGGAATTTGACAGGTTAGCGAGCTTGTCGAGCTATCCAGAGCTTAGTTGAGAGAACTTAGCGCTTAGAAATAGTGGACAGTGGGCAGTAATCAGAACTGTGTACATTTAAGTTTCGGGATTAGGGACGAGGGATTAGGGAATAGTCTGCAGACGTCTAGGCTTTTGGGAAGAGTCAAGCGGGACAAGGGCCTTTGAAGAGAACGGTTAAGAAAATGAGGAATTAGGAATGCGGGATAAGGAATTGGTCTGTGGAGCGAGCTTTTTCACATGCTGAAGCCAGATTTGTATGAGACTTTACAGCTTGGTCTCAAACTTCTGCTTTCTGAGTCCTATTTCCTTTCAACTATCCACTATCGACTAGGCTCTGACCATTGTTTCCTGAATCCTGATTCCTGATTCCTGTTTCCTGATTTATCCACTATCAACTATTTGCTCGGCTCTAAAATCTCAGCTCTAAGCTCTGACAACATCCCGCTCTCCTCAAAAAAAATCAACTTTTTTTCATTTCCCCCTTGACTTTCAATTGAAACGATTGTAATTTTGTAATGATTACAACTTTAATCATAAAGATGTGATCGTCACTTTCAACAAGGAGACAAAAATGAAAGTATGGGTCTGTTCCGTTTGCGGTTACGTTTCGTTCGGAGAAGAACCTCCCGAACACTGCCCCCAGTGCAAGGCTCCGAAATCCAAGTTCAAACTTAAAGAAGACGCTCCGGCAGGAGAAACTCCCAAGTGGGCGGACGAGCATCGTATCGGCGTTGCCCAAGGCCTCGACGAGGAAGTCGTCCAAGGACTGCGTGAAAACTTTACCGGCGAATGCACCGAAGTGGGAATGTATCTCGCCATGAGCCGCCAGGCGGACCGCGAAGGCTACCCGGAAGTCGCGGAAGCCTACAAACGAATCGCTTTCGAAGAAGCGGAACACGCGGCAAAGTTTGCAGAGCTTCTCGGCGAAGTCGTCTATCCAGACACAAAAAAGAATCTCACCCTCCGCGTCGCCGCCGAAGCGGGCGCAACCGAAGGCAAGCTCAAGCTCGCGAAACGTGCCAAGGAACTCAATTACGACGCCATTCACGACACGGTTCACGAAATGTGCAAGGACGAAGCCCGTCACGGCAGCGCTTTCGCCGGACTTCTCCGCAGATACTTCTCCAAGTAAAAACCGGGGCGAAAGCCCCTTTCCTTTTTCTTTTTATGTCCTCTTCCGAACTTCTCAAAGAAAGAAACGTCCGACCATCCCTGCAGCGCATCCGCATCCTAGACTACCTGCTCGAAAAAAAGAATCACCCGACCGTAAGCACCATCTACGACGATCTTTTGCCGCAGATTCCGACACTCTCGCGCACGACCGTTTACAATACGCTAGAAACGCTTTGTGATAGCGGACTTGTCATCACGCTAGACGTCGGGGACGGCAGCATCCATTACGATGCGGATACCACCCCCCACGCGCATTTCAAGTGCGAAAAATGCGGAAATATTTTCGACATTTTCCTGACCCCGGAAGATTTCAAGAAAAGCGCTCCCGAAGGATTTTTCATCGAGCGATTGCAACTTTACGCATTCGGGCTTTGCGCAAAGTGCAAGAGGAATTCCCGGTGAAGAGGCTTGTCCCCATAAAGGTCCTCGGAAGCGCCCAGTTCCTGCGAGGAATAGCCGCTACGGATCCTATTCAATAAGATTTTCCGGGCGTTTTCGTCAAAGGAAAAATCGATGCGGAATGTCCGAAAGGCTAGCTCCGCCGTTTGCGAAGAAGTATCGACCCGAATTCGGCGCCGCGTCTCATCCAGCGGATTCACAGAAAGTTGGCACCGGGCAAAGTTCAGCAGGTCAAGCCCGCTAACGGAATCTAGCCAGGTGCTCTGTCCGAGAAACTCTTCTGTCGCAGAAACTTCCCAGCTATCCAAACTTTGTTCTTCCACCCAGCCCGCCCGAGCGTTCGGGAAAGCGTCCGCCCCCGGAATATAAGGCTTAATGTCCAAAATAGGCGTTCCGTTCAGCAAGTCCGCCTCCTCGACATTTAGCGTAAGCCTTTCCACGGAGACGAGCTTCACGCAGGAAAGCCCGATCGGATTAGGACGGTACGGTCCGCGGGAGGCAAAAATCCCGACCCGTTCATGATCATGCGGTGGAACGGGAGGCCTTGTCGTCGCCCGCCAGCCTTTGTTCTGGTGAAATAAAAAGATAATCCAGAGCCTTTCGAAACCGGATACGTCGCGCAGCGCATTTTCAAATCCACGATGCGGAAAAAGTTCGATCTTTCCCGAGCGCCCGCCGTCAAAAATTCCCTGGCGCGGCACCTCGTATTTGTAAAACGCCTTGGAGAAAAAAGTTCCGATCGGTTCCAGGGAAATGGGCATAAGAAATTCTCCACAAAAATAGGTATTTTTTTATCGGAGATTTTTTATGTACTCTGCGTTTGAATTTCTAAAAAGAGCCGGCGTCTTTTACGTGGCGACTGTCGAAGGCGACCAGCCGAAGCTTCGCCCGTTCGGCGTCATCGCAAAATACAAGGACCGCCTATACATCTGCACCAAGGACGACAAGGATTGTTTTCGAGAGATGGAAAAGAATCCGAAGATTGAAATAGCGGCGATGTTCGGCGAGGACTGGATTCGCGTCACCGGAGAAGTCTTCCGGGACTTTGACCAAGCCACCAAGAATGCCGTTCTCGAACAAAATCCCCATGTACAAGAAATCTATTCCGCAAGCGACCCGCATTTCGCCGTCCTATACTTCCACAAGGCGCACGCCGACATCTACCGTTCCATCGGAAAAATCGAAGAGGTTCCCCTAGTATAAAATTTCGGACTATTCGGCTTAGAACTTGTTTTCATATGTATTGGAGCATAGCTCGACAAGCTCGCTAACCAGCCATTGCCGGGTCACACCCGGCAATCCCTTCTCTGAAAGGAGATTCCCCGGTCAAGCCGGGGAATGACATCATAGAGAGCACGGGAATGACAGAAGAGCATTAGAGCTTAGATTTACAGGCGTCGATGTTCTTGAATCTCGGAAGTTTAACGTTCGCAGACTCATTTCTCATTGCTAATTGCCTTAGACGTCTGCTGACTACTCCCTAATCCCTGTTCCCTAATCCCTAAACCTAGACGTCCGCGGTTCCTTATAAAGACATTCTCCTATTCGTCCTTGCAGCGGATAGCGGCTCCGGTCGCATAACCCTGGATGAATGCCGGATTTTGAACCGTCCGACGCAAGAGCTGTTCGAACGTGAAGTGCGACTTGAGTTCCCGCACGATGCAGCGGCAGACAGGCTTTGACGCAACCGTCTCGCATGAATCCATCAGAAATTTTTCCATTTCCGCAGTGAATGTTTTTGGCATACACGGCAAAAACATTTCGAGGGCGAGCGAATCGTCAAGCGTTCCGTCGTCCACCAGGGCCAAAAGTTTTCCGACATTTCCATCCGAAACGAGCTTTTCGTAAGCGCAGCGGCAGCTCTTTTGCGCCTGGGAGTTTCCAAAATAGGGGCGAAACTCCACGGAACATTCCGCAAGAAAAATGTTCCTGTATTCGGGGGATTCGAGAAGCGCGCTCACCATTCCCGAAGCAAAAGCGGAATCAAGCCCGAGGGCTTCGAGCGCGGCAAGTTCTTCCGCAGAAAGCGAAGTCTCTCCATCCGACGCGTCTTCGCTTACCGCCAGCGCACCGAGCGACTTTCCCGACTTCACCAGCGCATCGCATTCCTTCGAAGCGTTCTTCACAAATTCCGCATATCCCAAGTCCGAATGGCCGCGGAGCAGCTTCAATTCAATCGCATCGATCTGCTCCTGGGAATATTTTTTTTCGACTTTTCCAAAGACGCACGCGCAAAATTCCGAAGAAGATCCGCCGTCTTCGCAGCTGACGATAAAATTTACGCGGACATTTTCGGAAAGCGCGCCAAAGGAAAGCGCCACGCAAAACAAGAGAGCCTGCCCGATTTTTTCCATTTTCAAGCCTCTATTTTTCGGGTTTCGGCGGGTTTTCAAACCGCAAAAGCGCCATCGCGATCTCCGCTTCGCGGGGAAGCTCGGAATCCTTGGAAAAGCCTTGCGGTAAGCGGCGGAATCCGACATTTCGAATTTGGTCGTAGAGCCTATGGATCGCTTCGTCGGCGGGAATGTCTTCGGCATTTTGCAAAAGGTTCAAGAGGAAAAGCCCGAGGCCGCTGAGCGTAGCCGTCCGCGCAAACGGAAACACCGCTCGCAAATCCGCACGGATGTAGCCTATCGAAAGTTCCGACCCGCGGAGACGCACCTTCACCTGGCGTTCCACCGGTCCGCGCGGTTTCAGCCCGGGATTCAAATCGTCCGCCAGTTCCAAAAGGTTCCGGCATTTAAAGTCCCCGAATTTCGGAAGGTTTCCAAGCGTGGGCTGGGCGGGGTTTTCAGCGGCAATCCGGCGAGCCTTTTCCGAGGCATCCACCGGCAGATAATTTTTCATCACGAGGACCGTGTCCGCGACATGCAGATAATCCCCGCACGCACCGACGACAATCACCATGTTCACGCCGAGCGACTTCAGTTCCAAGGCTCTGTCCGACAGCGGAATCAGCGGCTCGTCCTTTTCGCCGACCAGCTCCCGCATCCGGGAATCCCGGATCAGGAAATTTACCGCCGAAGCGTCTTCGTCGATGAACAACGTTCTCGCTCCGAATTCAAGGGCTTCGACAAGATTCGCCGCTTCGCTGGTCGAACCCGAAGCCGAACGCGTCCGGAAAGATTTCGTCGAAACGCCAAACGGCAGTTCCCGGACAAAAGGCTCGATGCGCGAGCCCTTTACGACGCGCCCCGGTTCCGCGGCAATCCGCACCGCAGACGGATCCGCTACAATCCATTCCCGGCCGTCGCCAGCCACATGGGGTTCGACAGACTTTTCAAGCGCCGAGAGGAGCGTCGATTTTCCATGATACGCTCCGCCCGCAATCACCGTAATCCCGCGGGGAATCGCCATGCCCGAAATCTTTTTGCCGAAGACTTCGACGGTCTCTAAAAGCTCCGCCGGAGATTCAAACGGAAGCGCGCCTTTCTTGGGAAGGTCGCTTGAACCGGACTCCCGCGGAAGAATCGAACCGTTCGGGACAAAGGCGACCCAGCCCTTTTCCTTCAAGATTTTCAAAAGCTCTTCGCGGACTTCCAGAGACTCGATATGGCGTTTTGCCTCGGCGCGTTCCGCATCCTGGTTCAGGTAAAGGGCCATCAGCAGGTCGGGAATCGTCGAGGTCAAAAGCTCGCTTGCGG
Organism: uncultured Fibrobacter sp.; assembly: GCA_934691725.1. Taxonomy (GTDB): domain Bacteria; phylum Fibrobacterota; class Fibrobacteria; order Fibrobacterales; family Fibrobacteraceae; genus Hallerella. The sequence goes on along the minus strand of CAKUTF010000016.1, from coordinate 3,036 downwards.
ATTCCACATCTATCCGGCGTTTCTCCCCGGGAAGCTCCACCGAAAGAATCGCTTCGACAACCGCCGAGCCTCCATTTTCGGACGGACCGCCGACCCAGAGCACATTCCGCACAAGGATTTCCTCGCCCGGGACATTCGCCTTTACCGGAAAAGCCTCCTCTCCTGAACGGGCTTCGATTTCCGCGCAGAGCTTCCGCAAGAGAAAGTCCGCAAGCGCCAAGCGTTTCACGGGAAAGTTTCCCCATTCCGCAGGAATCCCGAGCCGTTCCAGCGGAGCCTTGAACTTGAGGCGCGACGCGGGCGCAAACGGATCGCCCTGGACGTGTACAAATTCCAGGTCGAAATCCCCGAAATTCCAGGTTCTGCCGCACAGGCTTTTATACAGGCCGTAGTTTTTGCCCGTGAATGTCCGCAATTTTTGATAAAGATCTTTCATTTCTTCCAAAAATTACAATTTATGAGAATATTTTTCTTTTGGAGCTTCCGCCGAGCTTCATTTTCTTTATATCTTAATACCCGATTAAAAAGGAGTTTCCGATGAAATTTTTCTCGAAATTTTTGACCCTCAGCGCCATCACGATTTCATTCGCCGCGGTCGCCGCCATGGCAGAAGAACCGCCTCCGCGCGACCAGCCCGCCAACGTGACGATTCTCACCGAACCGCCCAACAGCGAAGTCTATCTCGGCGGCGAGCTCCTAGGCAAGAGCCCGATCGAAAACCGCCAAGTCAAATCCGGACGCCAGACATTAATCGTCGTCGATCAAGGCTACGAACTCGTGAACCAGCGCGTAAACATCTGGCCGGGAAACGACAAGCGCAACTCGTTCAATTTCGGAACGGTCATCCCCAAGGGGAATATTGAAGTAACGACTCTTCCGGGCAAGTGCATCATCTATGTCGATGGAGATAACGCGGACAAGACGGACGGAGCCCCGCTGACGGTTCACAACCTAGACGCCGGCGACCACATGGTCCGCGCCGAATGCAACAACGGTCGCGCAGCAGAAAAACTCGTCAAGGTCGAAGGCGAAAAGACGGTCCAGGTGACCATCGACGCGCGCAAGGGCAAGAGATATTAATCTTCCTGTTCCTGTCTAACGAGAAAAGTTCCGCCCGGTGCGGGACTTTCTTTTTTGAAAAACTTTAAAACGAAAAGACGGATGAAAATCATCCGCCTTTTTCGAGGCAACGCTCAGACTCGAACTGAGGAATGGGGCTTTTGCAGAGCCGTCCCTTACCAACTTGGGTACGTCGCCAGATAGTCCAATAATAGGAATTATTTTTTTATTTTCCAAGGTGATGGTCGGCAAACTTTCCATAAAAAAGCGTTTTTTTTGCAAAATCCTGGAATTTTGGATGAAAAGTCTGCGGATTTCGTGGGGAAAAGATGGAAAATTCCGAGAACCGGGCATTTTGGCACTCTGGCACAGGGATCTTTTCGCTGCGACCGCGGCCTTTCGAAAAAGGGGAATCGTCGCCTTCATCTCCCCGAGCGGAGACGGGGAACTTCTCGCAAAAATCGCTTCGGACCTAGGGTACAGGATCGTTCGCGGTTCAAGCTCCGAAAAAGCGTTCCACATCCGGGAGATTCTCCAAAAGCTCCAAGCAGGAAACCTCTGCGCCATGGCGCTCGACGGCCCCAAAGGCCCCGCTGGAATCGAGAAGCCCGGAACCCGGTGGCTTGCAAAGCGCTCCGGAAAGCCCTGTTTTTTTGTCGAAATCCGTTATGGAAAGCACATTTCCCTAAGGAGCTGGGACAAAGCAAGGATTCCGCTGCCCTTTTCCAAAGTCATTGTGCAAATCCGCTAATTGTCAACTTTGACAAAATCATTAAGCTATTTTTGATTTTTGACATTTCATTCTGGAGAACGCCGTGATTTATTCAACCTTTGTCGCTTTTGACCTCGAAACCACCGGACTATTTCAAAACAAGGATGAAATCGTCGAAATCGGAGCAGTCAAGTTTACAGTCTATGACGATAACGGCATTGTTCGTCCCAAGGAAATCGCCACGTTCCAGACGCTGGTCAAACCTCCGATGATGATTCCCGATGAAGCGACCCGCATCAACCACATCACGAATGCGATGGTCGAAAACGCTCCGCCGATAAACGACGTCTTGCGGAAATTCACCGTTTTTTGCGGGCAGTCCGCGATTCTCGTCGCCCACAATGCCGACTTTGACTCCGGATTTTTGCACGTCGCCTACACCAAGCACCCACAGCTTTTGCCGGGAAACCCGATTGTCGATAGCTTAAGAATCGCAAAATCCATCTTGCCGGAACTCAAAAGTCACAAGCTCGGAGACCTCGCACACATGTTCCAGCGCATCAAGGGGCAAATCCGGCTTTCCATCAACAATGAAGAAATGCACCGCGCCGTCTATGACTGCGAAATGCTGATGGAAGTTTTCGTAGCGCTTCTCCGTCGCAGAATCCGCAAGGAGGACTGGGACATTTCCCGAATCCTTCCGGCGATTCAAAAGAACGGTTCCTCACCCGCCTACCTGACCAAGATGAAGTGACGTGTCAGAGCTTAGAGCTTGGAGTGGTTGACGTCTAAGCTTAGTGAGCAGTGGTCAGTGAGCAGAACCGCGGACGTCTAGGTTTAGGGACTAGGGAACAGGGATTAGTCCGCGGACGTCTAAGCTTTTGGAAAGCGGGACGAGGGACACGGGATTAGGGAATAGTCCGCAGACGTCTAAGGCAATTAGCAATGAGCAATGAGTCTGCGAACGTTAAACTTCCGAGATTCAAGAACATCGACGCCTGTAAATCTAAGCTCTAATGCTCTTCTGTCATTCCCGTGCTCTCTATGATGTCATTCCCCGGCTTGACCGGGGAATCTCCTTTCAGAGAAGGGATTTGACAGGCTAGCGAGCTTGTCGAGATATTCAGAACTTAGTTGAGAGTACTTAGAATAGCGGACATCTAAGCTTAGTAGTCAGTGGTCAGTGAGCAGTGGTCAGAACTGCGTACATCTAAGCTTTTGGGGTGCGGTAAGCGGAACGTGGGATTTCGAAACGAACCGTTTCT
>CAKUTF010000015.1 GCA_934691725.1 uncultured Fibrobacter sp. | reverse complement strand
GAGAAAACAAGCGCGAGACGGAGGGAACGCCTCGCGAACATGACGCCCGGGGAGCGCGAACGCTACCGGGAACGCATGCACGGATACTACGTCCGCTACCGGGACAGGCGCAAGGCCGGGAAAGGACAAACACAAGAGAAAACACCATGAAATATAACGGAATCGAACTGCAAGAGTTCACCAGCTGCAAGCCCGTCGTCTTCGACCCTCCGAAGAAAATGATTTGTTAGGACGACTGCACCGACGCAGCAATCCCGCAGCATGTGTGTGCAGTCGTCCCAAATAGGGAAAACGGATTTGCTGCGGTAATCTGCCAGTCTACCTACTGGCAACACTGCGCCGAAATCCCGGAAGAGCCGAAGCCCCGCCGGGCGACGAACCTCGAGCTTATGAAATGGCTCGCCCAGGGGAAAGGATACTGCAACAATATATTAAGCTCGGGAGTGTGGGCCACCTATGAATTTGACGCCGACATTGCGGACAAGCCTTGTTTCGAGAGCTTCCGCGTCCGCAAGTGGGAGGACAAGGAATGGCACGAGCCCACCGCCGACTACATGGGACTGGAGGGATGAACGATGAAATTCAAGGAACTCGAACGAATACTCGAGGACTGCCGGAGGATGGCTGATGAACAACATTTGGAGCCATCCGATTTCGAAGTCGTCGTCAGCGTCGATGTCGACGGAATCTGCGGCAAGGGCGAGTCTGGAAACAGGATTTTCGGAAACGTTTGCGACTGGGGCTTCACTATGACGTCTTCGATACCTGAATTTGTTATCCGGGCAGAGTTCGACCAGGCGACTCCGGGTCTCTCAATTGTCAAGGACAAGGAGGACTAGATGCCCATAAACAAAGCCCTGAGGGAGCGCGCCAAGGTTCTCTACAGGAAGCTCTACCCCTACCGCGACGCGCTGGAGTTCGAATGCCCGGCGGACGTGAAGCTCGCCCTGCTCATCAACCGCTGGCCGAACCCGTGGTGCGCCCTGCAGGAACTCTCGAAATCCATCCCGTTCCGGGAAAGGAAGAAGCTGGAGGAGGCAAAATGACCGACCCGATACTGGAACCCCTCGACCCGATATACGCCCGGAACGCGTTCCGCGGCGAAAGGGGCGCAATCGAACGCCAGAGGGAAGAGGCGAGACACAACGCCGAGCGCAGGAAGCGCATCGCGAAATGCTGGGACTGCGGATACTTTTCGTACTGCTTCGACCCCGCCAATTGCAGGAAGGAGAAACAATGAGACCGATACCCGAATTCACCGGCGCGAACGGCTACCCCGTCCGTCACGAGCCCTACTTCGTCACGATCCCCCTCTCGGAATGGGAGGACATGACCGACGAGCTGAAGCGCCTCAGGGACGAGAACGCGGAACTGAGGGAAGCCCTCGGAATCAAGGAGGAAAGATGAAAACCACAAGGACGATAAACGGAAAGGAATACTTCACGGCCGGCGGCGCGGCAAAAGTCCTCGGCGTGACAAAGCCCACGCTGCTCTCGCTCTGCCGACGGGGACGGATTACCCACCTGCTCTTCGGGAACTGCTACTACCTCACAAGGGAATGGATTACGGAATACATCGACGAAAGCACGAAGATAGGAGTCGCAACCAATGAAAACGAAACGGTACGGCATAAGCCAGCGGAACAAGGCGCGCGGCTCGCGCGTGTGGTACGGCAGGGAATCCGACCCGGCCACGGGCGAGCGGCGCTGGGTCTCTCTCGGCACGGAAAGCAAGTCTGTCGCGCTGGAATGGCTAGCGAAGAAGCAGGCCGAGAAGTTCCTTCCGTCTGAGCGTCCGTCGCCGACAATCGAAGCGGCGGCGATTGCCTACCTGAAAGACGCTGAACTGGTCCGGCGTCTCGCGGAAAAAACCGTGGGACGCTACCGGGCGACGCTCGGCGACCTGCTCGACTTCTGCGAAACCGAGGGAATCTACGACCTGAAGGATTTCACGGCGACCGATGCCGCGAAGTTCATATCGACCCTTTCCGAATGCGCGGGTTCCACCGTGAACGTCAAGACCGTCGCCGTCCGGGGATTCTTCAAGTGGGCGCTAGACGCCTATGAGATGCAGGGGCGGAACCCCTTCCGGAACATCCACCCGCCGAAAGCCGTGAGGAAGCCCCGCGAGTTCTGGACCGTCGAGGAATGCGAGCGGATAATCGCAGCGGAAACGCGCGACGACGTGCGCACCGCGTTCGCCCTCATGGCGTTCGCCGGGCTGCGCCTCGAAGAAGCGACGAACATCACGGTCGAATCCATCCGAAACGGGAAAATCCGCGTCACGGGCAAGGGCGGAAAATACGCCGAGGTCCCGGTCTGCCGCCGCCTGAAATCACACCTCGACGCCTACGCCTCCCCGAAATCCGGAAGGATGTTCCCGAAGATGGCGTTCCACAACGTCCGTCTCCATCTCCGGCGAGCGGCGAAAACCGCAGGGTTCGACCCGAAAACCGCCCACCCGCACCGTTTCCGCCACTCGTTCGCCTCGAACCTGCTCATCGGCGGGGCGTCCATCAAGGCGGTCCAACTGCTCATGCGCCACGAGGACGTGTCGCTCACGCTCTCCGTCTATGCCCATCTCCTGCCGTCGAACCTCGAAGCCTCGGTGGAAATCCTGTGAAGCACGTTTTACGCACACGACAAAAAATTTTGCGGACTTTCCCCACCGTCCCGACCTTTACGCTTTATACGGCTGAAAACGGCAGAAACCCATATTTCAAGCGGTCTCCCGACGATTTTAAGGCAAAATAGGCAAGAGCCGAAAACTAGGACTTTATTTCTCGGAAAATTCCAAACCGCTTCCAAGGCTTGACCGCCCGATAGACAAACGCCCCTATGAGGCCTCCGACAAGATCCGCGCACACGTCTCCTGCCGAAACGGAACGTCCCGGCACAAAACTTTGGTGAAATTCGTCAAGAACACCGGCGACAAGGCAAAGTCCGGCGGCGCACAAAGTCATCACAAGCGAACGCCTTTCCCACCGGGCATTTGCAAACCACAGACAAAAACACGCTCCGAGAACCGCATACACGCCACCATGCATCAGCTTGTCAAAAGGCGAAACAAGCCATGTCATGCCGCTTCCCGGAATCGCCGACGTCCGAAAAATCATCGCGAGCAGGAGTATCCCGGGAATATAGCGAAACAAGGGATAGCGTTCCAAGAAACCGTCAAAGCATTTCATACCAAACAATTTAGAAAATGCGAACATCTCCGCAAGAAATCCCCGGACAAATTCTATCTTAATAAGAATGAATTTCATCGCGCAATACGGCTCTCCCATAGGAAACATCACGCTTGCAAGCGACGGAGAGAACCTGACCGGGCTTTGGTTCGACGGTCAAAAATACGATCGCGATACGCTCTACGGGACAACGCCCGCCGAAAAGGACATGCCGATTTTCTCTTCCGCAAAAAAATGGCTGGACATCTACTTTTCGGGAAAGGCTCCGGATTTTACGCCTCCCCTGAAAATCGAGGGATCCGCTTTCAAGAGACTCGTTTCGGAAATCATGCTGGAAATTCCGTTCGGCCATTCGACAACCTATGGCGAAATCGCCCGAGAAGTCGCTCAAAAAACGAACAGAAAATCCATGTCCGCCCAGGCTGTCGGCGGAGCGGTCGCTCACAATCCGATATCACTCATCATCCCGTGCCACCGCGTCCTCGGAGAAACCGGAAAGCTCACCGGCTATGCAGGAGGTATCGAACGGAAAATTTTCCTGCTCGAACTCGAAGGGATTCTCTTCAAGCCCCTATGACGAAAAAGCGGATTCTCTTCCGCTTAAAACTTCTTCAATCCTTGACGCTGCGAACCGAAAACCGATACGCCGCATAGAGAGAATGTCTTTATAAGGAACCGCGGACGTCTAAGGGAATGGGGAATTAGGAATGAGTAATGGGTCTGCGGACGTCTAGGCTTTTTAAAATGTCATTCCCCGGCTTGACCGGGGAATCTCGTCCGATAATGACTGCTAGCGAGCTTGCCAAGCTAGGTTCGATAAAGACACTTTAAGCGCCCTGTTATGAAAACCGATTCTGAGATTTCTTCCAAAGTAGAAACTCGACCGGTTTTCACTGAATCCGCGTTTTATAAAAGATCAAAAGGGATGCAAGCAAAAAAAGCACATTCTAGATGTTTCGAAAATTTTTCACGCTTCGTTCGAAAAAGGTTTTGCAAGAGATTATATTCGAATTTATGAAAAAATTTTTTCCCCTTCTCGCCTTCTCTCTTTTCGCCTGCACCGGCAACTCGAACAAAAGCGCGGAACCGGATTTTCCCACGCAGTCTTCCGACACGGCACTCTCTTCGGAAGCTTTTTCGAGCGACACCGAGCTTTCTTCTTCCGAGATATTCAGTTCTTCATCGGCAGACCCCACCGGCGCTTCCGGCTCTGAAACCGAATGGAACAAGGCGCGTCTCACCAACTACGAATCCTATCCGGATCCGGGAAGCGAGGAATGCATCGAATACAACGGTTGCCAGTGGGCGGGATACTTCGCCGCACTCGACGGGCAGCAGACGGAAGAATGGGTCAAGGAAAACAACATCATCGCCGTCCACGAAAAGGATTTTGAAACTTACAAGCTGAAAACTTTCCGGCTCAGAAAGAACGGAGCGGAAATCGATGCGGTGGTCTATGACATGTGCTCGGATTCGGACTGCGACGGCTGCTGCACAAAGAACGCAGGTTCTACAGGATTCCTTATCGATATAGAGATCAATACCATGGCAAGGTTCAACAATTACGGTTCGGGCATCGTCGAATGGAAATGCCTCGACTGCGACGACTAGCATTTTTGCTAAATTTTAGCGACAAAACCTAGCGCAACTTTTTGATTGGAGATAAAAATGCGTAAACGACTTTTGACTGAAGGTGCCAAGGAACTTTCTTACGAAATCCGCGAGATTGTCAAGAAGGCGAATCAGTTGAAGGCACTCGGACTTAAAATCCACTGGGAAAACATCGGCGACCCGATCGAAAAGCATTGCCAGCTTCCCGAATGGATCAAAGACATCGTAAGCGACATCGTGAAGCAGAACAAGAGCTACGGCTATTGCCCGTCGAAAGGGCTTCTCGACACCCGCGAATTTCTCGCCAACGAGACGAACAAGCTCGGCGGCGTGCAGATCACCGCAGACGACATCCTCTTTTTCAACGGGCTCGGCGACGCCATTTCCACGATTTACAGCCTGCTCTCCATGACGACCCGCATCATCGGACCGTCCCCCGCCTACAGCACGCACAGTTCCGCCGAAGCCTCGCATGCGCATTCCTCCCCGCTCGTCTATCATCTGCGCCCGGAAAACCACTGGCTCCCCGACCTCGAAGAACTCGAAAACAAGGTCAAGTACAACCCAAACGTCGCAGGGATTCTCATCATCAACCCGGACAACCCGACAGGAATGGTCTATCCGATGGAATACCTGGAGAACATGGTCAAAATCGCAAAGGATTACCATCTCTGCATCATCTGCGACGAAATCTACAACAAGATTACCTACAACGGCGTACAGGCGCACCCGCTAGCCACTTATATCGGCGACGTCCCGGGAATTTCGCTCAACGGCATTTCCAAGCAATACCCGTGGCCGGGAGCCCGCTGTGGCTGGGCGGAATACTACAACCGCGACAAGGATCCCGAATTCGACGCGTTCTGCCGCGCGATAGACAACGCGAAAATGATCGAGGTCTGCTCCACGACCATCCCGCAGCTCACGATTCCGAAAGTCCTCGGGGATCCGCGCTACAAGATTCACCGCGATGCCCTCAACGAACAGATCGGACGCCGCAGCGCGCTCATCAACGAAATCCTCTCGGAAGTGCCGGAGCTCTACTTCAACCCGACCTACGGCGCATTCTACAACACGATAGTCTTCAAGCCGGGCGTTCTCAACGAACGGCAGACGCTTCCCGTCGAAGACCCGCAAATCAAGAGCCTCGTGGAAAAGTGGACGGAAAACGTTTCGAGCCTCGACTACCGCTTCGTCTATTACCTGCTCGCCTCGACCGGCGTATGCGTCGTCCCCATCAGCAGCTTCTGCAGCGAACTCCAGGGATTCCGCATCACGCTTCTCGAAGAAAACGAAGACGAACTCCGCCTTGTTTTCACGAAAATCCGCGACGCCATCAAGGCCTACGTCAAGAGCGCCTAGGAATATAAATTTTTGTTTACATCAGACGGTTCCTCGGGTAACCGAAAAAATAAATTTTCGGATTCCGGATGACCGCCTTTTATATATTTTCAAAAACGAAATTTCACAAGAAGGATCATTTCATGAAATCATTCCCGCTAGCCCTTTCCGCAGCCCTAGTCTTTTCCCTGTCTGCCTGCAACCAGGCCTCCGCCAGCGGAAAAGCTTCCGGTGCAAAACTCGACAGCCTTTCCGCCGAAGTCAAGACAATGCACGAGGAATTCGAAATCCTCAAGTACGGCCTTGAAAAGCGCGGTCTCTCCATCGAGCAGATGAAAGCAGAAATGGAAGCGGACAACAAGGTCTGGGAAATCCCGGACGGTTCAAGCCCTGTCTACGGCAACACCAAGAATCCGCTCCTCACGATTGTCGAATTCTCCGAATTCCAGTGTCCGTACTGCGCACGCATCGCACCGGCCATCCACGACCTGATGGACAAGCACAAGGACGAAATCAAGTTCGTCTTCAAGCACTTCCCGCTCAGCTTCCACCAGGACGCACCCGCTGCGGCCGCCGCCACCATGGCCGCCCAGGAACAGGGCAAGTTCTGGGAATACCGCTATGCTCTCGCAAGCCACAACCGCGAACTCACGCCCGAAACATTCAAGAAAGTCGCGAAGGAAGTCGGCCTCGACATGGCGAAGTTCGAAAAGAGCATGGCTCTCGATTCCACGAAACAGGCGAAGATTAACGAGGACTTCCAGCTTGGCGTCAAGGTCGGCGTCCAGGGCACCCCGAACTTCTACATCAACGGCAAGCGCCAGGACCGTTTCAGCCCGGATCTCGTCGAAAAGCTCCTGAAAGAAGCGAAAGAAGCCAAAAAGTAATTTCTAACACACACCATCAAAAGGAAAACACCGAATGAAACATCAATTTCTGAAGGCGACGTCCATCCTCTTTTTAGGGCTTGCGACGACCGCTGCGATGGCACAGCGCCCCCCGCGCATTGTCGTATATAAGATGTTCGACGACCAGTACCGTCAGGGCGGTTTCGACTACACCTACGGCGGCAAAGGCGGAACGGTCACCATCACCAAGGAAGGCGGATACAAGTCCAAGTCCGCGCTCGACATCAAGCTCGACCCGACGGACTATTCCGGAGCTTCCATCTGCCTCTACAACGAAACATTCGACCTGAGCAAGTATATGCTCGACTCGAAGCTCGAATTCATGATCAAGGGCAAGAACGGCGGCGAGCAGATGAAGGTCGGCATCCTTGACGAGGAAGTTTCCGACGGCAAGAAGACGCAGGTAACCCTCCCGATGAACAAGTACATCGAAGGCGGAGCCGTGACGACCGACTGGAAAAAGGTTTCCATTCCGCTTATCGACTTCCCGGACCGCGGTCTCTACTGGGACAACACCCGCAAATCCGAATTCCCGGCCCGCATCGACTGGGACAAGATTGCGGAAATCCGCTTCTCGATAGACAAGGGCATCAACCCGAAATTCGAAGTCTATATCGACAACATCGAAATCGTCAAGGGCAACAAGAAGGCGAAGCCCAAGCCAAAAATCGTTTACTGGGATGAAAACAGCGATGTCATCGACGGTCCGAAAAATCCGGAAAAGCTCGACGGCAAGGCGAAAGCCTACAAGGTCTTCTACAAGGACCAGATTCCGGGCTTCAGCTATGTCTATGGCGGTCTCACCGCGCAGCGCGAAGCGGATTCCAAGACACCGGGCAACCCGAACGTCCTCGCGATGTATATCGACAACAACGACTGGTCGGGCGTCACCTATTCGCTCGGCGACGGCAAATACTTTGACCTGAAGAAGATTCGCGACAAGGGCGGTCTCTACTTCTGGATCAAGGGCAAGCTCGGCGGAGAAAAGATCTACGTCGGCATTCTCGACAACCAGGGCCACGACATCAAGAGCCAGACAAAGCTCAGCCTCGGCGACTGGATCGACGGCGGAAAGATTTCGAACTCCGAGTGGAAACTCGCCAAGATTCCGCTGAAGAAGTTCTTCGATAAAGGCAAGGCGTGGGACGCGAACAAGCAGGCCGAAGTCGCAAAGGATGTCCAGTGGGACAAGATCCAGGAAATCCGCTTCTCGGTCGGCAAGGGCGAAAACCAGGGCGAACCGGGCAAGCCCGCTCCCGTGACGATTTTCGTCGATCAGATTACGTTCACCGAAAACATCGACTGGGTGGATCCGGACCTTAAGTGGAACAACTTCAAGTCGAACGCTCCGGATCTCGTGATTTCCGACTTCGAAAGCAAATTCTCGAAGGACAAGTGGGAACCGTCCAAGGGGCCGAAGTCCCAGGTCGATGTCGAAGTTCCGTTCAAGACAAGCCACCTCGACGGACATAGCCTGAACATCAAGCACTTCCTCATGGCGGACTGGGTCGATGTCGTTCTCGATATGAAAAAGAACAACCGCCCGGCTTCCGACCGCGACTGGACAAAGCACTGGGGCATCATGTTCGACGTCTATTCCGAAAAGGCCTGGCAGTCGATTACCGTGCAGGTTTCCGATGCGGGCAACGAAATCTTCGTCGCGAACACGGGCGTTCCCAAGGGACGCACCACGGTCCTCGTTCCGTTCAAGAACTTCGGCAAGTTCCCCTACTACCAGCCGGCGGACGCCAAGGAAAACGGCGTCTTCGACCTGAAGGGAGTCATCAGCCTCGATTTCAAACCGGGCGGAGAAGGTACCGAAGGCGGTTTCGAAGTCGATAACATCAAGCTCACGAACCTCCGCGAGGTCAAGCAGAAAGAACGCCCGAAGGTCATCCCCGTCCTCGTCAAGGGCGAAAGCGATATCCTGAACCCACAGATTTCGAACGGTCTCTTCGGCATCAACGCGGCCCTCTGGGATGGCGACATGCTCGACAACAAGAAGTTCAAGGTACAGACCGCTGAATTTGCCAAGCGCATCAACCACGGCATCATCCGCTACCCGGGCGGTCTCCGCGCAGACGACGACCACTGGCACGAAATTCTCGCGAACAAGGACTGGATGGTCGATACGGACGAATTCCTCGAATGGCTGAAAAAGACCGGTTCGAACGCAATGTTCACTGTAAACTTCGGTTCGGGAACTCCGGAAGAAGCCGCGGCATGGGTCAAGCACACGAACGTTGACAAGAAGGCCGGAATCCTCTACTGGGAAATCGGCAACGAAATCTACGGAAACTGGCATCCGTATTATGAAAAGTACGGTAAGGACGGCGGTGAAATCTACGGCAAGCGCGCCCGCAAGTTCATCGAAGCCATGAAGAAAGTCGATCCGACCATCAAGGTCGCTGTCGTCGGCGTTCTCGAAGGCGAATGGAACGAAAAGGTCCTGAAGGAAACCGGCGATATCGCAGACGGTCTTATCGTCCACCACTATCCGCAGCACTTCGGCGAAGAAAACGACTTTGCGATGCTCTCCTCGCCGCAGACGCTCACAAAGATTTACGACCGTCTCCACAAGACCGTGAACAAGTGGACGAAGCAGTTCAACAAGAAGAACAAGATCGAACTCTGGCTCACCGAATGGAACTCTGTCGATTTCAACCCGGGGCCGCAGACAATCGCTGTCGAAAACGGTCTCTTTGTCGCCGACTACCTCGGTATGCTCGCCACCGAAAACGTGGACAACGCGCAATACTGGGATATTCACAACGACATGACTCCGGAAGGCGGTGACTACGGTTACCTGACGCGTTCGGGCGAAGAATGCATGAACTGCCCGCGTCCGAGCTACTGGGCTTTCCAGATGGCATCCGACGCTCTCCGTGGCAAGCTCTACAAGACAACCATTTCCGGTGACGAAGAAGCGCTCCTCACCACGTACTACACAGTGAACGGGAAAAAGAAATCGCTCCTTGTCGTGAACAAGAGCCCCTACAGCGACTTCGAACTGAAGCTCGACATCCCGGGATTCAAGGGCAAGGCGAAGGTCCAGACCCTCGACAAGTCTTCCGAAAAGCTGAAAGAAGGCTGGGCTAACGATCCTTCCAAGAAGGCGAAAACAGTCGATCTGTCGAAGCCGGTGAAGGTCGGAAAGCACACTCTCACACTCATTACAGTGGAATAATTTCGAATCCTTTGGTTCCTAGATTCGGAAAAGTCCCGGCGAAAGCCGGGACTTTTTGTTTCTGCACAAAGCCTACAACTCTAGATAGCCACAAACTTTTAAATTATCCGCCAAAAGAATTAAGGATTTCTCCATGACCGATACAGTCAAAGACCGCGGGATCTTGAGCCTCTCCTGGCCGCTTATCATCACGTTTGGAATCGGCGTCTTCCAGCCGATGATGGACAGCTGGTTTTTGTCGCGGACAAGCGAAAACGCAGCAGCCGGAGTCGGAGCGCTCATGCCTATACTCGGCACGATTTTCATGGCCATCCAGGCATTTTCCCAGGCAGGCGCAAGCATCGCTTCACAGTTCCTCGGAGCAAATGCGAACAGCCACGCCCGAACGACCATCACGATGGTCCTCGTCGGAAGCCTGCTTTTGGGCGTTGCGATGACGCTCCTCATTCTTCCTTCATCCGCTTGGATTGTCCACGCCATGGGCCTTTCCGGCGAAACGGCGCGATACGGTATCGAATTTTTACAGGTCGTCTGCTTCGGATTTGTCTTCAGGGCCTTGCAGACAACTCTCACCGCACTCATCGCTACACACGGTCTTACTGTCTGGAATCTTATCGGGAACTCGCTCACCATTGCGCTCAACATCTGTCTGAACATCGTCTTTTTAAACGGGCTGCTCGGATTTCCGAAGATGCATGTCAAAGGCGTCGCGCTAGCTACGGCTCTTTCCTGGGCGTTTTCTAGCGGAATCCTCTGGTGCGTCTTGCGGTACAAAATTCGCCACAAGACAAAGGTTCTCGATATAAGGCGCTCCCGAGCAGTCATCGGGGACTGGATTCGCATCGGGCTTCCCGCAGCCGCGGAACCGGTCAGTTTCCAACTTTTCCAGGTTTTCATCACCGCGATGGTCGTCCACCTCGGAACGCTAGCGGTGACAGCCCGAGTTTTTAGCGCAAACTTCGCCATGTTCGCCGTCATCCTGGGAGTAGGCCTTGGAAACGGAAACCAGATTCTCGTGGCTCATCTCGTTGGAGCGCACGATTATCAAAAGGCCATGCGACGCACAACCCAATCCCTTGTCGGGGGCTGTTCCGCTGGTTTCGTCGTCGCCTTGATAGTCGCCCTGCTTGGACCGCACTTGCTTCGCCTCTACACGGACAATCCGGAAGTTATCCGGCTAGGGTCGGCGTGCCTCTGGTGCGATGTTCTCCTGCAACCGTTCAAATCGGCAAACGTAGTCCTCACGTCTTCCTTGCGCGCAGCGGGCGATTCAAAATTTCCCGCTATTTTCGGAAGCCTGATGATGTGGACGCTCGGACTAGGTTCCGCGCTTTTTCTCGCATTTGTCCTGGACTTGGGCCTTGTCGGGCTTTGGCTAGGCATGGCGTGCGACGAAATCTACAGGTCCTGCGCAAACCTCTGGCGGTTAAAAAGCGGTCGTTGGAAAAAGGCTACGGTCGTGTGAATAGGCCGCGAATATTTATGTTCAGGGATTAGGCCGCGGACGTCTAAGCTTAGTGAACAGTGGTCAGTGGCTAGTCAGAACTTAGTTGGGAGAACTGAGAGCTTAGAATAGTGTTCAGTGGCTAGTGGTCAGTGGCCAGAGCTGTGGACATTTAAGCTTTTGGGACACGGTATAATGTCATTCCCGTGCACCGACACGGGAATCTCCTTTCAGATAAGGGATTTGACAGGCTAGCGAGCTTGCCGAGGTATTCAGAGCTTAGTTGGGAGAACTGAGAGCTTAGAAATTCAGACGTCTAATTCAGTGGGCAGTGGGCAGCGTCGCAAACGTTAAACTTCTGAGATACAAGAATATAGACGTCTGCAAATCTAAGTATTAAGATCCCAGTTCTAAGATCTAACGATCCCACTCATCGTGTTCCGCATTCCATTCTAATCACTATCTACTAATCACGGACCACTAGCCACAGACTCCTGATTGCAGTTCGCTGAAAAGCTCATGATCCTCTTCCTATCAGATAACTGTTTCCTGATTTCTGGCAACTATCAATCAAGCTCTCAGTGCTAAGTTTTGAACACGCTCTAGAGTTCCCGCTTAGAGAGAAACGTTCGCTCTACAGCTAATCCCAGATCCCTTCTCCCTAGTCCCTAATTGCAGTTCGCTAAAAAGTCCCCTCTTCCCGTATCCCGTCTAACCACTGACCACTGGTTACTAATCCCCGTTCCCAGACATCTTCTCCCACCCAACCAAAAGCTCTTCCACCCTCTTTACAATCCTGTTCCGGTCTCCGCTCCAATCGGGCGCCACAAGCGTTTCGTTCTGCGCTTCCCCGCTAAACCGTTCGATAGCGACTTCCCGACCGACGGTCCGAATAAAGGCGGCAACCGCTTCGCAGTAATCGTCGAACGAAAGAAGAGAAAACTCATTTCGTACAAACGAATCCGCAAGCCGCGTATTTCGCACGATATGCAGCGGGTGGATTTTTACCGCGGAAATTTTCAAGTCGCGGACAACTTCCGCTGTCCGCAAAAAATCATCCATCGTCTCGCCGGGAAGTCCGAGAATCACGTGGGTAGTCACGATCAGGTTCGCCGCATGGGCACGCAAAACGGCATCTTCAAAAGCCGAAAGCGAATGTCCTCGACCGATGCGCTCTAAAGTCTTGTCGTTTGCCGTCTGAAGCCCCAGCTCCAGAATCACCTTTTTTCGGGAATTTTCAAAGGCGAGAAGTTCCAGGATATCGTCCGCAACGCAATCCGGACGCGTTCCAATCGCAACGCCCGCAATTTCCTCCGAGGAAAAAACCGGTTCGTAAATCCGGCGGAGTTTTTCCACCGGAGCGTAGGTATTCGTATAGGGCTGGAAATAGGCGAGTATTCCCGCATCCCGATACTTCTTGCGAAGCTTCGGCACAAATTCCCGGAGCTGTTCCTCGACAGAAACGCTCGCCTTGTCCCAGACCGGGCTGAACGACTTGTTGTTGCAATAGGCGCAGCCTCCGCGACCGCGGCTTCCGTCGAGGTTCGGACATGACATGCCACCCGAAAGAGGCAATTTCCGGACTTTCCGAAAGGCGGGAAATTCCCTTGCCAAAAAATCCCGGTAAGGCGTATAGAGCATCGCTAGGCTTTTTTCTTCCTTTCGGGAATAAGGACGCTAGCGAGAATTCCTATCCCTATCATCGAGAAGACGACGACCAGGCTGACCCAGCTAGGCAATTCCACAAAAGACGCCGCAAGCATCTTGATTCCGACAAAAGCGAGGACGACAACCAGCGCATTTTTTAGGAAGCGGAACATGCCAAGCATCGCAGCAAGAGCAAAATAGAGGGACCGCAAGCCGAGAATCGCCATGATGTTCGACGTAAACACCAAAAAGGGGTCGAGAGTCACCCCGAAAACCGCCGGAATGCTATCGACGGCAAAAAGCACGTCCGAGGATTCGATAACGATTAACGAAAGGAAAAGCGGTGTCGCAAAACGTTTGCCGTCCTTTTTCAAAAAGAAATCGTGCCCATGGCGTTCTTCCGTCACCGGGAACAGTTTTCGAGCAAACCGCACCGCAATGTTTTTCGAAGGGTCCATCTCGCCGTCGGTCTTCGAAAACTGCATCTTGATAGCAGTAAAGATGAGGAACGCGCCAAAAAAATAGATTAGAAAATGGAAACGGGAAATCAGCGCCGTGCCGCCCAAAATAAAGACACCCCGCAAGACCAGCGCCCCGAGAATCCCCCAGAAAAGCACGCGATGCTGGTAAAGCCTCGGAATTCCGAAGTAGGAAAATATCGCCGCCATCACAAAGATGTTGTCTAGGGAAAGCGACTTCTCCAGGACATATCCCGTGAGATATTCCACAAAGGCATCCACCCCCGAGAGAGACGCCCCGGCGTGTACGCCGATTCCCAGCCAGTGGTGTTCGTAGGCAAAAAAGATGAAGACGCCGAAAAGAATGGCGAGGAAAATCCAGACACCCGTCCACTTGAGCGCTTCGCCCACCCCGATTTCATGGTCCTTCTTGTTCAAGACGCAGAGGTCTAGCGCAAGCATCACGCCGACAAGAGCCAAAAAGCCAACCCAGAAGAAAATCATGCCGATAATATATAAAATTGACAGCCTCGATTCAGCCGGAAAAAATCGGGCGTTTAATCTTAAACAACAAAAAATCATTCCCGAGCCTTCGTTTGTACAAAATTCCGTTTTAGTTTTCAAAAAGAACCGAAATCCAACCGAGATCCAATCCGTGAACAAGATTTTTGCAGCCAGCCTGTTCGTCGCATGCCAAGCGGCAATTGCCGCACCCGACCCGAACTTTCACATCTACATCGCCTTTGGGCAATCCAACATGGAAGGCCAGGCCGATGTCATCGCCGAAAACAAAATCGAAAACGAACGGTTTCAAGTTCTCGCCTCTGTCTCGTGTCCGAACATGGGAAGAACTCTCGGGGAATGGAGTGTCGCCGTTCCTCCGCTGTTCCATTGCAACACCGGGCTTTCCCCGGCGGATTATTTCGGGAAAACCCTCGCCGACAGCCTCCCGAACACGACCGTCGGAGTAATCCCCGTTGCCGTCGCCGGTTCGAGCATCAAGATTTTCGACAAGGCGCAATACGAAAACTATTTAGCCAGCGCAGAATCCTGGATGCAACAGAAAGCCGCCGATTACGGCGGAAATCCCTACGGGCGGATAATCGACCTCGCGCGGGAAGCGAAAAAAGTCGGAATCATCAAGGGAATCCTCATGCACCAGGGAGAAACCGACGCCTACAGCGACACCTGGGCGCAGACGGTGAAAAAGGTTTACGAGAACATGCTTTCCGACCTCGAACTTTCCGCGGACAGCGTTCCGCTACTAGTCGGCGAAGCGTTGCAAGGCGGACAATGTTCCGCGGCGAACAACCAGATAGACGCTCTCCCGAGCAAAATTCCGACAGCCCACGTCGTAAGTTCCAAGGATTGTCTCGGCGGCTCCGACAATCTGCATTTCGACAATGCGGGCTACCGGCTTTTAGGCAAGCGTTATGCCCAGACGATGCTCTCCCTGCTAAAAAGAGACACCGTGGATGCGAGCAGTACGCCTTTTCACGAACGCTTTTCCATCCCCGGGAAAATCGAAGCAGAAGATTACGACCGCGGAGGACAAGGCGTCGCCTTTCACGATACCAATCCCGAAGGCGCCCCCGCAAACATCTACCGGGAAGACAACGCGGGAATCGACAGCGCGGGCGGAGCGTTCTTTTACGGATGGACTCAAAAAGGCGAATGGATTCTCTTTTCAGTAAACATCGAAAGTTCCGGAGAATTCGAGTTTACCGCTAGGGTCGCCTCGGGAACGGACGGAGCGGCATTTTCCCTGCAAATCGACGGTTCCGAGATTGCACATGTCACCATTCCCAACACGGGAAGTTTCACGGACTTTACCGAGGTTTCCGGCAAGACTTCCAAAGTTTCCAAGGGCGAACACCTGCTAAAGCTTTTTGTCGAAGAACCCTACCTTAACATCGATTATCTCGCGTTCTCCACAGGCGACATAGAAAAAATTTCAGTTCCGGGCAAAGGAAAAAGCGCAAGCTCTTACCGCATCTACGACTTGAACGGAAAAAAGCGCGGTTCGTTTTTTACAAATTCCGACGGAGAAAGCGCAATCAGAAATCTTCGGAACAAATATCCGCACGGACCTTACCGATACAGGCATTCCTCTCCGTAAAACTTCACGAACTAAATTTTTCCGATCAAAAATTCTAGTTTTTCGCGCCGAGGATATAACGCTATGCCTATACAAATTCGAAAATTTTCCAAGGAAGATGTTCCCGCCATGCGAGAAATCTGGAACGAGGTCGTCGAAGCGGCAAACGCCTTTCCGCAAGAAAGAGACATTGAAACCGACAGCGAAGCGGAACATTTTTTCGCAGGGCAAGACCACACCGCCGTCGCCGAAGAAGACGGCAAAATTCTGGGCCTTTACATTTTGCATCCGAACAATATCGGACGCTGCGCGACAATCGCCAATGCGAGCTATGCCGTTGCCAAGGAAGCCCGCGGCAAGGGAATCGGCAAGCTTCTCGTCGAAGACAGCCTTGTCCAGGGAAAGGCGAAAGGATTTCACGTTCTCCAGTTCAATGCTGTTGTCAAATCCAACATTCCGGCGATTCGCCTATACGAAAAACTGGGATTCGAAAGACTCGGCACAATCCCGAAGTGTTATCGCAAAAACGACGGCAGCTTCGAAGACCTGGAGCTTTTTTTCCACAAGCTCTAACATTCAAGATTAACGGTCTTTGCGCCCAGTCATTCCCGTACTCCGACTCGGGAATCTCCTTTCAGATCTGGGATTATCCGGTCATGCCGGATAATGACACGTTCGCAAAGATTTCCAGATCACGCCCGGCAATGACAGGTTCTCAGAGTCATTTCCTTACTTGATTAGGAAATCCTACGAGAAATCCCCCGGCAAGCCAGGGGATTTTTAGAACCATGGATTTTACATTTCCTCGAGCTGTTTCCCGTTCGTCTCCCGGATAAACTTCGCCACAAAGAAGATGCTGACAAAGGCGAAAAGCGTATAGAGCAGGTAAGTCGGGCCGACCCCGATTCCCTTGTGCCCGGTCAAAAGCGGGAACGACCAGGTGACAAGGAAATTCGCAAACCACTGGGCGAGACCGCAAATCGAAATGGCGACCGCGCGGATGCGGTTGTTGAACATCTCGCCGAGCATCACCCACATGACAGGTCCCCACGTAGCGGCAAAGAACGCGACATAGAGGTTCGCCGCGACAAGCGCGATTTTCGCGGCAAGAGGCCCGAGATTTCCGCCTGCGCCACCCAATAGGAAGCAAAGCGCAAGCGCACCCAGCGTAAAGGTCATCCCGACACTTCCGATGAGCAACAGGGATTTGCGCCCGATTTTATCGATCAGAAGAATCGCGACAACCGTCATCGCCAGGTTGATGCCGCTGTTGATGAGGCTCGAAAGGAACGCGTCGCTTTCGCCAAAGCCCACGCTCTGCCAAAGCATCGTCCCGTAGTAGAAAATGACATTGATGCCGACAAGCTGCTGGAGAATCGCAAGCCCAAGCCCCGCCCAGACGACCGGAGAAATCCGCTTTTTCCCGTTTGCAAGCGACTCGAACAGGTCGGAAAGATGGTGGCGCTTTTCCTGGTTGAAAGATTTCTGGACGGACTCTACGCGTTCATCCACGTTTTCGGAACTGATTTTTCCAAAGACTTTCTTCGCTTCGTCAAAGCGCCCCTGGGAAATCAGGAACCGCGGAGATTCCGGAAGCCGGAGTGCTGCTATCCCATAGAGAAGCGCCGGCAAGATTTCGATCCAGAACATGATTTGCCACGCCTTGAAATTTCCGACCATCACGTTTCCCGCGGACCCCGCAATCCGGACAATCACATAGTTGGAAAGGAGCGCGACAAAGATTCCAATGACGATAGCGAGCTGCTGCAGGGAACCGAGACGTCCGCGCCATTCCGCCGGAGCTGTTTCCGCGATATAGATCGGTGCGATGATGCTCGCCATGCCGACGCCAACGCCGCCGATAACGCGCCAGACGATAAAATCGGGAACACCAAAAGGAATCCCCGAACCGATAGCGCTTACCAGAAAGAGCACCGAAGCGGCGACCATGCAGCGGACACGCCCAAACGCATCCGCCAGGCGGCCCGCAAAATAGGCGCCGACAGCCGCACCGATTAAAGACAGCGCGACAGCAAGCCCGAGTTCGTGATCGCTCATGTTGAAATGCACCTGGAGAGCGCCGTTCGCCCCGTTGATGACGGACGAATCAAACCCAAAGAGGAATCCGCCCAAAGCCGCGGCTAGCGTAATCGTAATGACATGGCCAGTCGAGATTCTTTTTGCCGTTACCTGTTCCATATAGCCTCCTTTACAAAAGGATCTAAGAATGTTTTTTACGAAAATAAGCGTTCGCCTTCAAAAACGCAAAGCCTTTCTTTGAAAAGTCGTTCAACGAGACAAGCCTTGGATTCTTCAAAGCGAAAACCTTTGTATAGCATATACAAAAAAGGCCCCGCAACGCGGAGCCTTTTTTATTCCAACTTAGATGGACTATTTCTTCTTGACGTTCACCTTGCCGAAATCGACATTCGTCTTTTTGCCGAGCAAAAGGGCGCGCGTTTTCAGCGGAAGGCCGAAGCAGCGGATAAATCCCGAAGCGTCCTTCTGGTCGTACATTTCCACGTCGGAGAAGCCGCCTAGGTCCATATCGTAGAGGCTGTAGGGGCTCTTCATGCCCGCCGGGATGACATTTCCCTTGTAGAGCTTCAGGCGGACGTCGCCCGTCACCACTTTCTGGGTTTCCGCGACAAACGCGTCCATCGCCTGGCGGAGCGGAGTGAACCATTCGCCGTTATAGACTAAGTTCGCATAAGTCATCGCCATCTTCTGCTTTTCGAACATCGTTTCCTTGTCGAGAACGAGCTGTTCCAGGCATTCGTGCGCCTTGTAAAGCAAGGTTCCGCCCGGAGTTTCATAGACGCCGCGGCTCTTGAGACCGACCAGGCGGTCTTCGACGATATCGATCAGACCGCAGGCGTGTTCGCCGCCAAGCGCGTTCAGCTTTTCGAGAAGTTCCACGGCGCCCATCTTCTTGCCGTCGAGAGCGACCGGGTTTCCCTTTTCAAAGGAAATCGTGACATAGCCCGGCTTGTTCGGAGCCTTTTCGTAGGTCTTCGTGTGCTTGAGCATGTCGTACTTGTGTTCCTTGTCCGGTTCTTCCAGGATGCCGCCTTCGTGGGAAAGGTGCCAGAGGTTTCCGTCTTCGGAATAGATTTTCTTTTTGGAAATGCCGGCGTGCGGAATTTCATGCGCATCAAGATAGTCGATCATGCCTTCACGGTCGTGGAATTCCCATTTCGGATCTTTCCACGGAGCGATTACCGTGAGGGACGGATCCAGCGCGGCATAGGTCAGTTCAAAACGGACCTGGTCGTTACCCTTGCCGGTCGCCCCGTGGGCTACCGCATAGGCGCCTTCCATCTGGGCGATTTTCACCTGGTACTTCGCAATCAGCGGACGCGCAAAGGACGTTCCGAGCAGATAGGTTCCTTCGTACTTCGCCCCGGCGCGAACCGTCGGCCAGACATAGTCTTCCAGAAATTCTTTTTTCAGGTCAAGCACGTAGCACTTCGAAGCGCCCGTCGCAAGAGCCTTCTTTTCCAAAGCTTCTTCGCTCGGGAAATCGTTCTGTCCCAGATCCGCGGCGAAAGCGATGACTTCGCAGTCATAGTTTTCCTTCAGCCAGGGGATGATTACGGATGTATCCAATCCGCCGCTATAGGCGAGAACGACCTTTTTCTTGGAATTCTTAGCAACTTTTGCCATTTTATGTCCTTTGAAAAATTTGATGTATTAAATATAAAACAATTTAAGCCTAAAACATCCAAAATTCGCCATAATTCCAAAAGAAATCGTGACCGGGAGCAAATAGTATTCTCCTCTCCGTTTCCTTTCCGCAAATGGAGATTATTTTATATTCAATGATTCAGCACACATACGAAATCACAGGAAACGCCTTGGACGCTACGCTCGACGCGATAGCGAAAAGTCCCGACTACCGTAAAGCAAAGGACAGGCTTTTAATCGTTTACGAGCCAATTTGCCGAAAGGACTTTTTGGAAGCGGAAATCGGGAGCATCCGAAAAAAGCTTCCCGAAGCAAAAATCATCGGCATGACGACGTTCGGGCAGCTAGACAAGACGCTCCAATACCAGAAGCACACGCGCCTTTCGCTCCTACTCCTCGCCAAGGCTTCGGTAAATATCTTCGAAGCGGATTGCCGCGGCGAGAAACTGACGGTCCTCGGGACAACCCTTGCGCACGAATTTCAGAACCTGCAGGATCTCAAGGGGATTCTCTGCTTTTCGAGCTGCGCCCAGCTCTGTCCCACTCCGCTCTTAAAGGAATTGAGCCTCCACTACCCGAGCGTCCCCATTTTCGGAGCCCTGGCCGGAATGCCTTCCCTCGACAAGGACGAATCCAAAATTTTCACGTCCAAGGACATCTACGACAAGGGAATACTCCTCGCCGCTTTCTGCGGAAAGGAGTTAGCGATAGAAACGAAGTATTGTCTCGGCTGGAAGCCTCTAGGCCGCGAACACATCGTGACGGACAGCGATCCGGACGGATTCGTTTCCGCCATCGACAATTTTCCCATTTCCCGCCTTTACGAAAAATATCTCGCGGTCCAGTTTAACCACTTCTTCAATGCGAACGCCAGCGCCTTTCCGCTTCTCACGAAAGACGGCAGCACGTTTTTAGCCAAGGTTCCCATCCGCTACACGGCAGACGGGAAAATCGCATTCTCCACCGAAATCAAGGTCGGAAGCAAGATATTCCTGTCTTATTCGAAACCGGAATACCTTCTCCGGGAAACGCTTTCCACGGCAAACGCAATTGCCAAGTTCCAGCCCGAAGCGATCCTTCTCTACGCCTGCGTCAACCGGCAGCTCTTTATGGGAAACAGGAATGCGGAGCGCGAACTGGGGTATTTTTCAAGAATCGTCCCGGAACCCTGTACAAGCTACGGCAGCGGAGAGATTTTGCAAACCCTAGACGGCGGCGGAGTTCTCAACTCGTCCATCGTCGCTGTCGCATTCCGGGAACGCGAACCGGACATGTCCCGCATACTGGCTCCCATTACGGACAAAAAGATCGACGCCAAGAAAAAGAGCATTCCCCTTTCGGACAGGCTGGTCACCTTTCTCGAAGCGACGACCGAAGACCTGAACAAGACAATCAGCCAACTTTCCGACCTTGCGGAGCACGACCAGCTGACGCATCTGTTCAACCGCCGAAAGCTTAACGAAATTCTGGAATACGAACTCGGAAAGCGGCGCTCCGACGGAGACTTTTCCGTGCTCATGTACGACATAGACTTTTTCAAGAAAGTCAACGACACGTTCGGGCACGATGTCGGCGACCATGTCCTTTCCAGACTGTCGGACCTCATCAGCGTATCCGTCCGTTCGTGCGACGTACTCGGGCGCTGGGGCGGCGAAGAGTTTGTCTGCATTTTGTCCAACACGAACCTGAACGGGGCGAAAATCCTTGCGGAACGCATCCGGCACCAAGTCGAGACGGCAGACTTTTCCCCGCTTAAACAGCTGACGATAAGCATCGGAATCACCGACGCCAAGGCAAACGATACGTTCCAGGGCCTTCTCCAGCGGCTAGACAAGGCGCTTTACGATGCGAAGAAAGGCGGACGGAACCGAGTCGCAGCACGGTGATGACCGACAGCCCCGACAGATGTCAAGGTTCCTCCCCCAGCCGTCTTTAAAAAATTATATTCACCCTGTATGAAAATTTCAGACAAGGCGTTCGGCTACATTTCCTTCGGTGCAATCGTCTGCATTCTCACCGGCGTGAGCATCGGAATGTGGCACGCCCACCGCGAAACTTCCTCGCAGGCGGTCATCGATTTTAACGAACTAGGAGCGCTCTCCCCCGAAGATCCCGTCACCGAAAACGGCTATGAAATCGGACACGTCGGAAGTGTCGAATGGCTCGGCGACAGATCGCGCGTCACGGTAGTTTTTGACGAACCGGTAACCCTCCGCGAAGGGACCCGCTTCCGAAACGCGGCGTTTGCGCTGATGGGCGGGCGACGGATCGAACTGGTCCGTCCGCGAACCGGAGAAGTCCTCCCCAAGGACTATGTATTCCGCGGAGAATTCGTCCCGGGCATTACGGAATCGCTGCGCTTCATCTCAGGAGTCCGCGAACAGGCGCTCAATATGCAGAAAATCATCGTAGCGATTCTCGCCGGCACGGACTCCACACCGGGCGTCGTCCAACAGTTCAAGACGTTAGAACAGGCTCTCGAAGCTCTCCTCGAAAACCTGGAAACGCTCGCCGAACTCGGAAACGAAAAACTGCAGGGAGTTCTCGACCAGGCGACGGTCGCTTCCGAAACAATCGAAAAGACGGCAAGCTCTGCGGACTCCGTCTTCCACGCCGTCAACGCCCAGGCGAAAAGTTCCATCGAAACCGCCAAGTCCAGCCTAGAGGACCTCTCGCATGGCATTTCAAAAATCGATTCGCTGGTTCGTGCCGTCGAAGGCAGCGAAGCCGGCAAAAGCCTGCTAGCCGAAAAGGAAATCATCGAAACAGCCCAGAAAACCGTTTCCAAGGTGCAGGAGCTCATCCAGGCGGTAAACACCAAGGACATCGCCGTTTACGACGAAAACGGGAACCGGGTCAAGCTCGTCCGGTGGAAGAACCTGAACATCATCGGCAAGACCGCCCGCGAAAAAGCGAAGGAACGGCAAAAAAAATCGTCAGACACCCCTTGACAGGAACTTTTGTCTTTTATATATTTGGGTCACTCCAATGCCTCATAGCTCAGTTGGTAGAGCCCCTGACTGTTAATCAGGTTGTCACTGGTTCGAGTCCAGTTGAGGCAGTAAAAAAGACTTCGCTTCGCGAGGTCTTTTTTATTTTATTGCCGGGTCAAGCCCGAAAATGACTGTTAGCGAGCTTGTCGAGCTAAGCTCTCAGCACTAAGCTCTAAGAGAATGTCTTTATAAGGAATTGCGGACGTCTAGGTTTAGGGACTAGGGAACAGGGATTAGGGACTAGGCCGAGGACGTCTAAGCTTTTGAGAAGCAATACGAGGGACACAGCACAATGTCATTCCCCGGCTCGCTATAATGTCATTCCCCGGCTTGACCGGGGAATCTAGATTATCGGATCAAGTCCGATAATGACTGTTAGCGAGCTTGCCGAGATATTCAGAACTTAGTTGAAAGAGCTTAGAGCTTAGAACTTCTGACATCTATGTTCTGGATTAGATCGCAGACGTCTAGGCTTTTGGGAAGCGGTAAGCGGGATGAGGGAATTAGAAACGAACCATTTCCAGTCCGTTGTCATTCCCGCACCCGTCCGCCGCGGCGGACGCAGACACGGGAATCTCCTTTCAGATAAGGGATTTGACAGGCTAGCGAGCTTGTCGAGCTAAGCTCTCAGCACTAAGCTCTAAGTTCTGAACTCGCTGTTTCCAGCTCTCCTCTCAACTAATCCCTATTCCCTTCTCCCTAGTCCCTAATGCAGTTCACTAAGAAGTCCTCTCTTACCGTGTCCCGCTTCCCGTTTTTCCTGCTGAGTCCTGTTTCCTGATTTCTACTATCCGCCGGAAAGCTTCACCCGGAAGCCGCGCCTTTCGAGTTCCGCCTTTAAAACGTTCCGCTTGTCGCCCTGGATTTCGATTTTGAAATTTTTCACGGTTCCGCCGGTGCCGCACTTGCGCTTGAGTTCCCGTCCGAGTTCCGCGAGCGGGCCTTCGTCTAAGTCCAATCCGGAGATGACGCTCGCCATCTTGTTCCCGCCGAGACGCTTCAACTCGATACGCACCACGCCATCTGTTTTCGGACGCTCGGGCTGTAGCTTCGGAGATTCCACGCGACCTTGGCCGCTAACGTAAACAAGTGTCGAACGTTCGTCTATCATAAGCACCTCGATTTTGTTTCCAATTTAAAAATTAAACGCGGTTTTCTATTTTTGCCAAACAAATCAGGAATTTTTTTATGGCGAAACCTTCCAAGAAGACCTCTCAGGCGAACATCGGATTCGAAAAGCAGATTTGGGACGCGGCTTGTGTCCTGTGGGGGCATATCCCCGCCGCGGAATACCGCAAGGTAATTATCGGGCTTATCTTTTTGCGCTACATTTCGTGCGCGTTCGATCGCCGCTACAAGCAACTGGTCGAAGAAGGTGACGGCTTCGAAAACGACCGCGACGCCTACATGGAAGAGAATGTTTTCTTTGTGCCGGCGAAGGCCCGCTGGGAACACATCGCACAAAACGCCCACAAGCCCGAAATCGGCATGGTAATCGACAACGCCATGCAGCTTATCGAAACCGAAAACAAGACGCTCAAGAATGTCCTCCCCAAGAATTACGCGAACCCGGATTTGGACAAGAAGGTCCTCGGCGACGTGGTGGACATCTTTACGAACAACATCGACATGAGCGATGTGGAAGAGAGCAAGGACCTGCTTGGCCGCGCCTACGAATATTGCATTGCGCAGTTTGCCGCGGTCGAAGGCCAGAAGGGCGGCGAATTCTACACGCCCTCGTGCATCGTGCGCACCCTTGTCGAAATTCTCAAACCCTACGAAAACTGCCGCGTCTATGACCCTGCCTGTGGTTCGGGCGGCATGTTCGTGCAGAGCGCCAAGTTTATCGAGGCACACAGCCACAAGCGCGGCGCCATCTCCGTTTACGGGCAAGAGGCAAACGCCGACACCTGGAAAATGGCGAAGATGAACATGGCCATCCGCGGCATCGACGCGAACTTCGGCGCCTACCAGGCGGACACCTTCGCAAACGACCTGCACCCCACCCTGAAGGCCGACTTCATCTTGGCGAACCCGCCGTTCAATTACCACCCCTGGGGACAGGAAGCGCTCAAAGACGACGTGCGCTGGAAATACGGACTGCCGCCGGCAAACAACGCGAACTACGCCTGGATCGAGCACATGATCCATCACCTCGCCCCAAGCGGCAAGATTGGTCTCGTGCTCGCCAACGGCGCGCTCAGCACCAGCTCCGGCGGCGAAGACGACATCCGCAAGAACATCATCGAGGCGGACCTTGTCGAAGGCATCGTGGCCATGCCCACCCAGCTGTTCTACAGCGTGACCATCCCCGTGACCCTCTGGTTCCTAGCGAGGAACAAAAAGCAAACGCGCAAGACGCTCTTTGTCGATGCCCGCAACATGGGCCACATGGTAGATCGCAAGCACCGCGACCTTAGCGACGAAGACATTCGGAAACTCTCGGACACGTTCGTCAAATTCCAGGCCGGCAAGCTGGAAAACGAAAAGGGATTCTGCGCCGTGGTGAAGACCGAAGACATCGCGAAACAGGACTACATCCTCACCCCGGGACGCTACGTGGGAATCGCCGACGCCGAAGAAGACGACGAACCCTTCGAAGAGAAAATGACCCGCCTCACCGCCGAACTCTCGAAAATGTTCGAGAGGAGCCACGAACTCGAAAAACAGATCAAGAAGAACCTGGAAGGGCTGGGGTTTAAGATGTAGGTGCGAGGATTCGCTTTGCGTGTCATCCCCTTGGTCGCTACAATGTCATTCCCCGACTTGACCGGGGAATCAGGATTGAGAAAAGTGCGAAATGAAGTGAAAATTCTAAGTGAGAACTTCAAAATCGGTATTTTTATTCACCTTTAACTGAACAAATTTGGTATTTTTATTCAAAAAATACTATTTTAAATTTGGTATTTTTAAAGCTCCATCCACGTGGCAAAAAAAATGACACCGTTCAAGCGCAAAATTTACCGGCAAATGCTGGACTGGAAAAATACCCGAAAAGGGAGGACCGCTCTTTTGGTGAAAGGCGCTCGCCGCATCGGGAAATCGACAATCGTTGAAGAATTCGCCCAAAAGGAATACAAGTCCTACATCCTCATCGACTTCAGCAAAGCCGGCAAGGATATCCGGGACCTGTTTAATGACATGAGCGATATCAACTTCTTTTTCCTGATGCTGAAAACCCGCTTTGACAAAAAACTTTACGAGCGCGAATCCGTCATCATTTTTGACGAAGTCCAGCTTTGTCCTCAAGCGCGCCAAGCCATCAAGCATCTTGTCAAAGACGGGCGTTACGACTATATCGAAACCGGTTCGCTGCTTTCCATAAAGAAAAACATAAAAGGAATCGTCATCCCCAGCGAAGAAACCCGGATAGAAATGCACCCCATGGATTTTGAAGAGTTCCGGTGGGCGCTAAACGATGAAGTTTCCCTGCCGCTCATGCAGGAATTGTTCCAAAAGAAAAGGCCCGCGGGAAACGCCGTACACCGCAAGCTGATGCGCAACTTTAGGCTATACATGCTCATTGGCGGGATGCCGCAAGCCCTAAACGCCTACATCGAAAACAACGACTTCTCCACCGTGGATGCCGTCAAGCGTGAGATTCTCGAACTGTACGAAGACGACTTTAGGCGAATCGACCCGACAGGAAAAGCTTCTCTCCTGTTCAACAATATCCCCGCCATGCTAAGCGCCAATGTTTCTAGATACCAGATTTCACCGGTATTAGGCAACAACCATCTTGCCTCTATCGAAGAAACCCTCATGGACATGAAGGATTCCATGACAGTCTCCATGGCCTACCACGCAAACGACCCGAGCGTCGGCTTTTCGCTTCATAAGGCCATTTCCAAATTCAAGCTGTTCCTCGAAGACACGGGACTATTCGTTACGCTTGCCTTCAAGGACAAAGCGTTTACAGAAAACATCATCTACCAAAAGCTCCTGAACGACAGCCTCAACGCCAATCTCGGATACGTTTACGAAAACGCCATCGCCCAGATATTGCGCTCAAAGGGAGCGGAGCTCTTTTACTACTCTTTTCCCAAGCCTAACAGCACCAAGAGATATGAAATCGACTTTCTTCTTTCCTGCGGGAACAAGATTTGCCCCATCGAAGTCAAGTCATCCGGTTACAATGTCCACGCCTCTTTGGATGCATTCCGCCAAAAGTTTTCCGACCGCATCAAAACGTGCTATCTGCTGCACACCAAGGATACGCAAGCAGACGGAGCAATCCAGATGCTCCCCGTATATTTCGCGCAGTTTTTATAATTTTGTAAAAAGGGAACAAAAACGGGCAATACAGAACGGAAAACAGGTATGAGCGAATGGAAAGAAGTCAAGCTGGACGAAATTGCAAAGTCGAATCAATCAAGAATCTCGCAAGAGGGTTCGCTTCGCGTGTCATTCCCCGGCTTGACCGGGGAATCCGGCGGGGAACGGTAAAGTATGAGTGAATGGAAAGAAGTCAAGCTTGGCGAAATCACGGATTCGTGTTTGGGCAAGATGCTCGACGCGAAGAAAAACCGTGGTATTCCACAGCCGTATTTGGCCAACGTCAATGTACGTTGGGGGTCTTTCGATTTAGAAGACCTTCCCTTAATGCGATTTGAAGAATCCGAAAACGAACGCTACGGATTAAAATTCGGCGATATCGTAGTTTGCGAAGGCGGAGAACCAGGCAGATGTGCAATTTGGAAAGACCAAGTTCCAAATATGAAAATTCAAAAGGCACTGCACCGCGTTCGTTGCCACGAAAACGTTGATTACAGATTTCTCTATTACTATCTGCTGTGGGCAGGTCAAAAAGGACTTTTTGATCAGTATTGCACAGGTTCTACGATTAAGCACTTGCCAGGCGAAAAGCTGAAACTTTTGCCAATCAGTTTGCCGCCCCCTGCGGAGCAGCGCCGCATCGCGGAAATCCTCGGCGCGCTCGACGACAAGATAGAACTCAACAGCGCGATAAACAGGAACCTGGAGGAACAGGCGCGAGCGCTCTTCAAGAACTGGTTCATCGACTTCGCGCCCTTTGGCGGGAATATGCCGGGGGATTGGCGTAAAGGAACATTGTCGGAAATCGCGGAATTTGAAAAAGATAAAGTAGATGTTTCTGAATTGACGGCATCCTCCTATTATTCTACCGAGAATATGCTCCCGAATAAAGCGGGCGTTTGTCCGGCTGCCAATTTGCCAAATGTTTCCCAGACTACGCGTTGCTATCCCGGGGAAACGATCATTTCAAACATCCGACCGTACTTTAAAAAGATTCTCTTCTGTACCGAAGAATTGGCGGGGTGTTCAACGGACGTTTTATGCTTTAAGCCGAGGAAAGCGTCTTTGGCGATATACAATTATTGTTTGCTTTGTCAAGACGATTTCTTTAACTATGTGCTCAAAGGGGCCAAAGGCACAAAAATGCCTCGCGGGGATAAATCGCAGATGATGAAATACGGGGTTTGTATTCCACCGGAAGAAGTTCTCCAAAAGTTTGCTTCAATTGCCGCTCCGATGCTGCGGCTAGTCGATAAAAATCGGAAAGAAAACAGGAGCCTGGTTGAATTCCGCGACACCCTTCTCCCCAAGCTCATGAACGGAGAGAATTAGCAATGCAGTTAATCTCAACAAAAATGTTTGACCTAAACGGCGATACAGAAAACAAAATTGAACGACTTAACTTTGATTCCATTTTTGCCAAAGGTCATAGTAAATTTGATTATTTGTTAATAGCCTCTGCTTTTACAGACATTAAATTTATCGATAAAATTATTACTGTTTTAAAGAAAAAAAAGTACTCGAAAGGCTCAAGCCATTTAGCAATATATCTTGATGAAAATGCAAGCCGCTATTTTTCCAATGAAAACATAAAGAAGTCTTTAGATAAAAGTGCCAAAAGAATTCGAGATAAACGAAATCACTTTGATGAGAGCAGTGGGATATATCTAGTAAAATGTGGTACATTATTTCACTCTAAATTCTATATTAGCGAATCAAGGACTATCAGTAAAATAGTTCTTGGCTCTGCGAATTTTACGAAAAAAGCCTTTGCGAATAATGAAGAAATAGCACTTTCCCTTGATGTAAAAAAGAAAAAACGTACAGAAGAAAAAAAAATAATACGTTCTCTAAAAAAATATGTCGAAACTCTTGATTCATGGAAAATAGGGAGTCCAACCAGTAAAATATCAATGGCAAAATCAATCAGAGATATTTTCCTAAAAGGAAGGCTCTATAGAGACGCAAAAGAACAAGATCCTCTTCGAATACCGTTAAATCTTCCAGAAGATTATTTAGATTCATTGAGTTCACAACAAAATATACGTGATGACATTTACGATTATTTGGAGATAAAGGCATTGAACAGTCTATCTCTCGAAAAGATCATTACAAATGCCAACTTAAAACCTCCATCCTTTTATAATTCTAATTGGAAAAATACACGGGCATCTTGGAAAAATTATTGCATCGAAAGTTGTTATGGTTTTTGGGCTCCAGAAGACTATATAAAAAAAAATTAAAGACTCATTAGATGACCTTAGTGGAAATAAAGAAGAGAAAATAAAAGAATTAAACAAATTCGTAATTGACAATTTTGCATCTCTGCAGGATAGTTTCACACAAGTTATAAAAAAAATTCAAAACAATCGTGAAAACAATAAAGTAGGATCTTGGACGTTAGATAACTTACCTGAAAAAGAAATAAGAAAGAAATGGGATTCATGGTGGAGAAAAATTTCTACAAAATTGACGGATGAAAAATATGAAGAATTTAGAGAGCGCTTTTGCCGAGGCGTTATTTATACCTGTGTTCCCGATTTGTGGGACGATCCTATTTCTGCAAAAGAATTCGAACATTCTGTATGTGAATCTATCCGGTATTATCTTTCTTTAAAAGAAAAGACTTCTAAAAAAATATGCAATAAAATTAAAGAATTGCTGCTTGCTGAATTTAAGGATATTAATGAAGATGAAGTTGAAAAAATATTAGATAAAAAAATATTAAAGTGTTTACTTAATTGTGATTTTAAAAATTTAGAAGGAAATAGAGGCTAAATTATGACTCCCCAACAATTTTCCAAAATCTTCTGGAAACAATATCTGCTTTTGGAAAAGGACTTCCTAGAAACAGATGAGTATGTCACGATATCAAAAAATAATTTTGATACCTTTTCGCATCGTTTCACATATCTTTTCCTGAATGTCTGCAGTGAGCTGGATTCCATTGCAGAAGAATACTGCAAAGTAGTGGATCCCAAAGCCAAGGTGAATAACATCATCAAGAAGGTCGAAGTAATTCTCAATAAAGATCAATCCATCAAAGACCAAAAGAGAGAGACCAAGTCACCTTACGAGCATATTCATCTTGTACCTTTCACAAAATTCAATAGTGAGGGCGCTGCGGACTGGTGGAAATCTTACAACCTGGTCAAGCATTTTCGTGCAGATGTCCCAGAGAAAGGGGTTCCCAATTATCAGCGAGCAAATTTGAAGAATGTCATTCATGCTTTGGCAGCACTGCACATTCTTTGCGAAAATCTCTATAAAAAACTAGATGGCTCCAAAGAGGATTTGAAAGACTCAAAACTATTTGAAGAATAAATGTCCCCCACGACCACCCTCATTCTGATTAAAGACGAAATCAAGACGGAAGATGTTTCTTCTCTTTCGTTCGATGACGCGAGCCATACTTGCGTTGTCGTCTTTAACAGCGGGAAGTCTTACAGGTACAATGCGGGAAATGTGGTTTGCCTCGAGAATCCCATTCCGCATGATTTTTCGGAGCAGAAGATTTGTGCGGACGGGTCCGAATTACACGACATCCAGTCTGTTCTTGAATTCAAGAATTCAAAAAACGGTAAACGATACTGGCACGTGATTTTCAAGACCAGCGCCAAGACTTACAAGTACGACGCCTTAAATGTTCTGAATAGGTCGAAGGATGAATTTTCGAATGGCGTCTTGAACTATCTGAAAGACATCGCGGCAAACAATCCCCTGCTCATTCAAGAATGCGGAGCAAACGCCGATCAAAAGAAAGATATTTCGTTACTGCAAAAGCAGTACGAAAAAATCAAGGGAATTTACGAGCACGAAAAAACGGCGCTTACGTACTATCTAAAGACGGGACCGCAAAAAGACACGCACCCAATGGCGCGCAAAGATCTGATTTTCCCCTTCGGCAGTAACCTGAGCCAGATTAACGCGGTTCAAAATACATTCAAGTATAGCATTAGCCTTATCCAGGGCCCGCCAGGGACCGGCAAGACCCAGACCATTTTAAACATTCTCGCGAACCTCTTGATTCAGGGCAAAACCGCACTGGTGGTTTCGAACAACAACAGTGCCATCCAGAACGTCCAAGAAAAGCTCGCGCAGTACAAGCTGGATTTCGTTTCGGCCATGCTGGGGAAACGCGAAAATAAAGATATCTTTGTTCAGTCCCAGGTGAATCGCAAAATAGATTTGCCATCTGTGCAAAACTATCCAACTTTACAACAATGGAAAAAAGCAATTCCTCAGAAGGTTGCCGCCGCAAAGACGCTCTATAATACGCAAAACGAGCTGGCACAAATCAAGGCCGAGTTCGAAAGGCTCCAGAAGAATTACGAACATTTCAAAGTGTATCTCGAGGAAGTTGTCGGTTCGGCCTATGCCATTGAAAATCGCAACAATCTGGAACAAGGCAACATCAAGAAAATTCGTAATCAAATTGAAGTCTTCGCCAAAAGGAACCCTTCTAAAAAGCAGCTACCCTTTTTTACGCGTTTTAAAATTCGATTCTAATTCGATTCTTTAAGGGTCTGTCCAACTGGAAATTTTTGAAAGGGAATGTCGCAACCGTTATCGCCTGCCTCGAAAATTGCTGTTATGCTGCCCAATTGGCGGAATACGCCAATCGCATCAAGGGTCTGACGAATACCGCAAAAGCCAACGAAAAAGCCTCTGCGGATCTTGTGGAATTTTCGAAGGGTGTTCTGTATGACAATCTTTCGAAAAGGTTCAATTCACAAAAACAGACAGTCTATTCAAAAGACGACTTGTATTTTAAATGGAGTTTGTTCCTTACGGATTACCCTATCGTTTTCAGCACCACGTTCGCCTCGAAAAGTACGCTCAACCCCAACGCGATTTTTGACTACATCATCATGGACGAATCTTCGCAGGTGGATATCGCTACCGGCGCACTTGCCCTTTCGTGTGCAAAAAACGCTGTAATTGTGGGCGACAGCAAGCAACTGGAGAAGGTTACAACTCAAGCAGAAAAAGAAAAGTACGACGAGATTTTCGCAAAGCACAAGGTTCCGCAGATGTACAACTGCGGTGAAGTCACCTTCCTGGATTCCATCGCGGGCTTTATCCCCACCGGTGCCCAGACTTTGCTGCGGGAACATTATCGCTGTAATCCAAAAATCATCGAATTCTGCAATCAAAAATTCTACGACAACCAGCTGATAGTTCATTCCAAAAATACTGAACAGAATCCGCTGACCATTCACTGGACCGTTCCCGCCAGCCACGAGAACAACGTAAACCAGAAACAGGTGGACGCTATTGTGCGAGAAGTTTTGCCGCAACTCTCCACCCGCGATATAGGGATTATCTCCCCTTACAAAAATCAGTGCCGCGCATTACGAGAGCTCCTTCCGGGTTTAGACATTTCCACCATTCACAAGTTCCAAGGCCGAGAAAAAGACTGCATCGTCTTTTCAACCGTCGATAACGAACTGACAGAATTTTCGGGTGACCCGCAGATTATCAATGTAGCCGTTTCCCGCGCAAAGAATCAGTTTATCCTTGTAGCCTCCAAACAGGAGCAACCCAAAGGCAGTCTGCTGAGCGACCTGATTGGTTACATCCAGTACAATGCCGGCGTTACCACAGAAAGCGCGATTTATTCCATTTTCGACTTTCTGTTTGATTCCAAGAAGATCAAGTCTTTCGATTCCAGCAAGCAGATTTCCAAATACCCCACAGAAAACGCCGCATACGAAATGATTTGCAAGGTACTTAAGGATTGCCCGAGCCTCGAAGTTTATTTCGAGTACCCCATGAACCACCTGATACGCGACTTTTCGAAACTTTACAGCGAACCCGCGTTGCTCCATTACGCCAAGCACCCCGCCACCCACATTGACTTTTTGATCACCAATCGCATCACCAAGTCGCCCGTTCTGGCCGTAGAAATCGACGGCGCAAGCTTCCACAAGGCAGATTCCGTCCAAGGCACCCGCGACCGCATGAAAAACGCAATTCTCGAACGTTACGGCATCGATTACATCCGATTCTCCACCAAAGGAAACGGAGAAGAAGAAAAGCTTAGGGAGAAGGTGAAGGGGTATAAGAAACCTGACGAAAAATCTTAGCGGCTTTTTTCAAAAAATTTCAAATTGTCATCTTTTGACATCGGTTAGTGATTATCTTTATCATGAATTAAAGCCTCACCGTTTTTAGCATGTCGGCGAGGGAGGAGTAAAAATGAACGAATTCAAAATGAAGCCCTACGAAGAACTGGATATTACAGACAATTTCATGTTCTGCAAGGTTTTCAGCAATGTGGATGTCGCCAAGGATTTCTTGCAAGCAATCCTGAAAGTGAATATCGAAAAGATTTCCGTTGTTTCAGAAGCTACCACCCAGGAGGATCCCTTTCACAAGGGTGTCCGTTTTGACGTTCAGGTGTGGGAAGAAATTTCTGGTGATGATGGCATGGTTCGGGTCGGGCGGCAGTTCGATATCGAACTTCAGATGGAAAATACGGGAGAACTCCCCAAGCGTGCCCGCTATTACCAGAGCATGTGCGATTTGGACGCTTTGGCCAAGGGAGCCGATTACGAGGAACTCCAGGAACAGTACATTTTGTTCATCTGCCCCGACGATATTTTCCATAAGGGAAAGGCCATTTACAGGTTCCAGAACCGCGAAGAAAGTTCGCCGGAAATTACGCTGGCCGACCTCTGTTACAAGAATTTTTATATTTTCAATATGTACTCCGATATGAACGACGGGGAAACTCGCGAGTATATGCAGTATTTCGCCACCCAGAAGTGCGAAACCGTAAGGATGAAGCGCATTCACGAGCTGGTCGAAAAGTACCATATGGATCCCGCAACGAGGAAGGCATATATGACTCTAGAACAGGAACTCAATCTCCGCTACAAGCACGGATTCAAGGAAGGACGTGAAGAAGGACGTACTGAAGGTGCCGAAGCATTCCTTCGCGAAGGTGATTCTGTAGAGCGTGTAGCCCGTATCCTCAAGTTGCCGCTTGGAAAGGTGCAAGAAATTGCGGACAGAATCGCTGCGGAAAAAGCAGTGAAATAAGAAATTTCTACACATCTAGACTTCAACAGCCTCAACATTTCGTTGAGGTTCTTTTTTTTACCATGTTCAAGGATGAATACCGGCATGGCTTCATTCCTCCCCCCCTCTCAAAATTGATTAAATTTTCCACAAAGGAATTTAGTCCATGTCCCTTCTCGACGAAAACGCCTACGAGCAAAGTATCATTGAACTGTTCCGCGATACGCTGGGATGGGAATATCGCTATGGGCCAGACGTCGAAAGAGACTTTCACGATCCGCTTTACGAGCCCATGCTAGAAGCGGCGATTCATCGCATCAATCCGCATGCGCATCCGCAGGCTCTTTCCGAAGCGCTCAACAAGCTGCGTCATTTTGAAAACGGCGACCTCGTAACGCAAAACGCAATCTTTACGGATTACCTGCAAAACGGTGTGCAGGTCGCCTATTCCGACAAAGGCGAAAACAAGTCCGAAATTATTTACCTGGTCGATTTTAAAAACGCAAGCAACAACAGCTTCATCATTGCGAATCAGTGGACCGTCATTGAAAAATCGAACAAGCGTCCCGATGTACTTTTATTTGTAAACGGCATCCCGGTCGTTCTTTTTGAACTCAAATCCCCGAGCCGCGAAGAGACAAACGCGAGCGAAGCTTATCTGCAAATCAAGAACTACATGCAAGAGGTCCCAAGCCTTTTCATTTACAACTGCATTTGCGTGATGAGCGATCAGTTTACATCTAAAGCGGGAACCATTACCAGTGGCGAAGACCGCTTTATGGAATGGAAAACGAAGAACGGCGAAAAAGAAACCGGCAATGTCGCCGAATTCGACACTTTCTTTGAAGGCATGTTTCAAAAGGAACGTCTGCTAGACATTTTGCAGAACTTCATCTGTTTTTCAAACGAAGGCGTAAAAACTTTCAAAATTCTCGCCGCATATCATCAATATTTTGCGGTTAAAAAAGCGATTGAATCGACCAAGCGCGCAACGCGTACCGACGGGAAAGGCGGCGTTTTTTGGCACACGCAAGGTTCGGGAAAATCGCTGTCGATGGTCTTTTACGCGCACCTGTTGCAAAGCGCTTTAGAGAGCCCGACGATTGTCGTCATCACCGACCGCAACGATTTGGACGATCAGCTCTTTGGGCAGTTTAAAAAGTGCAGCGATTTTTTGCGACAGGAGCCTGTACAAGCGGAGTCGCGCGAACATTTAAAGCAACTGCTGAACGGTCGCAAGGCGAACGGCATCTTTTTCACGACGATACAAAAGTTCGAAGAATCCGCAGAGGCTCTTTCGGTGCGCAAGAACATTGTCGTAATGGCTGATGAAGCGCATCGCAGCCAATACGGTTTAACCGAAAAGGTTAAAATCGTTAAAGATAAAGACGGGAAGAACATCGCCAAGCGTTCCATCGGTTCTGCGCGCATCGTCCGAGACTGTTTGCCGAATGCGACTTACATCGGTTTCACCGGCACTCCGATTTCCAAAAAAGACCGCAGTACGCAAGAAGTTTTCGGGAACTACATCGACATTTACGACATGACGCAGGCTGTGTCAGATGGCGCCACGCGCCCCGTGTACTACGAAAGCCGCGTAGTCAAGCTTCGCTTTAACGAAGAGACGCTCAAGCTTCTCGACGAAAAATACGATCTCCTTGCGGAAAACGCGGACCCGGAGGCAATTGAAAAAAGCAAGCGCGACCTTGGACAAATGGAAGCGGTCCTCGGAAATCCGCAGACCATCCAGTCTTTGGTCTCCGACATCATCGAGCACTACGAAAATTATCGAGCCGATTTGCTGACCGGAAAAGCGATGATCGTCGCCTACAACCGCGCCATCGCCATGGCGATTTACAGAAAGATTTTGGAACTGCGTCCGAATTGGGAAGAGAAAGTTGCCGTCGTGATGACCGAAAGCAATCAAGATCCGAGCGAATGGCACGGAATCGTGGGCAACAAGCAAAACCGCGAAGAAAAGGCGCGAGCCTTTAAGGACAACGAAAGCCCGCTGAAAATTGCGATTGTCGTCGATATGTGGCTGACGGGTTTTGACGTTCCGTCACTCGCGACGATGTACGTTTACAAGCCGATGGAAGGACACAACCTGATGCAGGCTATCGCCCGGGTGAACCGCGTTTTCCAAAACAAGGAAGGCGGACTCGTCGTCGATTATATCGGCATCGCTCAAGCGTTGAAACAGG
Source organism: uncultured Fibrobacter sp. (assembly GCA_934691725.1). Classification (GTDB taxonomy): domain Bacteria; phylum Fibrobacterota; class Fibrobacteria; order Fibrobacterales; family Fibrobacteraceae; genus Hallerella. Next base: position 20,103 of record CAKUTF010000015.1, on the reverse strand, counting down.
CGATGAACGATTACACAGTCCGTGACCGCAAGAACTACGGCGAAATGGACGTGGCCCGCACCGCATATCCGAAATTCCAGGAAAAACTGCAGATTTGCAAAGACCTTTTCCACGGTTTCGATTACAGCGATGCCGTGAGCCATTCCAATTTAAAGCTCAACCGATGCGTTACCGCTGCGACGAACTTTATCCTGGATATTTCCCGCACACAAAAACGCGAAGTATTCCAGAAAGAAGCGATGATGCTCGGCCAATCGCTTTCGCTCTGCTCTTCGATTGCACAAAAACAGGAGCGCATGGAAGCGGAATTTTTTAACGCAGTCCGCGTGATGGTTTTGCGCTACACGTACTCGGGCAGCGGGAAAGTTTCGCTCAAAGAAATCAACGCACAGATTAACGAACTTTTGAAAGGCTGCATCCAAAGCGAAGGCGTCATCAATCTCTTTTCGGATTTTAAATCAAGCGTTTCGCTCTTTGACGAAAAGTTCCTCGCCGAAATAGCGAAGATGAAAGAGAAGAATCTCGCTCTAGAAATGCTCCGCAAACTGATCGAAGAACAGGTACGCCTTTACCGCCGCACGAACGTGGTCAAGTCCGAAAAGTTCAGCGTCATTTTGCAGCAGGCGATGAACCGCTACCTGAACGGGATGCTCACCAACGGAGAAGTCATCGAAGAACTTTTGAAAATGGCCCGCGACATGGCCGAAGCGCAAAAAGAAGGCGACGCACTCGGCCTTTCCGCAGAAGAACTCGCATTTTACGATGCGCTCACGCGTCCGCAGGCTATCAAGGACTTTTACGAGAACAGCGAGCTTATCGCGATAACCAAAGAGCTCACGGAAAATTTACGCAAGAACAAGACAATCGACTGGCAAAAGAAGGAGAGCGCCCGCGCCCACATGCGCATGGCAATCAAAAAACTGCTGAAAAAACACAAGTATCCGCCCGAGGGAATGGAAGACGCCGTGCAAACGGTGATGACCCAGTGCGAACTCTGGACAGACAACGTAAGCATGGAAACGGGAAACGAGATTTACACCCCCAAGGAAAATAATTTGTACAAAAACGCCGCCGATGGTACAACGCCGCAATGGGACGCATCACAAGGATATTCCGACCGATGAAAGACGATTCAAAAAAACAGATTCCGCCATCCGACAACGATGTGACCGCGTACTTCCAACTGAAAAAGATGAAGCGCTTTCTCGGCGTGCACAATTCCGAAGACGACTTCGACGATGTGGGTCCCGTTTCTTACGGAGACGGGCATTCGGGCTGGAACCGATAAACAGCTCGCCACGAAAAAATGCCGGGGTGCGGTCTATCATTTTTTTATCTTTGCGGTGTAAAAAAAAACGAGGATTTTCCATGGTCAAAAAGACTGGCAAAAAAATGATGTGGGATGGTCGCTTCGACTGCGGCATGGCCCAAAGCATGATAGACCTTAGCTTTAGCCTCGACTTCGACAAGGAACTTTTGGAAGAAGACATCCAGGGTTCTCTCGGCCACGGCAAGGGTCTTGTGGAATCGGGCGTCCTGAGCAAGGCGGACTATGCGAAAATCCGCAAGGGGCTTCTGGGCATTCTCGAAGATGTCCATAACGGGAAGAACCTCTGGCTCCCTACGGACGAAGACGTGCACATGGCCGTGGAGCGTGTCCTCACGGAACGCATCGGGGACCTCGGGAAAAAAATCCACACGGGAAGAAGCCGCAACGACCAGGTTTCCACGGACTTCAAGCTTTACATGCGCCACCGCGCCGAAGAAATCCGTAAGCTGGTCATCGACCTCCAAGCGTCCGTGCTCGCCGTCGCCAAGAAAAATTTCGGAAAGCTGATGCCCGGCTACACGCACCTGCAGCAGGCGCAGCCGATACTCTTCAGCCATTACCTGATGAGCCTTTTCTTTGCGCTTTCCCGCGACGCCCAGAGGCTCGAAAACTTCCTCGACCTGCACGTGGAACTCCCGCTCGGGAGTGGCGCGATGGCGGGCTCCGCATTCCCCTACCACCGGATGCTAGTCGCAAGGGAACTAGGCTTTGAACGTCCGAGCGCAAACAGCATCGATGCGGTCAGCCACCGGGACATGGCGCTTGAATTCCTGAGCGACCTTTCGATTATCGCAAGCACGCTCAGCCGCTACGCCGAGGACTTTGTCATCTGGAGTTCGAGCGAATTCGGCTACCTCACCCTGTCCGACGCGTTTTCAAGCGGTTCCTCGATGATGCCGCAAAAGAAGAACCCCGATTCGATGGAACTCATCCGCGGAAAGTCCGGTCGGATGCTCGGAAATTTCAGCGCGATGTTTACGCTTGTCAAGGGCGCTCCGCTTTCCTACAGCCGCGACCTGCAGGAAGACAAACAGCCCGTTTTCGACAGCGTCCGCACGGCAAAGGTCATTCTCCGCGTCATGAAAGAGGCCATCGAAAGCGCCACGTGGAATTTCGACAAGATGGAAGGCAAGATGCTCCCCGCGCTCCTCGCGACGGATCTCGCCGATATTCTTGTCGAAGACGGAATTCCCTTCCGCGATGCGCACCGAATTGTCGGAAGTCTTGTCGGCGAAGCAGCGAGGCTGGGCGAACAGTTCACCGACCTTTCCGATGAGGAATGGGCAAGCAAGGGCGTTCCCGACCCGAAAAGCGTCAAAAAGAAACTGACATTCGCCTACTCCGTCTCACGTAGAAACATCGAGGGCGGAACCGGCGGAACTTCCGTCAAGGAAGAATTCCGCAAAGCGGAAAAAATTCTCGCAAAGGAAACTGGGAAAAAGAAAAAGTAATCTTTCTGCTAAACGAAACCGCCCGAATTTCCGGACGGTTTTCTTTTATCCCCTGTAAGTGTAACCGGCCTTTTGGATTGCCGCTTCCAGGGATTCCTCGGAAGGCAGGGACGAGCTTTCGATTTTTACGCAATTTTTCTTGTGATCCGCCACGGCATTCTCGATTCCCGGAATCGAAAGCAGCGCTTCGCGGACACGGGCTTCACAGTGGGCGCACATCATTCCTTCGACCCGAATGTTCTTCGTCATTTTTTCCATTTTACACTCCTTGCGTCTCGACCGAATCCGTTTGAAATTCAGCCGGAGAGCGTTCATCACGACACAGAAACTCGAAAGGCTCATCGCAAAGGCTCCGAGAACCGGATGCATGGACCAGCCGTTGATTGCGTAATACACCCCGGCGGCAAGCGGCATCAGGGCGACATTGTAGAAGAACGCCCAGAAAAGGTTCTCCCGGATGTTCCAAAGGGTCGCCCGGCTCAAGCGGACCGCGGCGCAGACATCTTCCAGACTGCTGTTTACCAGCACGACATCCGCGGCATCGATTGCCACGTCCGTTCCCGCTCCGATAGCCATGCCGACATTTGCCGCCGCAAGCGCTGGCGCATCGTTGATGCCGTCACCGACCATCGCGACCTTTCCGCGCTGCTGCAACCGGCGGATTTCACTTGCCTTCTCTCCCGGAAGGATCCCCGCGACGACTTCATCGACATGAGCCTTTTGCGCGACAGCCGAAGCCGTCCGCTTATTGTCCCCCGAAAGCATGACCGTGTAGATTCCCATCTTCTTCAGTTCGGAAATCGAGGCGGCGCTGTCCTCTTTCAGTTCATCCGCAACAGCGATGATTCCGAGGAAAACATTTTCATCCGCAAATAGAATCGGGGTTTTCCCTTCGTCGGCGAGTTTTGAAAGCGAGCTTTCTACGGAAGAATCGACCGAAACCTTGGAGCGGATAAATCCCAGATTCCCGGCAAACGCCTTTTTGCCAGCGACAAGAGCCTCTACGCCCAAGCCGGATTTCGCCGTGAAAGATTCCGGTTCCACGATTTTGACGGAAAGCTCTTCCGCTTTAGCGAGGATCGCTTTCGACAGCGGATGTTCGCTCCGCACTTCGAGCGAAGCGGCCAGTTCCAAAAAACTTTCCGGGGACATTCCGTTCGGAACGATATCCGTCACGACAGGCTTTCCCCGCGTAATCGTTCCCGTCTTGTCCAAGGCGACAATCCGAATCCGCCCCGTTTCTTCCACGGCGGATCCCGTCTTGAAGAGTATTCCGTTTTTCGCCCCCTTGCCCATCCCGACCATGATGGCGACAGGCGTCGCAAGGCCGAGCGCACACGGGCAGCTCACGACAAGTACGGCAATCGCATGGGAAAGCGCAAACGAAAAATCCGCCCCCAGGAATTTCCAGACAGAAAACGTCACGAGCGAAACGAGGATGACAGCCGGTACAAAAACGCCGGAGACCCGATCCGCGATTTTTTCGATCGGCGCCTTTGTCGCCGAAGCTTCGCTCACCATATCGATGATTTTCGAAAGCGCCGTATCGCGTCCGACCCGAAGCGCCCGGCATTTTAAAAATCCGTTCTGGTTAAGCGTCGCCGCGCTGACAGGAGAATTCACTTCCTTATCGACAGGGATGCTCTCGCCGGAAAGCGCGGATTCATCGACAGAGGACGCGCCTTCCAAAACCACGCCATCGACGGGAACGCTTTCGCCTGGCTTTACGATAAAGACGTCCCCCACCTTCACCTGGGACGCCTCCACCACGATTTCGTTTCCATCCCGGATGACATTCGCCGTCTTGGGCGCGAGCTTCACCAGGCTTTTCAGCGCGTCCGTCGTGCGACCCTTCGACATCGCTTCCAGGCATTTTCCCAGGGTGATCAGCGTAACTATCATCGCCGACGTTTCAAAATAAAGGGATTTCCCATCCGAAAAGAAAAGCATCGCGAAGCTGTACACAAACGAAGCGCCCGCTCCGAGGGAAACCAGCGTATCCATATTCGGTCCGCCGTGAAAAAGCGCCCGGAATCCGCTCACGAAAAATTTCCGGTTGATGAAGAGAACGATCAGCGCAAGCGCCATCTGCACGGAACCGCCCAAAAGCGCATACCGGGCAAAGCAAGCCGGAAGCGGCAATCCCAGAAGCGGATTTGCCATGCTGAAATAAAGAAGGACCGAGAGAAAGGCTATCGAAAAGAAAAAGCGTTTCCACAGAAGAGGCGAAGTCCTGTCCGCAAGCAGGTCCAGCTCCGATTCGCTCGCCGAGGAATCTTTCCACGGAGATGCACCGTAGCCAGCCTTTTCAACGGCACAAATGACATCCGAACTTTTAAAGTTTCCCTCCACGAGCAGACTGTTCGTAAGAAGGCTCGCCGAGCAGGACGCCACACCGGGAACATCCCGGACGGATTTTTCGACACGGGCGACACAGGCGGCACACGACATTCCGATGACGCGAAACTTTTCCATCTTTTCTCCGAGAATTTAACGGTCGATAACTTTCCCGACGCCATAGCCCGCATCGGAAACGGCTTTCCGGATTTCTTCGTCCGAAACATCGCGGACGGCACGGATCTGGACTTCGGCCTTTTTCAGGTTCACCTTGGCGGAGACGCCTTCCAACGCATTCAGGGCGTTCTGCACGTGGGCTGCGCAATTTTTGCAGACCATTCCCTCGACGGCAGCCGTTTTTTCGCAAACGACATTTCCTTCGAGCGTCTTTTCTACGGCAATCGTTTCACCGCTTCCACCGCCGCAACAGGCGCCCTGTCCCTTGAAATGCAAAATCGATGAGCGGACAGCGAAAACAATCGCCGCGAGAATCAGAAGGACAATGATAACGTTCAGCATTTGGGAACTCCTTTATTTCATCAGTCTGGGAAGAATTTCGACAAGCTCGTCGATTACCGAATCGTCGCCTTCGCGTACATGCTTTGCGACGCAGGTCCGAATATGGTTCGAGAGAAGCATCTTGTTAAAAGCGTTTAGCGCCGCGTTCGCCGCCGAAACCTGGATTAATATGTCCGTGCAGTAGGCGTCCTTTTCAAGCATTCCCCGGATGCCCTTGATCTGGCCCTCGATCCGGTTCAGGCGGGAAACCATCCGGCGTATTTCCGATTCATCGCGGTGCTTTATTTTGCAATCCTTGCAGTCGCAAGCCTTTTTCACCATAGCGAAACCTCTTTCAAGCCGCTTTACCAAAGCAGCGGTTCGCAATAAATATACAAAAAAATACCCCAATGGGGTATATGAAATCATCGGCGTTTTCGTTCTAGCGGAGCGAGGCGTTCCGTGATTTTTGAAATACCGTCATAGAGTTCCAAAAAATCTTCCACCCAGATGGCGTCGCGTTCCCCGACAAGGGAAAGCGCGCTTTCCAGGGTATGTTCCGCATTGTAAGGCCCTACGACCGTTCCCGCCGGCGAATGCCCAAAGCCTGCCTGGCGGGTGCTGTAAAGCATCATGACCGCCCGCGCCCGGTAAGAGCGGTGCAACCGGGAAACCAGCTGCGAGCGAAGCGCAAACAGCTCGGAATAGGCGCGATCGAAAGAGCCTTCCACGATAAGGCTTTGCGCTTTTTCGATACCGCTCGTAAACGAAATGCGTTCCGCGACGGGAATCAGATATTTTTTCGACGAAAGCTTCTTCTGGAATTCGGAAATTTCCTTTTCCAGGGATTCCCTGTTCCAAAGCGGAACCTTGGATTCTTGCGGTTTTTCCGACAGGGAAAGTTCCCGTTCGTGCTGCTCTACCCAGCGGTTCAGGCGGAGGATCGTATCGGAAGCTTCGTCCGTCTCTTGAAGAAGCAGATAATCGGCAGCCCGCGAAAGCAGAAAGTCGGCAAAGGACAAGCGCCAAAACGGCAAGCGGTCTTTCTTGCGAAGCGCATCGACCCGGTTCTTTACCGAAGCGAATTCTGCGTCAAGCGGACCGCTCATCGGGAAGCCTCTCCGGCGGTTTCGGCGCTCGACCTTCGAATCGGCGTAATGCCGATTTCCACGCGACGGTTCAGGCGGCGGTTTTCCTCGCTCGTGTTCGGCACTCTCGGGTGAAATTCCCCGAAGCCCGCGGCGAAGACCCGCTCAGGCGAAAAGCCCTGCGCGATAAGCGTCTTCACCACATTGACAGCGCGTTCCGTCGAAAGGTTCCAATTCGTATAGGTCGGGGAATTGGTCGGCGTATCGTCCGTAAAGCCGGAAACCATGATAGCATCGCCCGTATCGAGAACGTCCTGCAGGCCCTTGCCTATCGACTTGATGTAGGAAATTCCCTCGGCGGTCAGGTCCGCCCCGTTCCGCGGAAAGAGAAACGATGCCTGGATCAAGATATTCCCGTTTTCGAGCGCGATGATTCCCTTTTCGAGGGAAGACTTGAGGCTTTGCGACAGAAGCGCGTTCCGCTCCTTCGCCACCCGGCGCATTTCCTCCTGGCAGCTCACGACTTCCTGCTCCGTACGGGTCAGCGCTTCCGCCTTCTTTTCCTTCATCGTCGTCATCGCGACAAACGCCAAAATGAAAAGCGAGAGGAGGCCGGCGGTCAGGTCCGTAAAAACAAGCCAATGGCTTTCTTCGCGACGCTTCGCCATGGACTATTCCGCCTTCGGCTTTGCGGGAGCCTTCTGAACCTGGTCCAAAATTTCGAGCAAGATTTCCTGCGTTTTCAGGGCGTTTTCGAGAAGGACTTCGCCGGAGCGTTCTTCAAACGACTGGAGCGCTGAATTCAGCCGTTCGATGAAATTCTGCTCGTTTTCACGCTCGGGAACATCCCCGGAAAGCTTGGAAAGTACCGCCTCGATTCCCTTGCCGAACATTTCGAGGTTCGCCGAAAGCTCCGACTGGTTTACGCGCATGAGTTTCGCCGCTTCGGCGACGCTTGAAGAAAGAGCTTCCGTGGATTCGTTTTCCTTCGCCACGCGGGAATCGATTCCCGAAATGAGCGACTGCTGCGACGCGACAAGGGATTCCGAAGAGCGGGAAAGTTCCGCAAACGAAGCCTGCACCTTTTGCGAGAGACTTTCGATTTCGCGGGAAACGGTTTCCGAAAGCCCGACCGTCGATTCGTTCGCCTTCGACGCGACGTTTTCGGCCACGGTCCGCAAGATTTCCAGGCCTTTCTGTTCCGCGTCGGCGACCTTTTCCGTCGAAGACTTGAGAGCTTCCATGAAGCGGTTCCACCTTTCGCCGGAATTTTCCATCTGGACGTCCAGATGATTCGAAATCGAGCTTGCCACATTTGTCGAAAGGTTCGAAATTTCCTTTTCGAGACCGTTCACCACGCCGGACTCGATCGACTGGACGCTCGAAGAAAGCTTCCGCATTTCCTCGGAAAGTCCGCTCGTCACCGAAGAAAGCGAATCGCGGAGTTTCTCCGTCACCATGGACCCGGATTCAAGCAAAGAGGTCGCAGCGCCCTTTCCGGCCACCGAGAAATCCTCCGCCATTTTCTGCACCACGGTCCGCATTCCGTCGAGCGCGGCATTTTGCGATTCCGAAAGCCGGCGGAGCGATTCCTCGCCGATTTTCAGGAGATTTTCGGCCAGGGAGGATTGCATTTCGGAAAGCCCGTTTTTCAGTTCGGCAAAGCGCGCCTCGTCCGCCGACTTCGAAGCGGCGAGCATTTCCCTGAACTCGGACGCGCGCGCATCTTCCGCACCCTTCAGCGAACGCGAGAGTTCCCGGATTTCCCCGGCGAGGGCGTTTTCCGCAGAACCGCTTTTCGGAACCAGATAGAGCAAGGTGAAACGGTCCAGTTCGGAAACCCAGGCCTCCCTGTCCGATTCATACAGGGAATGGATTGCGTTCAAAATCAGGGCGGCGAAAAGCCCGCAAAGGGACGACCCGAAAATTCCCTTCATGCTCGAAAAGATGTTCTGGATGATGCCGAGCGTCGTTTCGGAAGTCGCATTTGAATCGATGGCGCTTCCCGCCGCGTTGATAGAAAGCATCAGGCCGAAAAAGGTCCCCATCAGACCGAGCAGGACCACGACCCCGCTCCCGCTCCGCACGGAACTTTCCTCTTCGGCAGCCCAGGTCGTCTTGAGAAACGGCAGATCCTGGACCTGGAAAAGCACTTGCCGAGCCTTCAACATACGCAGGAACCGGATTCGCCCGTTGAGAATTCCGTCGCCTTCGATTTCCGCATCCGACGGGGAACTTCCCGATTCATAGAGAGACGCATACCTGGATGCTAGGTTGCGTTCCCCGGCAATTTTACGGATGGCGCAAAACGTATTCCAGGCGGACAGAAGATAGATGGCGAAGATGGCCATCATGATGAGCCAGCCGAAAAGAGGCGCGCCGAAATAGAACGCCCCGGAGACAAGAACCACCGCCCCGATTAAAGAAACAAGCAACGTCCAAAGAGATTTTTTCATTTTTATTCCGTGGTTTTATGGGTAAAGAGATCCAGCTGGCCGCGGGAAAATCCCCGCAGATACAGAAGCCATTTTTCCGAATACCATTCCCCGATGTAGAGCGTGACTCCTTCCGCGTAATCGCAGAAGTCGTCCGTAAAGGCGAGAAAGGCGTTCTCGTAGGCGATGTTCGAACTGTTCGCGCCCAGGTTCTTTGCGCAGGAACGCGCAGACGGGAAACATTTCCTTTCACGGGGAGCCTTGAACTCCGCCATGAAACGCTTCCGTGCAACACCGGCGAGCGAAGCGCGCAGGCGGGAAGTCAGGGCGTATTCGCTTGCGCGGAGGGCCGCTTCGAGAGACGGCAAGATCTTGGAAACCGCGTCGATGGCGCTTTCCCGATACCACATTTTCGAAAGCTTGTCCTGGATATGTTCCACGCGACCGGAAAGATTGACAAGAAGCTTTTCTGCGTCCCCTACCATCAGGTGTATCGTGGAAAAATAAAGGTTGCGCAGCTTTTCCGCATTTGCCGAAAAGAAGTAGCCGTTTTCGCCCGAGAGGATATACTGGTTCTGCGAAAGCATCCGGGTGATTTCGTCCGTCGCGAAACGCTGCATCCACTTGAACCGGAATTCCCGAAACTTGCCACGATACTCGTCGAGGATGACCGGGAAATCCTCCGCGGCAAGTTTCCATGCGTGCGAGCCGTTCGAAATCATCTCGCTTCCGGATGTCATCTCTTCCGGATTCGATTCCGCGGCGTCCAAGTGTTCGTTCAAGGCTATCGACCAGCGGACATCCATCGCCTGCGAAAGGCTTGAAAGTTCCGAAGAGCGGTCCTGCCGAAAGCCCGCCCCGAGCACGCTCGAACCTGTCATTTTCCGGATAGCCCTGCGAAACGATTCTTCCACTTCGACCTCTAGAATTCGGACTCGATACGCTGCCAGACGTTCTTTGAAACCTTGCGGCCCTTCACCGCGAGCTCGTCGGATTCTTTACGGATATCCGCTTCCAGGTTGTTCATGACAAGTTTGCTTTCGCCGTCAAAGGAAGTTCCCCGGTAGAGATAGAGCCCGAAGACATTGTCGTGGATTTTCGTGTTCCTAAAGCGGACCGTCCCGACCCCGACGGAAAGGGCGAAGCGGTTCCGGGAAAAGTCGCAAGAAAGAAGTTCGAACCGCGGCGAGTTTTCCACCCAGAGCCCGTAGTAGTTGTTCACAAACTTGACGTTCTCGAATATTCCCTGGGAACGGATGACCGTATTCCGGAAGGCGTTCTCGATGCGCAAGTGCTTCACGTAGAAATATCTGTCCCCTGTCGAAAAATACAGGCCGTTCCACGATTCCGTCGAATCCGCGGAAAGGAACGTGACGGGCTTTTCCGCCGAGCCTTCGATGCGGACGGTCCCGCGCAAGTAGAGCTTTGCATACCCGCTAAAAAAAACCTCGACTCCCGGCTCGACCAAGAGCGTGTCGCTTTCCGAAAGAACGAAGCCCGATTCCAGGAGATACGGCGAAGAACGCTCGGAGAGAAGCACCTTGTGATGCTTGACTTGCGGAAAAGGCGTCACGGCAAACGACGAACCGAAAAGAAGAAAAATCAAAAAGAGACGCTTCACGGGTGGACCCTCCGGAGCGAAAGCTTCTGGCGAACGCGCAAATCGGGAATGGTGTCGCCGCTTCTCTTTTCGATGACGCGCAGCTTCCCTTCGACGAGAAGTTCCCCTTCGACAACCTTTCCTGCGAAAATGTCGAAAAGGACCGTTCCCGTCCCGAGAATAAAGTCCGGACTTTCCATAATCTGCAAATCGTCCTCGCTGTTCTGGCGGTAGCGGACATTCATCTTCAGCCGGGCGAGCCTCGCCCCGTCGCGTTCAAAAATTTCTTCCAGCTTAAACCACTTATACACGACGCATGCCTTTCCGCGATCGTCGGTAAGCATCTGCTGGCGTTCCCAGGAATCCCCGACAGAAACAGGCGTTGTCGGTAGCACGGGCTGCACTTTCAAAAAAATCTTGCGGATATCCACATCCCCGACATCGGGCAAGGCGACCATTTCGTCGAACTGGACAGCCCCCATTTCACCGTCCCCGCCCATCTTGTACTGGACCGATTGCGTTCTCAGGTAACGTTCGATGTGGTCCGTTTCCTCGACCGAACGGTTATCGGACGCATAGTCCGCGGAATCCACCCGGAGCAAAAAACGTCCCGTTCCGTCGTCATAGGCAGAGAGAAGCTCCGAATGAATGCGCAAATCCAGATGCGCGGTCATGGACTGCCCCGAATCGGCGGAGTTTTCTCCCGAAGCGTTCATCAAAACCTGCAAGGAACTTTTCAGGTCATAGTCTTCGGGCGGCGGATTTTGCGTGTTGAATCCGAGCTGGACGCTCCTGTCCTCGCAGGCAAAAAAGACAGACGAAAGGGCGAGAAACAGCGAAATTTTAAAAATGCGAAAAAACCTGGGCGACGTTCCGTCCGGAGAGACTATGGCCCATTTTCCGGCAGTTGAATTTTTAAAGACAGGCATACGGCAAAGATAAAATTAAGGGACGAGCCTTTTGGAAGGCTTTGCGCCGGAATCGCCCTTCTTCTCGCGCATTTCCATGAAAAACGCCTGGATAAGGCCGAGGCAATCCTCCGCCATCACGCCCCCGGTCAAGAGGACCTTCTGCCCGATGGCATTGTTCGAAATGACGTCGATGGTCGTGCCGCAACCGCCAAAGCGCTTGTCGGGAGAGCCATAGACAACCCGGGAGATTCGGCTGTTCAAGATGGCACCTGCGCACATCGGGCACGGTTCTAGCGTCACATAGAGCGTTGCGCCAGAGAGCCTCCAGTTTTCAAGCGAAGCGGAGGCCGACCCGATGGCGACGATTTCCGCATGGGCAGTCGCATCCTTGAGCGTTTCGACCTGGTTGTAGCCTTTCCCGATGCAGCGCCCATCCTTGACAATGACGCAGCCGATCGGAACCTCGCCCAAGTCATAAGCGCGCTCCGCTTCGCGAATCGCCATCTTCATCCAACGTTCGTCTTCCACGTCCATCATTCTCTACCTCGCTCATCCCCTGGATTTTCTTTCCGCTTTAAGAATACGCCGAGAACATTTGCCATAACGAGCGTCACCGAAGAGGAAATTGCGGGATTCCAGAAAAAGCAGAACATGCCGTCAAAGGGCGGAACATACGCCGGAAGCATCGGGATGCGGTTAAAGAGCAAAATCGACACCATGCCGCACACGACACCGATGACAACCGCCGAAGGGGAAAGCTTTCTCGAAAAGAACGCGAGCAGAAAAAGTGCGAGCAAGGGTCCCGTAAAAAGCCCGGTAAAGAAAAGCGCATTCGAAAGAAGGGAACTCTGCATGTCAGCCGCGACAAAGGCGCACAGCGTGCTGAGGGCCGCCCAGAGAAGCGTCCAGCGGCGAGCCTTGGCGAGATCCTTCGCCTCCTCGGACCGGACTAGCATAATGTCCTTCACCGTCGTATTGCCCAGCGCGTTAATCGCACTCGAAAGGCTGCTCATGGCCGCCGCATAGATGGCCGCGACAACAAGGCCGGTCGCTCCCGGCGGAAGGACATTGACGATAAAGTAGGGGAACACTTCGTTCAGATGAATTTCCGGCGGAAGGATTTCCACGCCCCTCACGCGGTAATAGACGAAAAGCCCGGCGCCGACCAGAAAGAAAAGCACCGAGACGAATATCCCGAGGACCATGCTGAGAACGCTCGACGCATTGGCGGACCGGACGGAGTTGCAGCTCAGGTAACGCTGGACAAATTGCTGGTCACAGCCGCGGATCGAAACTTCGATGACGCCGTAAGCGATTCCCGCCGAGAGAAGGTTCCGCGCGTTTGCCGGATCCCAGTTCGAAGCGTCGAAAAACTTCGTCTTGCCTGCGGCCGATGCGAGCGAAAGCATTTCGTCAAAACCGCCGACACCTTTCGACAGGATGTAGAGGGCAATCGCTCCGCCGCCAAAAAGCACGAGGAACTGCATCACGTCCGTCCAGACTACCGCCTTGAAACCTCCATACCATGTGTAGAGCGTTGCCACGACCGCCGTCACGAGAATCGCCCAGTGGATGTCAATGCCGAGAATCGGCGCAAGCACGAGAGACGGCGCATACAAAAGGATTCCCATCCGAAGCAAAAGGTGCAGACTGTAAAAAATGGCGGCCAGCCGACGGACCCACGGGGAAAAACGGATTTCAAAAAGTTCGTAAGCGCTCGAAACGTTCGCCCGGCGAATCCGCGGAATGAATACAAGACCCACGACGGCGATGGCGAGGGCCGCTCCGACATTGTTCATGAGGAAGCTCATGTCCACGGCATAGGCCTCCGCCGGATTTCCTAGAAATGTCGTTGCGCTGACCGAAGTCGCAATCAGGCTTATCCCGATGGCTATCCAGGGCATCGTTCCGCCGCCGCGCATGTAGTCGCCATAGCCTTTGTTTCCGCGCGAAGCCAAAAGCCCGATCCCGACGGAAAGAAGGATGTAGAACACGAGGACTAGCCAATCGATCCACGTAAACATCGTCTAGGCATTCTCCGTCAAGTCCGGTTCCGGTTCAAAGGCGCGGCTTTCATACCGTACAACCCGGTTCCTCCCGCTCTCCTTGGCGCTGTAAAGAGCGTCGTCCGCATACTGGACGGCCCGGGACATCTCTCCCTGGAAAGCCTCCGTCACAAGGAAGCATCCGACGCTCACCGAAACGTCGATTGGCGCTCCCTGGTGAATGTCAAAGGGCGCAGAAGAGACCGCAAGGCGGATATCCTCCGCGACTTTCATCAGCGAATCTTCCGTCGCCTCCGGAAGCGCTACGAAAAACTCCTCGCCGCCATAGCGTGCAAGCAGGTTCTCGCCTACCGCGGCAACCGACGAAATCCGCGAAGCGATTTCCTTGAGAACGGCGTCTCCCGCCTGGTGCCCGTATGTATCGTTGATATGCTTGAAATGGTCGATGTCCATCATCATCACGCCGACGTTCTTTTCGCCGCGGGACTTGTCTAGCTTGACAATCTCCTCGTCTATCGTGCGGCGGTTCAGAAGCCCGGTAAGCGCATCGTGATAGATTTCGAACTGTTCGTGTTCAAACTGCATCCCGCGCTGGTAGGCGAAATAGGCGATGTTCACCATAAAGCGGAGCAGGTCCTTTTCGAGCTGGTCAAAATGCTGCGCATACCGGCGTTCTAGGCAGATGGCTATCTCGGAAGGCTCGTTGAGCGCCGCGTTGTGCATCGTCATGGAGCTAGGCTGCACAAACAGGTAGCGGAGCGAATTGTTCCGTGGTTCCTGGTCGGTAATGCGCGGAACATATTCCGAGCGTCCGTTGAAAACGCGTTCCATGGCGCAGTGCTGCATCATCGCAAGCGGGAGAATCCCCTTGTCCGACAGGGAAAACTTCATGCCTTCGAAAAGGTCCTCGTCCTCGCCGCGGCAAAAGGCGACAGTTCCCTCGTCCTTTTCCGGGTGGAAAATCAGGATCATGATGCGTTCCGCACTAAAGTTCTGGCTTACGTATTCGAAGATTTCCTTGTAGGTGTCGCGGAGAAGCGTCGTTTTGAAAAAGCGCTGCTGGTAGGCGGAAAGCTCGTAGAATTTCTTCTTTTCGCGGTAGTTCGCAGCCGACGTGTAACTCTTGTACGTGAGCATGTAGAAAAGCGCGGCAAAGCTTTCGAGCGAAGAAATCTGTTCCGAACGGAAGGCGTTGCGCTCTAGGGAATCGACGACAAGCGCACCGACCCGGTCCTTTTTCTCGTTAAAAATCGGGACGCCCGCCACCGAGTGTACCGCGACATTTACCGCGTAGTAGCCGAGACTTTTCCCGTTCGGAAGATCGCCTTCGAGAATCCGGCTGAATTCCCGACCGGCAAGTTGGCCGATAACGCCCGAACCGTCCGCAATCAGGGCTCCCCGGTTGATTTCGTTTTCCGCTTCGGAAGCAAAAGCCCGGACCATAAAGAACTTTCGATCCGACTTCAGGAGCAGAAGGACCGAATGCGCCTTGGGAAACAAATGGAGCAACGCGTTGAGAGACGAACGATAGACGGAATCCAGGTCGCGTTCGAGTTTCGTCCAGATTTCATTTCCGTTCAGCTTGTCAAGCGAAGCGTCGCCGTCCCCGGGATAGGCGTTGAACATGTCCTTTGCGGCAAGAACCGGCCCCGTCTGCGTCATCGCCGGACGTAAAATTTTCCCGAAAGCGGTCATGTCGGTCGTGCGGCCCGAACGCAAGACGGGAATCGCTCCCGACGAAGGCTTTTCCGAAGCCCCGGAAGGCGCCGGACGGTTCAGCCAGGCGAGCACCAGGGAAACCAGCGCGAACGGAATCGCAAGAAGGAACACGCCTCCGCGAAACGAGAGACCGACCAGAAAGCCAAAGACAGCGAACAAAATACTTGACATGCATCCACCCGAGATTTACAGCCGGAAAGAGCGATACAGCACCCAAAAAGCGACCACTGCGAAAACAATGTGTCCGATCCAAGCTCCGAGGACAGGATAAAGCGCACCGTTTTCTCCCATCTTCAGCCCAATCCGTATCACTACATAATAGCTAAACACAAGCAGAATCCCAAGTCCGAATTTCTGGGAAAGCCCCCCGTTTCGATTGAAGCGGTGAGCGAGGGCCGCGCCGATGAGCAGAACGATGAAGTTCATCATCGAGCCGGAAAACTTGAAGTAGTAGGCGGTTTCCAGCTTGCTCGTATTTTCGCCGGACCTCTTCTGCACCTCGATTTTTCGCAGGATGGTTTTCGCGTCCATTTCGTCGCCGCGCTGGCGTTCGTCTAGGAAATCTTCCGGGAGAAGCGATGTTTTCCCCTTGAGGCTTTCCCGCACGAAATGCCTCGTCTCGACCGTCCCGTCCTTCAGGAACGTCCGTTCGTAGCCGTCTTCAAAGCGCCAGTAGCCCGGTTCGACGGATTCGACGATTCTCGGCGAACTTTTCCCCGAATCCCGGGCCGCTTCGGGCTTTCCCGGTCCTCCGTCCAAATCCAGTTTTCTCGCCGGCTTCCTCGTGAGAGCTTTATCCTTATCCGCCCCTTCCGCCGTCTCCGCGAAAACCGTGTCGGGTTCCACCCAGCGGAGCCTCCGCGCATCGAAGCGTTCATACAGGTCTCCGTCGCGGTAAATCAAAAGGACTACGTCCCGCCCCAGCTTGCCCGCCCCGCTATACGAGCGCATGAACCAGCTGGTCTTGTCGCCGGAAATGTACACAAAGTCACGCTTGTCCCGAATCCGCGGATCCTTGCGCTGCTGCGACATCGGTTCCATAATCTTGTAGCGGTTGTGGTTGGCATCCGGCAGGATTTCCGCATCCAGGTAAAACGAAAACGCCGTGACCAGCGCACCGACAAAAAAGACGGGGACAAGGGCGCGGAACGGGCTTCTTCCCGACTGCTGGATAGCCATGATTTCTAAGTGCCGCGACATGTTTCCCACCGAAGCGACGACGCCGATAAAAAGCGCGACAGGCGTAACCAGATAGACGATATAGGGAAGATAGGCGATGTAATAGGCCTTCGCATCTAGAGGATCCCGGGCGAGCCATGTACGGATGTTTCCGACGAAATCGATGACGATGAACATAAACACCGCACCGAGAAGCACGAGCAGGAACATCTTCAAAAAATGGAGCACCAGGTAGCGGGAAAACTTCATTTTGCGTTTTCCTCCGAAGCGCGCCATTTGATGCGGCGGAAAAGTTTTCCGAAGAAATGTTTTACCCGCGAGGCGGGCGTCGTTCCCGAATAGCGGTCGAGATACATCTTCCACGTGAGGAATACGCCGAACGCTCCGATGATGGCGTTCGATATCCACATGGCGACTACCGGGGAGACGATAAGCCTGTCCGCCAGGTTTTCGCCGCCGATGAGACAAACCCAGTAGAGTACGAAGAACGCGATGCTGTAGATGATTCCCGTTCCGATTCCGCCTTTGCGCGCCATGATCCCGAGCGGCGCACCGATCAGCACGAAGACGATGCAGGCGACGCTCGTACTGAACTTCTTGTGCACTTCGACCCAGTATTGCGCCTGGCGTTTTTTCTCGTTCAGGACCCGCTCAGAAGTCCGGTGGACAAGGCGCGACCGCGTGCGTTCCGCGACAGAAACGTCCCGCAAGGCCCGGACATGGCGGAGCGAATCCGACGGCAATTCCCGCGAAAAATCCTCGGGAAGAATCGAATCGCCCAAAGCGTATTCCCGAAGCTTCGAGAGGTCGGGAAAAAGCGTTCCCCGGTTTTCCTCGACGATCCTCGCTTCATTTTTTTTCGCTTCCTCGATGACCTCGAGCATCATCTCGACAGGCATTTCGCGGTCGCTGCGATACTTGCGGTTGCGGCGTTCTAGGCGGTCGTTCACGTTTCTTACGGCAAAGTCCTCCGAAGAAAAGCGGATGCGGAAATAGTTCGCCGGGTCGTCCTTGTCCGCAATGTGGTTTTCCCCGCTCTTGAGCCGGAGCATCAGCGTCGCGCCGTTGTCCGCATAGTCCATCGTCGCGCTGTCCGCGAGAACGATTCGCGGCGGGCCCTTACCTTCCGTCTCGAATATCTGGATTCCGTAAAGCGTTCCCGTCGAAGGGTCGATGCGTTCCACCCAGAGCTGCACGCCTGGAAACTGGGTTGTCAGCTTTCCCGCGTCGATAAAGGCATGGGGCTTCTTGCGCGAAACCGCGCTCATCAGCTCCACGGACCTGTGGTTCGCTTCGGGCAAGACCCAGTTGTTAAAAAGAATCAAGAGTTCCGAAATCAGGACGCCGACGAGAAGGACCGGGCGCATGATAGAGAGTGGAGAGACCCCCGCCGCCTTCATCGCCGTAATTTCCTGGTCACCCGAAAGCCTTCCGAAAGCCATGAGGCACGCGACGAGAACCGCCATCGGAATCGAGAGGGAAAGCATCCAGGCGATGTTCAGCAGAAAAATTTCAAGGACGGTCGAAGCGGGGAGTCCTTTCGACAGGACGTTGTCGAGGATCATGACCAGAAAATCCACGACAAACAGGAACGTGATGACAAACAGCGCTAGGAAAAATGGCGCAACATGTTCCTTCAACACATACCGTACAAGAGTCATAGACGTTTTCTAGATTTGTTTTTGCTAATTTAGCAACTTGAAGATGTTCCATCACAGACAAGACGGACCAATGCGCACAAACAAACACTTTCCGATTTTTGCCATCTTAGCCTTTTCCGCATTCCTGCTTTCCGCATGCTCTTCGAGCGAAGGCGGCGGGGACAGGACGCAGATGTGCAAGAACCGCTTCGACGCGGCCGACAAGGAATTCCAGGCCGGGCATTACAGCCGGGTCAAAGGCCCGCTCGAGGAAATCCTGAACCTGTGCATCGGAACGGGATACATGGAACAGACGCAGTTTCTTCTTGCGGAAAGCTACTTCAACCTCGAAGAATGGCTCGAAGCCCGCGGCGAATACGGAAGTTTCGCGAACAACTTTCCAAGTTCCCCCTTTGTCGAGACCGCCGAATTCCGGAAAGCGGTAGCCGCTTTCAACATCGAATACAACATCGACCGCGACGAGACCAATACGACGCTCGCCATGCGCGACTTCGAAAAGTTCGCCTCGAACTATCCGGAATCCCCGCTCACCGATTCCGTGAACTACTACCTGAACCTTCTCCTTGAACGCCGGGCAGAACGCGATTACCGTGTAGGAAGGCTCTACCACAAGCTCGGGCATCCGCAATCCACCGCCATCTACATGAAGGAATTCCTGGATCTCTACCCGAAAAGCAAGCGCCGCCCCGAAGCCCTGGTACTCCTCGTACAAAGCTACGCGGAACTCGACCAGTTCGAAACGGCAAGGTTCTATCTGGACAATTACAAGAACACAGTCCCGGACAGCATCCAGAAGCGTATCGAATCCGTCAAGTCCCAGGAAAGCTACATCAGCCGCCTAGAAAAGAAATTCCAGAAGCGCATCGAAAAGGAGCAGAAGGAAAAGCTCCTCGCCAAGGAAGAAGCCCGGGACGAAGCGGAAGCGCATCCCGACCTCGATGACGAGGATTAGGCTTGAAGCGGCTTCTCTTCGCACTTGCCTTTCTTTGCGCTTTCGCTTTCGCGGCGGAAACAGGCCTCCCGGGCGCAGGAAACCTTGCGTCGGAAACCGAAGACCGGAGCATCCTCTCTTTTTTCATCCAGCCGTCCATTTCGTTTCTGAGCTTTGACAGCCGCGACAAGTTCCAGGCCGAAGTCGATACGGTCTATAAGCGATTCCGGGCGGAAGCCCTGACCGAAGCCGAAAGCAGCTACGTTTCCAAGCAGGATTTCCAGAAAGTGAATTTCTGCTTCCCGATTACCGCGGGGTTCCAGCTCCAGTGGCGAAGCGGGCATTTCGTCAGCGCGGGATTCGGCTACATCTACGACAACGAATCCATCGTCGTTACGGACAGAAAGGACAAGATCCACAACTACAGCTACACGCTCCAGGGATTTCCACTCTATCTGGAATACCGCATCGCCATCCCGGAAAACCTCATATCCATTTCGAACGCGAGCCTTTTCAGCGTATCGCTTCGCTGGTACTGGATGCTTCCCGGAACGGAAATCTATTCGAGCTGGGGACATCTCGACGCAAACGAATCCCTCCTCGGGAACGGCTTCGGGATAAGCCTCGGTTACCTGGTCACCACCTGGAAAAACATCCACATCTACGGGGACATCGGGTATTCGAGAATCATCGTCCGCGCAGACGAGCCTTTTTCGAAAGTCGTCCCCGACAGCGATACCGACAAGGCCAAGTGGGATCTTGGCGGTCTCCAGCTGCAATTCCGTTTCAGCCTGGGCGTCATCAACCGGACAAAAGAATGATTTTTTCGCCCGATTACGCGGAAATGCATTATAAATTCAAGCTCCCGTGGTCGCTTCTCTACCGAAAGGAACCGGAAATCCTCATCGACGCGCCTTTCCAAATCGTTCCGGGGGAAAACATCACGCTATTTATCGT
>CAKUTF010000014.1 GCA_934691725.1 uncultured Fibrobacter sp. | reverse complement strand
ACGGTTCGCTCAGCAGTCTAATCCCTATTCCCTTCTCCCTGATCCCTATACAGTTCGCTAAAAGTCCCCCGCGTCCCGCTCTCACTGATTTCCTGAGTCCTTTTTTCTGATTTCTCTCAACCAGGCTCTCAGCACGAAGTTCTCTGTTCTGAACACGCTCCGATACTAATCCCTACTCCCTAGTCCCTGTTCCCTTAATTATCTCAACTAAGCTCTAATCTAGCCACTAGCAACTGAAGCCTGTTTCCTGATTTCTACCAACTCTCGGCTATCAACGAATCACTCATCTTTGCGCAAGTTTCGGCTTTCCTGTCCAGCCGAGCTTTCCGCGAAGCGCATTGACAAAGCCCGTATTTTTCATCCGGATGAACGTGGTAACTTCCTTGCTCGCCGAAAGGGATACGGAATCACCCGCTTCCAAAACATGGGTAATCCGACCGTCAAAAACCAAGTCCAGCGGAGCATTTACCGCAGACATGATTTTACAGACCGAAGTCGAAGGAATGATCAGGGCGCGGACCGAAAGGCTGCTCGGAGCGACCGGCGTAATCGCAAAAGCCTGTGTCGAAGGATAGATGATGGGACCTCCGGCAGAAAGATTATAGGCCGTGCTTCCCGTCGGCGTCGAAACAAGAAGGGAATCCGCCCAGTATTCGGTCAGCGGTCGTCCGTTGTATTCGACATTGACGTTTACCATCCGATCGGGAGCGTGGGCGCGGACATGGACTTCGTTCAAGACGGTTTCCATCGCAATCACTTTTTTCCCGTGATAGATTTTGGCATCTATCATGATCCGGTCTCGCGTTGAAAAATCCCCGACAACAAGCGCGTTCAACGCATCCGAAAGATTTTCGACCGGCGTTTCGGTGAGAAATCCGATGCGGCCCGCATTGACTCCCAAAATGGGAATGTTCAATCCCAAGGCGATTCGCGCCGAGCTCAAAAAAGTCCCGTCACCACCAATCGCTATCAACAGGGAACACTTGCGAAGCGAACGTTCGCCCACAATGCGGATTCCCCGCGGAACGATATCCCTAAGGACATCGACGGCACAAAAAGAAATTTCCCTGTGCTTTGCGGCAAACAAGGAAATTTCTTCCAATGCTTTCAAAAGTTCGGGGCTTTTCCCCTTAAATCCCACAATGCCTATTTTCGAAAACTTCATGACAACGCCATTTCTTTTAATTTATCTGTAATCCCAGGAAAAACGTTTTTCACATGCCCTTCATTTTCTATAACCGTTTCGCCGTGTGAAAATAGGGAAAGGGCGCCGAACATCAATTCCAGAACAGGATCGTTTTCGGCGTCGAATGTTCCCGCGTCGAGTTCCTCCTTTCCGCGAATGACAAGTCCCTCTTCATAGACGCCGATCTGGGCACCGGTCTGCTTTAAATTTCTGGCGAGAGATTCACAGCGCGGGCGCAGTTCTTTTGAAAGGCTGTCGGGAATCCGAAGGATGCTTTCGCCTTCTGCAGTGCATGCGGCAAGCGCGATAAACGGATACTCTTCGAGACATGTGCAGAGAATATCTTCTGCGAGGCGTCGGGATGAAAGCCTTTTTTCATAGACCGCAGTGACATCGGCATAGGCCGTTCCATAACGCTCGCGCCTTGTTCCCTGGTCGATATGCGCTCCCATCCGCTTTAGCGCGGCAAAAGCACCCGCCCGATCCGTTTCGACCAATACGTTTTTCAGCGTCACTTTTTTCCCTTTGAACTCGGGCGAAAGAACGGCCAAGGCGGCAAGAGCGCACGCTTCTGTCGGATCCCCGGGAACAAAGTAATCTCGGCTTGTCAAAATTTTTGTTTCGGAAATCACCGTTTTTGTCCGGCGTTCCGTCCGAACTCCGCGAGCCTTTGCCATGCGACGTTCAAGTTCGCTCATTTCTAACGCCCCCGTCGTCTGCACATGGAGATTCGCACCGAAATAGGCAAGCATCTCCACAAATTCAGAGCGTATCGGAAAACGTTCTTCGCAATCGATGTTCTTTCCGCAGACAAGGGCGTTCAAAAGTACCGCATTCTTCGCCAGATAGGGAATGCAACCTTCTCTTGTTTCTTTTAGGACGGGGAGAACTTTTACAAAATGTACCGCAAGCGTCCGGCCCGATGCGTTTTGTCCTTCGCTTTCGATGACAGCTCCAAAGACTTCCGACAAAAAAGTTTTCGCCTTTTGAAGCATCCGCTCGGAACCCGTAACCGTATAGAGCGTATCCTCGTCGCGAGAAGCCAAGGCCAAAAGCAGTGCCATCGCGTTTTCGCTTTCCGGGATTTTCAAGAGAGGCGGAACCTTGTAGGAAAATCCGACTCCGGAAAGAATCGTATTCGTCCCTTTTTCTTCAACGACAAGCCCGAATTCCCGAAGCAAGTCGGCAAGCGTACGCGTCCGTTCGGTAAAGACGAAATCGTCCAATGTCGTCCGCCCGTTCACGAGAAGCCCCATCACCAGGACATCCTCGGCAAGTTCCCTGTCCGGATTCAGTACAAATTCACTCATCAGCGTTCCGTGACTTCAAAATTCAACCGGCGTAAAAGTTCCCGCGCCGCATTCGCCTGGACTTCCGTCTTAAACGCGATAAGAAGCGTCCCGGCGACATTTTCCCGAACCTTCATCAGCTCGACATCGCGAACATTCAATCCCGCTTTTGCCAAGGGTTCCAGAACCGAAATGAGAGTTCCCGGTTCATCTTTCAGCTGGACGGTCAGCTGGAAAAAACTGTTGCCCACGTTTTTTCCCGGTGCGAACAGCGACGCCCGCCCATCGTTGCCTTTGAGAAAAATTTGGTGCAGCGTTTCTTCGTCCACTGGGATTTTTTCTATTGCCGAACGCGTCGCCACAAGCCCGGAAATATATTCGTCCATCGCCCGGAGAATCTCCGGCTTGTTTGTTTCCGCCACGTCTTTCCACATCGCCCAGCTCGAAGCGGCGATTCGTGTCATATCGCGGAACGCTCTTCCGGCAAAATGCTGGTAACCGTTTTCGAGAAGTCTTTCCGGAATGTTCGCGGCAAGGCTTGAACTTGCCATCTGCGGCATATGGCTGACCCAGGCGACCGTCTGGTCGTGATGCTCCGGCGGAAAGACGACTTGCGACGCTCCGACAAACGCGATGATTTCGGAAAGCGGCTTGTAGGATTCTTCTGGCAATTCCTCTTCCGGGCAGACGAACCAGTAAGCGTTTTCAAAAAGGGACGGATCGTTGAACTCTAGCGAATGCTTTTCCGAACCCGCCATCGGATGCCCGCCGACAAAGCGAAACGGTTCCTGCAAAAGGGAACCCGCCCTGCAGATTTCGGCCTTGGTACTGCCGATATCCGATACGAGAACCGGGTGCGAAGGCTTGAACTTCGAGAGCTTTTCAAGCATCGAAAGGATTCCCGAAATCGGCGTGCAAAGCAGGATGACATCCGAACCTTCGACCCATTTTTCAAGTTCGTCATAAGTGAACGTTTCATCGGCGAGCTTCAGTTCTTTCGCGCGCAAAAGCGTTTTCGGGGAACTGACAGCCCGGATAACCGTCCGGGATTTCACCTGTTTGAAAGCGGCAGCAAGAGAGCTCGCCAAAAGTCCAAAGCCGACAAAAGTGATCCGTTTGAAAGAAAACATTATTTTTCCACCTGCCGGGTTTCCGCCATGATCGCCTGGAAAATCCGTTGCATCGATTCCGGGGAAAGCGGACCGGGATGCTTTACCGCCTTCGCCGCGACGCGATCGAGAATTTCCCTTTCACGCGATGCATCCAACACGGGAAGACCGTTCGCCTTCTTGATCTTGCCGATTTCCACCGCATATTCGGCCCGCTTGTTCAAAAGCTCGATAATCACGTTTTCGAGTTCGTCAATTCTCGTTCGCCAATTTGCAATATCCATACAGGGAAAGGTAGTATTTTTTGGAAAGATTCTCCATTTCCTATATTTGGAATATGAAAATCGCAGTCGGACTTTCCGGCGGTGTCGATTCGACGATGACCGCCTATCTCCTCAAAAAACAGGGACATTCGGTCGTCGGTGTCACCATGAGCCTATGGGACGGTTCCGTTCCCATCCCGGATCGCGGACAGAGCGGCTGCTTCGGTCCCGGAGAAGCCCGGGAGCTCGTCGAAACGGAAAATATCGCCAAACGGCTCGGCATCGAGTACGAAGTCATCCCGCTAGCCGAACAATACAAAAGAAACGTTCTCGATTATTTCAAGTCCGAATACAAGGCAGGGCGCACGCCGAACCCTTGTGTCAAATGCAACCAGAAAATGAAATTCGGATTTCTAATCGACTGCGCACACAGGCTGCTCGATTTCGACATCTTCGCCACAGGCCACTACGCGCGGGTTTCCGATGGCGGAAAACTTTTGCGTCGGGCAATCGACCACACCAAGGACCAGACCTATTTCCTTTCGAGGCTCTCCCCCGCCCAGCTTTCCCGCGTCGTTTTCCCGCTCGGCGAACTGACCAAGCACGAAGTCAAGGCTCTCGCCGCTGAATCCGGTTTTGAAGACTTGGCAAAAAAGCCCGAAAGCCAGGACTTTATCGAATGCGACGATTACTCTGTCCTGTTCGACAAGGAAGATATTAGGCCGGGCGATATCGTCGATACAAACGGCAAGGTTCTCGGCAAGCACGGAGGAATCGTCTATTACACGATTGGCCAACGCAAAGGTCTCGGAATCGGCGGTCTCAAGGAACCGCTGTTTGTCATCCGGCTCGATCCGCACAAGAACCAGGTCGTCTTGGGCACAAAGGAAGAACTTTTTTCCCGCTCCCTAAAGGCTCACGGCATCAACCGATTGCTTCTCGACGAATCCGAAACCGAAGGGACTGCCCTCGCCAAGATCCGGCACGGAAAAAACCTTGTCCCGGCGAAATTCAAAATCGACGGAGACAATTTGTACGTAACATTCGACGAACCACAAATGTCCGTAACGCCCGGGCAGATCGTCGCCCTATACAGAGACGACGCCGTCCTCGCGAGCGGAATCATCGACGAAGCGTTCAAGGAGAAACTTTTATGATTTCCTTTACCAAGATGCAAGGTGCGGGAAACGACTACATCTATATCGACAACCGGGAAGATATCGTCAAAAATCCCGCAGAACTTTCCCGGAAAATTTCCGATAGGCATTTCGGCGTCGGCTCGGACGGTCTTGTCCTGATTTGCCATTCCGACAAGGCGGATATCCGGATGCGGATGTTCAACCCCGACGGCAGCGAATCGGAAATGTGCGGAAACGCAAGCCGATGCGTCGCACGCTTTGCCTGGGAACGCTTCTTTAACAAATCCAAGGATGAATTCGACCTCGAAACAGGAGCGGGAATCAAGCATATCGTCATCCATCGCGAAGGCGAACGGTTTTTGTCGGCGACAATCGACATGGGCGCGCCGATTCTCGAACCGTCAAAAATTCCTGTCGCTGCAGAAACCAATCGCATCGTACTCGATGGTCGAAATTTCACCTGCGTCTCGATGGGAAATCCTCATGCGGTGACATTTGTCGAAAGCGTTGATTCTGCGCCCGTGCATTCCAAAGGCCCTCTTTACGAAACCGATAAGGTTTTTCCGCGAAAGGCGAACATCGAATTTGTCGAAGTGCTGAACCCGGGCCATGCGAAAATGCGGGTCTGGGAACGCGGAACCGGCGAAACGCTCGCTTGCGGAACCGGAGCCTGCGCAACGCTCGTCGCCTGCGTCCTCAATGGAAAAACCGACCGAGAAATCGATTTGGAACTTCTGGGAGGAACGCTCCACATCGAATGGCGAAAGGACAATTCCCACGTGATGATGACCGGACCCGCGGAGTTCGTGTTCGATGGGACATTTGGCGGATAGAGCTTAGAACCGCGGACATCTAAGCTTTCAGGAAGCGGTACGAGGGACACGCTATACGGGAAACGAACGCGGACATTAATCTTCTGGAATAAAGAATATAGACATCCGCAAGTCTAAACTTCAAAATCTCAGTTCTAAGTTTTGATATTTCTCGCCCCTCTTCCCGTGTTCCGTTTCCATTCTGTCTCCTGATTCCTGAGTCCCGACTCCTAATTCCAGCTAGCAACGATTCACTGAGTTCTGATTCCCCTCATCCAGCTTACCTAGTCCCACATCCCATTCGAAAATTTTCCGCTCCAAACTTTTCCCCAAAACATTTTGCGCCAAATCACACAGGGAACAAAGCGGGAACAGAAAGAACCGGATGTTAATCGCTTTTTACAAAAATCTGGGGAGAAATACATAAATTAAAGGCTGTTTCCCTTTGCGAGGTTTTATGAAACATTCCTTTCTTTTGACGTTAGCGGTTGCCGTATCGTGTGGGTTTGCAGCCAACCGCATCGGTCCCGTTAGCCAATACGGACAGCTTCAAGCCGGAAAGAACAGCAGTGGACAGGGACGAATCTACGGTTCTTGCCCAGCCTATTCTACATCGGGAAACGAAGTCGCCGTCCAAGGAATGAGCCTTTTCTGGAGCATTTCCAGTACAGACGGATCCAATTTTTGGACCGCAGATATCGTCAAAGGTCTTGTCGAAAAGCATAAGATCCAATTGATTCGCGCCCCGATGGGAGTGGATGAAGACTGGGGAGAGGGAAACTGGTCCACCGATAGATCCAAATATTCCGCTTACATGAACACAGTTGTCCAGGCCGCAATAGACAACGACATCTACGTAATCATCGATTACCATTCGCATTGCGCTGAGCAGAGTAAATCGACAGCCATAGACTTTTTTACCGAAATGGCTCAAAAATGGGGAAAATACGACAATGTCATCTTTGAAATTTACAACGAGCCGAAGAATGCTTGCAACACTGAACCATGGATTGATCTATCCGGTGCCAAAAACTATTGGACAACGATTCGCTCCTACGCGAACGATGTCATCTCCACAATTCGCAACTATTCGGATAATTTGATTATCGTCGGTACGCCTTATTTTGATCAATATCCCAATGCGGCCTTAAATAACCCTTTGACAGCAAACAATATCGCCTACGCATTTCACTACTATGCTGGAGAAGACCAATACAAGCATACAATCGACAACCAAGGCGCAAATGCGGTCAAGGCCATAAATGGCGGACTTTCCGTATTTGTTTCCGAATGGGGAAACTCGGCGCCTAGCGGCAACGGAGGATTTAACGCAAGTTACAGCGCAACTTGGTATAACTGGATGAAACAAAACAAGCTCTCCGGAGCAAACTGGTCCGTATCCACAAAAGCAGAAACGGCGTCCTATTTTAGCGGCAGCGCTTGGAACTATTCCGAAAGCGGAAACTGGGTCAACACAAACGTATTCTCAGCTCTTCCGACTTCTTATACAGCCTGCTCAGGAACATCTCTTTCCTCCAGTTCCGAGAAGCCCAGCAGCTCTTCCGCCAAAAACAGTTCAAGCAGCGTTTCCAGTTCAAGTCTCGCCCAATCCAGTTCGTCCAGTTTCAAGGAAAGCAGCTCCAGCGAAAAGCCTTTGAGCAGCTCGGTCCAAATTTCCAGTTCCTCGGAAGCTCTTTCCAGCAGTTCTTCTGAAATTCTATCCAGCTCTTCTGTTCCTTCCAGCTCGTCAAATATCTCGACCGACTGGGAATCCAACACGCAGCTTTCGAGTGCTTCGGATACCGGTGTAATCATTGGACAATCCAAAGAGTACAACAGCGAACGCCAGGTTTCCAAGGTTCTCGGAACGCTTACCGCCGGGGAATCCTACACGCTTTCCTTCGATGCCTTCCTGCAAAACGGAGGTTCTTCGATGGAAATTTCCACAGTTCTCAACAGCTATTGTTCGGACAAGGTAAACGTCAATGCCGGAGAAACCAAATCTTACAAGTGCCAGTTTACGGCAAGCGCAACCGAGACCGCTACGCTGAAACTGACAATGCCCGGCGCACGCTGGGAACAGGTCACGATTTCGAACCTATCCCTGAAATCGTCAGACGGTAAAGATGTTACGGCGATTGCCAGTTATCATTCGGCCCTTTCGCTCACGGTTTCATTCTCCGCCAAAGTATTGGAAATTCAAAGCGTCAAACCGGCAAATATTGATGTTTTTGATATGCAAGGCCGCACCATCAAGCAAATTTCACAAGTTAACGGTTCGGTTTCCCTGGAATCCGTATTGCCGGGAACCTACATCGTCCGCGTTCGCTCCGGTTCCGAAAATTGGACAAGGCGCATTTCCATTCGATAACTTAACCTGCAAAGAGAAAAGCTTCCGCTCCGGCGGAAGTCTTTTCTTTATGGATAGAATTTGAAAGTTGATTTATGATACGCCAAGCGGGACAAGGTATTGTTAGAAATTAGAAATCAGGAATCAGGAAACAGGAATTAGAAATCAGAAATTAGAAATCAGGAAACAGTGGTCAGTGGTTAGAAGAGTCTGAACGAACTTTTAATTCTAGTGGTCATCCTGGAGGGTGTTCTAAGCTTAGAACTGAGAGTTTAGAGTTTGGATTTACAGACGCCTATATTCTGTATTCCAGAAGATTAACGTCCACGGACTAATCCCTGTTCCCTTCCCTAGTCCCTAAATTTAAACGTCCGCGGTTCTAAACTCTGAACACCTGGCGTGACCCGACAACTGTCATTATCGGACTTGATCCGATAATCTAGATTCCCCGGTCGAGCCGGGGAATGACAGTACGCGGAGACAGTTCGCTTCGAAATCCCTCGTCCCATGTCCCGCTAAACGCTTCCCAAAAGTTTAAATGTCCACGGCTCTGACCACAGCTCACTGACCGCTATCCACTGAACCTAGACGTCTGCTGACTACTCCCTAATCCCTCATCCCTAATCCCTAAGCTTAAACGTCCGCGGTTCTAAGCTCTAAATTCTATCAACTAAGCTCTGTAGCTCGACAAGCTCGCTAGCCTGTCAAATCCCTTATCTGAAAGGAGATTCCCGTGTCGGAGCACGGGAATGACATTGTAGTGAGCTGTGGGAATGACAGTACGCAGAAACGGTTCACTTGGAAACCCCATGTCCCGCTTACCGCTTCCCAAAAGCTTAAACGTCCGCAGACCAATTCCTCATTACTCATTGCTAATTTCTCATTTTCTTAGACGTCTGCTGCCTACTCCCTCATCCCTAATCCCTGAACTTAAATGTACGCAGTTCTAAGCTCTAAGTTCTCTCAACTAAGTTCTGACTCCCGCTCCGCCTTCGAATAGACGCATCCGCAGAAATCCTGCCGGTAAAGCCCGTATTCGCGCGAAAGTTCGGTGGAACGCAAAAAACCGCCCTTGCGTTTGAAATTCGACGGCAAGTGCCGAACCCCGTATTTTTCGCCCATCGTTTCACCGATTTCGTTGAGAAGCGTTGCATCCTTCATCGGGCTTATCGAAAGCGTTGTCGTAAAATAGTCACAGCCAAGTTCCCTCGCCGTCTTCGCCGCTTCGCCCAACCGGAGTTCAAAGCATTTTCGGCAACGCGCGCCACCTTCCTTTTCCCGTTCAAGCCCTTTGACCGCTTCGTAGTAACGCTTCGGTTCATAAGCGCCTTCAATAAAATTCACCGGATACCTTGTCGGAAATTCCGAGACGAACCGTTTGAGTTCCGCAACGCGATGCGCATACTCCTCTTGCGGAAAAATATTCGGGTTGTAGTAGAACGTCGTAATCCGAAAATAGTTCGAGAGATATTCCACGACATAGCTAGAGCACGGAGCGCAACAGCAATGCAGCAAGAGCGTCGGCACTTCTCCGCTTTTTTCCAGTCGGCGGATGATGTCATCGAGAAGTCTCTGGTAATTGACCGTCTGCGGCATCAGAACTTGAAAATCATCCCAAAACGCATCTGCCCGTCGCGGACACCGTCGCTGTTTCCCACATCCTTGATCGTCGCAATGTCGAATTCCAGGACATCCGAAAGCATCACGCCAAGGCCTAGATCGATTTCGTTTCGCTTGCCGGTCTTGTCATAGAGGTAGCCGGCCCGAACTGCGACCGTATTGGAGTAGGTGTATTCCGCACCGACGTTGAAGATTCCCTGCAAAAGCGAATTCTTGAAACGCTTCGCACCGTGGCCGCCGAGTTCCGGGTGGATGAGGCTTTTCCACATCGCCGTATAGAAGGGTTCCGGATCGCCCTTGTCATCGTCATAGACAACGGTCCGGTTGTAGTCACCGGCAACAATCAGACGGTGATCGAGCGTGTTCAGGATTTCATAGGAAAGTCCGAGCCTCCAGGTCAGAGGAATCGGGTCCTGGTCGGACTTGTCCGTGTAATAGACGCTCGGGCCGATATTCGCAAGCACAATCGCCGCATTCAGGTCGCGGATCAGAAAATCCTTGCAGAGAAGCCCGACGTCAAACGCATAACTGAAAGTCGTCGCATCCTCACCGCCCGTCGAAGCGCCGGAACTCAGGTCCGAATAGAAGAACTTGACCGTCAAGCCGATCGAAGTTTTCGGCGTGAGCTTCGTGCCGTAGCTGATGGCTCCGACAACTTCCGAACTGTTGGAATTCGTCGAACTTTCGGCATCCGTCGAAACGACCGTTTCCCCGAACGAGACAAAGTTCACCGATACGCCCAGCGTTCCCCATTCCGCAAGCGGAATCGTCATGCCGGCAAAGAGGTGATACAGGTCCGGAATGTTCAGGACAGGAAGAAGCTTTTCGTAAAAGAAAGTCAGCTGGAAATCGGCATCCTTGTAGCGTTCAATGCCCGCTCCCGTGCTGAACCAGACATCGTTCGCCTGGGGCAGCACCGCCCAGACGCGGTTCGAAGACAGCCCGTTGCCCGAATGGAAATGTTCCCACTCGTCTTCCGCCTGCTGGTTTCCGCGCTCTTCCGGCTTGCGTTCGAGTTCCGCCTTTTTCCCGGACGATGTCGCATAGTCGGGCAGATGACGCCAGACACCCTTGTCCGTCGCAATCCAGATGGCGCCGTCGCGAGCGACAGCCAAGTCGTGCACGGTATTGCTTTCGAACTTGACCTGTTCCCACTTGCGCAAGTTGAAATGCGAAAGCCCCCCCTGGTGGGCAGCCCAGACATGTCCCGCGGAATCGACAACCAGGGACGTCGCATGCAAATCCATGAGGCCGTCTTCTTCATTGAACAGGCTCCAACGGTCTTTCGATCCCGAGCCTTTTTTCGGGACGAGTCTTGCGATGCCCGCGCCGTCCGATACGACATAGAGTTCCCCGCGGAACTCGGACCAGGCGAGAGCCGTTATCCGTTGGCTGGGCAAGACCTTTCCCTTCTGTTCCACAACACCGTTCCGGTAAGAGAAAAGCCCGTTATCCGTTCCGATCCAGAGAGTCGCTCCCTGGCTTGCCAAGGCGGAAATTCGAGGCGTTCCCAGTTCCGTTTCGTAGTTTTTCCACGTCTTGCCGTCAAAGCGGTAAAGCCCGTGCGGAGTCCCGACCCAGAGTTTTTCGGTGCGCGCCTCGTACAGGAGAGCCGTAACCGTATCGCCGACGACCAGATTCCACGGAATCTTGACATCGCGGATATAGGATTCATCGATATCGTTTTCGACATCGTTATACTTCTTGACCCTGCGCGTATATTCGTCGAGCCCCGATTCCGTACCGGCGAAAATGCGAACGGCGTCCCGAATTTTTTCCTGCCCTTCGAGCGTCACGACATGGTAATCCGTCCAATGCTCGCCGTCATAATGCAAGATGCCACTGTTGGTTCCCGCCCAGATTTCGCTCTTTTCAAAAAAGCCGGAACGATTTTTTGCGGCAAGTTTCGTAAAGGCGGGAATCGCCTCCGATGTCTGCGGAAAGGAAAGTTCCCACTCGTTCGCAAGCGGCCCGAATGCAAGCCCCGCGGGGTTGTAGTAAAGCGCCGAGGCATCGTCCGCTATGGCCACACCCGTTTCGCCCATACCGAGCTGTCTAGCCCCGACCGGCATTTCCAGAGTGATGATTGCGGAATTGGCAGCAAACGCAGCCGCAGAATAAAGGGAAAGAAGAAATAATGTCTTACGCAATGTGTCTCCAGTCGGGAACGCGATACGCCCCATTTTCCGGAATGAGAGCCTTCCAGCCCGCCTTTCCCGGATTTTCCCAGGGAAGCTTCGGGACGAGATGACAGTCGCAGCCGAGAACGTAGGGGGGAAGGATTTCCGCATGGTTCCGGATCTGCTCGCGGGTGATGTAATTGTCATCGCCGATAAAACTACAAAACGGACGGCTCTTTGGACCAATCACGACCCGATAGGTTACCGTCCCGTTTCTGTCGCCCTCGTCGATTACCTTCACCACGTCGTCAATGCTTTTCTTCCAGGCTTCGATCAAGCGTCCCTGCTCCTCGGCATCCGCACTTGTCGTCGAAAGCCATTCGGCGATTTCCGAAAGGGAAGGCTTGACCTTTTCAATGGATTCACGGGCAGGCCGAACGACAACCGCATACTGGCCGGAAACATCGATGACCGGAGCGTTCGATTCCTTTTCTTTCTCATCCGAATTGTGAATGACCACATACGCGCCAAGGCCGGCAAGCACCAGCGAGAGCAGAACGATGGCCACCAGAATGAAAATGACTGTCAAATCCATGTTATTTCACCTGCTTGTGTCCAAAAAAACTAGCATTTTCTAATTTGCTCCGCAGGAGTCCCCATGTCCAAAAACAGACTTTTTTCTCTCCTTCTCTTGCTGCCCGCTTGCCTCTGGGCCATTCCTTACGAAGTCTCCACCGTCAAGGAAGGTTCGGGCGAACCCATCCAAAACGGTCAGCTGATCCGCGTCCATTACAAAAGCTTCCTCGCCGATTCCGCGATGACGATGTTCGACAATTCCTACGACCGCGGCGAACCGCTCGAATTCTCGCTCGGAGCGGGACAGGTCATCCAGGGATGGGAACGCGGCCTCCTCGGCATGAAAGTCGGGGAAATCCGAAAGCTCTCCATCCCCTACCAGCTCGCTTACGGCGACCGCGAAATCGGCCCGATTCCGCCTCGCTCGGACCTCTACTTCGAAGTGGAACTGGTTTCCGCAGAGCCTCCGCTAAAGCCCGACGACTTTGCCGATTCCAAAAAAGCCAACTGGAAAAAGCTCGAAAACGGCGTCTTCTACTGGGACGAAAAGACGGGGACGGGAACATCGGCGGCACAGGGAACCCGCGTGCAGGTGCACTATACCGGATGGCTCGCTTCCGGTCGAAAGTTTTCGAGTTCCAAGGATTACGGAAAGCCTTTAGCGACCGTTCTCGGCGGCGGAAGGCTCATCGCCGGGTGGGAAGTCGGCCTAGACGGCATCGCCCCCGGTGCAGTCCGCTGGCTAAAGATCAGCCCGTCGATGGGATACGGTGCGAAGTCCTACAGCGCGATTCCGCCAAATTCCACGCTGATTTTCCGTGTCGAAATGGAAAATGTCGAGCGGGACGACGCTCTTGCCGAAACGATGGACTTCTTCCCGGATTTAGAAAAGCTCGATTTGCAGGAAGGGCCGGAAGGACTCCGCTACGCGACTATCCGCGAAGGCGAAGGCGAGGCAGCAAAGCCCGGGCAAAATGTCCGTGTCCACTACACCGGATTTCTTTCGGACGGGAAAAAATTCGACAGCTCGCGCGACCGCGGGCAGATTTTCAACTTTCCGCTCGGCAAGGGAAATGTCATCCGCGGCTGGGATCTAGGCGTCGAAGGAATGCTCCCCGGCGAAAAGCGCGTCCTTGTCATCCCGCCGGAACTCGGCTACGGCAATCGCGGTGGCGGCCCAATTCCGGGAAACGCCACGCTCGTCTTTGTCGTCGAATATTTCGGTGCGCAGGAATAGTTTTGTTTTCAGCCTTTCATAATACCTAAGGCATCGGAAGCTGGAACTTGATCGCGAGCAGTTCCAAGAAATTCAGGATCTTCCTTTGTCCATCCAAAATCGCCTTTTGGTTTTCAATGACAAGCTTTTGATTTTCCAAAACGATTTCAAAGTTTTGGGTCAAAGTTTTGTCAGCCTTTTTAATTGGAACAGCGTAGTAAGTTCCCGATTTATAATAATTTTCATACCCCAAAGCAATCGCTAGACCAACAAGAAAAAGAAATGCCACTAGAATTTTTTTCATATAGCCCTCGTTTTCCTTTTAAAATAAAAACAGGAATCGACAAATTCTGACAATTCCTGTTTTGTAAAAGCAAAAAATTTCTAGGAGCGTTTGTAATCGTCCTGTAGGCGGATGATGTCGTCTTCGCCCGTGTATTCCCCGACCTGGACTTCGACGATGACAAGCGGCAGGTTCCCTTCGTTCTGCAGCCGATGAACTTCGCCTATCTGGATATAAGTCGATTCGTTCGGGCGCACATAGAAGACCTTGTCTCCGACAGTGCATGTAGCCGTTCCGCTGACAACGACCCAATGTTCCGAACGGTGCAAATGTTTCTGCAGGCTGAGACGCTTTCCCGGCTTCACCATGATCCTTTTTATCTTGTAGCGTTCCGTATCTTCGAGCACGGAATACGTTCCCCACGGTCGGCTCACGGTCTGCGGAACATCCGGTAGAGGCGAACGTTTAGCCTTTAGTTTTTCCACGACAGCCTTCACCTTCTGGCTGCTCGACAGCGGAGCGACCAGGAGCGCATCGGGAGTATCTACGACTAGCATCTTGTCGAGGTCAATCGTCGCGACCAGGCGTTGGTTTCCGATGACCATGGAATTGGTTGTCCCGACCGAAACGTGCTTCGGGTTGACATTGTTCCCCGATTCGTCATGCGGATATTCTTCGTAGAGAGCGTCGAACGACCCGAGATCCGACCAGCCGATATCCGACGGAACGACTTTTACCTTGTCCGATTTTTCCATCACCGCATAGTCGATGGAATTTGCCGGAATCGCCATCATGTCGTCATGCTTTACGCGGAGCAGCTCGTTTTCCTTCACCGCACCCGCCAAGGCGGCCTTGCAGGCGGCAAACATCTCCGGGGCGTATTTTTCGAGTTCCGAAAGGAATGTCGATACCTTGAAACAGAAAATCCCGCTGTTCCAGTAAAAATTCCCGTTTTCGAGATATTTCTTCGCCGTTTCGAGATTTGGCTTTTCCACGAACCGCTTGACGTTTTCACCGTCCGCTTCGATATAGCCGTAGCCTGTTTCGGGGCTTGTCGGAGCGATTCCGAAAGTCACGAGGTTTCCGTTTTCCGCCAAGGTTTCCGCCCGCTTCAAGCAATCCAGATAGGCTTCCCGGTTGCGGATGACATGATCCGACGGCGAGACCAGCACCACCGTTTCCGGGTCAAGCGTGAGGCACGCGAGAGCTATCGCCGGAGCGGTGTTCCTGCCGACCGGTTCGAGCATAAAGCGTGGTGTTCCCTTTTCCGAAATTTCCGAAAGCTGGTCCTTCGCCAGAAAATACTGTTCCGCGTTGCTGATGACATACTGGGACTTGCAAACGACA
This sequence comes from uncultured Fibrobacter sp., assembly GCA_934691725.1. Taxonomy (GTDB): domain Bacteria; phylum Fibrobacterota; class Fibrobacteria; order Fibrobacterales; family Fibrobacteraceae; genus Hallerella. The sequence continues at coordinate 45,316 of CAKUTF010000014.1, read as the reverse complement.
GAATTTGTCAACACCGTTCCCTGGAAAAGAGAACTTCCGTTGAAAAGCTTGGCAAACTGCTTCGGCATCAGCGTCCGGCTGACCGGCCAGAGGCGCGTTCCGCACCCGCCGCAAAGAATTAAATTGATCATGCAGAAAACTCCCTATTTTTCTTTTTCGCATCAAGATACTTGTTCATGACAAAGGCCCTAGACGGAATATCGTTCGAAAGCATGGCGAGATTTTCACCCAAGCTTTCCATCGAATGACGCCTGTATTCAAGCGTCAAAATCACCTTGTCGGAATTTTTCCCGATAAATACCGCATCCTTTGAACCTTGGAGCGACGGAGCATCGACGATGACTACATCGTAAAGTCCGCGAACGCTCCGAACAAAGCCGGCAAAACGCTCAGACGCAAAGACTCCTTCCGAACACATCAGGCGAGCCCCGGCAGGCAAGACATCTAGCCCCGAAGTTTCCGTCTTGCAAATCGCGGATTCGAGCGGAACCGTTTCGGCAAGGACTTCGACTAGCCCCGACGTAGTTTTAATTCCGAACAGCTCCTTCAATTTCCCATTTTGCAAATCGGCATCGACAAGCAGAACCTTTTTTCCGGAAGAGGCAAAAAGCCTTGCCGTATGGGCGGCGACAAAGGAATTGCCGACCCGAGGGGCAAGCCCTGCAAAACAGAAGACTCGGTTTTTCGCAGACGATTCGAGTTCGAGCGAAAGACGCAAAGTATGAATTCCGCTTTCCGCATTCTTCTCACCCTTTGCGACACAGGCATAGACGCTCACGCCGGTAGCCTTGGAAATTTCGGAAGGATTCACGACACCCTGGATTTTCTTTCGGAGCGAAATGAGCCCGATTGCGACGCAAAAGCCGACGAACATAAACGCGAGAACGATCATTTTCTTTTTCGGCTTGACGGGTCTCGGATTTCCCACCGCCGGGTCGATGATCATCGCCGATTCGGAAGCTCCGGCAACGAGCAGGCGCATCTGTTCTACACGCTTCAATATGTCGGAATAAATCGTCTGGGCAAACTGGATTTCCGTCGTGAGCGTCAGGATTTTCTGTTGCGATTCGGGAAGCTTTTTCGTCAGCGAACTGCTCTTTGAAATTTCCTTGTTGAGTGCGGCGATCTGCTTGTCCATTGTCACAATTGCCGGATGCGACGCATCGAACAGGCGCGCCTTTTCCTCGCGCATCTGTTCTAGTTGGACAACCTGCTGCTGCAAGCGCATCTGGGATTCGAGCGTAATCCGCGTTTCCGCCGCAATATCCGCCGACCCGATTTTTTCCCGGTAGCTGTTCAGTTCCGCGACAAGGCTATCCAAAACCCGCCGCGCCGAGGGGAGCTGATCCTCGAGAAGCGCAAGCGTATTCTTCATGTCAAACGAACCGAATTCCCCGTTCAGCCGCAGATAGGCTGCAGCCAGCGTATCGACTACGAGAACCGCCCGATCGACGTATTCGTCCTGGTAGGCGATAGACAGGAGCCCCGTTTTCTTTCCCATCTCGGAAATAGACAGCTTCCCCGTCACAGCCTTGACCGCAGAAACCATCGTCGAAGCGGATAGTTCGAATTTTTGACCGGAAGTCGCCCGCATCAGGGGAACCAGGATTTTCACGGAATCCGTCTCGTAAGGGACAGCAGCCATCTCACCCGGAACCCCGGAAAGGACCTTCGCGCCTAAATCGTCATAGACGGTAAAATGCGACGAATCGTCCGCGACAAGCGTCCAAGGCGTCCCCAGGCGTTCTTTCGGAAGTACGGTAGAATCCGGCAGATAAAGATACCGGACATCGACGCGACCCTCGCGATGCAAAATCCTATCGACGGCACTTGTCGGCAAAGCCTGGTAGCGAAGCCCCAGCGAATCGATGACCTCTTCCAGAATGCGGCGGCTCTGCATCAGCTGGGTTTCCGTCTCCGCCGAGCCTCCCCCCACGCCGAGAAGCGCTCCGACATCGCCGAGCATCGCCGAAAGGGAACCGCCCTTCACCTTGACCTGCATCAGCGCGTTCGCTTCATAGACCGGACGCATCCACTGCGCAACAAAAACCCCGACGACAGCCGAAAGGACCACGGCGAAAGAAACCAGAATCTTGTTCGCCCAGATTTCCTTTAGCAAATCCACCCACGGATTCGTCTGCGCATTCGGAGAATTTTTCTTTTCAGTCGAAACAGTCATTTTTTCCTCAAAGACGGGAAATTTTTTCCACCCAATAGGGAGTCAGTTTTTCGATAAAGTTCCAGGCCATGACAAAGGCGCTTTCCGGTCGCCCGTGCGGATCGGGCACATCGACTTTCATCGGTTCTCCATACCGAAAGATTTTTCCTTCAAGCCACGGGTAGCGTTCGAGCAGACAGAGCTTTTGATTTCTTTCCATCACCAGAACCAGGTCCGCCCATCGGAGCATATCCATCGTCACCTGTCGCGAGCGGTGGCCGGAAATATCGAGCCGGTGTTCGAGCGCAACCTTTACCGCCAAGGCTTCCGGGGCGGAATTCACGACCGCGCCAATCCCTGCGCTTTCGACGGAATAGTTTTCCGCATCGAGGCTTTTCCGCAGCAGATATTCCGCTGTCGGGCTTCGGCAGACATTTCCGGTACAGAGCACAAGGATTTTTTTCATCGGGCGAAAGATAAAATTTTCAAGGCTAGAAAGAAAAGCCCAGCTTATCGAGCGTCGGGTTCTTCGTATCCTTTTCGCTCAGGACAGGCGTGAAATTTTCCCCGACCGGCCAGCGGATTCCGATTTGCGGATCGTTCCAGAGAAGCCCGCCCTCGTCGCCCGGAGCGTAAAGGCGCGTACATTTATACACAAACGAAGCGGCATCGCTCAAGACGACAAAGCCGTGCGCAAATCCTTCGGGGATGTAGAACTGCCTTTTGTTTTCGGCGGAAAGCGTCACGCCGACCCACTTTCCAAAAGTTGCACTTGCTTTCCGCAAATCGACCGCCACGTCAAAGACTTCCCCTTCGATTACCCGGACAAGCTTTCCCTGCGGATTCTTTTTTTGGAAATGCAATCCCCGGAGCACGCCCTTCCTAGAACGCGATTCGTTGTCCTGCACGAACTTCACCGAAATTCCCGCATCAAAAAACTCCCTTTCGCTATACGTTTCCATGAAGTATCCGCGCTCATCGCCAAAAACGGTCGGTTCGATAATCTTGACATCCGCGATTTCCGTATCGATAAAATGGAATTTTCCCATCAGAACTTGTCTCCGTACATCGTCTTGTAATAGTTTCTGTATTCGCCGTTTACGATATGTTCCCACCAGGGCTTGTTGTCGAGAAACCACTGCACCGTTTTCTTGATGCCGTCCGCGAATTTCGTTTCGGGAAGCCAGCCGAGCTCCCGGTGAATTTTTGTCGGGTCAATCGCATAGCGCAGATCGTGCCCGGCGCGGTCCTTCACAAAATGGATAAGGCTTTCCGGCTTTCCGAGCGTCTGCAAAATGAGCTTCACGATATCGATGTTGTGCATTTCGTTGTGTCCGCCGACATTATAGACTTCGCCGACACGGCCCTTTTCAAGAATCAGGTCGATTGCGCGACAATGGTCCTCAACATAAAGCCAATCGCGGACGTTCATCCCGTTTCCATAGACGGGGAGAGGCTTGTCCGCGAGAGCGTTCGCAATCATCAGCGGGATGAGCTTTTCGGGGAAATGATAGGGACCGTAATTGTTCGAACAGCGGGATATGGTCACCGGCAAACCGAACGTGCGATGGTAGGCGAGCGTGAGCAGATCTGCGCCAGCCTTGCTCGCCGAATAGGGGCTAGACGTATGAAGCGGCGTTGTCTCGGTAAAGAAAAGGTCCGGGCGGTCAAGCGGCAAATCCCCGTAAACCTCGTCGGTCGAAACCTGGTGGTAGCGTCCGACCTTGTATTTGCGGCTCGCGTCAAGCAGGACACCCGTTCCGAGTACATTCGTCGAAATGAACACTCCTGGATTTTCAATCGAGCGATCGACATGGCTTTCGGCGGCAAAGTTCACCACTGCGTCCGGGCGTTCGGATGCAAAAAGCTTTTCGACGCCTTCGCGGTCCGTAATGTCCAATTTCACAAACCGGAAATTCGGATTTTTCATCACGGGTTCGAGCGTTTCGAGGTTTCCCGCGTATGTCAAGGCGTCCAGGCAAACGATCCGATAGTCCGGATGCGCCTTCAGCATGTAATGGACAAAATTTCCCCCGATAAATCCGGCACCGCCGGTCACCACGATTGTTTTCGTCGTCATCGATCTTTCCTTTTCCTAATAGCGAATTTTTCCCTCGGCGACCTTCTGCAGATGCGCGCCGTAAGTGGATTTTCCATATTTTCTTGCAGAAGCCGAAAGCGTCTCCCGGTCAATCCAGCCGTTGATGTAAGCGATTTCTTCCACCGCGGAAATCTTGATGCCCTGGCGTTTTTCCACCATCTGCACGAAATCGCTCGCCTCGATCAGGCTGTCCATCGTGCCCGTATCGAGCCAGGCGAATCCCCGTCCGAGAAGCTTCACGTCCAATGCGTCCGCTTCCAGGAAAAGCCTGTTCAGGTCGGTGATTTCGAGTTCCCCGCGGGCAGAAGGCTTCATGCCCTTTGCAAATTTCACGACGCGGTTGTCGTAAAAATAAAGCCCGGTCACCGCATAGTTGCTCTTGGGAGCCTTGGGTTTTTCCTCGATAGAAACGACCTTGCCCGAGCCGTCGAATTCCACGACGCCAAAGCGTTCCGGATCCTCGACATAGTAACCGAAGACGCTCGCCCGGTGATTTTTTTCCGCATTTTCCACGGCGCTTTTCAAAAGGGGCGTCATCCCGTTGCCGTAAAAGATGTTGTCCCCGAGAATCATCGCACAGGAATCGTCGCCGATAAATTCCGCGCCAAGCACAAACGCTTCCGCAAGCCCGTTCGGATTCGGCTGGACCTTGTAGGAGAGATGCACGCCCATCGAGGAGCCGTCGCCGAGAAGCCGTTCAAAGTTCGGCAGATCCGTCGGTGTGGAAATTATCAGGATATCGCGGATGCCCGCAAGCATCAAGGTCGATAGCGGGTAGTAAATCATCGGCTTGTCATAGACGGGCAAAAGCTGCTTGCTAGTCACAAGCGTCAGCGGATAAAGCCTTGTACCGGAGCCTCCGGCGAGAACAATTCCTTTCATAAGAACAAACTTACATAAATGCAAGCGGAATATCTATGTGGAAAAACCGACCCGCGCCTGAAAATGCACTTTGGATGAATCCTGAGCGTTCACACCAAAGATATACGCATGATGGTTCGAATTGTCGAAGCGCACCAAGTGGATTTCTTCGCCGGCGGAAACCTCCGACAGGTAGTTCATCTGGAGCGAGCGGATTCCGAGCTTCCTAAAGGCGGGATCCGAAAAAAGCGCATCGAGAACCCAATCCGCATAACGACAGTTATTGACATGGCGGTTCATGTCCAAATCGGAATAGCAGGCCTTCTTCGAAAGCACGACCCGGGGATTTTCCCGCGGAAGCAAAAGTTCCAGGTTTTCGGAAATCGCATTTTTTTCGGGATAGAGCGCAGGGAGGAAAGGCGCGTTCTCCGGGTCCTCCGCGCGACCAGTCCGCAGGTTCACCAGGAGCCACGAAGAAGTCGCTTCCGCGATAACGCACCCCCGTTCATCCCGAACGGAATAATCCCGAACCGCCACCTTGTGCTTGTAGATGGATTTTGTCCATGTCGAGACGCGCAGTTTCTCGCCCCAGACGGGAACATGGTTTATCCGAAGCTTTATCCGGGAAATCACCGTCGTATAGCCGTTCTCGACCATTTTCCAGATTCCGAAGCCGTTCCTTTCCGCATCGAGAATCGCGGTTTCTTCCATAAAGTCGAAAAAAGACGATATGCGCAGGCGGCTAGTCGAATCGCAGTCGGAAAACCGCACCGGGAAAACGTATTCGCTAATTTCCTTGTCCATTTTCAATCCTCGTTTTCTTTTAATCTAAATTTGAAAACATGAATCTGTCCGCCCAAAGCAAAACTTTTTTGGAAATTCCCGCCTTGCGAAAAATCCAAGGTTCGCTTCGCGTCCCGGGTTCCAAGAGCATCACGAACCGAGCGCTTCTGCTAGCGGCCCTCGCCAAAGGCGAAACCCGACTGCACCGTCTCTTGTGGAGCGACGATACGCGGTATATGACGGAATCGCTCGAAAGGCTAGGCGTGCCGAGCCTCCGGTTTTCAGAGGATCACACGGAAGCGGTCGTCGGCGGTTGCGGAAAATTTTCTTCAAGAAATGCCGAGCTATTCGTGGGGAACTCGGGAACGTCCATCCGGTTTTTGACCGCGGCGGCGGCCCTCGGACACGGCGAATTCACGCTTTCGGGAATCGCCCGCATGAAAGAACGCCCGATCCGCGATTTAGTCACGGCTCTCGAACAGGTCGGTGCGCAAATCGACTACCTGGAAAACCCGGGCTTTCCCCCGATAGCCTTGCATGCAAGCGGCCTCTCCGGCGGAACGCTCCACATCCGCGGAAACATTTCGAGCCAGTACCTGACAGCGATTCTTCTCGCCGCGCCTTGCATGGAAAAGCCGCTCACGATAGCAGTCGATGGGGAATTGATTTCCAAGCCGTATGTCTCGATGACTTTGAAGATGATGGAAGCGTTCGGAGCGCAAGTCGAAAACCGCGGTTTTCAGGAATTTTTCGTCCGAAATTCGGGATACCGCTCGCCGGGCGAATACACTGTCGAAGGCGACGCCTCCTCGGCGACATACACGCTTGCCGCTGCGGCCATTTCGGGCGGGCCGATTCGTTTATACGGAATCGACAGGGAAAGCATCCAGGGCGACGTCCGTTTTACCGAAGTTCTCGAAAAAATGGGCGCGAAAGTTTCTTTCGGAAACGGCTTTGTCGAATGTTCGAAAGGAACGTTTCCGCTAAAAGCGATTGATATGGATCTCTCCGCGATTCCGGACGCCGCAATGACGGTCGCCGTTCTCTGCCTTTTTGCAGACGGCAAAAGCACGCTCCGCGGCATCAAAAGCTGGAAAGTCAAGGAAACGGACCGCATCCAGGCGATGGCGACCGAACTGCGCAAAACCGGAGCGAACGTCACCGAAACGGACGATTCCCTAGCCATCACGCCGCAAGCGAAAATTCTCCCGGCGACATTTGAAACCTACAACGATCACCGAATGGCGATGTGCCTGAGCCTCACCGCTTTCGGCATTTCAAGCACAGAACACATCCGAATCCTCGACCCGCTTTGCGTCGAAAAGACCTATCCCGGCTACTGGAAAGACCTAGAACATCTCGCAAACGTTCCGCTCCAGATTCAAGGCGCAAGATGAAATTTTTCGCTGCGTTATTCCTCGGTGCGGGATTGCTTTCGAATGCGTTCGCCTTCACGCCCCAAAAATTCATTTCGGTCAAGGATTACAGGGCAATTGTCGATTCCATGGTGCCCGGTGCGAAATTCGGAATTTCCATCCGTTCGGTCAAATCGGGAAATCAAATCGCCGAATTCCAGGCGGATTCCTTTTTTACGCCGGCAAGCACGCTCAAAACCCTCACAACGGCAGCCGCGCTCGACTATTTTCCGCTAGATTACAGCCCGCGGACAAGGCTACTTCTCGAAGGGAGCGTTTCCGGGAAAACCTTTCACGGCATTCTCCGGCTGAGAGGCGAAGGCGACCCGAACATTTCCGGCAGATACTACTCGGAACCTTTTTACCTGCTGCGCGTTCTCGCCGATTCCATCCGGCAAAAAGGCATCGACACGCTCGACGCAAAAATCGAACTCGACACGAACTTTTTTTCGGGACCGCGCAAACCGGAACATTGGCGGGACAATTATTACGATGCCTGGTACGGTGCGGAAGTGACGCCACTTATCTTCAACGACAACTGCGCCCTCGTCAAGATCGTTCCGGGAGAAAAAATCGGCGATACGGCAAGCGTTACGATTGAACCGGATATCGGTTACGTTCGGATTGTGAACAAATTAACGACAGGAAAAGGTTCCAGGCGACGCTATGTCTATTCGCTCGATTCGGATTCTTCCATCATCCGGATTTCGGGAACCATCGGAGTAAAAGCCGGCGAATCGGGCATCGCCATCCCCGTCCGAAATCCCAACGGATATTTCCGGATTGCGTTTGTCCGGGCTTTGCAGGATGCGGGAATCGCATACAAGGAAAATCCCCTTGCGCAAAGCGGGCTTGCCCTTTACACATTTGAAATTTCCGGAGCACCGCTTTTAAGCCTTCTCGACGAAATCAACCAACGGAGCCAGAACCTCCATGCCGAAACGCTTTTCCGAAATCTCGCGGCGGCAAAATTCCAAGACGGCAACGTGGAAAACGGAAAACGCGCCGAGCGGGAATTTTTAGAAAAGCTGGAAATTTCCCCGGACGATTTTCAGGTCTTTGACGGCAGCGGACTTTCTCCCCTGAACAAGGTAAAGCCCTCCGCGGAAACGGAACTTCTCGCCAAGATGGCGCACCATCCCAAGGGAAAATTTTACATACAAAGTTTTGCGGGACCGGGAACCGGCAGCGGGCACAAGCGGATGCAGAATCTGGAATACGCCTGGAAAATCCGCTTCAAGACGGGATTCATCAACGAAGTCCACGGACTTGTCGGCTACATGCCCACAATCGACGGAGACACGCTCGCTATCGCAACCTACCTGAACGAAACGGGAAAAATCCCTGACAACAAGAGCAAGGACGCCCTGGATTCCGTCTGGTCATGCATTTACCGCGCAGCGAACAGCGGCTACGCTTCGCTGTTGCGGATGCGGGAACTCTACCTGCAAGGCTCATCCGTCAGCGGGCTTTCCAATCGAATTCGATTTTTTTCCGGCCAATTTTTGGGAACGCCTTATCTCCTAGGACCTACCGGCGAAAGCATTCTCGATACGATAGAAGCGAAACCTCTTGTCAACACGGATTCGCTCGACTGCGTAACTTTTATCGAACATGTTCTTGCGCTATCCAAAAGTCCGACGCTCGACAGCCTTTTCGGAACGCTTCAAAAAATCCGCTACTTCGACGGGAAGATTGCGTACAAATTTCGCAAGCATTACTTTGTCGAAGATTGGCTCGGCGAGGGAACTTTCGCAAGACAAGTCTTTTTGCCGAACGACACGGCGGAAACGCGTACTCTCCCCAAGAAAAAATTTTTCCGCGACAAGGGAATTTCCTATTCCGAAAACGATCCCGAGCTTTATCTCCGCTATCTTCCGCTAGAGCGAGCGCTCGAATTTTCGAGAAGCCCGTGGCAAGGGGAAAGCACGGTGCGCGGGGTGGGATTTGTCAGCCGACTGAAAACCATCGACACGTTCCATGTCGGATTTCTGCTTTTGGATAGAGGAGAAAAGCCCGTTCTGCGGGATGCATCCTTCAAGTTCGGAAAGGTTCTCGACCATCCGCTCGAAGAATATCTGGAATCGTGGCGCGGGACGGGAAAGGTTCCCGGGATTATCTTGTTTGAATTTTTGTGAGGGCTTGTTCAGAGCTTAGTTGAGAGAGCTTAGAGCTTAGATCCGCGGACGTCTAAGTTCTCGGGACGAGTGAAGCGGGACACGGGATGAGGGATTTCTAGGCGAACTGTTTCCGCATACTGTCCTTCCCGTTGCTTCCTACAATGTCATTCCTGCCCTCCTCTCTTCTGTCATTCCCCGGCTTGACCGGGGAATCCCCTTTAAGGAATGGGATTTGACAGGCTAGCGAGCTTGTCGAGCTAAGCCTGGGATTCAGAACTTAGTTGATAGAACTTAGAGCTTAGAACTGCGGACGTTTAATTCAGTGGTCAGCGGCTAGTGTGCAGTGGCCAGAACAGCAGACATTAATCTTTTGAAATATAGATGTCTGCAAATCTAAGCACTAAGCTCTCAGCTCTAAGTTCTGAACCCACTGATTCCTGATTTCTGATTTCTATCAATCAACTAAGCTCTCGGCACTAACCTCTAAGTTCTGAACTCCCTCCAGGATGACGCTAGAAGTAAAGCCCGCTCTGATACTCGTGTCCCTCACACCGTATCCCACTTCCCATTTTGTCTCCTGATTCCTGACTTCTCACAACTCTCAACCTTCAACCAGCCACATCCAACAAACGCAAACAAAAACGCCCCTCCGAAGAAGGGCGAAGATTAAAGCATCGGTTTAAACTCTTTTACCACTCAGTTATAACAACCTTAACAGATTCCGCACCTGTAATTTCTACACATGCTTGATCACCAACATTTACAGCTGTGGGAAGTTCATTGCTAAAATTGCAATTTGTAAAAGTTTTTTCCTGTTGGTTGCTGCCGATAGTCAAGACAATACTACAATCGGTAGCCTGCCATCCGGCTGTATTTATCCTAAGATTGCCTGCGACTGTCACCGTTCCGCAACTTCCACTTGGAATTGTAATTCCTGTTTTATCAATTTCATACTCCGGCGCGCTGGAATCCGTGGCCTTGACCGCGGGGCAGGTGACCGAAACTTCCGTATTGTCGTCGTTCTTGACCGTCACGGTCGGAGCGACCGATTCGCCCTTCTTCGAGAGCGTCGCCGTTGCCGAAGTTTCCGAACCGGTAGCGCCTGTCCAGGTGTAGCCGGTAATCGTCGCATCTGTCGTACAGCCGGAAATTGTCCACTTGGCAGTCGCCGAGCCGCTCGCCACATCGACCGTCGAAGCGTCCGCGGAGCATTCGCAACCGGTAATCTTTGCACCGTTCACATGCAGCGGAGAGCACTGGACCGTGTTGCCATCGACTACGAGCGTCGCCGAGAAATCACCCGACTTTTTGTAGGTTGCGGATGTATTCTTCAACCCGGTTTCTTCCGCAGAAAGTTCTTCAGAGTTTGGCATCGCCCAACTATATGCAACGCTTGAACTCTTCAAGACTATATTCATCCCTAAATTCTTATCTACCGTAAACGTCCATGTCGTAGCCGTTCCCTTTTCAATCGTTGCAGGCACAGGCGCACAGGTTCCGTTTACTGTTCCATCATCCGCAATCGACGACGAACTTACGCCTGCGGTCGCGGAGCTAGCGGGAACGCTTGCGCTCGAAAAGTTGATCAGCGTGGAGCTGCTCCCCGGGAGCGGTGCCGCGGAAGACGAACTGCCTGGCGAAGAGCCCGGTTCCACGATTTCCGCCGAACTGGACGAAGACTCTTCCGCCACCGATGACGTGCCGTTTAGCTTGGACGCACAGGCGGGATCCGCTGTACAGGAGGCTGTCGCATCTTTTATAATTGCCGAATAATAAGTCGAGTCGTTTCCAAACACCAGCATTTCATCATCACTGGTCGGTTTCGAAACATCCCCGCTGCCGCAGGCGACAAAGGCGCCGCCGACAAGCGCAGCCAAAGCGATTCCTAAATATCTTTTTTTCATCAGAAAGGCCTCTTTCTTGTGGCAAGACCCAACGTTGGAATCCGCCAGAATACAGGGAGAATTTAGATTTTTTCTATCGGAAACGCAACAGCCCGGCAAGAAAACGCCGGGATTCTGCAATCTTGTAAATTTTTGTTTACATCAAATAAAGGTCTATTTTCCGGGTCTCGGGGAAGCATCCGTCCGGAAACCAGAGATTAGATGAGAGAATTAAGGGACAGGGAGCAGGGTGCAGTTAGAAATGAGGAATGCGGAATGAGGAATTAACAATTAAGCGAACCGTAGGCAGTATCGGAGCGGGACACGGGACACGGTGAGTGGGATGAGAAATTAGCAGCCAAGTGAACTGTAGCCAGGGAACAGGGATTAGTTATAGAGCGTATTCAGAACTTAGAGCTGAGAGCTTAGATTTGCAGACGCCTATGCTCTTGCTTCTCGGAAGTTCAACGTCCGCAACTCTGACCACTGTCCACTATTTCTAAGCTCTAAGTTCTCTCAACTAAGTTCTGAATAGCTCGACAAGCTCATCCCATTCCTTAAAAGGGATTCCCCGGTCAAGCCGGGGAATGACAGCATAGTGAGCACAGGAATGACAGATGAGCATTAGAGCTTAGAACTGAGATTTTAGAGCTTAGATTTAGAGGCGTCGATGTTCTTGAATCTCGGAAGTTTAACGTTCGCAGACTCATTTCTCATTGCTAATTGCCTTAGACGTCTGCGGACTATTCCCTCATCCCTAATCCCTGAGCCTAAACGTCCGCGGATCTAAGAATTCTTCGGGACGAACATCGCCTTCGTCATCCGTGTACCGTCCATTTTCAGGACGCGGAACCTGTTCCCGCCGATCTTGACTTCGGCCCCGACAGACGGAATCGCGCCGAGCTTTGCAAGGATAAGCCCCGAAACGGTTTCCACATGAGCGGTTTCCTCTTCATCGAATTCGACACCGGTCGCATCTTCAAAATCAGAAAGCGTAATCAGCGGATTGAAAACATAGCGGCCATCCTTTAATTTCTGGATCATCGCGTCGTCTTCGAGATCGTCCTCGTCCTTGATTTCTCCGACGATTTCTTCCATGATGTCTTCGACAGTCACAAGCCCGGCCACTCCGCCGTATTCATCGACCACAATCGCAAGCTGGTTTCCGTTTTCGCGCAGTTCCCGGAGCAGGTCGTCGATTTGCTTCTGTTGCGTCACAAAATTCGCCGGTTCCAAAAGCTCCTGCAAGTCAAACTTTTCCTTTCCGTGCTTTTCCGTGTACCATTCGAGAAAATCCCGCGCCAAAAGGATGCCGACGATATTATCGATAGAATCGCGATACACGGGAACGCGGGAATGGCGCTCCTCGTTCAAGATTCGGATCGTTTCTTCGAGCGACGACGTGACATCGATAGCGACCATATTGACCCGAGGCGTCATGATTTCCCGCACGGGCGTTTCCACGAAATCGAAAATGTTCAGAATCATCTGGCGTTCGTCTTCGTCAAGCGCATCCTCGTCGTCGGACATGTCGGACTTGAGAGCGTCACGCTTGTCCTCGGAAAGGAAGTTGAGCTTCGGGTTGTAGCCGAGGGCCTTGTGAACTTTCAGGTAAAGCTTGTTCGCCAGCTTCGCTTCCAAGACAAATGGAAGCCGCAGATACCTGTAAATCGGAAGCAGCACATGCGAAAGAGTTTCGGGCCAGAGTGCCCCAAACATATTCGGCAACAAAATGACAAAGGAATACACGATGATTCCCGAAAGGATGACATACAAAATAATCCCCACCAAGAATTCGCCGTAAAATCCCTCTGTCAGAACATACGCTGCGATAAATCCCAGAACCCCGGCGGTAACGTTCAGAATCGTCCGGGCGATGGAAACCGTCTCGTTAAAGCCCGGCGCATCGACAAAAGAGTTCACGCGCTCCACGAGCTTTTCGTCCTCTTCGCTTTCCGTCGTCACGGAAAGTTCTAGGAAAACCGTCTTCACTAGGGAAAAAATTCCCGAAAGAACAACACAGACAATGGCAAGCACAAGGTAAGGCGTAGCGGAATCGACCCAAGAAATAACCGGCATCAGTTTTTACTCCCCTGTTTTTTCAACCCTTTTTCGCCCGCATGGTAAATATCGAGCCCCAAAATTTCCCTTTCGCGGCGGCGCATCACGGCGCGCTCCGGAGCCGTATGGTGATCGTATCCGGAAAGATGCAGAAGCCCGTGCACAATCATGCGCTTGAGTTCCATGTAAAAGGAATTTCCAAACTTCGGCGCCTGGCGTTTCACCTGGTCGCGCGCAATGTAGATTTCGCCAAGCAGATAATCCTCGTGCCATTCAAAGCTCAGCACGTCCGTCACCTTGTCGAGCTTGCGGTAAGCGTGGTTGAGTTCGCGAACCGTCCTGTCGGAACAGATGACGATGTTTACGTTTTCCGGATGGCCTTCCTCGACGAGAATCTTGCGGGCAAGAGGTTCTAGCCGCGCCTTCCACGGAAAAGATTCCGTTTCGTTTTCGGAAAGAAAATTTACCTGAAAAGCCGGTTGTCGGGGTTTCTTTTTCATATTAAAGTTCGTACCACTTTTGCAAAATCGAAATCATCGATTTAGCCTGTTCCTTGCTCGATATGTTGAACTTGCTGCGTTGCTTGAAAACGCCCTGCTGCTTCTGGTAACGGCGAATCGAAACCTTCGGTTCTCCAAATTCACCCGTCTTGGCGTTTCTCTCCTGATACAGGAACATCATCGTGGACCAGGCGCCCTTGCTTAAAAATTCCTTCGCAAGTTCCTTGATGACAACTTCACCGGTTTCTTCGTCGGTGTACTCGATTGTCGGTTCCAAATTTTCTGTATCCATAATCACCTCGTGAAAATTACGTCAATTCCGAAAAAAGATAAAAATCTATATTCAAAACATCACGGTTTCTGCCACAAAGGAGCCTCTTTTGAAAGATTTTCACATTTTCCCGTTTCTGAACCGCGCCGCATTCGCCATCGCCCTATTCGCGGTTTCCGCCACGGCGCAAGGCGCCTCTTCCGTCGGAAAGGTCCGCTATATCCTAGGCGAAGTCACCGTGCAAAAAAAATCGGGAGGCAGCTGGAATCCGCTGCGGATAGGGCTTAAGGTCAAGAGCGACGACCTGATCCGCACCTTGGTCGAAAGCGAAGCGGGCATCGCACTCTCGGACGGGAGCCTCATCACCATCGAAGAGAACACCACCATCCGATTCGAAACAGCGGTAAACAACCAGAACGAAAGCGGCACCACGGTGGATCTCCGCACGGGACGCGTTTTCTTCGACGTGCAAAAGCAAAAGGAAGGTCACAAGTTCGAATTCAGGACAGGTACGGCGACAGCCGCCATCCGCGGCACGAACGGCTTCATCGAAAGCGGCAGAGAAGGCGTCATCGTTTCGCTCGAATCCGGGAAGATGCTCGTGACAGGCAGGGACGGCGAGGCTCTCGAAGTCCTCGGAGGCGAAACGCTCGTCGAAGAAAAAGGGAAAGGGCTACAGAAATTCAAGACGCCGAGTTCCGGGACAAAAGGTCTCGCCAGGGAAATCGCATCCGAGAAGAAATCCGGCACGTTCAGCGCAAGCACGCTCAAGGAAAATGCAGGGAAGCTCGACGAAAAGAACAAGGCCGCACTCGACAGCCTGTCCAAGGCTTCTCCTTGTGAATTCGACGCGATTCCGTCCAAGACTAAAAGCCCCGAAATTTCCGTCAGCGGAACCTGCAGACCGGGCGTTCAAATCCGGGTAAACGGCATCGAAGCGGAACTTTCACGCGAAGGAAAGTTCCTGGCAATCGTTTCCTACGACAAGGAATCCTACGGGACAAAGCGCATCCGGGTAAAATGTTCTCTTGGCGATGTGGAAACGCTCTGCCGTGAAGCCTTTACGGAATACGTTCCCAAAACCCAGGACGATAGGAATGCCTTTATCCGCCTAGAAAAAGGCGACGTTCCAAACCCCTCCGGAAAAATCTCCGTAAAAGGCGAATTTTTCAGCGAAGATTCCGCGGCGACCGTAACCGTTTCCATCGGGGAGTTCACCTCGGAAAACCTGAACGTTCCAAACGCCAACGGACGCTTTGAACTAGCCATTCCCGAAAATGTCGCGGGACCGAGCAAAAGCATCGTGACGGCAACGCTCACCACCAAAAAAGGGACGCAAAAAGATTCCGCCCGGATTTCGTTCCCGCCCAAAATCCGGATTCTTTCCGCAAGCGAAGAAAAGTGCGAAATTTTCTTTTCGCTCAGCGGAACAAATGGAAAAGAAGTTCATGTCGAAGAATTTGTCGATGACATTCCCGCGACAAAGGCGACTTTCTCTAAGGACGTTTCAAAGGCCATTTTCCCGATGCTTCCCGGAAAACATCACTACCGGATTATCGCAAAAGACGAAAGCGGAAACCGGTCGGAAGCCTCGAAAACATTCGTCTGCAAGGAATGACCGTGCCGCTTTTCGCTTACCATTTTAGGGAACTTTCCGTTCCGCTCGAAAAGAAAGGGAACATTCTCGGAGCGCTTTCCCACGCAGTCGGAATTTCGCCCGATTCCATTTTGAACCTGGAAATCGAGCGTTTCGCTCTGGATTCCCGCAAGCGCAACGCGCCTCACTGGAGCTACAATGTCAGGTTCGAGACTGCAAAGCCTTTGGCCCCGACGCATTGGCTCGTTCCCGCAAAAGAAAAAACGGAAACGCTCGAATGCGATATCCTGAAAGATTCCATCCCGATGTCGAAAAACGTCACAGTCGTCGGAGCGGGACCCGCCGGATTGTGGGCCGCACTGTCTTTTGCAAGAAAAGGCTTTCAGGTGAATTTATACGAACAGGGAAGCCCGGTCGAGGAACGTTTCCAGGATATCCGCCGCTTCTTTGTCGATCGGAAATTCAATCCCCGTTCGAATATTCTCTTCGGCGAAGGCGGAGCGGGCGCCTACTCCGACGGAAAACTCAACACGCGGTCGCGCAACATTTTTTCTAGCGCCGTCCTCTCGGACATGGTCCACTTCGGAGTTTCCAAGGACGTTCTGACATTCGCAAAGCCCCATGTCGGAACGGATCGCCTGGTCCTTTTGCTCAAGGCGCTCCGCAAGGAATTCTTGGAACTCGGCGGAAAAGTCCACTTCCACACAGCCCTCGAAGACATCGAAATTTCAGACGGAAGCCTTTCCCGTGTAAACTTCAACGGGACGTGGCAAGATGCGGACAACCTGGTTCTCGCTCCGGGACATTCCGCAAGGTTCCTCTACGAACTTTTACACGAACGCTGCGTCGCCGAAGAGAGCAAGGGCTTTGCGCTAGGCGTCCGCGTGGAACATCCGCAGGAACTCATCAACATCCGGCAGCTCGGAAAGGACGTGAATACGGAACTCACCGGGAGCGCGGAATATGCGCTCACGGCAAAGACCCTCGGCGGAAAATCCGCGGCCTACAGTTTCTGCATGTGCCCGGGCGGCGTACTAGTCCCCTGCGTTTCCGAAGAAGGAACGCTCGCGACAAACGGCATGAGCTACAGCAAGCGAAACGGCAAGCTCGCCAACGGAGCGATCGTCGTGCCCGTCGAAAAAAGCGACACGCTCTTCGGCGGAATCGAGATGCAGCGACGCTTCGAGAAAAAAGCGTTCGAACTCGGCGGGAAGAATTATTCCGCACCGGCACAGACAATCCGGGCGTTCCTCAAGGGAAAAAACGATACGGTTCTCCCCAGAAGTTCTTTTGCGACGGGAATCCAAGCCTGCCCCATCCGGGAAATCCTCGACGACGTCCTTTGCGATTCGCTTGCGGAAGGATTTGAACAGTTCGAAAAAAAGATTCCGGGATTTATCGACAACGGACTGATTGTCGCTCCCGAGACGCGCACAAGCTCCCCGGTCCGCATCGTGCGGAACACGGACACACTCGAAAGCGTTTCGACAAAAGGACTCTTTGTCCTCGGCGAAGGCGCAGGCTACACCGGCGGAATCGTGACCAGCGCGGCAGACGGGATCAAGCTCGCCAACCGCGCCCGGATGCTAAAAAATTAAATTCGGATTTTCGCTTTTCACCCAAAGGATTTTTATATGATTACCCGCGTCATCGACCGAAATTTCGCCAATATGCGACTCGACCGTTTTTTGCGAAAGGCTTTCCCAAACGAACCGCTCTCCACGTTCTTCGCAATTCTACGGAAAAAGAAAGTCCGCGTAAACGGCGTCCACGCAAAGGCTCCGCAGATGCTCCGCGAAGGCGATACCGTCGATATTTACGAAAATTTCAAAAGTCTAGAAAACTCTGTCGCAGAAGTTCCCGCAAAAAAATCCTGGGGAAGCGAAGCGCAGTTTTCGAATCGTTACTTTGTACAGAATAATCTGAACATCGCGCTCGAAAAGGAAGATTTCATCGTCATCGACAAGCCTTCCGGAATTCCGAGCCAGCCGGGAACGGGAACCCGCAAGGGAGAAAGCCTGGTCGAAATGCTCTGGCAATGGGGAAACGACGAACATCTGGATTTTAAGCCCACGCTCGCCCACCGTCTCGACGAGGAAACTTCTGGACTTTTGCTTGCCGCGCTCCACGGCGACACGCTCCGGGATCTCACGCGGATGCTCCGCGAGCACAAAATCCAGAAGACGTATTTCGCACTCGTCAAGGGGAACCTCAAAAAAGAACGCGGCACCATCAAGGCGACCCTCGAACGCACGGACTCAAGAGCCGGCGCCAAGATGAAAACCGGAACAGAAGCCGGCGTCACGGCGGTCACGCACTACGCGGTCAAGGAACGTCTTAAAGGCTACGACCTCGTAAGAATCAACCTCGAAACGGGAAGGATGCACCAAATCCGCGCGCATTTCGAAAGCATCGGGCATCCGCTCGTCGGCGACTCCCGCTACGGGGATTTTGCGCTCAACCGCGAATTCAAAAAGGACTTCGGACTCAAGCGGCTTTTTCTTCACAGCGCGCGCCTGGAATTCGACTGGAAAGGCAAACACATCGCCGTGGAATCTCCCCTGCCCAAGGAACTGCGAGATGTCGTGAAAGCGATGAAAATGTCAAACAACGGAAAAGATGAATCAGAAACCAGAGCTTAGCGGATAATTTACAGCTGAAAGTTAAGCTTGTAAAATGGGATACAGGATGCGGGACTAGGGATGAGGGTGTAGGGATTAGTCTGCAGACGTCTAAGCTTAGCTTAGTGGACAGTGGTCAGTGGTCAGAACCGCGGACGTCTAGGCTTTTTAACATGTCATTCCCTTGCTTGACAAGGGAATCTCGTCCGATAATGACTGTTAGCGAGCTTGTCGAGATATGCTCCGACACATATGAAAACAGGTTCTAAGGTCTGTCCAGCGAACCGTTAGCCGTCTAGCGTTATATTTCAAGATTCAAAAAATAAAAGTCTGAAATTGAATTGGATATGGAATTAAAATTTTTCCGATTTATATATTTAAAACAACTTAAACATTTCTAGATCCCAGGAGGTCTATCATGCCAAAAAGTTTCCTCTCCCTCGCCGCGTTCCTTCCCTGTCTAGTGATCTGCGCCTGTTCCAGCGGCAGCTCTTCGGCAAGCGACCCGGCAACCAAAGCAAAGGCGACCTGCCAAATCACGCAAGACAGCGAAGACTCTTTCCAAATCGTCATCACCGATCCCGATTCCGCAACGATTACGGTGACGATGGCTTACCGGGAAGAAACTTTCACCACCACGCACATGATTGTCTTCAACCCGGGCGTTCCCCAAAGCGTTATCGACGAGGAATGCGTCGAGACCAAGGCTGAAGCCGAAGATTATATCGAAAACAACATCGAGTTCGACGCAACTTGCGAAGAAAACACGGTAAGCATGATTACGCGGCAAGCCACACCCATCAACCCGATCCAGTTTGGGTTAACCGCAGAACTCGCCGACGGATGCAGGCAGATTGCAGAAACCGGCACCGTTCCCGAAGACGACGAGAATTAACCCCTTACCATTCCTTCAACGCCAAAAGGAATTCGTCCTTGGTATAAGCGCCTTCCACCTTGCGCTCCCGATAGACGAGAGCATAGCGGAAGGCGTTTCCGGCAAATCTCTCCCAGAGTTTTCCCAGCTTGATTTTCTTTTCGGCATCTAGGTGGTCGCCCTTGGTTTCGAGAAGGACGATCTTGCCGTTTTTCGTCTTGACGATAAAATCCGGGTAATGATTGATAAATCCGTTGATGCAGAAATCCTTTCTTTCGCGGTTGCGTGTCCAGAACGCGACATTTTCCAACCCGGCGACGGCGGCGATTACTTCTTCTTCAAACCCGTTCACCTTTTCTTCGCATTCGTAAAGGGATTTCGGGAGCGGCGCGCCTTTTTCACCCAAATTTATTTTATCCGCAAAGCGATACGCAGGCTTCAGCGAAATTTTATCCTGGTCCAAAGCCTTCCCAAATTCGTTTTCCACATAGCGATCCGCGAGTTCGCCGATTTTCTGCTTGATTTTATTCGCGTAGAGAAGCTGCGAATTCAACATGCCGTCCAAATCGGCATCCGAAAAATCGGACAGCACGCGCTTGATGTATTCCACGATATCTTTATCCGGAATGGGATACATGTCGCCGATCCAGTCCCTCAAACATTTCGCGCACAGGTCCCGCTTTCGTTCCAGGTCATCGATATTCATCAGCCAATGGATAATCTCTTCTTGCCGCTGCTTATCGACGCTAAAAATCGCGGGCGTAAAGTCCCGTTGCGTTTCATCCAGATCGATTCGCCGAATTTCCAGTTCCACATTCTGAAAGTCGATGTTCGTGTCCGCGTTTCTCAGCGGAAATTTCTTCAAGAGCATGTCCTTTTCGAAAGGTTCGCTCTCCAGATGGAACAGGTCGTTCTTCAAGGAAAAATCGTAGAAGAATTTCGGCAACACGACCGCCAAGGCGGCCTCCTTAAAACATTCCCTGATTGCGTAGCGTTTCACCTGACTTTTCACCTCGCTCGGCAAGGCCGGAACATTCGCGCTCTCGGCGATTTGCCGGGAGAGCTTTGAGTTTTCCTCCAGCGCCTTCCTTGCGATTTCCGCCATCACGGAATTTTCATCGTTCGAACTTGAAACGGCGGCACAAGACGCTTCGCCCGGTTTCCAGAAAATTTCCGAAACGTCAAAACCGTTTTCGTTTGTCCCCGGCGCAGAGGAATTTTCGTTTTCGGAAAACGTTTCTTGAAGAACGCTTTGCTGCGCGGCATCCGAAGTCGCTTGCGTCACCAAATCGACATCTTCGTTCGCACCGATATTTTCCAGCTGGCGATAGTCGTTCCGGCTGAACCCCGCACGGTTCAATCCCTTGACGATGCTGTCCAGGGTTTCGCTGAACCTCGCCGAAGCCGTAAACACGTAGCTCATGTTGAGCATCGGATTTTCGTTCTTGCGGACGTTCGGCAAGCGCAGGACCCGTCCGAGAATCTGTTCCACATCGACGTTCGAGCTGCGGTCGGCAAGGCTCGCGAGGATGTAGGCGAAAGGACAGTCCCAGCCCTCCTTCAAGGCGTTCACCGTGACGATGTAGCGCACCGGGCATTCGGGCGACATCAAATCCACGCCAAGCAATTCGTTCCTGTCGGCTGTCTTTATCCGGATTTGCTCTTCGGGAATTTTCAACTGCAAAAGCATTGACTTCACTTTTTCGAACGTCGCGTTGTCGCCTTTCGTCTTCGGCTCCGCCTGGAACAGCACAATCGGTCGGATATACGGGGCGCCTTTTTTCCTGGCCGCTTCCGCCGAAGCTTCGAGGCGTGCGCGCAATTCCAGAGCCGACCCGACGACATCTTCTTTCCTTTGATGATTGTACACGATGACCGGAAGCTTCACCATGTTTTCCTTTTTAAGTTCGAGCGCCGAAGTAAAGCTGATGATGTTGCTGTTTCCGCGGGGCGTCGCCGTCAAATCCAGGATAAAGCTCGGGTTCAAGTTTTTTAGCATCTCGACGCTGAGATCGCTTTCGGCGTTGTGGCTTTCATCGACGATGACCACGGGATGCAGCGAACGCAAAACCGACATGACGGAAATCTCTTCGCCGAAAACGCGGCACGCAAAAGATTGCAGGTTCCCGTTTTCCTCGTAAACCTTGCGGTCCTCCTTCTTGCGGGCGCGCAGACTGTCAAAGCCCAAAACGCAAAGCGTGAGGTTTTCGCCCACCGAAGAGCGGTTGAAATTCACCCCCTGCAACAGCATCTTCTTGTCGAGAACTTCGACCTTGTTCGCAAAGTCCGCGTTCAGCTGCTCGCGATACGGATGCCGCGGGTCGCCGAAATTCCGGAGCGTCTGTTCCAGAATGGAATTCGATGGGACAAGCCACACCACAGTCCTGGGGCGCGACCGTTCGAAAGCGTTAAAGATTACACGCAGCGCGTTCGCGGCGATAAAAGTCTTTCCGCCCGCCGTCGGAACCTTGATGCAGACATGCGGCACACCCGGCACGTTGTTCTTGTAAGGCTCCACCGCTTCGCCCGGGGCAGGGACAATCGCCGTTCTCGGATGGTTCTTCCAGAACTCGTCAAAGGCTGTTTTCGTGTTGCGGCATTTTTCGAGGATTTCGAGATAGCGCGCGAGATCGTCGATAATCTGTTTCTGGTAAGGCTTTAAAATCATCAGAATTTCCTCACGTCCCTCGGGATTTTCTTGAAAGCGATGTTATGCCGGAACAGGAAATCTTTTGGCAAAACGCAGTTATCCGCGTAGATGACGTAACGCTCAGCGGCTTCGCCGATGCTCCCCAAGAATTCCGCGTCGAGCGTCGTCACCTCATCCCTTTTGTAGAACAGGTAGTAGGCGGTGTTCTCGTGGTTGCCGAGAAAATACTCGTTGCCGTTTTCCTTGACCGCACGGGAATCGACAAGGGAATTCGTCTCGGTGTAATAGATGTAGTCGCGGATGTTTTCGACCGGCTGGTTTTCGTTGATGTTTCCGTCGATGAGCATTTCCGGACCGAGCTCGTAATAGTTGAAGTCTCCGCCGGTTCCCTCGACTGCGTTCCTGCCTTCGCCGTAGCCTTTGATGACGCGCCGCACCCGCTCCGCGGTGATGCTCTCCGCATAGTTCTCCATTTCGACCAGGATGAACTTTCGGTTTCCGCCATCGGACCTGTTCAGGTTCAGCACGGCATGGGCGGTCGTGCCGCTTCCCGCAAAGGAATCGAGGATGATGGAGGTAGGGTCGGATGCCCCGATTGACAAAAGGTTCTCAATTAATGAAGTCGGCTTAGGAAAATCAAATACCCTTTTAGAAAAAATTTTCTCAAGTTCATTTGCCGCCCTTTGGTTAGTTCCAAATTCAATGCCCCAAAAATTATTTGGAATCTGTCCTTTTGAATCTGTCAAATAAATTTTCGTATAAGGCTGTCCATCTCCTTCTGTAGTCCAATAAATTTTTCCTTCCGCATCCAACCGGTCAAATTCTTCTTCCGAAACCATCCAAGGACCATTTAAAACATTCCCCAATTTAGTCGTTTTCAAATAATATTTTCTACCACGAGTTTTATGCAACAAAATCCCTCGACGAAAGAAACCTTTGCTATCTGAATATCGATATTCTGCTTTAGCTTTTTCAGACAAAGGCAATTTGCCAAGAGAGCAGGAATCTATTTGCTTTGCATACACATAAATATATTCCGCAACTTTCGCAATTCTACCAATATTTGCTTGATTATCAGAACGCCTCCAAGTTATAGACATAATAAAATTCCCCGACCCGAAAATCTCGTCACAAATCAGTTTCAGGTTCGCCTGTTCGTTATCGTCGATGCTGATGAAAATCGCGCCGTCGTCGCGGAGCAGCCTGTGCAAAAGCTTCAGCCGCGGATACATCATGCACAGCCACTTGTCGTGCCGGGTCAAGTCCTCGGCCTCCTTCCCGACCACCTGCCCGAGCCACTTTCGGATCTTCGGGCTGTTCACGTTGTCGTTATAGACCCATCCCTCGTTGCCCGTGTTGTAGGGCGGGTCGATGTAGATGCACTTGACGCGTGCCTCGTATTCGGGCAAGAGCGCCTTGAGCGCTTCGAGATTGTCGCCGTGGATAATCTTGTTCCCGGACTTTCCCCTTTCGCAGCCAAAGGATTCCGCGAGTTCCAAAGTCTTGTAGGGAACTTGCTGGTGGTGGTTTATCACCGCTTCTTTTCCAAGCCAATTCAACGACGGCACGCAAACCTCGAAGCAAAAATGAAACCCGATTCATCTTTACAGCCCATCGTTTTTTTTGCCAAACAAAAAAGCGTGAAACCGTAAGGCTTACACGCTGGAAGGGTCACCACAACCCATTGCTACATAAACGCAAACGGCCCACGCACAGTGTGCGAGAGCAGTCGCCTTATTCATGTAGCCTTTGAAGTGGTGATTTTCCAGCGTAGAATAAGAGACGAATCTCAAAACGGTCGCCAGACAAAAGCCCGGCTATGTCGCCTCGAAATATAGAATTTCGCCCCATTCGCGAAGCCTGCACGGCCCATTTCCTTTAAGTAAACCGCCCTTTCGAACGCATTTCCGAGCGTCCACAAAGGAAAACTCTTCCGCCGCACCCGCTTTCGAGCCGTTTTAACCCGTCAAAGCATCCCTTTCAAACGCTTTGAAGCCATTTTTAAACGAAAACCGATAGAAAGTAATCATTTTCGCTGATTTTTTCGAAAATCGACTTGAATCGGTTCTTTTCTCGCCGTTCACAAAGTAAAACGCCTCCACCGAAACTTCTTTCAAGCCTTTTAACCTGTCGAAGCGTCCCTTTCAAACGCTTTAATGCCGTTTTTAAACGAAAACCGATAGAAAGTAACCGTTTTCCATGAACTATTATATGATTTTCTAAATCATGCCCATATTTTCTATCTAACTAAACGGTCAAATTGTTCTTTATTAAAATTCATTGAAAATCGAGTTAGTTCTGCATCCTTCGACTTCAGTATTTTAACGTCAATGCAATCAAGTATGGCGGGAGCCGTTTTAAGCTTTCCGTATCGGACTTTCTTCCCGTTTTTCTTGAAAAAATGTTTTACAAGTTGAGCCAATTTGTCGTTCGGTTTAGAAATACATTCAACCTCTTTGCCATATACAAGAGAATGTTTCTCTAGCGGCTTCCTGTCTGTACGCTCTAGTCCTTCTCTTTCCGCCCAACGTTCAATGGAGGTTAAATCCTTTAATATCCAAGCTTCCATTTCTTGAATCATGAAATAGATGTTTGCGCGGAAATCCTTAGGTATGTCTATCGAATCATTGTCTTTCAATTTTTCAAACCAATCCACTCTATTTTGTAGGGGACAATCAGAATCAATAAACATGACGATAGCAGCATCTTTCTTTTTAAGAAATTCCTTACATACATTTTTGTAACCACCCTGCATCTCCACAATTATTTGAACTTCATCCTTCTTTCCGATTGATTCTGAAAAAATTCGATTTAATGACTCGCGAAGAGCGGCGCTGTTATCCATCGTCTTCACATCGGCACTGTCGCCTTCCAGGACTCCCCCCTTCAGCAAATACTTTTATTGTTTACCAACGTTTACCTCCAATCTGCCCACGAAGCCACATCTGACCGGGCAGCAACGGGGTATCGCTTTCAGGAAAATCCTCTTCAATCCTTTTTAGAACTTTTACAGAATTATTTTCATTTTTTTCAAAAACAATGATATCTTCTAATTCAAACTGATTTAACAACAACGGAGAGTGCGTAGCGACAATCATCTGTGAATCTTTTGCGGCAAATTTAAGCATATCCCCGACAGATTTAATCATATCGGGATGCAAGCCCCGTTCAGGTTCATCAAGAGCGACAATTTTCCCTCGATTCTTATTAAAAAAAATCGAAAGAAGCAGTAGGTATTGAATTGTTCCTTCCGAAAGAAATTTTATGCCAATCGATTTTTTAATGTTCTTTTCTTTTAACGACAGATAGAGCTGCGCAGCGTATGGTTCAAAACAAATTTCTTTGAAATTTGGGTTGACTTTCCGCAAACTATTTTCCAATTCTCTATACATTTCGTCATCTTCCCGATGGATTCGGCTAAGCAGATACGGGAGATTCGTCCCATCTTCCTCTAAACGCGGTTCAGAATTATATGAAAGAGGCGCCTTCAATTTTTCAGTATCAAAATAATTATAGATTGACATTTGGGAAATTATTTGTCTAAACACATATATAGGCAAATATCTCTTTTTGTCCAAAGCCTGGCTGGCAATCAATTCCTGATCTTCAAAATCTCCGCTATATGGTTCCAAATTAATTTTTGCGTTCCGATTTTGAGGCTTTCCATCGCGAACGGAAATATGTCCCATTCCAGCCTTATTGGTCAAATATACAAATGGTTTGTCGGTATTTTCTCTTTTCGAAATACTTTCAAGAGTTTCTTCGACAGAATAACCTTGACCTCCTTTAGAATGGATGGTTATTTCATATTTCAAATCGGTTTTAAATGGAGAATCCGGAATCTGCCTTTTTACCATATCTGCAGAAAAAACAAATTGCAATTTGAAAAAATCCTTGCGGAAATTACCATTATTCGCATTAACGATTTCCCCAAAACCGCCCCATCTGCCGTTAATCAATTTATTCAAGCCATTTCCAACAATCCCTTCAAACAACAGACGAAGCGAATTGATAAAAGCAGTCTTTCCACTGCCGTTAATACCCAGCAAAAGATTCACTCTAGGATTTAAAACAATTGTGGTTTGCTCTTGAAAGGCAAAGAAATTTTCCAATGTAACACTTTTCAACATACTCAGTTTCCTTAAATTTTAATTTTTAACCCATACTAGATTGAATTACCCAATACAAATTCTATCCTTGTTGTCCTGTTCACTCCACAGCAACCGAATTTTTTCATTTTGAAGTTCCTTTTCAAACAAAATACAACCAAAAATATACATACAATTGGACGTATTCCCAAATTTGCCCAAATACATTTATCTATCTTTCGCGGAAATTCAAAAAAGGAAAACGCCATGGCTATCGCAGACAACACCAAAGTCGCCATCCATTACACGCTCAAGGATGACGCGGGAAACATCATCGACTCTTCGGCGGGCAAGGAACCGCTGAGCTACATCCAGGGACGCGGCATGATAGTCCGCGGGCTAGAGAAGGCGCTCGCCGACAAAAAGGTCGGGGACAAGTTCTCGATCGACGTCGCTCCGGGCGAAGGCTATGGCGAATACAATTCCGAACTGGTGCAGACCGTTCCCAAGAAAGCGTTCCAGGCGGATGAAATCAAGCCGGGGATGGTCTTCTACGCGCAGACGCCGGCAGGCACGATTCCCTTGACCGTCAAAAAGGTCGAAGAGGAAAACGTCACCGTCGATATGAACCACGAACTCGCCGGAAAGACGCTGCACTTCGAAATCGAAGTGATGAAAGCGGACCCGATGACCGAAGAGGAAATCAAGGCTCTCGAAGAGGAACACCACTGTTGCGGCAAACACGAAAGCGGCGAATGCTGCGGCAAGCACAAGCACGACGGGGAACATGAATGTTGCCACGGCGAAGGCCACAAGGACGGCGAACATCACTGTTCTTGTGAGGACAAGGAATAATTCCATTCCTTTAACCGCAACGCAAAAAAGTCCGCCTCACAGCGGACTTTTCGTTTATCGATAGAACAAACTAAGTATGGTAGTTGGGAGCTTCCTTCGTAATCGTCACATCGTGCGGATGCGATTCGCGGAGGCCCGCATTCGTGATGCGCACAAAGGTCGCCTTCTTGTAAAGTTCGTCTAAGTTCGCGGCTCCGGCATATCCCATCGCGGAATGGATGCCGCCGATCAGCTGGTAAATCGTATCGCGGAGCGGTCCCTTGTAGGGAACGCGGCCTTCGATGCCTTCGGGGACGTACTTCTTTTCCTCGGTGACGTTTCCCTGGAAGTAACGGTCCGCGGAACCGGCCTTCATCGCGCCGAGCGAACCCATGCCGCGGTAAGCCTTGTAGCTGCGGCCATCGGCTAAAATGATTTCTCCCGGGCTTTCTTCTGTCCCGGCAAAGAGGCTTCCGACCATCACGGCGTTTCCTCCCGCGGCGAGAGCCTTTACGATGTCGCCCGAATACTTGATGCCGCCGTCCGCGATGATCTTCACGCCCGCCTTTCTTGCCGCCTTGCCGCACTCGACAACCGCGGAGAACTGCGGATAGCCGACGCCGGCCACGATGCGAGTCGTGCAGATGGACCCCGGACCGATACCCACCTTTACCACGTTTGCGCCGCACTTCGCAAGTTCCACGACCGCTTCCGGCGTGCAGACGTTCCCGGCGCAAATCGTGAGCTTCGGGTATTTCTTGCGGACCGTCTTGACCATGTTCCGCACGCCGATATGGTGCCCGTGCGCCGTATCGATTACGACCATATCGACTCCCGCATCGACAAGAGCCTTGATGCGTTCGAGCGTATTCGCCGAGGTGCTGACCGCCGCCGCGACCAGGAGCTGTCCGTTCTTGTCGAGGCTCGCGTTCGGGTTGCTTTCGCGCTTCAGGATGTCGGTCATCGTCACAAGACCCTTGAGCGCGCCCGTCGCATCGACCAGCGGGAGCTTTTCCACGCGATGCTCGTTCAAAATTTCCTTCGCCTTCGCAAGGCTGATCTTCGGGGAAGCCGTAATCGGGTTCTTCGTCATCACGTCGCGGATCTTCACCGAATGGTCCGTAATCATGCGCAAATCACGGCTCGTCAGCATCCCGACCAGCTTTCCCTTCGAGAGAATCGGGAAGCCGCTCACCTTCGTTTCGAGCCTTGTCCTGTAGGCGTCGCTTACCGGCTGGTCCGCATCGAGCGTCACCGGGTTCGAAACGATTCCCGACTGCCAGCGCTTGACCTTGCGGACTTCCTCGGCCTGCGCTTCGATAGACATGTTCTTGTGGATAACGCCGAGACCGCCCTGGAGAGCGATAGAAATGGCGAGCGGCGCCGTCGTCACCGTATCCATCGCCGCGCTGATGATTGGAATGTTCAGTTTGATATTTGCAGAAAGCTGGGTCTTGACATCCGTCTGGGTAGGTAAGACCGCGGATTCCCCCGGCACGAGCAAAACGTCGTCGAACGTGAGGGCTTCGGGAAGTAGTTTCATAAGAACCTCTTTTTGCGCAAAAAAGATAGAAAATTTTGAACGGTTGGCGTCTAGGTTTAGGGACTAGGGATTAGGGATTAGTCCGCGGACGTCTAAGCTTAGTGGGCAGTGGTCAGAGCATCAGACATCTAGGCTTTTGGGAAACGGTACGAGGGACACGGGACGAGGGACTTTCTAATCGAGCCGTTTCCTGCAATGTCATTCCCGTGTACACTATGATGTCATTCCCGAGCATCGACAATTCAGTGGTCAGTGGGCAGTGGTCAGAATCGCGGACGTTTAAATTTTTGGGAAGAGTTAGGCGGGACACGGAATGCGGTATTTCTAAGCAAACTGTTTCCGTGCACCGTCATTCTCCGGCTTGACCGGGGAATCCCTTTTCGGAGATTACCGGGTCTATGCCCGGTATTCAGAACTTAGTTGAGAGAGCTTAGAGCTTAGAACTGTGGACATTTATGTTTAGGAACTAGGGAACAGGGAATAGTCCGCGGACGTCTAAATTCAGTGGTCTGTGACCAGCGTAGCAGGCATCAAACTTCTGAGATACAAGAATATAGACATCTACAAATCTAAGCTCTAAGCTCTCAGCTCTAAGTTCTAACAACCCCTCATCCCTCTCTCCGTATCCCTTGTCCCATTCTAACCACTGCTCACTGGTTCCTGACAACTGATTTTTCACAACTCTTGACCATCAACCAAAAAAAAGCCCACCATGCGGCAGGCTTTCGAAAAGTCAAAACACAGCAAAAAGGCGTTTGTCTAAATTGCCGGATTTTCTCCGGTATCATCCTTAACAACAGAAACCCAAGAATCGTCCAACCTTATCTGATACCATACATCCTCACTTTTTTTCCCATAAGAATAGGTTCCCTTTGTAAACCCATTTTCCAACAAAGCCGCTTCAAGATTTTCGACAGAATCTACATAGCCACGCCATTGATTCGTACTCTCCTGTACAAACCACCCAAACCCTAGCAAGAATTCCAACTCAGAATTGCCGAAAGAAGTGATTTTCGCCGGTGCCGCGCTTGAACCCGGGACTGGAGCTTCTTCACTCGAAGAGGATTCCGGAACTGGAGGTGCCGCGCTTGAACCCGGGACTGGAGCTTCTTCGCTCGAAGAGGATTCCGGAACTGGAGGTGCCGCACTTGAACCCGGGACTGGAGCTTCTTCACTCGAAGAGGAAACCTGGATGTCGGCATCGCTCGAACTACTCGATTCCTCGACAGAAGGCGCTTCACTCGAACTCGACTCTTCCCTTGCCGACGACTTTTCTTCCGACGAACTGGACACGGTTACGCTAGAACTGGAAACTTTTGAATCGGCTGCTGAACTGGAAGAATTTTCCCCGGCAGAGCTGGAAGTCGCGGAATCCTTGGCATCCAGGGAATCTTCGGGATTTTCGAACTCGCAAGCAAGCGCCGAATCGACAGTCCACTTTCCCGACGAAGCTTCGCAGAAAACGCCCGCTTTCAAGCTTTCCACGCAAAATTCATCTCCCGAAGTAGATTTTTCACATTTCGGCAAATCCTTTTCGGACGAAACTTTCGAAAGTTCCTTTTTCGCGGAACTCGACGAATCGTCGGAACAGGCAAGCGCAAACAAGACAACGCTCGCTCCCAAAAGGAACTTGTTCTTGATTTTCATGATTTACTCCATTTTAAGTTCAACGTGCGAGTAAAGATAGAAAGCAGTACATTTTTTTGCAATGTTTCTTACAAAAAAAGCCCCCGTTTCCGAGAGCTTCTTAAAATAGCATGTAAGGGACTCGAACCCTTGTTACCGGCGTGAGAGGCCAGCGTCCTGGACCGCTAGACGAACATGCCAAAGACAAGGCAATTATAGTAAAATTTTTTGCGGCTGTAAACCGACCAAAACTATAGACAAGGTTTCCGCACAAAAAAAGACCCGCAATGCGTGCGAGCCTTTTTGGAAAAATCGGGATCCGTTATGCCTTCGGTTCTTCCGCGGTTTCTTCGAGCGGAATCTTCTTGATGGCATTGCGACGGCCATAGCGAACCTTCGAAGGTTCAAATTCGGCTGCGGCAGGCGCTTCTTCAACGACAGGCGACGGAGCGGGTGCTGCGGGAACCGGTGTTTCCGGAAGTGCGGACTGGACACGCGGAGGCAGCGGGCGGCGGCCTTCGGTACGCGGAGCTTCGGGAGCGGAAACGGATTCCTGCGGAGCGGGTGCGACAGGAGCCTGCACGGCAGGAGCAACCGGAGTGGCTTCAACCGGAGCCGCAGGCGCGGAAGCTTCCGTGGCAAAATCACGACGGCGATCGTTCCGGCCATTACGGCGGTCATTACGGCCATTATTATTGCGGTCGCGGTTGAAGCTGCGTTCCTGGCGACCGGCACCGGCGGTATTGCCGCGGTCACGGCGATCGTTTCCACGGCCACCTTCATGGCGGTCGTTGCGGGCGGCCATTTCCTGGGCATTCACCGGATGACGGTTCGGCTTCAGGTTCGTGTCCGAAACGCGCTTGACAATCGGAGTGTGGAGCATCGTGATGAGCTTATTCACCTTGGACAAGACAACAATGCCAAGAACAACCGCAACAGCGGCGAGTACGAGAGTAATGTATTCCATTTAAGATACCTCAATCAAAGGGTGACTCGAAGCCCGGCTGGAAGGACCGTCTCCGAGGAAGCCGCGAAACGGGAGGCTATTTCCTAACGCTCGAAAAAGAGCTCGACAGCCTATGTGAAAAGCCCAAAAACGGGCAAAATCGCCTACTGGCGAAAAAAAGGAGCGACTTCGAAACCTAATTTAGCTAAAAACTCGTCAAAGAATCGTTCGATCCAATTTTTATTTCCCATTTTTCAAGCCGGACAGGCTCTCGCACGCGAGAATAAAAAAATGTGCACTGTCCATATTGACAATTAAACAGATGTGCACTATATTTAAAAAAAACGAGGTTTCTATGGATACGTCTAAAAAACCGCTCACCGACCGCCAGAAAGAAGTGTACGATTACATCCGATCCTGCACGGAAAAGGAAAAGATGCCGCCAACCGTCCGGGAAATCGGCGACAAGTTCCACATTTCCTCCACCAATGGGGTCCGTTCCATCTTGGCGGCGCTCATCAAGAAAGGCTATATCCGCCGGGCGCCGCGCCTGAGCCGCGGCATCGAGATTCTCGGCGAAAAGGCAAAGCGTTCTTCGGGAAAATCCGCAACCCCCGAAAACTCCGTCGAGGTTCCCATCATCGGGCGGGTCGCTGCCGGAACGCCAATCCTCGCCGTCCAGAATATCGAAGGAACCGTCACCGTTGACAGGGACTTTCTTGCGAGCCAGCCGAACGTCTTCGCTCTCCACGTCAAGGGCGATTCCATGATCAACGCGGGAATCTTTGACGGCGACCTGGTTTTCGCCCGCTCCCAGACCGTCGCCGAACGCGGAGAAATCATCATCGCCCAGGTCGATGACGAAGCGACCGTCAAATACTACGAACCCGAACCGGACCACATCGAGCTCCGACCGGCCAATCCGAAATACCAGCCGATTATCGTCAATCCCGACCGGAAGTTTTCCATCGCAGGGCGCGTCATCGGCGTTCTCCGCAAAATCAACTAGGTCCAACGGAAAGACCCGAACTTCAGGTCCGGGCGTTTTCAAGATTGTTTTCAAGGTGGATTTAAGAACCTGTTTTCATACGTGTCGGACATAGCTCGACAAGCTCGCTAACAGTCATTATCGGACGAGATTCCCCGGTCAAGCCGGGGAATAGTACGCGAAGACAGTTCGCTTCGAAATCCCTCGTCCCGTGTCCCGCTCAACTCATCCCCAAAAGCCTAGACGTCCGCGGCCTAATCAAAAATCCACGGGAAAAGATTATCCCGACTCTCGATTTCCCGAAGCAGGGATTCATCGATAAAGTCTCCGGCAAACATCGCTGCGAGCTTCATAAAATCCCGTTCATGCTCCGCAAGACGCCGTTTCGCATAGTCGAGAGCCGAATGATTGTGGATCATGAAAGCCCAATCCGAGGATTGGAAAAGCGAAAGTTCTCGAACCATCTGGGCCAGCAAACGCCTCTGAAATTTTGTCGGGTGCGCCTCGGCACGGCATTTCTTGAAAACGCCAAACATCCGGAAAAACTTCGGATAGATGAAATCCACTTCCGCATTTACCCACACCGAAGCAAAGCCGTTTTCGCCCCACGAAGAAAAAATCGGACGGTGAATTTCTAAGTCCCGCGGATCCGGTGACAGCTCGTTTACCGAAGCGAGACGAACAGACGATGAGGCAGCGGTCCGTTCAAAAACAGACTCGATGAACTGCGGTCCTTCAAACCACCAATGTCCGAACAGTTCCGCATCGTAAGGGCAAAGGATGCAAGGACGTTTCGAATCCATTTCCAGGGCGAGTTCCGTTGCCGTCCGCTCCCGGTTCGCCACAAAAAGGCGCGCATGTTCCCGCGCGAGATTCATCGCCTGCCACGGACGGTAAAGTTCCTTGTTTTCTCCGCCGGTAATCCGGTAATACTTGAACCCGGAATCGATAGGCGTGTCCTTTGCAAAAAAGTAATCGCCCAGGTAGGAACGGGGAAGCTCTTTGGAAACGTCCTTGTAAAATTCCCGATAATCGGGATGCCCGGGATACCCGCGTTCCCTGCTCCAGACTTCCACGGAACTCGACTGTTCCCGACCCAAGGCCAAGAGTCCCGCTGGCGTTCTAATTGGCGCAAAGACTCCAAACTTCGGAGCGGGTTTCGCAAGCAGAATCCCGTGCGTTTCCATGAAAAAATATTCGAGGCCCTGTTCCGCGAGATAGGCGTCAAGCCCGTCAAAATACCCGCATTCCGGGAGCCACACGCCTTTGGGATTTCGACCGAAAGCTTTCCGAAAAGCCTCCATCGTCAAGCGGAGCTGCAGACGAATCGCTTCGGGCTCTGACTGATACGCAGGCAGGAAAGGATGTGTCCCGACACAGGTAAGAAGGGCTAGCTTTCCGCGACGCTCTAGCGATGCGAATGCCGAAACGATGTCGCGGTGCAACCGGTTTTCCCACATTTCGGATAGTTCCACGATGCGGGCCGCGTAAAACTTTGCAATTTCCAAGCGCTCGGGATCCGCAGATAGGCGCTTTAATTCCTTGGAAGCAAGTTCTTCAAGCTTTTGCAGATGACGGGAATATCTTTCTAGAAGAAGCCTGTCCGACAGCATCGCAAGAAGTGTCGGTGAAACGCTCAGGTTCAAAACGCCCGGAACGCCTTTTTCCGCAAGCCTCGACAGGGCTTGTACCAGCGGAAGGTAGGTTTCCGTCAAAGCCTCGAAAAGCCAGTTTTCTTCTAGAAATCGTTCATAATGCGGATTGCGCACGAACGGCAAATGCGCGTGCAGCAGCAAATAGAGCAGTCCATTGCATTCCGAATTCATGCGTCCGCTGGTCATTCCGTACGCTTGATTACGACCGGAACGATTGTCGTCGGAAAATCCCCGTCCTTGTCCGTGGCAAAGACCGGAATAATTTGTGTGGAATCGGGAAGGTCCTGTTCAAAGGAGAACGTCCCGTCCGGATTGAGCGGGAACGGTTCGCCGCGTACCTGGAGATGGGCGTCGGGACGCGTTCCGCCATAGACGATCAGACGGGTCTTGACCCACAGGAAGAAATCCTTGCCGTAGCTGACGGACCCCGGAGTCGGCGGCAAGAGAGCTCCGCTCGACAGGGAAGCCGAACTCGAAAGCGCACCGGAAAAGAACGATTCCGAGGAACTTGCGAGATGTTCGAGCCACTTGGCGACGGACTGGCTGGAAAGTCCGGAACTCCCAAAACCTCCAATGCCCGCACCGCCCAACGAAGCCTTGAAGAAAACGTTGTCCGTTTTCAAATCCGACTGCTTGACATTTTCATAGCTGAAAACCTGCATCGCGGGAGCTTCGACTAAAGGTTCGAACTTGCCCGCTTGCGTTTTTGTTCCAAGCGAAGCGCTGAACGAAACTTCCTTCCGGTTTTGCACGTACCAGCTTTTGGCATCCGCCGGAATTTCGATATCGCGGAACTTGCGTTTCTTGTTCTTTCGGACGGTCAAGTCAGACGCGACGTCATACAGGCGAAGCACCAGCGACTTTTTCCCATGGAGTGCGTTTTTCAGGCGTTCTTCCTTCACATCCCAGAACGCATGGAGAAAATTCGGGTCGCGCTGCATCAAGACAAGATATTCCGGCGAAAAGTCCGACGCCACCTTGAGCGTTTCGACTTTTTCCGCATCGACTTTCTTTGCCGCTGCCGAAACTTTCTTCGTCTTCTCAACGGAATTTTCCACCATAACGGGCTTCTTTTCCGTCGGAACGACCGAAACAGATTCCGTTTTTTTCAAAGCGGAGCGCTTCGCCGGAGCGCTTTTCGATACGGACTTCTTGATTTCCTCGACCTTGGACTTGACCTTGGCCTTTGCCTTGCGAGAAGCTTTTTTCAGTTCCTCGACCTTGGATTCGGCCTTTTGTGAAATGACCTTCAATTCCTCGACCTTCGCCTTCTCCTTTTTCAAGGCATCCTTGACGATTGTTTTCATCGAAGAAACGACCTTGTTCTTTGCCGGAGAAGTTTTTGTTTTCGAGCTCATGTCGATCTCCTTTGGTGCCCTAGTGCACCGTTTTCGGCTTGTTGCCCCAGTTGCCAACGCCCGTCAGCCCGACAGAAACACCGATGAACGTTTCGTCCCAGACAGTCCCGTTATCCGACTTGCGCATACCGCCGAGGACAGCGACATCCACTTTCGTATTCCGCCGACCGAGCGGGAATCCGGCACCGAGAGAGGCTCCGTATTCTTTAATATCTGCAATGTAATAATTTCTAAACCATGCCCCGGCGCGAAAATCCATCCGCTGGACATATTTCTTGAAATAGTCCGCCGAACCGCTCCGTTCATAGCCCAGCGCGGCGACAAACTCCGTCTGGGTATCCGTCGAATCCGCAAGATTCCACGCCCCGGCGATGTTCGCAATGCCCGCGTCCCAGCCCCGGAGCATAAAGTCAAGCATCAAGTGATGGCGTTTTTTGTAGCGGTATGCAAAACCCGTTGCGTATGTCGGAGGAACATCGATTTCGCGCGAAACTTTCGACGGCACAAGCGTATCCGTCTGGCTGAACGTCAGGTTGTATTCGAGCTTGTTCTTCAGCGTGTACGCCGTCGTGTAGGAGAAATAGTACGACGCCTTCAATCCTTTGTAAAAGACGGCGCCCGTATAATAGGCGGGATGATTCTTGATTTCAAAGCGCCCCTCGGCGGATTCCGTGAGTTCCGCATCGTTCGTCGCCCAGGCGTCCGCAGAAGGAACCTCCGAATTGTCGGCTCCCAGCGAGAGCTTCCGAGAAACGGACCCCATCACGAAATGCGCGGAAAATCCGAGCGACAACCGACGGAAAAACGGCAACCGGACAGCATAGGCCGGAGTGATTTCGTAAATGTTTCCCTGGTACTTGATGTTTGCAAGGCTAGTCTTCAGGGAATCATCGACCTTTTCATCCAGGTTCGACGTGTACTTTTGCGAAAGCGCGAGCGATACCGTACCGAAATGGTTGAGCGCAAACGCAAACGATAGCGAAGGGATTTCTAGCGAAGACGACGCATACGACTTTCCGTTGTTCTTCGCTACGTTTTCTTCAAAAAGGAGTGTCGCGTTGAACGACGTGTTTCGTTCAAAGGCGAGTGACGCCGGGTTCCATTCGACATATCCGCTTTCCGCCTTTGCGCCACCCGAAAATCCGCGCCCGAGGGTAATCGCCGTAGCCGCTTCCGTGGGCTTTCCAAGCGCTTCCAGCCCCATCATCGAAGCGGCATTTCCCAACACGGCAAACAGGGAGATGCAGGCAAGAGCTTTCCGAATCATTCTTCATTCCCCCGTTTCGTCGCAAGCCAGAGCTTGAGGTTCATCGGCTGCCCGATATAATCCGTAAAATCGTAACGCGAATACGTATAATGATCCAAGAAGATACGGACGGAATCCCCCTTGTCCGTTACATGGTCATAGTAAAGCGTGTCGTAAGGGGAAAGCATCGAGTATCCCATGCGAAGGACAACCCGCATTTTGGAACCTTTCCCGGCACGGTTGATGAAGGAACGCATTCCGTCGGTGAGCTGCAACCCGAGCGTATCGCCATCGAGGAACACCAGATTCGGATGCCCATACTTTTTGATATAGGACTTGTTCAGCTTGTAAACCTCGGAAGACTGCATATCGTGCCCGCTCGAATCCACGAAGGTCGAAGCAACGACCTGCACAGGGAATCCCAATTCGGAACCTTCCTTCGAAGAACTCCGCGGCATCGAAAGCTGGGCGAGCACGACCGCCTGGCGCACATCGACGCTGTCGCCTTCCGTGTAAGGGAAGGAATCTCCGTAAAAATCACCTAGGGCGGAAAGAATTTTTTCCGAAGGAATTTCCACAAGGAGCGATTCCAGGACGCCGCCGTGGAGAACGATGCAATCGGAACATGTTTCCGTCCGGGTGCTGGCTATCGCGGAGCGGAATGCCCAGATATTCTTATAGACGTCGCGCCGAGATGCGCCCGTGGAATCCGCATCGCGCGAATAAGCCTTGATCCGCAAGAACGGAACGACGTCCGCGCTGGGACCGTAGAACCGGTAAACGCGCTTCGCTTCCGGAGCGGAAATTTTCAGCTGCAGGCGGGCAGCATCCTTTACCTTGGCGAGCGATTCGTAGAACGCCTTGGGCAAGTCCAGCCGCAGCGCGGAATCCAGATGGGATATTTTCAGGTTAAAAGTCGTATCCGCCGAATCCGCAGAGACAAAGCTCTCTCGCAGGTTCGCAATCCAGACGGAATCCTTTGTTTCGCCGACGCTGTCGATAAATCCCGAACCGTTCCCCGTTTCGAGAATCCAGGAAATTTTTACGTCCAAGGTTTCCTGAATCGGAAGCGAATCCTTTAGCCCCGCACGCGCATAGAACCCGGAATCCGGGTAGAGTGCGAGAAACGCCGCCCGAAAATCCTTCGCGCTGTCTGCGCCGAACTGGGCAAAGAAGCTCTTGTCGCGGAAACCAAAGTCCAAGACGAGGTCATGCGAAAAACCGTTTCCCGCCCCGAACGCTCCCTGGTAATACTGGAGGCGCGGCGTGCTGTCAAAACCGATTTGATAGGAATCGAGCGAAATGTCACCGATTTCAATCGTCTGCACAAGATAGTTGGACGGAAAGCCCTGGTCGTCAAGCCAGGAGACCAGAGCGTCGCCATTCGAATCAAAAATGCACGAAGCCAAAAAAAGCATCGGAAGCAAGGCGACTAAAAACGCAGTTCTGAATTTCTGCACGAAAACTCCGAAAAAAGGAAACATCGAATCCAAATATACAAAGTCTTTTTTGGCAAGATTTCTAAATTTTCCGCATTGAAACTTTTCAGGCTATCTTTCGAGGCATTCTATGAAACCTTTCCACGCTTATTTCCAGAACATCAACGGCAGCGACACCTACCCGCTTTCCGAAGTCATTTACCGGAGCAAGATAGACGGAAGCCTTCTCGAAGTGCACCACGACCGCGAAGCGCTCGCCGAGCGTTCCCCGGAAGAATGGAAAAAACTTTTTGCGGAACGCCGCGCAAGCTTTAGGCCCGCAGACATGAGCGGTGTCTGGAGCAAGCGCGAAATGGTCCTCCCCGAAATTCCCGAAGAGGATATCGTCACGCTTAGGGAAGGGTTCAGCCCGCTGTTCGACGCAAGCGCTCTCGCCAAGGAACTCGGTCTTCGAAAGCTCTGGATAAAGCTCTGCGGAAATTCCCACACGGGAAGTTTCAAGGATCTGGGAATGACCGTTCTCGTGAGCCAGGTCAATTCGATGATCCGGCACGGAAAGGAAATCGACGCGGTCGCCTGCGCAAGCACCGGAGACACGTCCGCAGCTCTTTCGGCGTTCACGGCAAAGGCGGGAATTCCTAGCATCGTATTCCTCCCCCGCGGAAAGACGAGCGTCGCCCAGCTCATCCAGCCCATTTCGAACGGCAGCATCGTCCTCGCTCTCGACACGGACTTTGACGGCTGCATGAAAATCGTGCAAGAGGTCACCGCCGACAACCGCATCTATCTCGCCAACTCGATGAACAGCCTCCGCGTCGAAGGCCAAAAGACAATCAGCCCGGAAATCTGCCAGGAACTCGGCTGGAAAGTTCCCGACACGATTATCATCCCCGGCGGAAATCTCGGAAACGTCAGTGCGCTAGCCAAAGGCTTCGACGACTGCCTCGCCATGGGACTAATCGACAAGAAGCCGCGCATTGTCGTCGCCCAGGCCGCAAACGCAAATCCGTTTTACGAAGCCTACAAGCGCGGATTCGACAAGCTGGTCCCCGTCCACGCGAAAAAGACGCTCGCTAGCGCAATCCAGATAGGAAACCCGGTCAGCTATCCCAAGGCAGAACGCGCCATCAAGAATTACAACGGCATCGTCGTCGAAGTTTCCGAAGAGGAACTCGCCAACGCGGCGGAACGCGGAGACCGCATCGGGCTTTACACCTGCCCGCACACGGGAGTGGCTCTCGGCGCGCTCATCAAACTCCGCGAAGAAGGCGCTATCGACAAGGACGAAGAAGTCGTCGTCATCAGCACGGCACACGGACTGAAGTTCACCGAATTTAAAGTCGCCTACCACAAGAAGGAACTCGAAGGAATCACGTCCCGATACGCCAACCCGATTTTCGAAGCCCCCGCGGAAATCGGCCCGGTGATGGACATTCTCAAAAAAGAGATGGCTAACCGGAGACGATAGGGAATGGTTCTGAACGTTATCTGGCTTCTCTTCTTTTTCGGAGCGTTTCTCGCCTGCGCCATCAGATGCTTCGCCTACGGAGAAACGGGCATTTTCAACGATACGATCCAGGGCATGTTTTCCATGTCCAAGACCGCGTTTGAAATCTCGATCGGGCTGACCGGGATTCTCTCGCTTTGGCTGGGCATCTTGAAAATCGGAGAAAAAGCCGGAGCGATTCAGATACTCGCAAAGCTTATCGACCCGCTGTTTTCAAGGCTCTTCCCGTCAATTCCCAAAGGGCATCCCGTCAAGGGAACCATTCTGATGAACCTTTCGGCGAACATGCTCGGCCTCGATAACGCGGCGACCCCGATGGGGCTCAAGGCGATGAAGGAACTGCAGGACCTGAACCCGGACAAGGAAACGGCAAGCGACTCCCAGATTCTCTTTCTAGTCCTCAACGCGAGCGGACTCACGCTCATCCCGGTGAGCATCATGACGTACCGCGCCCAGCTCGGAGCGGCTAGTCCGTCCGACATTTTTCTGCCGCTTCTTCTCGCCACATTTTTCAGTACGCTGGTCGGGCTTATCGTCACGAGCTTTTTCCAAAAAGTCGAGTTGAAAAATCCCGTCGCAATCGCCTGGCTTCTAGGCCTTACCGGAGCCGTGATGGGAA
The DNA here is from genome assembly GCA_934691725.1 of uncultured Fibrobacter sp. GTDB lineage: Bacteria > Fibrobacterota > Fibrobacteria > Fibrobacterales > Fibrobacteraceae > Hallerella. The sequence continues at coordinate 5,572 of CAKUTF010000014.1, read as the reverse complement.
CGCTCGTTTACTTTTCGCGCATGACCGCCGAAGAACTCGGAGAAAAAAGCCTCCTGGTGAGCGGAATCGTCCTGTTCGGAATCATCGTCGCCTTCCTGGGGCTTGCCGTCTATAAAAAGGTCCAGGCTTTCGAAGCGTTCGTCGAAGGCGCCAAGGAAGGTTTCCAGACCGCGGTCATGGTCATCCCCTATCTGGTCGCCATCCTGGTGGGAATCGCCGCGTTCCGCACCAGCGGAGCGATGGACTTTATCATGAACGGCGTCGCCCATATATTCTCATGGCTCGGCATCCCGGGCGACATCATCCCGGCCCTCCCGACAGCCATCATGAAACCTCTTTCCGGCAGCGGAGCGCGCGGCATGATGATCGATGCGATGAAAACCTACGGTCCGGACAGCTTCGTCGGGCATCTCAGCTGCATTTTCCAGGGAGCGGCTGACACGACTTTCTACATCATCGCGGTTTATTTCGGAGCGGTCGGAATCAAAAAAACGCGACATTCGATCGTATGCGCGCTCGCAGCGGACATCGCAGGCGTCATCGCGGCGATTTTTATCGCCTACCTGTTCTTCCCTCCCGCCTAGGCAAATTCGCTTTTTCGAAAACCGTTAAAAGCAAAAAAGGCCGCACGGAATGCGACCCGGAAACAAGAATTAATTTGTCTTCAATCAGAAACGGCGCGGACGTGCTTCACGCGGGCGAGCTTCGTTGACCCGGAGGGCGCGACCGCCGACATCCTTGCCGTTCAGCTGTTCGACCGCATTTGCCGCAACGCCGTCATCTTCGATTTCAACGAATCCGAAGCCCTTGCTGCGACCGGTATCGCGGTCCATGATAATCTTTGCGCTCTTGATTTCGCCGAATTCCTCGAACAGTTTAGCGAGGTCCGCGTCACGGAACGCAAAGGGGAGATTTCCAACATAGATGCTTTTCATAATTTATCCAGGCTGTTAAATAAGCCTAGTTAAATAATAGAACAATTTTAACCCTTCGGAAAAGCGTTTCGGGGAAACAGCAGGCATCTTTCGCAACGATTTTCCGCGTCGTGGCTACCATAGCGGGATTCCGGATCCGGACAGGGTTCCGTCGAACCATCGGGAAGAATCCAAAGTTCCCTCCCCGGGAAAGGGCATTTTCCAAAAAGAAGCACATGTCCTGCCGGACGCAGAAAAGTCCCCTCGACACGAATAGGGAAACCTTGCACAGCCGAAGCAGGAAGAAAATCATCTGGGGAAAGTTCTTCATCACGCCGCTTTGCGTTAGAGAGAAACACCGCCCGATTTAGCTTGACACGGTCAAAGCCCAAGGAGGCGGCAAGTTCTAGAACCCGCGGCACTTCCCCGCGATTCGTTTTCGTCACCGTCATTTGCAGGGAAAGCGAGGACAACGGTCGCTCTGAGCTCCCAGAAAGTTCTCGCCGGACGCAAGCGAGCGTTTCGAGATTTTTCAGATAAGCTTCGACATCCATACCCGGACTTAGAACATTCCAGCTGTTTTTTTTTACGCCCCAGCAACTCACCTTGATATCGCTCGAAATCGGGAGCAGCTCTCGCGCAAACCGTTCCGCTCCTTTTAGCGGAAACGATCCGTTCGTCGTAAGATTTAGTTTTAAATCCAGATCCGATACCAGCCGAGCCAACTTTCCAAATTGCGAATAAAGTAACGGTTCTCCCATCGTACTCGGGATCACTTCGCGAAGGCCGTATTGCGCATATCCTCGAATCGCCTTTTCCGCAATTTCCCACGGCATTTCTCCCATTCCAAAAGGCCTCTCCCGCTGGTGCAGAAAGCAAAGCCTGCAACGCAAATTGCAGATATCCGGATTGGTGAGAAGCGTGATGCGCCAAATATTTTCCATTGAAATTTTCGTCACAATCGACAAAGCCTTGAACAAAAAAGACTCCCCCGCGAGGAGAGTCTTTTCAAGAAGTCAGAACAAATTAATCCCAATTTCCAAGCACGATTAAATCGATGGAATAATCCGATGTCCCGATACTTTTTGGCAAGCCGGGAAGAACGACAAAGAAGCCCTTGCCGGTCGAAGCGTCAAACTCGGGAGTGATGACGATATAGGAAGTTATCATTTCAAAGTCGGTTGCCACATCCGCCAGCTTGCTTTCATTATAACGGAAATCATTCATCTTTGCCGAAGTCGGCTCGTCCGCATAATTTAGGCCGCTCTTCTCTTCTTCCCCGATTTTCGATGCGCTAGCTGCGCCTAGGGAAGCATTGGTGAAAAGAGCCGCTTCGCGATTTTTCCTGTCGAGATAGAGATCGATAAACGCTGCATTCGCTTCTCTGTCGGAAACCAGATACGTCTTTCTAGAATCCAGATCGACGGCGTTCTGTTCGGTCACCTGTGTTGAAAGCGTCACTTTCCAAGCCGTTAGCTGAGGAACCTCCGCAGCGGAACTGCTCGATTCCTCGACAGGGCACGTTTTTTCAAACGTCGTCGAATCCTTGGCGACAATCTGCACGGCATCGTTATGCGCATAGACAATCAGGTAAGCGACAAGCGTTCCGCAATCATCAAAGGAAGCCAAATCGACAGCAGGCTTCAATTCCTTGCCAATCGAAAGGCTTTGCCTATTGGAATAGTCCACGTGTTCCATGGTGAAGTTAGCCGCAAGAGAAAGCCCGTTTGCATTCCCGAGCAACAGGGAAACGGAGTCGATGAAAATCGCCGTATCGGCGTCCCAATTAATTCCGATGCTGCCGTTGAACTTCAATTCCGACGCAGTCGCATGAGCAGTTCCAAAAGAAATTTCAATCAGGGAATCCGCGTTCGATTCCGGAAGGACTATCGGCGCTGCCGCACTGCTGCTCGAAGGGTTTTCCGGTGAAGAACCGGAAGAGGAATCACTTCCGCAAGCGACAAGTCCAAAGGACGACACGAAGCCGACCGCTATCAAAATTTTTTTCAAGTTCATAAAACGATCCTTTTCTTTTTCCTTTGAAAATACACAAATTTTTGAAAAAGATTCCACCAAAAAGGATTTATCTTGAAAAACATCCAACAAATCAAAAAAAATAGGAAAGTCGAAATATTCGACTTTCCCGATGCCTTTTTAGCGACGCTTCCTTACCTACTTGATAACGAGCATCGAATCGTCCCGGGATTCTCGTGAGAAAAGCCGACTTGTCGGCTAAGCCGAACACCGTTCGGCGCCGCGAACGAGAACTTTGGCGTAGAGTTGGCGAGAAGCTCCGCGACATGCAACTCTTGACAAAGTTCTAGAAGCCGGGACTTCTTCTCCGCCGGAGCGAAGCGACGCTTCCTTACCTACTTGATAGCGAGCATCGAAGCGTCCCAGGCTTCGTGTTTTTCAAAGCCGAGAAGGTTCGCCGTAGTCGCCGCCAAGTTCGAAAGGCCCCAGTTGCCAGCCTTTAAGGAAAGACGACCGCCGGTTACATTGTCATAGAGGATGCACGGAACCGGATTCAACGTATGGGATGTTTTCGCCTTGATAGAACCGTCCTTGTTCGTTTTCGGAAGTCCGGTCTTCTTATCGACATCGTACATTTCGTCTGCGTTGCCATGATCCGCCGTAATGAGGGCAACACCGCCCATCGCATCGAGAACCGGGAGGAAACGCGCAAGCGCTAAATCCACCGCTTCCACAGCCATCGTTGCAGCGCGGAGGCTTCCCGTATGACCGACCATATCACCGTTCGGGAAGTTGCAGCGAAGCGTGTTATACTTGCCGCTCTTCACCGCTTCAATCATCGCGTCGGTAATTTCCGCGGACTTCATCCACGGGCGCTGTTCAAACGGGACCACGTCGGACGGGATTTCCAGATAGGTTTCCCCTTCGAACTTGTTGGAGCGGTTACCGTTCCAGAAGTAGGTGACATGTCCAAACTTTTGCGTTTCCGAACAGGCAAACTGCTTGAGACCCGCCGCACTGAACCATTCACCGCTCGTGTTTTCAATAGCGGGAGGCGGAACGAGGAAGCGTTTCGGCAGCTTCAGGTCTCCGTCATACTGGAGCATTCCCGCATATTCCACTTTCGGGAAACGGACGCGGTCAAATTCCACAAAATGTTCTTCTTCAAAGGCTCGCGTGATTTCGATGGCACGGTCACCGCGGAAGTTGAAATAGACGACCGAATCGCCATCCTGAATCGTACCGACCGGTTTTCCGTCCTTAGCGATGACGAACGGCGGAAGATCCTGGTCGATTGCCTTGGTCTCGGCGCGAAGCGTGTTGATGGCTTCCGTCGTATTTGCGAAGAAACGTCCCTCGCCAAGCACGTGCGTTTTCCATCCGAGTTCCACCATTTTCCAGTTCGCGTTGTAGCGGTCCATCGTTATCTTCATGCGTCCGCCACCCGAAGCGATGCAGACATCGAACTCCGGAGAGCGCAGATCGTCGAGGAACTTTTCAAACGGTCCGACATAATCAAGAGCGGATGTTTCCGGCACATCGCGACCGTCTAGCAGGACATGGATGCGGACCCGCTTGATGTTTTCCTTCTTGGCTTCGGCGACCATCGCTTTCAAATGTTCGATATTCGAATGAACGTTTCCGTCGCTGAAAAGCCCGATAAAGTGAAGCGTGCTGTTCTTTTCGCGGACGTTTTCCGCAATTTCCTTCCATGCGTCCCGCTTGAAAATTTCTCCTGTCTGGATGGACTTGGCGACAAGGGCCGCTCCCTGTTCATAGACCTGTCCCGCGCCAATCGCGTTATGTCCGACTTCCGAGTTTCCCATATCCGCGTCGCTCGGCATGCCTACAGCCGTTCCGTGCGCTTTCAAAAGTACATGGCTATACTTCTGCATCAGATGGTCGAGCAGGGGCTTTCGAGCCTGTGCGACAGCATTGCCCTCTTCCTTCGGACTATAACCGACACCGTCCATCACAATCGTGACGACAGGTCCCTTGATTCCTTCAAAACCAGAAAGTTTTTTCAGCATTTTGATACTCCTAATTTGTTTCGGGAATAAATCTAAAAAAATCTGATTCGGAGAAACAATCGAATCATAGAAAGGCGTGTGATTTTGACAGGAAAGGTTTGGAGCCGCGGACGTCTAAGGGAATTAGCAATGAGGAATTAGCAATGAGAAATGAGAAATGAGAAATGGGTCTGCGGACGTCTAAGCTCAGTGATCAGTAGTCAGTGCTCAGAACTGTGGACGTTTAAGCTTTGGGAAGCGGTAAGTGGGATAAGTGAATTTGAAACGAACCGTTTCTGCGCACTGTTATTCCCGTGCCCGTCCGCCGCGACGGACGCAGACACGGGAATCTCCTTTCTGAGAAGGGATTGCCGGGTCAAGCCCGGCAATGACTGTTAGCGAGCTTGTCGAGCTACGCCCGGCAATGACTGTTAGCGAGCTTGTCGAGCTATCCAGAGCTTAGTTGAGAAAACTGAGAGTTTAGAACAGCGGACGTCTAGGCTTTTGGAAAACAATAAACGGGACACGGGATGCGAAACAAGGTACACTGTTATTCCCCGGCGTGGCCATGGGGGTGGATGCAAGGAAGGGAAATCAGAACTTAGAACTTGTTTTCATAGCGAGAATATGCTATAATAACGTCATGAAAGAAGCAAGGCAGAGGCGCAAGCCGTA
>CAKUTF010000013.1 GCA_934691725.1 uncultured Fibrobacter sp. | reverse complement strand
TACGGCTTGCGCCTCTGCCTTGCTTCTTTCATGACGTTATTATAGTATATTCTCGCTATGAAAACAAGTTCTTAGTTTGCGAAATTCTCGAATCTTGGTCGCAAAGCTCTAAATTTTGGATATATTTAAGGGAACCTTTACGGAGTCTTTATGGAATTGAAATGGATGAATCCCGATGCGGAATTTGAACGCCTGGTCCTCGCTATCGACGTCGGCGGAACGAACACGAATATCGGCCTTGTCGCCTGCAAGGAAGGAAAGTTTACCCTTGTGATGAAAGCGGATTACGCATCCGGGAAAATTTCCGGGTTGGAATCCCCGATTGCGGAAACGCTCCAGATAGCCGCGGAAAAACGTCCGGATCTAAAGCCCAGCCATGCCTGCATCAGCGCGGCGGGTCCCGTTGCGGAAAATCGTTGCATCATGACAAATCTCACATGGAAAGTCGATGGCGAGGATCTTACGGCAAAGCTCGGATTTCCCGTGATGGTCGTGAACGATTTCGTCGCGATAAGCTACGGTATTCCGACGCTCAACGTAAACGATGCCGCGCAAATTTACAAGATGCCTCATTTGGACGGCTCCACTCCCGATTCAAAGCCCGCTACGAAAGTCGTTATCGGACCGGGCACCGGAATGGGCGTTTCCTTTTTGGTCCATGACGGAAAGAAATATATCCCGGCGAGTTCCGAGGGGGGGCACGTCACCTTTGCCCCGTTCGATGCGGATTCGCAAAATTTCCGCGACTATATGCAGAAACGGCTCGGGCAAGTTCCGGGCGTGGAGCCTCTTTGCGCGGGACAAGGACTGGCGCACCTCTACGAGTGGTGGCGCGACACGCGCGGCGTTCCCGACAATGAAGCGTTTAAAAAAATCGAAGCGACAGTCTGGAGCGACCGTCCAAAGTATATCAGTCGGGCAAGCGATACGGATCCCGTCGCAGCCGAGATGATGCGTCTGTGGGTGAAAATGCTCGCCCGCTATGCAAGCGACATTTGCGCGATGTTCCTGCCTTTTGGTGGATTCTATCTTGCCGGCGGCGCGATGCAAAAGGATTTGCGCTGGCTTGTAAACGACAACCTTTTCATGAAATTCTTTGAACAGAATTATAACCCGAACATTTTGCCGCTGTTGAAAAAGATGCCTGTCTATGTCATCAAGGATTACAGTATCAGTCTGTATGGTGCGGCAAACGCAAGCGTCAATTTACAGCAGTAAAAATTTTCCTAAAGACAAGATGCTCCGCTTTGGCGGGGCATTTTTTGTTTGTGGACTTTCGCCTTTTGGCGAACCGTCGATTACTTTATGTGTAAAATGCCGAAAGCCGTTTCGAGCGTTTCCTTTTCAATGCCGAAAATCGTATGCAAGCGTTCAATGCGCTCCGACGGATTTATCCGCTCTAACCGGGAACCGTTCTTGTCGCGGATGAGGAGATTTCCTTTTTGATAGTAGTACTGTACGCCTTTTTCCCGGTCGAGCCTGTTCAGGACGGGATATGTCATCATCTCCCTGCCAAAGGATTCGCTCCAGTGCGTTTGAAATTCCCGCGGAGAGACTCCACGGATATCGAATTCAAACCGGAGCTTCATCTGGCCGCGAGCGGAACCGGTGTAAAGCGCAAGGACGCCGTTTTCAAAATCCAGCCGGACAGCGTTTGGAATCAGCGGAAAAAATGCCTGGGATTTTTGGAAGGGAACCGCTTCCGGAATCTTGAGCGGATCGAAAATCAGGTATCCGGGATCGAGTAAAAAATTTTCTCCGCCGGTAGGGAGCAGCAGAGCGCAGTGGATGTTCTTTTCAATGCGCTTGTCGCCCATCAGAAGTCTCGGCGCATACCCCATCCGGAGAAGTTCCTGGTAGAGATGCCAGGTCAGGCTGAAACATGTTCCGCCGCCCATCCAGGAATCCAGATCGTTTTCGTAGCTGTCGTCGAGTTTTCTCGCCCGGTCCGCGCTTCCCGCCTGGGAATAGCGGATAATTTTTGTCAGGTTCTCGTAGGTGACGTGCGAAATGCGTTCGCAAAGGTCTAGGATTTCTTGTTGCATCGCGGGTAATATTAGCGTTTCACTTTTTGTTTTTGAAGAACACTTGCCCTTTGGAATTTTTGCGTTCCCCGAAATATTCCGTTGCGCGAATCAGTTGCGCCCATTTTGTATAGCCAAAGCTTCGCGGACTCAAACGGACAAGCTGGTTTATCTGCTGCGAAATGGCGGAAGCTTCCGCCCAGCCATCGTCGTCGGATTTTTCGTTGATCGCTTCGCGAATGGCCTTCATGATTTTTGTGTTTCCGCGGAGCTTGTTCTTGTCGATTTTTTCGATGGTACTTGTGGAATCGTCGCTTTCGGTTGGTTCCTTGAACTTGTCGATGTAGGTAAACGTGTTGCAGGAATCGATAAAAGGTTGTGGAGTTTTCTCTTCGCCGAATCCGATGACCTGCTTGGATTTTGCCCGAAGCTTCATCGCCAATGGCGTAAAATCGCTGTCGCTGCTGACGATTGCAAACAGATCGACATTTTCCGTAAAGAGGATTTCCATCGCGTCGATTGTCATCGCCAAATCCGTCGCATTTTTCCCTCGGGTATAGGGAAACTGCTGGACAGGCTGGATGGCGAAAGGGTGCAAAACCTTTTCCCAAGGGTTTGAACCTTTCCAGTTGCCGTAGGCGCGCCTTATGTTGGTTTCGCCGTATTTGGAAAGTTCTTCCATGATGCCGTAGATGGCGTCGGCCTTGGCGTTGTCGCAATCGATAATCAGGGCAATCTTGTTTTCCGCGCTCATGGGAAAAATATAGGATTTCTGGCCAGCCGATACTTGCCTTTGCCGTGACCTGTAACCGCCTCGATGATTGTCAAATCTTTCATCCGCTGGATAATCGCGGTCGCCGCAGTCGCCTTACACGACAAAATGCCCATGATGGTCGAGGCCCCGAAAATTTCATCAAATTTTAGAGCGTAAACCAGTTTCAGAATTCTCGCTTTTGTCGGAGAGTTAAAGCGGGAAGCGTTAACAATTTTTTCAATCCCCGACTTTTCATCACCAATCCCCGACTTTTCATCACCAATCCCCGACTTTTCAGTGTAATTTATATGCAAAAAGCGATTTTTCAATTCGTTTGTCTCGCCAAGCAACATATTGCGAAAGAATCTTTCAAGGAATTCGCTTTGGGGATAAATCTTTTTTTGAACATTTTGGTAATTCGCCCGCACAAGAGCGTTCCTAAAATACCAAGAATTATTCGCAAAAATCTCGTTCGTTGCATGAAAGCCTAGCGAGCGCAAATACTTGATAGTGAAAACAGCCGTTGTCCGGGTATTTCCCTCCGAGAATGCGTGAATCTGCCACAAGCGAGAGACAAAATAAGCGAGATGCGTGATGATTTGGTTCGTATCCAGATTGTTGTAGCTGTAGTTGCGTTCCTGTTCAAAATCGTAATCGAGAGCCATCTTGATTTCAAAAGCCGATGCGTACATGACCGTATCGCTGTTTAGAACCCACTCTTTTTTGGTGATATCGTAATGGCGAATTTTCCCTGCAAATTTATAGATACCGTCAAAAAGTTCTCCGTGAATTGCCATTAAATAAGACGGCGAAAAATGGAAAGATTTTTCACTTAAAATTTTGGCAATTCTTGACGAGACTTTATCCGCTTCTTCTTGATTCTCATCGTCTCCTACGCGATCCGTTTTGGATTCGTAATAAGAATCAATCAATTTTTTTGCATCGTCGATTGAAATATCGCCTTCGATATTTCGGAGAGCCGTCTCGTACAGATATTTCGATGGAGTAAGACCATCTACCTGCTGCAATCCGATAGCTGCGGACCAGGCCAAAGCCTTTTCTCTTTTTTCAGGTTCCCCGACTCGGAGATACTCGCCAAAATCCCATTCCCGTTTTTTATCAGTCATCCCGAAGCTCTTACGAATTTCATTTCCCGATACAGAACCCGTTGAAGATTGTCTGCAAGACGTCTTCGCTAGAAATTTCACCGACGATGGACGCCAGGGAATTTAGGACGGAGCGCATTTCGAATGCGATAAGTTCTACTGCGGGATTATTTTTTAGCAGATTCTGGATGCGGTCAATTCCAGCCGAGGCTTCGCGGAGAGCGGCATATTCTCGTTCGTTTGTAATCCAGTATTCGTCGCCGCTTTCGCCATGCGGAAAAAGCGTTTCGTCCAGTTTTTTCTTGAACGCTTCGAGTCCCGTTCCGGTTTTCGCCGAGAGATTCATTTGTACGCAATCAGGATTTTTCCAAGATTCTGCAGAAAGGTTTATGTCCGATTTGGAAAAAACGATCCAATGATTTTTTTCTTCGGCTTCGGCGATTTGTTTTTTTGTTTCTTCGGACTTGAGCGTAGCAGGATCGACAAGGCAAACGGCAATGTCCGCCGATTCAATCGCGGTTTCGCTTTGCACCATGGAACGTTTGTCCAGCTCGCTCTGCGGGATTTCGGCGATTCCCGCGGTGTCGACAAGCGTCACTTCGCCGGAGGGAAGAAGAAGTGAGACCTCGATAAAGTCTCGGGTCGTTCCCGGAATGTCGCTCACGAGAACGCGTTCTTCTTTGAGCAGCGCATTCAGCAGGCTGGACTTTCCGGCGTTCGGCGAACCGTAAAGGACGACGCGCGGCTTGCGGTTCTCCGAACCGGAATTTTTAAAATGCGCCATCAGATGTTGAATCCGCCCTTGGATTTCGCCAAAGCGCTCTTTCCAGCCGCTCACATCCGGGTTCGCCTCTTCTTCGACAAAATCGACATCGAGCTCGATCCGTGCGGAAATTTCTTTTAATTTATGCGTAAGCCCATGAATTTCTCTTGAAAATTTTCCCGCTAGAAGCTTGTGGGCGTTTTCGATACTGGCGAGAGTCTGGCTATGAATGACATCGGCGACGGATTCCGCCTGCACTAGATCCATTTTCCCGTTCAAAAAGGCGCGCTTGGTATATTCGCCGCGGAAGGCGATGCGGACGTTTGGAATTTGGCACATCGCATCGATAAGGCTCCGGACAATCAGCGGATTTCCGTGCGGAAAAAGTTCGAGAGAATCCTCACCGGTATAGGAATTCGGTCCGGCGTAAAAAATGAACACGAGCGAATCGATGAGCTTTTTTGTCTGCGGGTGGCGAACCTCCGCGAGCGTTGCCGTCCGTGGCGTTGGAATTTCCACGGCGAACATTTTCCGTAAGATGGTACGCGTTTCCGGTCCGCTTACCCGGACGATTGCCAGGGCGGATGTTCCGTTTGGACTTGCTTGGGCTACGATTGTCTGTTCCACGCGGGAAATATAGTTTTTGTTCCCGCTTTCGCTCGAGTTTGCCGGAAAACGGCAATCTTCGTTGCATAAACGGATCGATTCGACCGCATCGGACGATTTACGGTCAAAAGCCAAAGATTCCGTTCCGAAACATCAAGCGGGATTTGGTTTGAAAAGCGTGCCTGGAAAATTTTTCCCGGAGGATTTTCTAAATTAGGCGGGAAACATTTCACTTTATGGAGTTTTGAATGAACGCCGAAAAGAAAGACGATGAAAAAGAAAAGGAACAGTCGCCGGACTTTATGAAAAAGGCCGAGGAATTCTTTTCGAACAACCGGAAAATTTTCCTGTGGAACCAGGTAGATGACGAAAGCGCTGCAAAGATCGTGAAGCAGCTGCTGTATCTCGATTCGCTTTCCCACGAAGACATCATTTTCTTTATCAACAGCCCGGGTGGCGTGATTTCGAGCGGTCTTGCGATTTACGACTGCATGAACGCCATCCAAAGCGACGTTGTGACGGTTTGCTGCGGACAGGCCGCTTCGATGGGAGCGGTGCTTTTGACCGCCGGCGCAAAGGGAAAGCGTTATGCATGGCCGTCTGCGCGGATAATGATTCACCAGCCGCTGATTCAAGGGCAGATGGAAGGTCCCGCAAGCGATATAAAAATCCAGGCGGAAGAAATGCTCCGCATCCGTTCGATTACAACGGGCATCATCGCCAAGACAACCGGGAAGTCGATTGAAGAGGTCGATCGGGACACGGAACGGGACAACTTTATGTCGGCGGAAGAGGCGAAAGCCTACGGACTTGTCGATGAAGTGAAGAGCGTCATCTGATGGGATTTTTTTCGGCGATAAAGAGCGGACTTGCCAAGACTCGCGATGCAATCCTCGGAGAAATCAAGGGCATTGCCGGCAAAGGGAAAGTCACCGACGAGATGCTCGAAGACTTGGAAGAACGCCTGATCAAAGCGGACGTGGGAACTTCCGCCGCGTTCATGCTTACAGATGCGCTCCGCGAAGAGGCGCTCGGAAAGTCGCTTTCAGAACCGGAAGTCCTGGACATTTTGCGATCCGAGGCGGAAAGGTTCCTGGTCGATCCGCCGAAGTTCGAGTTCAAGGGAAAGCCGCATGTGGTTCTGGTCATCGGAGTAAACGGAGCCGGAAAGACTACAACCATCGGAAAACTCGCGAAAAAATTTGCGGACGAAGGTCACAAGGTGATGATCGCCGCGGCGGATACGTTCCGGGCGGCGGCCATCGAACAGCTCGAAGTCTGGGCGAAACGCGCGGGAGCGGAATTTGTACGCCATGCGGAAGGCTCGGATCCGGCTGCGGTCGCATTCGACGCCTGTGCAGCGGCAAAGGCTCGCGGCTGCGACATCGTATTCATCGATACGGCGGGCCGCCTGCAGAACAAGGATTACCTGATGGAAGAACTCGCGAAGATTGTGCGCGTTCTCAAGAAACAGGACACAGCCTATCCGCACGACATGATGCTCGTCATCGACGGGAATACCGGACAGAACGCGATAACCCAAGCGAAAATTTTCAACCAGAGTTTCCCCTTGACAGGACTTGTCGTGACAAAGCTCGACGGTACGGCGCATGGAGGCTCGGTCCTATCGATCGCGAGTTCCCTCAAGGTTCCTATCCGCTGGGTGGGAATGGGGGAACGCATCGACCAGCTCGTGCCCTTCAACAAGGCGGAATATGTCGAGGGGCTGTTCAAGGAGTAAATTCCTGTTCGGATTTTTAGCGCTTTCGGTCTGTGCCTGCTCCGAGAGCGTTTCTGTTCCTAAAGAATTTGTTCGCCTGTATGGGGATCTTCGCATTGCGGAACGCGAATACGGTGAAACGACTCCCGATGGACGGGTCGCACGAACCCTCATCCTGGAAAAGTACGGTTACTCGGTCCAAAGATTCGATTCCGTCGCAGAATGGATTCTGGCAAATTCAAACGTATGGAGCGCTTTCCAGGATTCGGTTGTCGCCTATGTCGATTCCGTTGCGGTCGAAGCGAAAGCGATTGCGCCTCCCGGAAAGACTAGCGGAGGCGCAAAAGATAGACGATGAAATTTTCCTTGTTGCGAGCATTTCTTTTCGGCGGATTTTTTTCGCTTTCGCTTGCCGCTTCGGACACGACCGCGGTTCGGTGGGAAGATTATTCCGCAGCCCTTTCGATGGCAAAGTCCGATGGCAAAATGCTCTTCGTCGATATCGTCGCCGACTGGTGCCTGCCTTGCCGGGAAATGGACCGAACAACATATCGCGACAAGGTGGTGGCGAACATTTTGAATTCCAGATTTCACCCGGTGCGCTTAAACCAGGATTCCCGGGACACGATCGAATGCGATGCGAAAAGATTGCCTGTCGAACGTTGCTTTTTTGATGTCTGGAATTTGATGGCTGTGCCTTCGTATGTGCTTGTCGCGCCAAAGGGACTTTCAATCTTGACTTATTCGCAGGGGCTTTCCGCCGACGAAATGCGAATGCTTCTGATGCAATTTTTGAACAAGGAAGAGGAGTGGGTTCGCCAATGAATTTTACGCCGTTAGAAATCGCTTTTTGGATCCTTCTGCTTTTGCTCGTGCACTGCTATATCCTGTTTCCGGTAACGCTTCCTTTTTTGAGCGAGCTGTTCACCCGCAGAAATCGCCGGGGTCTAGACAAGGCAATGCTTCCGAAAGTTTCCGTCTTGGTTTCCGCGTACAACGAGGAAGCGGTCATCGAAAATAAGATTCTGAATTTTCTGGAACTCGATTATCCAAGGGAACGGCTCGAAATTTTAATCGGAGACGACGGCTCGTCGGACAGGACCGCAGAAATCGTCGAACGCTATGCGGATAAGGGTATCCGGTTGGTCCGGGCTGTTAAAAATGCGGGAAAGGCCGCGATGCTGAACCGCCTGCAATCGGAAGCGACCGGGGAAATTCTCGTCTTTTGCGACGCCAACACAATGCTCTTCCCGAACGTGGTCCGAAAGTTGGTTTCCCCGTTTGCCGACCCGAAAATCGGATGTGTCTGCGGGCACTTGATACTTACCGACAAGAGCGGAAGTCCCTTGGGTTCTGGCGAACGAAGCTACTGGGACCTTGAATCCGAAATCAAAAAATTCGAAGGCATCCTCGATCGGTTAATCGGTGGAAACGGAGCCTTGTATGCGATACGCAATTCATTGTACACAAAGCTACCCGTGAAGAAGAGCGTCATGGATGATTTCTTTATCACGGTGAAAGTTTTACAAAAAGGTTTTTTCTGCACGTTCGATCCCAGTGCTATCGGCACGGAGCAGACATCGAAGGAGGGCTCGGGAGAGTATCGCCGCAAGGTCCGTATCGGTCGGGCGAATTACAACTATCTGTTTTCCTACCTTCCTCTTCTGAATCCGTTCCGCCCGCTGCTCGCCTATCTTTTTGTCTCGCACAAGTTGCTCAGGTGGCTTACTCCGCATATCATGCTTGCCGCGTTTATTTTGAATGTCATTCTTTTGTGGAAGATGCAGCCGATCTATTTTGTCTCTTTTGGACTGATGGTCCTTTTCCTGATCGTTGCGCTGTTTAAAATTTCGGGCAGCGCGTATTATTTCTTGCTGATGAACTTCGCAATGTTCAAAGGCAGTCTGTTGTCGTTTCGGAAGGAACATGGCGGAGGCTGGAAGCGGGAAGCCCGCGGAGACGAAAATGATTCCGAGGCGAAACCGGGTAGGGCTCTCTCCCTGTTGCTTGCCGTGACGCTGAACATCCTTGTCCTTTCATCTAAACCCGCCGAAGCGTTTACGGCGGACGTAAGCGTCGGGACTGCCAATGCGACCGAGGAAATGACGGATTTCAACCTGGACATTTCGGGACATTGGTGGTATCCGGTCGATCAGATGGTCTTTTTGGGGGTGGGCTTCGGCTATGAAAGGCTTGGCGACATATCGCTGTTCCCGCTTGTCGGTAGCGCCTATGTCTATCTGCCGTTCGGGAGCCTCGTGATGCCCGTGGGAACTTTCGACCTGGGATATTCCTTCGGCGAAGATGCGCAGATGGTCTGGCGGGCGGGCGGAGGCCTGGACTTGAAGCTCGGACGGAAATCTTCCCTGCTAGCTCTTCTGGGATACCAGAATCTAAAAAAAGCGGGAGACTTTGTGTATCTCCGCTGTGGGCTTCTGATCGAAATTTAATTTGTATTGATTAATTTCTTTTGTACGCAATCAAGCCGATCCTCAGGGTGCTGTTCCCCGAATCCAAAGCGTCTATTCGACCGCGAGTTCTTCGTTTTGAACGTTTAAGTCCGCGACGATTTCAAGGGCTTCCGGTTCTTCCAAAAACCTAGCCACAAGTCCTGTGCGCTTTTCATGGCTTTCGTGAGATTCGAGTTCGACAATGTCATCGATTTTCACGTCGATGATCGCCTTGTCCGTCACGGGAATTTTAATCTTCATTCCCTTGGCGATATCGCCTTCCAGGATGGAACCACGAAAAATCAAGCTTTTTTGATCTTCACCGAATAGAGTTCTTTTCACGTAGAATTTTGCCATACGACAAAAAGTTAAATTATTCTCATGGACTTGGTTGTCGGAAGAATCCCTTTTTTGGTCTGTGCACCGTTTTTTCATCTCTTTTTGCGCGACCGTTCGCTTTGCCGTGGGATTTTCTTTGCGGACGGAGTGCCCAGCGCGCTGAACCGAAAACTCTGGAACGGAGAAATTCACCTGGCGCCGGCATCCTCGATTGCTTATGCCAAGGCTCCGGATGATTTGGTGCTCGCTCCGGGCATCTGCACGTCCTGCCGGCTGGAAGTTCATTCGGTGGAACTTTTTTCCAGATTTCCCATTGAGGAGCTTTCCCGAAAACGGATTTATTTAACCGCACAGAGCGGAACGTCTGTAGCGCTTCTGCGCATCATCTGTTCACAGTATCTGAAAATCCGCCCGCAATACACGGACGATCGAGCGCACTGCGACGCCGAACTTCTCATCGGCGATGAAGCCTTGCAGGAAAAGGCGAAAGACACATGGGCGTTCCGCTATGACCTGGCTCTTCTGTGGAGAAAATGGCAAGGACTTCCTTTTGTTTTCGGGGCTTGGAGTGTTCACCGGTCGGCGCTTTCGCCCGAAATGTTTCCGAAAACGAAGCGGTTCCTAGCGCTCGTGCAGGATTCGATAGACGAATTTCGGAGAGATTCCGCCCGGGCGATTTCTCTTTGGGCAGAACGCTATGCGGTTCCGTTTGCGGCAGAGGAACTGAAAGGTTATTACGATTCGCTGGATTACGAGTTTACGGAAGAGCGCAAGCGGTCGCTCCAACTCTATTTTAATCTGTGTGCAGCAGAAGGAATTCTTGACGCTGCGCCGCCGTTACGTTTTTTATAAATTCCGAAAGTTTCCGGGCGATGTTTTCCCAGGCTTTTTCCCGCATAAGCGAAGGTTTGAAAATGCTTCCGCCAAAGGCGACGAGATTCGCTCCGCCCAGGATAAATTCCTTGACATTTTCCGTCGAGACGCCTCCACAAGCGAGCAGCGGAATGTCGCGAAACGGGCCGCGCAAAGCCTTGATGTAAGCGGGACCGCCAACGCAGTTCACCGGGAAAACCTTGACGCAGGTCGCGCCGGAATCGTATGCGGCTTGAACCTCTGTCGGGGAAAGCGCTCCGGGGATGCTCGGAATGTTTTTCTGTACGCATTTCTGGATGACATCCCTGACCGTATTCGGCGAAACGATGAACTCCGCGCCTGCCGAAAGGGCGCATTCCAGGTCTTGGACGTTGCGCACGGTTCCCGCTCCGACAGCGATGCCCAAAGGTTGCGCAAAAGACTTGAGCTTTTTGATGATGCTTGCCGCTGCCGGCGTGTTCATGGTGACTTCAATGGCTTTTAGCCCGCATTCCTCGGAAATTTTAGCACAGGATTCTTCGGCGCCTTCCGGGATGTCGCGCAAAATTCCCACAACAGGAACGTCTTGGAGAAATTTCAAAAAATTCATAGGCATAATGTAATAATTAGGGGCGAGGTAATCCGCGGACGTCTATGTCCAGGAACTAGGGAACAGGGATTTCCGTGGACGTCTAAGGGAATGAGGAATTTGCAATTAGCAATTGGTCTGCGAACGTTAAACTTCCAAGAGTCAAGAACATCGACGCCTGTAAATCTAAGCTCTAAAATCTCAGTTCTAAGCTCTAATGCTCATCTGTCATTCCCGTGCTCACTATGTTGTCATTCCCCGGCTTGACCGGGGAATCCCCTTTAAGGAATGGAATTTGACAGGCTAGCGAGCTTCCGAGCTATGCCCGGTATCCAGAGCTTTGTTGAGAGAATCTTAGAGCTTAGAACTGACGATGTTTAAGCTTCTGCGAAGCTCCGTGGCCTTTAAAAAGCACGGGGAATCAATACCCGGCAAGCAGATAAGTGCACTGGCTAAAATCCTGCGTTGTCGGCTTTGGCGATATGTTGTAAAATTTCAGCAGATGGTAAATTTTGGAAGCCTTGATCCCAAAGTTGACATTTTGGGAACCTTCTACGGTCAAAATGGATGTGGCTAGACCGATGACTTTTCCGCCAGAAACAATCGGTCCCCCCGAATTTCCGTGCTGGACAGCGGCATCGATTTGAAAAGTCGATTCGTCTCCGCGATAACCGTTCTTTCCCGAAACGATTCCCTTGGTCACTTTCAAGTCGGCTCCCTGGTATTCAATCTGCGGATATCCGAATACCAAAATATCCGAACCCAGCACAGGCTCCTTTGTAGAAAGCGGGCAAGCGTTCAACTTCACGCCTTTTACCCGGATAATCGCCAAATCCAAAATATCGTCCGAAAATTCTCCCACCAGTTCATAACCGTCGTTCTCCACTTCTTTTCCGTCTAGGTAAAGCCCCATTTTGGACATTTCCTTGGTGACATGGGCGTTCGTAATCAATATGTCCGGGGCAATGGCGACCGAACTTCCCGACACCATCGTCTCCTTCGCACTTGACCGTACAAGTTCCTCCGGCAGTTTCTGTTTCATCATGCCGATTTTCAATACTCCATCAAAAACCACGTTAAAATAATCGGCGCTTATCGCAACCGTCGCAAAATTTCCGTCCTTGTCTTTTCCCGAATACAAAAGAACTTTTGCGCTGTCGCTATTCTTTGCCTCTTCCACTTTTGAAACGGTGATTGTGTACAAAGTATCGACATAGAGATAGAGCTTCTTGTATTTATACGCCGTTCTCAAGGAGAAATCTTTCGGCTTGTCGAAATTGTAATAGGTGCAGCTGCTGTCGTAGGCTCCGGTCTCTTCATTGTAAGAACAAAGCGCAGTCGAAAGAATTGGATATTTTCGCGTTCCAAAGTCTCGGGAGGCCAAACTTTTCCGCTCAGAAGAATTATTAGAAAAATACATCCCCCAGCCATGCATCCTCAGGAAATTGAAATAATTCGGCCCGGCTACGAACATGTAATTCTGCCCGCCCGAACGCCCGGTAAGGACAAGAATTTCTTCATTGTCCCTGTTGTAGTCCGTTTCTATTGTATTCAGCTCGATCCGGTAAGTCGTCTTCTTGTTCAAAAAGACAAAGAGCAGCGAATCGTCCGTCAATGTAACTCGGAGCGAACCGCTTTTCCAGACAGGATCCTCTCCATCGCAATATTTATCAAGATACGGCTTATATTTGCAAGATGTATATTGGGTATAATTCAAATTAAAGTCCTCGGAAAATCCCCAGGAACACAGTAACAACAAGAAAAACATCAATCTTTTCATAAAAAAATCCACCCTGCTGTTTTTAAATATAGCATAAAAGCTTCACGACTTTTAAATTTAAAACAAAAACAAAGCGAGTTTGTATGGAAAAAGGATTTACCTTTGTTGAAATCATGGTTGCCGTCGTCATCATCGGAATACTCTCGGCGATCGGCGTTCCCAGGCTTTTTGGCGCCATTGCCAAGTCAAAAGCGACAGAAGTCACCGTGGCCGTTTCGGAATGGGACAAGCTTGAAACCGCATTTATCGGCGACAAGAAGGATGCCGGGACATGGAAAGAAATCGGATTCATTCCGCCGGGAAAGGAGAGTGAAGGCGCCTATTTATCCAGCAACTTTAAATACAAGGAAGACGCCGTGCAGAACAAGTCTTCTCGACAGCTGGGGATTTCCGTCTATAACACCGTCGCCCTGAACGCTTGCGAGCCGAGCGAAAAGTTTAGCCATTGGCAGTTCATGGTAATCGCTCCGGAAAACGAGAATCCTTACATCATCCAGCCGATGACTGGCAACGAATCCGCATGCCTCGCCATGACCCCGACGCTCAAAGAAAAATACCCGGGAAGTACGCGCCGCTAGATAGCCTAGTCGTAAAAAATCAAATTTAATACTTTACTTTCAAAAAGGAGATTTTCCATGAGAAAAGATTTCGGTTCCAAAGCTATCATCACTCCGCTTCCGGTCCTCATCATTGCGACTTACAATGAAGACGGAACGCCGAACGCGATGAACGCCGCCTGGGGCGGTCAAAAGGAAGAAGACCAGATTGCGATTTGCCTCGGGACAGGCCACAGGACAACGGAAAATATCAAGAAACGCAAGGCCTTTACCGTGAGTTTCGGTACGCGGAAAACGGCAACCGTCTCGGACTTTTTCGGTATCGTCAGCGGGAACAAGCTCTGCGACAAGGTTGAAAAATCCGGATTGCATGTTGTGAAAAGCGCCCACGTTGACGCTCCGATGTTCGAAGAATACCCGCTCACGCTCGAATGTAAGCTCATCGAATGCAGCGCCGACATGGACGGCAGCACATATATCGTCGGGCAAGTCGTAAATACCAGCGCGGACGAAACGGTCCTCGACGAAAAGGGAAAAGTCGATCTGGGAAAGGTCGAACCGATTTCCTACGATTCCGCGGCCCGCGCCTACCGTGTCCTCGGCGAAAAAGTCGGCAAGGCTTTTAGCGACGGAAAGACCCTGCTGAAGTAAATCCAAACCGTCAAGCTTTTAAAACGCCCGGATTAAACGAAAAAAGTCCGGGCTTTTTTCGCTAGTCCTTGATACAGCGGATAGGATTTAGGTGGGATTTTATATCAAAATCTAATATAGCAGTCTTACCAATTTGCGCAATACGAATATATCCATTGTTTGAAGTCATCCTAGGAATCCAATACCCCGTATAAACAGCATCCGCTGTTGGAAAACTTTCAAACCCAAAAATATCGGAACCTTTTGAAATTCTCCAACCCGTCGTTGATTTCAGCGCTTCTGCCAATAAAGTGGAATCCCGACTACCTATTTGCTCCCTAACAAAATCAAACAGGGTATTCCATTCGGTAGTATCCGGCAAATGCCAACCGTCCGGGCAAATTCCGCGAATGGGATATGTAGGTAAACACGATTCTACATTGCCACACCCTTTGCCATTTTCAGAAAAAATAGCAGCGGAGTCCATCGCCGCAGACCAATGATAAAGACGACCATACCTTTTTTCGCAATTTCCGACAGAATCATTGCAACAAAAGCTCAAAGTGCCCGGCATATAGGCATAGTTCAGGTTTTCCGCCATCCAGGTTTGATTACCTATTTGAATCGTACGATAAACTTGGTCATCGCGCAAGTCCTTGAAAAAACCGTAAAGTCTTTCATTGTGGCAAACGTTTTCCGTCGGATTAAATTTATTTCCGCTACAGAGCGCATAGGCAGAACCATCAAAGCAGAAATTTTCATCGGGATTGTATGATTTTTCTCCGCAGAGTTCAACTTGACTCTCGTTGTAACAAAAGAACGAATCAGGAGCATAATGCATACCGCCACAGAAGGAATAAACAGAATCATCAAAGCAAAAATTCTCCGACAGGTCGTAAACCTTTCCGCCACAGAGCGAAACCACCGAATCCGCCACACAAAAACTTTTTGCCGGATCAAAAGGTTTGTTCCCGCAGAGCGCCTTGTACAAAACAACAGAATCCTTTCCGCAGATTTGTAGAATCGTTCCGTTGCCTTTGTCCGTAAACGAGCAAGTTTTGCCGTCTTTTCCCGCCTCTCCTTTTTCCCCGTTGAAAATCACCCCGACCGAATCGCCTCCGCAAACGACCTTGTATCCCGAAGAATCGGCAAGTATTTCGACAGTGCACGATGTCCCGTCTTTTCCGTCCAAGCCGTCCTTGCCCTCCGCCGAAACATTTTGCCAAGCAGAATCCGCACACACATAGACCGCATTTTCCTTTGACACGAACTTCATTTCGCCCGAAATTTCTTTGGTACATTTTCCGAGCGAATCCGCAGCCGAAACGATTTCGAGACCGAAGGTTTCCTGCGTCACGTTGGTTACTTTTGTCACATCGTCACCGCAAGCGACAAGAAACATTGCGGTCAAAACGGCAAGCGCGGAAAGTCTAGATATTCTCATCGGCGATTCTCCTTCTGGGTGAAATTCCGGGACGTCCGGGGCTGGATTGTGAAAACATTGTTCAGAATATAAGATTTTTAGACGGAGAACCAAAGTATTTTCTTTTTATTTTGTCCGGATTCGCGAACTTTGCGCTTATTTTGTTGTTTAACGAAACAAAGGACACGATGTGAGGGATTAGGGACTAGTGATCAGTGGCTAGTTAAGTTGATAGGAATCAGGAGGCAGGAATCAGGAGGCAGGAATCAGGAGGCAGGAATCAGTGAGCAATTAGCAATGAGAAATTAGCAGTGGTCAGGGAACAGGGGTTTCAGAACTTAGAACTGAGAGCTTAGTTAATAGAAATCAGGAATCTGGAATCAGTTGTCAGTGATTTGAATGGGATGTGGGACACGATGTGAGGGAAGAGGGGTGAGAGTTGTCAGGGAATAGGGAGTAGTGAAGAGTTGAGGAATCAGGAGTCAGTGATTAGTGGCCAGTGACTAGTTGATAGTCAAGAGAAATCAGGAGCTAGAAAGGAAACGGGACACGGTTAGAGGGACGAGAGCTTGGATTTGCAAACATCTATGTTCTGTATTCTAAAAGGTTAATGTCTGCTGTACTGAGCACTGACTTCTAACCACTGCACACTATCCACTGAATTTAACGTCCGCAACTCTGACCACTGTCCACTATTTCTAAGCTCTAAGTTCTCTCAACTAAGCTCTGAACCCCATGTCCCGCTAAGCGCTTTCCAAAAGCTTAGATGTCCGCAGTACTGACCACTAGCCACTGAACACTGTCCACTGAACTTAGATGTCCGCGGACTAATCCCTAGTCCCTAAATATAGACGTCCGCGGACTAATCCCTGGTAATTTTGCGTTGGAAAATTCTTTGAAAAATGAATTTTTTTGCGATTTTTCGATTTTTGATATTTGATTTACCTATTTTCTGAATAGATAGGAGATTTATCATGCAAAATTTGCCCACAAAAGAACAGATTGTCGCCGTGGTGCGCGACGAGCCGATGGTCGGTAGCCAACTTCGCCGTGCGATGGGCATTTCCAAACACAACAAATTGGCATTCAAACAGCTGCTCGCTGAAATGGTCAGCGAAGGAACCCTTGCGCGGACGAGCAACAAGGAATATACGCCAGGAAAGAGCGATGTCGAAACTTTCGAATCGGATGCAAAGGATAACCGCCGTCCGGCGGCGGCAAGCCGTCGCAAGGCTACTTTTGACGATGACGAAAGCCGTGTACATCGTGGAGTTCTCAGCCCGGATGGGAAAGACTGGTGGAAAGTCACTGATTCCGCTTCGGGCAAAGTCTATGAAATGGCGCATCGCAGCAAGGCGCCCGGCAAGGACGGCGACACAATAGCGTTTACGCTTTATCCGCATCCGAAATTGAAGCATTCAATGCTCGCGAAGCTCGATCGCTCGTCGATGGAAGGCGAACTTTCCTGGGAGGCGGTCAAGGCGCAGTTTATGAAGGACGCTTCGCTGCCTGCCGGATTCTCCGATTCCATTATGGAATTTGTAAACAAGCAGAAAGAACCCTCGGAAAAGGATCTGGTCGATGGACGGGTCGATTTGCGGAAGACGTATATCCTGTGCATTGACCCGGACGGTGCAATGGACCACGACGATGCGATTTCCGTTGAAAAGCGTCCGGACGGCGGATTCCTCTTGGGTGTTCATATTGCCGATGTGAGCCACTATGTGCCGGAAGGTTCCGAACTTGACGACGAAGCGCTTACGCGCAGCTTTACGCAGTATCTTCCGTGGACCGCAGTGCCGATGCTTCCCGATCGCCTTTCAAGCGATCTGTGTTCCTTGCACCAGGGCGTTGACCGTCTAGCGTTCAGTTGCCTTATGGAACTCGATGCAAATGCGAATGTCGAAAGCTTCGAATTTAAAAAGAGCCTGGTAAACATCACCGCGGGCATCACTTACGGCGAAGCGGTAAAGCGTCTAGAAAACGGCGACGAACATGTGAAGGCTTTGCAGGAAGTTGCTGACTTGCTCCGGGCGAACCGTCGGAAAACGGGAATCCTGGAACTCGGCAGTACGGAGCTTTGCTGCAAGTTCGGCGAGAACGGCGAACCGGAAAAAATCGTCCCTCGCGAAGAGAACGAGTCGGATCATTGGATCGAAGAGTGCATGCTGATAGCGAACCAGTGCTGCGCCAAGGAACTGGAACGTCGGCACTTGCAGGGTGTTTTCCGTGTCCATGAAGCTCCCGATACAAAGGATATCATGGAACTGTATTACCTGATGCCCGACCTGTTCAAGGACAGTCCGATTTCCCTCAGGGAACTGGGGAAGCCGCGGCGCGGCGATACGAACCTGAATCCGGAAATATTCAAGCTTTACGAACATCTGATCGCACGGGCGAAAGGCGATGACGAAATCATTATGCGGATTTTGCGCAGTATGCAGAAGGCGCATTACGACAGCAATTGCTTTGGACACTTTGCCTTGAACTGGCAGGACTATGCGCATTTTACGAGCCCGATTCGTCGTTATGCGGATTTGTGGTGTCATCGGGAACTTTCGCGCAAGACGCAGGAAGAGGCAAGTGCAAAGCGCGCCTGGGATGTGGTCTCGGTCTGCTCCGAAATTTCGGCGAACGAAGTGAAGAACCAGAAGACGGAACGCATGTCGCTCAAGGTTTGCGCGACTTGGCTTTTGCGGAAGCATCTCGGCGAGGAATTCGATGCGACGGTGACGGGCGTCCAGGAATGGGGCATCTATGTCGGCGTCGAGGATCCGCAGGCGGAAGGGCTTGTCCGTTTCCGCGATATCGCCGGTTCCGATTATTACATCTTCAACCCGGACAAGGGAACCGTTTACGGCAAGCGCAGTGGAAAGACCTTTGCGCGTGGCGACAAGGTTCGAGTGCGCCTGCTTCGAACGAATCCGGTTCGCGGAGAAGCGGACTTTGCGATTCTTTCCAAAATTTCCGATGGCAAGATCGGCAAGATGAAGGAAAAGTCTCGCGATGAAGCCGCCGAAGAACTCGGGCTGGTTTCGCAGCCGGATGAAAGCGAGCTCGCGTCTCTCCGTCCGAGCGAACGGCGCAAGGTTCGTGAATCCTACGGCGGAGACCGCAAGGCGAATAAGCGGAAATCCTCCCGGTCCGAGCGGGTGGATTACGGGAGAAGCCGCAGAGGCGCTTCGGAATCGGAAGTTCGCGCGGAGCGGAAGTCCTCGCGCACGAAAAAGGGCTTCGGACGGAAGAAAAAAACGGGAAGCTTTGGCAATTCCCGGCGGGATTCTGGTCGAATCCATTCGAAAAAGCGCTGACCGATGCCCGAGCAGAAAAGAAAGCCTCTGCGGAAGATTCTCTACGCCTCGTTCCAAACGGGGGAATCTTTGCCTGGCTATGTGCGCTATGCCTTGGAAGGTCTTTGCCGGACAGGATTTTCGGTCGTTTATCTGACCAACGAACGCGATTTGGATGCGGCTTCCCATGCGTTTTTGGATTCCAACCGGATTGAACTTTTCTTTACCGAAAATCGAGGCTATGACTTTGGAATGTGGAAACGCTATGTCCAATATACGGCGAAATTTCGGCGGGAAGAATGGGAGCGCTTGGTCCTCGTGAACGATTCCATTGTGTATTTTCAGAACCGCTTTCGCTCTTTTTTCAATATGGCGGAAGAAAGTTCGGCGGATGTGGTATCGCTTACGGAAAACGATGAATATTCGCCGCATTTACAGTCGTTCTTTCTTTATCTGAAACAGGTCGCTGTTGCGCCTTTTTGTCGTTGGCTTTTGTCGGAGCCGGAGGGCATGGATTTTTACGATACGGTGAAACGCCTGGAAATTGGAACGAGCGTCTTTTTGCGCAAACAGGGGTTTTCGCTCGCTTCGATTTTTCACGCCGAAGCGCCTGTACTTTTTTCATATCCGGAACTCATCCGGAAAAAGTGCGGCTTTGTAAAGCGCAAGCTTTTGGAACGGCGATGGACTTTTGGGGAAGCGAGCTTCTTCTGGAATCATGGAGCTGGCGACGTCTTGATGCTTGACTACGGAAAATTTATTCGGAATGAAGGATTCCCAGATAGCGATTTTCGTTTAAAGTGGCTTTCGGAACCGGAAAAGTCGATCGTTCAAAAAGCCGCTTTGCGTATCAAGTTTGTCTGCTATCGGATTTGCTGGAAACTGTTTCGGCTTGCGCGGCGGGTGAAACTTAAAATTCGTGAACCGCATCGATAAAGGCGCGGACATTTTCAAGCGGCGTCTCCGGCAGGATTCCGTGCCCGAGATTCATGATGTGCGGACGGTTCTTGGCGCATTCCAGGATTCTATTTGTGTGAAACTTGATTTGTGCGGGATTTGTGAAGAGTATCGCCTGGTCCAGATTTCCCTGGAAAACTTTATCGGGATATTTCCTGAAAAGCGCAGGAAGATCCGAGCGGTGATCGACGCCGAAGACATTTGCGTTTAGCGTCATGATCGATTCCGTCAAATGGGACGCTCCGTTTGCGTAATGGATTATCGGAACGTCCGTGAATTTGTGTACAATGGAAATCACCGTTTCGGTATAAGGACTTGCTATCTGTTCGTAATCCGATTTGGCGAGAAGTCCAGCCCAGGAATCCATGATGACCAAAGCGTCCGCCCCGCATTTCGCCTGGAAAGCGAGATATTCGCCTGTCAGACGGGCGATACGCTCTAAGAAAAGTTTATATGTCTGCGGGTCGTTGTAAAAAAGCGCTTTTGTCCGGCGCAAGTCCTTGGAACTTCCGCCTTCGATTGCGTAGGAGGCTATCGTGAGCGGCCCGCCGACAAATCCGAGGAGCGATTTGGATTCGGAAAGATTTTTGCGAACGAGTTTGATTGCTTTCGCCGTATAGTCCAGGCTTTTTTCAAAATCGATATCTTGTAGATTTTGCACGTCGGAAATCGACCGGACCGGATTCTCGATGACGGGT
Source organism: uncultured Fibrobacter sp. (assembly GCA_934691725.1). Classification (GTDB taxonomy): domain Bacteria; phylum Fibrobacterota; class Fibrobacteria; order Fibrobacterales; family Fibrobacteraceae; genus Hallerella. Next base: position 41,979 of record CAKUTF010000013.1, on the reverse strand, counting down.
CCTTTGCCCGGCACGAATTTCAGGTTAAAGCCCATGCAGGGAAGCGTCACGAGAATGTCGCTAAAAAGAATTGCCGCATCCAGGTCAAATCGCTTTACGGGTTGGAGAGTCGCTTCCGCCGCGGCTTCCGGATTTTTCACAAACGAGAGAAAGTCCGGGAAACGGTTCCGCAGGTCTCTATATTCGGGAAGATAACGACCGGCCTGGCGCATCATCCAGACCGGTTTCTCTGTCGTCTTTCCGCGTGCGGCTTTTACAAAAAGGGTTTCCATGTTTTTCCTCAGAGGCGTTCCGCTTCGACGCACCACCATTCGTCGCGGGTCTGTTCGCGGAGCGTCTTGAATTGGCTTTCTTTGAACCAGTCAAGTACGTAGTCCTTTTCGGCGGTGAGCTGTCCCGTCAAGATAAAATGCCCTTTAGGCTCGAGCAACCGTTCCACGTCTTTTCGCATAGACCAGAATTCGGTGCGGATCATGTTGCAGACGATTGCGTCGAATTTCGTTCCCGATTTAAAGACATCCAGAAATCCGAATACCGCGCGTGCGTTTTCGCAGCGGTTCTTTTCAAAATTTTCGGCGATGCAGGGGAGCGCGAGCATATCGATTTCCGTTCCGATGGCAAGTCTCGCTCCGAGCTTGTCGGCGAGCATCGTGAGAATCCCGGTTCCCGTTCCGATGTCGAGAAAACGCTTTCCTTTCAAATCGAGATTTTCGATCATGCCGGCGATGAGTGCCGTTGTGGCATGGTCGCCCGTTCCAAAGGCGCTTTTCGCTTCGAGCTCGAGCAGAATCGCGTCGGATTCTTCGGGCGTGAAATTTACCCATGGCGGTCTGACCCAAAGCCTTTTGGAAACGTGGACGGGCGTTGCGCGGTCTTTCCACCAGCGGTCCCAATCCTTTGCGATTTCGTCTTCGGTTGTAAAATGGTATTCGGGAAACCTGGAAATAATCGCTTGGCGCTTTTCGGCGGACTCGGAATAGAAGCAAAAATCGGTTCGCTCGGACGTCGATGTTTCGAGTTCTTCCAATGCACCGACGCCTGCATCCATCAAGAAGACCGTGGCTATGTCATAATCGGAAGCGTTGCAGTGACCTGTCGCTTTGTACCAAACTTCATTTGTCTGCATTGGATTTCCTCTGCAAAGTTTTTTGTATCACTTGGCGCGGGCTTGCGATGAAGAGGCTTGACCCGGCGATGACTAAAACAATACTCGCTATTTTTGTGGGAGGAAACGGTTCGGAAAAGACGACCGCTCCGGCGAGGATGGGGATGACCGCTCCGATGGCCGCGCTAAAGGGAATCACGAACAGGGCGCGCCCGCGGGAAAACGCAACCTGGGTGAAAATAAATGCGGTGAGATAGGCGATGAAAAAAGCGTATAGCCGAACATCCGAAATCCAGAATAAAAGTTCGTTCCAGGACATTTCGATTCCCTTTTCGGTGGCGTCGATGGCGAGGCTCTTGTAGAGAATATCGGAGAGGCCGTAGCCGATTCCCATGACGAGCGAATCGCTGACTTCATTTCGACGAAAAATCGCGTAGCTGGCGAAGGCGAAGACGCTTGCGCAGCAAATGAAAATCCACAGGGACTTGGTGTCTTGTGAACCGGCTTCTTCGCCGATTTCAAATGCGGCAAAAAGCAGTCCGCAGAGTACGCAGACGATGGCAACGACGATCCGGCGGTTGATAGGTTCCTTGAGGAAAATTCGTCCGAAAATCGCCGTGAGAACGGGGTTCAGCGCGGATATTGGTTTGACGAGGCTCAGGTTGTAAAGCGCCATTGCCGCATAGTTGCCGACGTTTCCGAGCGCGGACAGGGAAAATCCCGTCCACCATCGTTTTGAAGAAAGAAATCCGAAGAGAAATCTTATCGGATGGCGCATGTCCGCTTTTCTACCGGACGACATAACGCCCGATTTCGAAAGGACGTTTCCGAATGCAAAGCAGACCGCCGCGCCTAAGGTAAGAACAAAAAAGAGCATCTAGCGGTTCCAGACTTCTGTATAGACCCAGTAGTTTCCGAGGACGCGCTTCACATAGTCCCGTGTTTCCCAGTAGCTGATTTCCTCGGCCCGCAAATCCCACGGGAGGTCCTTTCCTTCGGCTTGCCAGCGCTTGGCGGGTTTAGGCCCGGCGTTGTAATTGGCGAGAACATACATCGGATCGTTTTCGTATTCAACGAGAAGATCCTTGAGATAGCGGACTCCCAGACGGATGTTTACGTAAGGATTGTAAAGGAGCTTTGGTGAAAAGGAGTTAAGTCCTTCCGCCTTGGCGAGCTTTTTCGCCGTCGGAGGAATGATTTGTAAAAGGCCACAGGCGTTCGCCGGGCTGGTAATCAGGTAATTGAACGTGGATTCCTGCCGCATAACGCTATAGATGAAAAACGGGTCGATGGAAGAATCCGCAGCGGCGAAGACTTTGTCCTTGAACGGCATCGGGTAGAGGACCTTCATCACGCCCCGCGGTGCGTCGGCCAGGTATTTTCGAGGAATGAGGTTTTGGAACGTTCGCGCCAAGGCGTATCCTTGGATGAGTTCATCGTAGGCGAGAAACAGCGACGCGTAACTGTAAAGAAATTCCAGTCTGGACCTGTTCTTCTTTTTTGCAAAATGGAAAAGGTCGTAAGCCTCTTCGGCAAATCCTAGGTCGAGAAGCCGCTTGACTTTTTGGTAGCGCGCAGCGCTGTGGGACGTATCGGATGCTCCGCCTTGGACGGATCTGATCCACTTTATCGCCGCGGAATCGGAAAGATCTTTTGGGGCGAGCCATGGGACTGCGGACGAATCCATGAGCTTGTATTCGACGAGCTTGACGCGGGAACGGTGTGCGTAATAGCCGACGGGAAAATCCTTGATGCAGTCGAGATAGGCAGCCTTGGCTTCTTCCGGTTTATTTTGTGCGTAAAAGATGTCGCCGAGGAACATTCTGGCTCCGCTCGAACTCCAGAGGAAGTCCGAAGATTTCGCCTTGTTGAATGCGATAATTGCGGAATCTATCTTGTTTTGCTTGAAATAGCAGAGCGCGATTCGGAAATCAGCCCATTTTTGCTTGTTGCTCTGCTTGAATTTTGGATTATTCAGGGAATCGTAACTGGCGATCGCTTCGGTGAACATTTCCTTTTGTTCTAGCTCAAAGGCCCTCACCCAGATGTTGTTCGCATTCTGTAGCGTGTAGCGGAATTTTTCCTGGAAGAGCGAATCGATTCGGTTTGCCTGTTTGCCCATCTTGTTTGCGCGGTATAGGCGGACGAGCGATTGCAGCCATGCGGCGCGGGCTTCGACGCTATCGACAAGAAAACGGTAAGCCTCGATGGCGAGCGTATCTTTTTTTTGGCTCTTGTAGGCGGACGCGCGGTTTTCCCAGAGAGAAATTCTGGTCTTTAAGGAGAGCGTGCTTGCCGGAAGTTTCCAGAGAATCGAATCTTCCGATGTCTTTAATTCGGGCAATTTCGTGGAATCCTTTGCGGGTGCCTTGGCGGCGTCTAAGGCAAAGATGGAATCAATCAGGGTGGAACATTCCTTGTGAAAGCCCTTGCTGCACAGCCTGTTTGCGTAGGTGATTTTTTCGTCCAGGGATTCGGCGGGAGAAAGTTCCCGAATACGTCGAAGAGCTTCCCAGGCAGCATCCCCGTATTCGGACGGGTGGGCGATGACATAGAGATAGGCTTTTTTCGCCGCCTTGAAATGGCGTGCCTGTTCGAGTAGAGTGCCTTTCCTGTAGCGCAGTTTCGGCGCGCGCGGATCGTCTCCATAGCTTTTTAGAAAGGCGTCAATCGAGTCCGCTTTCGCCTTGGGTTTTATCTTCTGGTTTTCTAGTGCCAGGTCCAGCCGAATGCGGTCCGCAAATTCCTTCCATTCGGGGGAACTTGAAAAACGGCGGTCTCCTTCTTCAATCGTCTTCTTCGCTTTTTCGTACTGTTTCTCTTCAAATTCCGAGCGGGCGATTCGGGAGAGAATGCTCTTGTCGATGCTTGTATCCTTGCCGATGAGATTTCGGTAGGCGGAAAGGGCCGCGGAATAGTTATCGCCGTAATAGGCTTTTGCGGCGCAGGCGAATTCCTTTTCTAGGCTTTCGGGAAGAGTATCGCAATTCTTCTGGCTGCGATTGAAGCGGATGACCTTGTTCTGAAAATCATAGCCGGAGACCTGCTCTTCGGCAGGCTTGCTTTCGGAAGCCTGGAGAATCGCGCTGGCGAGAAACGCCAGGAAGAAAATTTTTTTAATCATCTTTTGCCAACGGGTTTTTAACGTCATGCGACGTGATGAAGCTCGAAATACCGAGGTCGATAATCATCTGCAGGTATTTTTGCCGAAGGTAGCGGTTGACGCTTGCCGCGGTGTCCATCTTGAGGACGGTCCTGGCTGTCGCCTTGACATCTTCGTAGTTTACGGAGCGGATGATTTTTTTGCATTCCATGATGCTCCACGGAGTCATGGACAGTTCATCGACGCCTAGACCGACAAGGACAAGTGTCGATAACGGATCCGAACTCATTTCGCCGCAGACGCAGACGGGAATCCCTTCATGGTGGGCAGCGCGGACTGTCCGGTCTATCATGTTGAGAACCGCGGGATGGTGAGGCTCGAACAGGTTCGCAATCAATTCGTTTGTACGATCGACGGCGAGTGTAAACTGGATCAGGTCGTTCGTTCCGATGCTGAAAAAATCGACTTCCTTGGCGAGGACATCGACCATCATGACGGCGGCGGGGACTTCGATCATGCAGCCGATTTTCACTTCTGGCAGGGTAAAGCCTTCGTTGAGAAGTTTTGTTCGGCATTCCTGGTAAAGCTTTTTCGCTTCGCGCAGTTCGTTTAAACTGCTGATCATGGGAAACATGATGCGCAGATGTCCCGCTCGGCTTGCGAGCAGAAGCGCGCGCAGTTGTTCCTTGAAAAGGTCCTTGCGGGAAAGGCACACGCGGATGGAACGCCACCCCATAAACGGATTCGCTTCGTCCGTTGCGGAAATGTCCGAGACAAGCTTGTCGCCTCCCGCATCGAGCGTCCGGATGACAACCGGATACGGATTCAGCCTTTTTAAAATGTGCTCGTAGGCGGCTGCCTGTTCTTCGCAGGTCGGCGTTCCCTTTCGGAAGAACAGAAATTCCGACCGGTAAAGTCCGATTCCCGTCGCTCCGAAGTCAAGAACGGATTCCGCTTCGACGGGAAGTTCGATGTTCGCTTGGAGCGTGATGTACTTGCCGTCGAGCGTCATCGGCTCTAGCTGCCGCATCGTGAAAAGTTCTTGCTTCTGCTTGTTGTAAACGGCAAGCTTTTCCTTGAAGCGGTTCAAGTCGTCTTCGTTTGGGTTGACGATGACCATGCCGCCCGTGCCGTCGATGAAGAGCGAATCGTCTTCTTCGATGATTAAGGAAATGTTCCGCAGACCGGAAACCGCCGGAAGTTGCATTGCACGGGCGAGAATCGAAATGTGGCTGGTCCTTCCGCCGATATCCGTTGCAAAACCGAGGACTTCTTCCTTTTCGATGGACATCAGCATCCCGGGCGTGAGTTCGTGCGAGATGATAATCGCGGGGCCTGACGATTTTTTTTCGGTGCGCTTGGGAGCTGTTTCTTCGAGTGCGGAAAGCAGCCGGTTGTAAAGCTCTTTTAGGTCCGTGGAGCGTTCCCGCATGATTTCGCTCTTGCTGTTTTCGAACTGGGTAATCAGGGCGGAAAGCGTGCTGTGAACCGCCCAGCGAGCGTTGTGCGCTTCCTTGCGAATGCTCGAAACGATTGGAGCGAGTAGCATCGAATCCTTGAGCATCATCAGGTGGGAATCGAAAATTCGGCTTTCGCTTTCGCCTAAACGCTCCGTCGTTACCTTTTTCAGTTCCTCGATTTCTTTCGCTGTCGTTTCGACAGCCTTGATGAAACGTTCCTCTTCGGCGGCGAGAGCGCTTTCCGGAAGCGCCGATGAATCCAGGGAAAACTTCCTGTTCTCGATTTTACGGATATGACCGTAAGCGTAACCTGGAGAAGCCGCTACACCAACGAGGACGGTGCGGATTTTCTGTTTTTCAACCGTTTTGGTCTTCATGGAAATTATCGCGGAAAAGTTGTTCCAACTGATCGAGAATTTGTTCTTCGTCTTCGCCGTTCGCGGTAAATTTTACGGTGGAGCCCGGCGTTATGGCTAGCATCATCACATTGAGAATGCTCTTGGCGTTTACCTTGTTGCCTTCGTATTCCAGCGTGATGTCGCTTTTGGATTTTCCGGTGAGATCGACAATCATTCCTGCCGGGCGCGCGTGTACGCCGAGCTTGTTTGTGACAACGATTTCTCTGCTTTGCATAGAATTACCTGGTAAAATTAGAAGAGGTCCAAATTGACGTCAAGGCCGTCCTGGAGGATGATTTTAAAGAGGCTGTCCGCGGAATGGAGCGTGTGAAGCAAGTCGTCGTGGAGCGTGCGGTCGTTCAAAAGGATTCCCGCCGTGTTGTCCTTTGCTTGTAACTTCTTGGTGATGGTTGTCAGGCGGTCGGTGACGGAATCCAGCTTGCCGATAACGCTTCCTGCATCTTTCATCAGCCCGCTTGCATCGGACAGAAGTTCTCCGATGGGAGCGGACGTCGTGTCGAGCAGGGCGTTGACCTTGAGTGTCGCTTCGTTGAGGTTGTTCAGGCTCTTTTTTATCTGCGGATCTGCATCGGCGAGCATTCTCGAAAGCCGGTCTTCCAAGTTTTCCGCCTTGTTCATCATCGTCTTGAACTGCTTTCTAAATTCGGGATTTGCGATGGTGGAATCCATTACCTGGTGGACGGACGTGATGAGGGCCTTTGTCGAGTCGATGATTTCGCCGGCAAGGCCTAGAGCTTCCGCGATTCCGGCATCGAACTGTCCATCGATCGTGTCGCCCGGAGCGTAATGCGCCGATGAATCGTGCAGGATGACGCCGATTTGGCGCTCGCCCATGATGCCGATGTTCTGTACGCGGATTTCGGACCCGACGGGAATCTTTACGTCGTTCCGGATTCGCACGACTACCAGTACGCGGTTTCCCGAAAGATAGATGTCTTCGACTTTTCCGAGCTTGACTCCGTTGATTTTTACCGGATCGTCGAGAGTCAGCGTGCTCACTTGTGGAAAGCGCAGGTAGTAAGTGTCGAAAACTTCGCGCGGATCCTTGTCGTTCAAAAAGAACAGCCCGAAAATCAGGATGATGATGGCCAGCAGAACGACTAGTCCGACAGCGAGATATAAACTGGTATTCTTTTTCATCGCAGAACTTAATTTAGTTTATTCGTCAATGCGCTTGACGGAACTGGATGCGCTTTCGTCGTTTAAGTGCCGTTCAAGCCACTCGAGGAGAAGCGCATCGCGTTCTTCCGGGGAAAGTGTGTATGCCGCTCGGCCTTTCTTTTGCATGAAATGGTCGAGGTAGCACATCAGAACGCCGCCGGCGACAGAGACGTTCATAGATTCCGTGATTCCGTATTGGGGAAGCTTGAACTCCGCATCCGCAGCGGCAAGCGTATCGGGATGGTTTCCCGTAAATTCGCTGCCGAGGTAAAAAGCCGTTGGCTTCGAAAGGTCCAGGTCTAGAACGGAATTTTCCGTATTGGTGCTCGCGACTGCGATTTGGTAGCCTTTCTTTCGGAGATGCTCGAGACAGGCTTTTCGCTTTTTATACAGATAGATGTCCATCCATTTGATAGAGCCTTTTAAAATGGACTTGTTGATTTTATACGGGTTTACTTCTTCGATGACATGCACGTCTTCGAGTCCAAAGACTTCCGCCGTCCGGATGACCGCGGAAATGTTGTGCGGGTCGAAAAGGTCTTCGAGGACCATGCAGAAATGCCTTGTACGGTTCTGCACAACCTTGAACAGAAGGTCGCGACGATGTTCGGTGATTCGCGGAAGAAGCGCTTCGATTTTCGCCTGCATTTCTGGAGAGGAATAGATGTAGTTGGACATGGAACCTTCTATTTTCCTGGGTTCATTTGTTTAAAGATCATCGGGGTTTCCGTGACGAAAACGGGATTTTGCCGTTGCGCAGCCCGTTTTCTCTTTTCGACGGCGTCTCCGACCGTCCATTTGAGTTTTCCAGCGGCGACTTCCCGGAATTCGGCGAGTTCCGGTGCAAAGCGCGGGCTTTTGAGAATGGACGATGTATCGACCGGCGCATGGTTTCCCGCGACATAGCTTTCGGAGGATTCCGAAATGTTCTTGATGATTTCCGCGATTTTGGAATTGACCACGTCGCGGAAAAATCCCATTTTCATGATGGAATTGAGAACGGCGTTTGCCGGAAAGACGATAGCCTTGAAGCGGTAGTGCGTCCGTCCGTTTTCCGGATGCATGTCCAAGACGGCGACCGCGATTCCGTGCAGGTTCCATTTCAGGATTTTGCAGCGCCCGCTTCCGTAGAAAACATTGTGAAATCCTTTTTCGGTTCCCGCGCTGTCCTGGAGGACCCAGTAGAAATCTCCGAAAAGGTTTCCCCCGTTGTTACCGCTGAATAGCCTCTGGTTCGCGGAATTGTAATGGATGGTATATTCGGTTCCCTGAAAAAGATTGACAAGAACTGTCGTAAACGGAAAGTGGTCGAAGAGATAGCTCATCATGTCGCCGCTCACGGGAAGCTCTCCCGAAGTTTCGTAGATGACCCGGTAGCGGTTCCCGAGATGGCCGAAAATTTCAAAGGTGACGGGACTCTGCAAATCGATTCCGCGTCCTCTCAGGTCTTCGAACGGTTCGCAAAATTCCTTGTCGTATTTGATATTTTCGACGGGAGCGAGGTCCCCTTCGGAGCATCTCGGCAGGATGGTTCCGAGGCAAGCCTTTGTCGCGGCGCAGGCGTTGTGACGCAACTCGCCTTTTGTCGGCCCGGCGTTTGCGAATGTGAAGAACGCGAAAAGGATAACGGGGAAAAACTTCAACCGGAACTCACTTTCTAAAATCGAGACTGTCGAGCGGAACGACGGTGAAGTTTCCGATATCCTTTAATTTTTCGGCGGGACCGACGACGGAGACGGTCATCTTGTCCGGGTCGAAATACTTGGCTATCATCTGCTTGACCTGTTCCGCGGTCACCTTGTTTATTTCGTTTACGTAATCGATGTAGTGGGAATCTTCCTTGCCTAGAAGCTCGCCCTTGGCAAAAAGGACTGTCGTGCTTGCCGGAGAATCAAAAAGGCTCGGGAGGCTTTCGATGAGCGTCTTCTTCGCCTGTTCCAGTTCCGCTTCGGTCGGGCCTTCTTTCGCAAGTTTTAGTACTTCTTCCTTGATAAGCTGGAGCGCTTCGCTTGCGCTTTCGACCTTTGTCTGCAGGGCGATAGTCACAAGTCCCGTGTCGCGGTAATCGTTATCGACCGTGCTGTAGATGCTGTAAGCGAGACCGTTGTCCGAGCGGACGCGGGACATCAGGCGCGAAGAAAACGAGCCACCGCCGAGGATGAAGCTCGAAACCGCTGCCGGGTAATAATCCGGATGTGGGCGCTTGACAAAAGGCGCGCTCATGGAAATGTTTGCCTGGGAAATATCCTTATCGACCAGATAGATTCCGGGCTTGTTTTTGAGCCTTATCGGTGGAATTTCCGTCTTGTTTTGCGCGGCGGTAGGCCACGTCTTGAAATATTCCCGGAGAGCTACCGTCATGGAATCCCGGTCAAAGTCCCCGGCGATTGCAAAGACGATGCGCGCGGAATGAAAGCGGTCCTTTGCGATTTTCCGCAGGTCGTCGCGGGAAGTTTTTTGAAATTCGTCGGCTGTCGCGTTCCAGAGTCGCGGATTCGGTTCGTAGTTGGCAAACTTATCGAGTGCGGCAAGGATTCCCGCCGGATTGTCGAAGCGGTGCTCGTAGGCTTTTGCTGCGTTTGCCTTTTGGATTTCGAGGGCTTTTTCGTCAAAGGCCGGCGAGAGGAAAACGTCCTTGGCGAGAGCGAGAAGCTTCGGAAAATCCTTGGTCATGCATTCGATGCCGATGACGCTCTGGAAAGTTCCGACGGCTCCGGCGAGGGAGGCTGCGATGAATTCGAGCGAATCGTCTAGGGCTTGCGGGGAAAGTTTCGTGGAACCTCCGCGGCGAAACATCGATGACAAAAGTTCATAGGAGGCTTCGTTTGAAACGCTGTCCGCGACAAAAGGGTCCTTGAAAAAAATGTTGAAGTGGACCAGGGGAAGCGTTCTGTCTTCCTGGATGTAGCCCGTGATGCTGTCGGTAATTTTTACCCGGAAATCCGCCGGAAACGGAGCGTTGTATTTGAATTCGGGATAGGCGATTTCCTTGTAGGAAGCGGGAATTTCCGGCTTGTTTTCCACAGATTTTTCAACTGTCGGAATTTCCGCCGCCGGTGAAATTTTCTTTGGCTTGGATGTTCCCGAACAGGCGATGAGCGAAGAGGCTGCAATGGCGAGGAAAAGTTTGAAATTCATTAGCGTTCGTCCCCTTTGAGCAATCTTCCGACAGTTGCGTTCCTGTGCCGGAATATTTTCGTTGCCGCGTCCTGGACCTTTTGCGGCGTAACGCTTTCGAGCTTTTTAGGCCAATCCAGGAGAATTCGGTAATCGCCGAACATTTCGTACCAGGCGAGCTGCGTTGCGACATTTTCCATATTCTGGAAACTTTCGACGAGAGCCATGGTGGCGCGGTTCTTCACTTTCTGCAGTTCGCGTTCGGAGACCGGCTCGGTTTTCAGGCGTTCAAGTTCTTCCCAGACGAGAGCTTCGACGGAATCGGGATTTGCGTCCGGTTTGATTGAAACGTAAATCGAAAATTCCGAAACATACTTGTTTACGCTGTTGCCCGATTTTGCCGCAGTCGCGATTCCTTTTTCTTCGACAAGTTTTTTGTAGAGCCTGCCCGAACGCCCGTTGAGAACACCCTCGATTACGTCGAGCGCATAGAGCGTTTCGTCTCCGATTGCCGGTGTCTTGAAGGCGATGTCGATTCGGTTAGGGGCGTCGGGGCGGTAAACGGTGAGGCGCTTTTCTCCGGCCTGTTCCGGGTCGCGGACCGTAATCGGTGCGAAGGCTTCTCCCGGTGGGATGTTTTCGAAATACCTTTTGACGAGCTTCATCGTTTCGAGCGTGTCGAGATCTCCGGCGAGGACTAAAATCGCGTTGCGCGGCTTGTAATATTTTCGGTAATGTTCCGCAGCCTGTTCGCGGGTCAGGTTCATGATGTCCGATGGCCAGCCGATTGTCGGAATGCGGTAGGGGAACGCTTCGAATTCCATTCCGTTCAGCGTTTCGAAATAGCGGCCTGTCGGCCTGTCGTCGTAGCGCATTCTTCGCTCTTCCCGGACGACGTCGCGCTCGGAGTAGAACTCCCGGAGAATCGCGTTTTGCATCCGGTCTGCTTCGAGATAGAGGAATAGTTCTATCCGGTTTTTCGGAAGCGTCACGATGTATGCGGTCATCAGGTCTGTCGTGAAGGCATTTAATCCCGTTCCGCCCGCTTGCTGGTAAGCGCTCCAGAGTTCTTCCTTCACTAGGAATTGTCGCTGGATTTCGACCAGGGAATCATATTCGGTGCGAAACTTCTTTGCTCCGGCGGAATCGTTTTCGAGAAGTGCTTTGCGGGCGAGGGCCATGACGGAATCCTCTTTTGCCATCAGGACGGAATCCTTGGCGAAGTCCGTCACTCCGACCGTTTTTGTCCCCTTGAAAAGTTCGTGTTCGAGCAGGTGCGCAAGCCCGGATTTTCCGGGGACCTCGTTTACGGAACCCGTGACGTAGAACAGCCGGCAGCTGACCGTTGGAGCCTGGTGGTTGGGGTATAGCAGAACGGTGAGACCGTTGCCGAGAACTTCCCGATGAATCGGAAAGTCAATGGCGAAAAGCGTCGTCTGCATGGACAGGAAAATTCCAAAGAGAATCTTTCGCATGGAACCTCGGAAAAGCATTTAAATAAAGAGCATCGTGTTCAGCTTGGATCGGTATTCCCAGGTGAGCGGATCCTTCGGTCCCAAAACGTTGAACAGGACGAGCATCGATTTCTTTGCCGCGCCGTCGCGGAAGTCGGGGCTTGTCATCGCGAGCCTAAAAAATTCTTCGAGCGCAGCGCGATAATCCTTTCGGGAGGCGTCCTTGCAAGCGGTTCGGAATGCCTTGGCGTCGCCTTCGACGGAGTCCGTCCTTGCCGCTTCGACAAGAAGGTCCATTAGTTCAAGGAGCGACTTGGCGTTTGCGGATTCCGCACTGTTTTCCGGGATTTCGCGGAGAATTTCCTTTGCCCTTTCGGCATTGTCCATTCCCAATTCGCATTTCGCAAGGAGAATTCTAAAGTGGTCGTCGGATTTTTTTTCGAGTTCCGCTTCGAGCGCGGCTTTGGCTTCTTTGAAGTTTCCGCTTCCGACCGCTTCTTCGATTGCCATTTTTCTGCGCTCTTCTTCGGAAACGAAGAAAGGCGAAAGCCGTTTCTTGAGTTCCTCTTCCGGAAGCGTTCCCTGGATGGCATCGGCCATTTCCCCTTTGGAAAGGACGACTACAAACGGGAGCGACTGGATTCGGAACGTCTGGACGAAAGCCATGTTGTCCGGCGTGTCCAGGTCTATTTCGCCGAGCGTAAAGTCCAGCTCCGCGGAAAGCCTTTCGAGCACCGCGTTATAGCCTTCGCATTCCGGCATCTGGGACGAAGCGAATGTGAGAACGACCGGGCGGGTTTCCGCTTCCTGCATCACCTCGGTCTGAAAATTTTGTACTGTAACAGAGATTACTTTTGCCATAGCCCAAAATTTACTATTTTCTAGGAACGATGAACAGCTCTTGCCCCTTTTGCAAATCCGAAACGAAACAGGTCGAACTTTCCCGTCTTGACTTGCGAATCTGTCCGCACTGTCTTGCCACTTTTTTCCCGAGCGACAAGACCATGGCGTTTCGGCGCGAAGTCTTTGACAAGACGCGGGCAATGTGGCTTCTCGCTCTAGAAAAGCGCAAGGCGGACTGGGTTGAACCCGACGAATCCGCTCGCTGCATCGATCACGGGGAAAGGCTCGTGCCGGGAAACTTGCCCGATTACGGAATCCCTGGAAAAGTGGCGGTTTGCTGCAACATGTTCCAGCTGCCCGCTTCGACGATGGCGAAAATTTTACGTCGGATGGCTCCTTCGGATGAAATGTTCGTCTCTTCCAAGAAAAAACATCATTTCGCCTTTATCGTTTTGCTTTCAAAACTTGTGGATAAGATTTTTGGCTCCGGGGATGCCGAAGACGATTCTTTCGAAGCGATACAATATAATTTGAAGTTCAAGGAAATTCTCGAAAACGGTTCGGAGCGTGAATGGCGAAACGCATCGCAATCCTGAGCGTCGCGGCAGTCTGCATCTTTATCGCTTACGTGATTGTTCCCAAGCGGGAATTCTCCATCCCCGTTTTTCCGTTGCGTACAAATGAAACCGTTCTGGCCTATGACGATTTGACTGACGGCGGCTCTTCGGTTACCCGGATGAGCGTTTCGGATTCCGCTTTGGATTTCGAATGTACGCTCGGCGGGGACGTCTCGAAGAACGCGTGGTGCGGGATCATCTGGACATTCTCCGAAAATTCCCCGACAAAAAAGTGGGGCTATGAAAACTGGAGCCTGGTGGATTCCATCCTTTTGCGCGTGTATTCGGAAACGGCTAGCGAAATCATTGTCAAGGTCTGGACGTTCGATCCGGATGTGACAAACAGGGATTCGCTCCATACGTTCCGCCAGATGCTCAAGGAAGTTCCGCTCAAAAAAGGCGACAATCGGATCTCCATTGCATTCAATGAATTTTACGTTCCCGATTTCTGGTTTGCGCAGACGGGCGCGGACAAGGAACTTGTCCAACGCCACAAGGAACATGTCGCCCGTTTTGAAATCACGCCGGGCTGGAACGCGAAGCGCGGTGTCCCGATGAAATTTCGGTTTCTGTCCATTTCCGCGAAAGGCACGGGGACGATTGAACTTGCCGTATTTCTTGCCGTGAGCGTCCTGATTGTCGTCGTCGCGCTCGGATTCATCAAGAAGAAAAAATGAAACGACCTGTTTTGCGCTTGACGTTTTTCTATGTGGCATGCATCGCTCTTCTCGTTGCGATCTGTGGCGCCTTTTATCGAAAGTCTCTTGTCCTGTGGCCCGGAGATTCTGTGCGTCCCCGAATTTACACGGACGCCCGGGAAGGCGGCTTTTCGACTGCCGATTTTTTGGATAGCGACAGTGCGATAGCTTTTTCCGCCGTGCTGAATTCCGGCCTGTACCATCCCCATGCGGGAATTGAATTTCCCCTTTTGCTCGGAATGGAAAGCCTCTCGCTTTCCGGCGTGGATTTCTCGGGGCTCGATTCCGTCGCCATTACGTTTCGGGCAAGTGCGGATATCGCGCTTGTTTTGTCCACAAGGGATCCGGCGGTTTCTAGGCCAGGCGACGCCTTAAGCTACCGTCCGCTCCGGATGGAAATTCCGGCGACTCGCTTTTATTCGGAAAAACGGCTTCCGCTTTCGCTTTTAAAACCGAGCGAGCTTTGGTTGGACTTGCGCGGAATCGAACAGGACGGAAACCTTTATCTAGACGATGTCTTGCTGGTTTCGGTCGAGACGGGGCGCGGCTCTCTTCTAGGCCTTCCGACGGAAATCGAGATCAGGAAACTGGAGTTTTTTGGCACGAACCGGGTACTTGTCCGAATCTGTCTGATTATATTGGTTTTGGTAACGATTCTCTATGTTCGTAGCGTGGTGAAGTATGGAAAAAAAATTGCAAACCCGGAAAATGTCGAGCGAAGCGTCTGCAAACGTTAAGCTGATTCTCAAGTACGTTTCCATCGTACTTCTATGCGCCTGTGGCGTTGCCCTGCTCTATTATCTGCGCGGTGTCCTGACGCCTTTTGTCGGCGCTTTTCTCATCGCTTACATCGTGAATCCGATTGTCGATGCAATCGAGGAGCGTTGCCGGATAGTTCTCCGCCATCCGAAATTTCGCAAGATTCCGCGTGGGGTTGCGCGGGTCGCTGCGACGGTTATCACGCTCGTGTTGATGGCGTCGGCGATTACGCTCGTATGCCTGATTTTCATTCCCCAGATAAGCGCGGAGTTTAGCCGGTTTGGAACGCTAATCAAAAATTTTATGGCGGATAGCGCCTGGATCCAGAAATTTCTCGCGCTGATTCCTTCGGACTGGCGCGGCGAAATGGAACGCTTTGCCGCCGGTTCGCAGTTCCTGGAATCCTTGCAGGACATAAGCTTCTGGGAAACGGTGCAGTCGATGGTCGCGAAGCTCTTGCCCGGAGCGATGGGCGTCCTTTCGGGGACGGCTTCTGTCGTTCTCACACTGGTGAGCGTTGTCTTTATCGCGATGTACACGACATTCCTGATGCTCGACATGCCGAAGATTTCCCGAAAGCTTCGAATCCTGATTCCGCTGGATTCCGTTGAAAAACCGGATCTTCTCCGCAAAACGAATCTCCTGATGAAGTCCTATTTCCGCTCCCAGAGCCTTGTCGCTTTTCTGGTGGGAGTCCTCTATGCGGTCGCATTCGGTGTCATCGGGTTTCCGATGGGGATAGTCTTCGGCCTCTTTATCGGAATTTTGAACATGGTGCCTTACCTGCAGGTGGCGAGTATGCCAATCGCTTTCTTTCTCGGAATCATCTATTCGTTCGACACGGGCCTTCCGTTCTGGGAAGTCGTTCTGATCATTGCGGGAATCTATCTGGTGATTCAGATTGTCGAGGATATGTTCATCATCCCGAAAATCGTCGGCACGGAGATGAACCTGCCCCCGGTCCTGATTCTCCTTTCGATTTCCGTCTGGGGAAAGCTCCTCGGTTTTATCGGGCTCGTCTGCGCGATTCCCTTTACCTGTATCGTCATCGCCATCTTCCAGGAATATGTGGAGCATCGCATTTTTCCTCGCCGTCGCAAGGACGAGATTCCCCCGGAGGCGTGAGAATCCCCACGGGATAAGGTTTTTAGCGATTTTTTTTGAGAAAAACTCTTGTTTTATGCCGAAAAAAAGGTATAATAATATCATTGAATCAAAAATTCACTTAGGAGAATCAATCCATGAACAAGCAAGAACTCATTGAATTCGTTCAGAAAGCCGCTGGCATCGAAACGAAGGTCGCCGCAACCGCAGCCGTGAACGCTGTCCTCGACGGCATCACCGAAGGCATCAAGAAGGGCGGTCCGGTGCAGCTCATCGGCTTTGGAACGTTCAGTGTCAAGGAACGCGCCGCTCGCCAGGGTCGCAACCCGCTCACCGGCGAAAAGATCAAGATCAAGGCGACGAAGGTCGTTTCGTTCAAGGTTGGTTCCGAACTCAAGGCCACTGCGAAGAAGTCCAAGGCTGCAAAGAAGTAATTCGTTTTTTGCGAAAGAGAAAGTCCCGCCATTCGGCGGGATTTTTTGCTTTTATGCGGCAGACGATTTGGGGAGGCGGGAAATATCTCGGAGAAAAAAGCCACCTTTGGCAAAAAGTCTGGAATTTGCCTTCAAAAAAATCTATAATGGAAATATGAAAAAGAAATTCTGTCTAGTTCTCTTCTTGGGATTTATTGCGCTTTCGATATCGCTTTCCGCCTGTTCTAGCTCAAGTTCGAGCAGCTCTAGCGGAACATCCGACGAGTGTACGGAAAACCCCGCCTCTCCAAATTGCACGACGGACGATAGCGAAGCGGAATAGGCGATGACCGAACGCGAAGCGTATCTGCGGCGAATCTTTGGCGGACATTTTCGGGAGACTCCGGTCGAGGCTCTGGAAATGCGGCTTTCTTGCCAAAAGATTCTGCACTGTCTGAACGCTTCTTCGCCGGAAGATTTTGAACTCCGCGAGGAGTGCTTTCGGAAACTGTTCGGTGGTTGGGATCCTTCGGTCCATATCGAGCCGCCATTCTTTTGCGACGCGGGGAAGAACATCTTTATCGGGGTAGGGACGTTTATCAATTACGGCTGTACGATTCTCGATACGGCGAAGGTTTCTATCGGCAAGCGTTGCTGGATTGCTCCGAATGTGCAAATCTATGCGGCGACGCATCCCGTCGATGCTTTCGAACGCCAAAAGGTGTGTCTCGCAAAACCCGTTTCAATCGGGGACGACGTATGGCTGGGAGGCTCGGTCATCGTCTGCCCGGGAGTTTCTATCGGAGAGCGGGCTGTCATCGGGGCGGGAAGCGTGGTGACCCGAGATATTCCGAGCGATTGCGTCGCCTTTGGAAATCCGTGTCGCGTCCACAGGGCGCTCTCTCCTTCTCGTTCGGAATAAAGATGCGCAACTTTTGTATATTGTTGAAAATTGATTTTGACCCTCAGACAGGGGGTGAAATTCCCCCATTGGAAAATCTATGAAAAAGAAAATCCTCTTCCAAGATACGTCTTTCCGCGACGGTTTCCAGTCCATTTTCGGAGCCCGCGTTTTTACAAAAGATTTTATGCCCGCTGTCGAAGCGGCTGCCGCTGCCGGCATTACCCATTTTGAAGCTGGCGGCGGAGCCCGCTTCCAGGCGTTATACCAGAACTGCGGTGAAGACGCTTTTGACATGATGGATACTTTCCGCAAGACGGTCGGTCCGAAGGCCCGTTTGCAGACACTCGCCCGCGGTATCAACGTGGTGGCGCTCGCTCCGCAGCCTTACGATATGATCGATCTTCATGCGAAGATGTTCAAGAAGCACGGGATGACCCGGATTCGGAACTTTGACGCGTTGAACGATGTGAACAACTTGATCTATTCGGGACAGTGCATTACGAATGCCGGTCTTGAGCACGAAGTCGTCGTGACGATGATGGAGCTCCCGCTCGGCTGTAAGGGCGCTCATGATCCGGACTTTTACGAGAAAGTCCTGAAGAGCATTCTCGACGCGGGCGTTCCGTTTGCTTCGGTGTGCTTCAAGGACGCTTCCGGCACCGCAAACCCGATGAAGGTCTATGAAACGTTCAAGCGCGCCCGCAAGCTCCTCGGCGACAAGGTGGAACTCCGCATCCATTCCCACGAGACCTGTGGCACGGGACTTCGCCAGTATCTGGCCGCTATCGACGGCGGTGCGGACGGTGTGGATCTCGCTCGCAAGCCTCTTTCCGGCGGAACGTCCCAGCCAGACCTTTTCAGTATGTATCACGCTCTCAAGGGAACCGACTTTGCTCTAGCCCTTGGCGAGGACGGCATCGTCGATGACGATTCGATTCCAAAGCTCATGGAAGCGAACAATGTCGCGGTCGAATGCCTCAAGGATTACAACTTCCCGCCGGAATCCCGCCAGATTTCCTCGGACGTGATTTTCTCCCCGATGCCGGGTGGCGCTCTCACGGCGAACACGCTGATGATGCGCGAAACGAAGACGTTCCACCTGTATCCGCAGGTCATTGCGAACATGAGCGAATGCGTTCGCCGCGGCGGTTTCGCCTCTTCTGTCACTCCGGTTTCCCAGTATTATTTCCAGCAGGCATACGTCAATACGGTGAACAAGAGCAAGGGACTCGATACGTGGCACAAGATTACCGAAGGCTACGGCAACATGATTCTCGGCTACTTGGGAAAAACGCCTTGCGAACCGGATGCGGAACTGGTGAAAATCGCTGCCGAGCAGATGGGCAAGAAGCCTTTTGCCGAAGTCCATCCGGGCGTCAAGTGCGCAGCGGAAATCCTCGAACCGGGCATTCCGCTTGCGAAGAAGCTCCTCGAAGAAAACGGTCTCCCGGTAAACGACGAGAACATCTTCATTACGGGCTGCCTCCAGACGAAGGGCGGAAACAAGGGCATCGACTTCCTCAAGGGCAACCGTCACATCGGCGTTCCCAAGAAAGATCCGAATGCCGCTCCCGCCGCAAAGCCGGCTGCCGCTTCGGTGAACACGAACGGCATGAAGGTCCAGGCGACGAATACCTACCGCGTTGCGCTGAACGGGCAAAGCTGGGATGTGCAGGTCAGCACGCTCAAGTAGTCCTTTTAATTTCGGACTTTTGGAATCCCGCCTTTTTAAGGTGGGGTTCTTTTTTTTGGGGCAAGCCCTTGAAATTGTCTTTCGGCATCTAGAAAGCGGCGCGGAATTGTTGTCCGCTTACGAAAATTGTATTTTTACAGGCATGAAATCCAGAATGTCTCTTGTGCATGTATTTTTCCGTTCCCTCCTAGTTTCGGGTCTTGTGGTAAACACCGCTTTTGCTGCGGCCAAGTCCGAAAAGAAAGCACCTGGCGATTTTTACGAGGAGCTTTCGCGCCTGAACAAGGTCCTTTCGGAAGTCAATCTGAAATATGTCGAGGATGTCGATCCGGCGGAGCTCTCGGATGCGGCAATCCAGGGAATGCGCGGAATTCTTGATCCGCATACGGCCGTTTTCGCCCCGAAGGATTACGAGGATCTGAAGGTTTCCACGGAAGGCGAATTCGGTGGCGTGGGAATTACGATTAGCCTTCGCGATAATGTCCTGACGGTGATTTCTCCGCTCGCGGGAACTCCGGCGTTCAACCTGGGAATTCGGGCGGGCGACCGCATCATGAAAATCGACGGAAAGGATACGCACGGATTCACGCTTGACGAAGCGGTCGGAAAGCTTCGTGGCAAGGTGGGGACCGACGTGACGATTAGCATTGCGCGTGCCGGAGTGAGCGAGCTGATGGACTTTACGATTACGCGGGCAAAAATCGTAGTCCATGCGGTTCCGTATAGCGGCATGGTGACAAACGATATCGGTTATATCAAGCTTTCCTCGTTTTCTCTCAAGACGCGCGAAGAAGTGGTGAACGCCATTCACAAGCTTCAAAAACAGGGAATGAAAAAAATCATTCTCGACCTGCGCTACAATCCGGGCGGACTGCTGAACCAGGCGGTGGAAATCGGCGAACTTTTCTTGAAAAAGGGAAACCTGATCGTGAGCACGCGCGGGCGCACGCAGCAGACGGAAAGCCGCGCTCGCCGGGACGGCATCGTTTCGCAGGATGTTCCTCTGGTCGTTCTGGTGAACCAGGGATCGGCAAGTGCCGCGGAAATCGTTTCGGGGGCGATCCAGGATTGGGACCGCGGGCTTATCATCGGCAAGACTTCCTTTGGAAAGGGTTCCGTCCAGACAATTTTCCCGTTAGACAACCAGGGTTACGCGCTGAAGCTTACGACCGCTTTCTACTACTTGCCGTTTGGACGCTGCATCAACAAGCCGGAAAACGGAATCAAGGGATTGAAGATTCGCGAGGAGGAAGCCTACGAGGATGAAGACTCGGAAAACGCGGATGCGGATACGGTTGCCGCAAAGAAGGACACTGTCGCTGTCGATACGTTTGTGACGAACGCCGGGCGCAAGATGTTTGGCGGTGGTGGCATCACGCCCGATGTGGATATCGAACTCGATCCGATTCCGTGGGTCGTGCAGGTTCAGGAACGGATGGCGATGTATTTCAAGTTCGCCGTAAAGATTCGCCCAACTCTCGAAAAGCAAGGCGCAAAGATAGACGTAGACTGGCAAGTGCCGGATTCCCTGTTCGCAGCGTTCAAGGATTTTTGTCTAAAGGATACGAATTTTACGAAAATCAAGAGCAATTCGATTGCGACTCTTGAAATTTTGGAAAAGGGCCTGATTCGGGAACAGAACTTCATGGGTGATTCCTCCAAGACGCTTTCGGATTCGGCGCTGAGCGTCCAGGTGAACGCTCTTCGGCATGCGCTCGAAAATGACCGCAACAAGCAATTCGACGCGAACCGCGAATATATCATGTCCGGGATCAAGCGCGAACTGTTGACCGCGGTGCAGGGGGATTCCGCCAGCACTGCGTTCATGCTCCAGAGCGACACGCAGGTCAAGGAAGCGATCAGGTATCTTTCCGACATGGAGCTTTACAGAAAGGCGATTAGTGCTCCGTCCAAGGCGCAGGAAAAGCCAGGGAAAAAGAAAAGCAAGTAATCCATGTTTGCCGTGATGGACATCGCAGCCACGAGCCTCGGGCATTATGTCCGTAAGTTCTTGGGCGTTGTCCAAGGGTATTTCGTGTTCATGTGGGAACTCGGAAAAAGCGTTCCGAGTTCCTTTAAAAATTTTCATACGATTGTCGAACAGATGTATGTGACGGGCGTGACCAGCATTCCCGTCGTGTTTGCGGCAAGCCTTGCGACGGGCGCCATTATGGCGTGGCAGTTGGCGTACCAGTTCGGCGATATGATTCCTCTTGTGTTTGTCGGAATGGCGGTCGGAAAATCCGTCATGGTCGAACTTTGCCCCATTCTCACGGCGATGGTTCTTGCCGGGCGTGTCGGAGCGTCGATGTGTTCGGAACTCGGGACGATGGCCGTTACGGAACAGCTCGACGCTTACAGTGTCCTGGGCCTAAACCCTTACCGGTTCCTGCTTGCGCCACGCTTGATTGCGACAGTCGTGATGCTCCCGATTCTTACGGTCATCAGCATCTTCATCGGTATTTTAGGCGGCTACGCGACGGCGGCGCTTTACAAGGAGGTCTCGTTCCATACGTTCTTTTACGGCGTCCGCATGTTTTACGAGGACTGGGACTTTGCCGTCGGCCTCATCAAGGCGGCGCTTTACGGTTACTTTATCGCGAGCTATGCCTGCTTCTTCGGTTACAACACGCACAGCGGAGCCGAGGGTGTCGGGAAGAGCACCAAGGCGACCGTTGTCGCCGGGATGACCAGCATTCTCATCGGCGGCTTCGTCCTTTCGAAACTCCTTCTTGTATGAACTATGACGAAAACAATCCGAAAAACCACAAGCTTTCGGGACTTGTCCATGCGGGGATAGTTCTCGCCGAGATTCTGTCGCGGGGAACGCTCGGCGAAAAAAGCGATGGATTGCGCCTGCAGGAAAATTTCGAAAATCTGTTTGGAACGCAGTTGGCTGCGCATTTGAAAATAGTCGATTTTCAAGATTCCGTCCTGGTCCTAAAAGCGGCGAATTCCGTGTGGAAGTCCGAGACCCTATACAGGAAAAAAGCTATTATTGATTTGTGCAACGGGCTTCTTGGTGCGCCTCGCGTCAGGGATATCCGCGTTCTCTAATTTTGAAATTTGAGGTTCTCATGGCTGAAGAATACAGTGGTTCTAACATTACCGTTCTCGAGGGACTTGAAGCGGTTCGAGTCCGCCCGGCAATGTATATCGGTTCGACCGATTCAGTCGGCCTTCATCAGCTCGTATGGGAAGTTGTCGATAACTCGGTCGATGAAGCTCTCGCCGGGTTTTGTACGCATATCGAAGTGACGATTCTTCCGGGAAACGGCATTCGGGTTGTCGATAACGGTCGAGGAATTCCGACGGACATTCATCCGAAAGAGCATATCGGGACAATCCAGGTCGTGATGACGAAACTGCATGCGGGCGGAAAGTTCGACAGCAATTCGTATAAGGTGTCGGCAGGCTTGCACGGTGTCGGCGTCAGCTGCGTCAATGCGCTTTCAAACAAGCTTGTCGTGACAGTTCGCCGGAACGGTCGCATCATCCAGCAGGAATTTTCGAAGGGAATCCCGCTTGCGGACCAGAAGGATATCGGGCCATCGGACGGAACGACTGGAACGACTGTCGAGTATTACCCGGACGATACGATTTTTACGGAAACCGTTTACAGCTATGACACGCTTGCGGAGCGTTTCCGCGAACTTGCGTTCCTCATGAACGGGCTCCGGATTTCCCTTTCCGACGAACGCACCCCCGATGGGAAAAAGGATTCGTTCTATTTTCCGGGCGGAATTTCGGCGTTCGTTTCTTTTGTCGATGCGCACCGCAAGCCTCTGTTCGAACCGCCAATTCACATCACGACGACAGCGGGAACATATCCGCTTGAAATCGCCCTCTGGTATAACGACGGTTACCAGGAAAATTTCTTCAGCTTTGTAAACAACGTCAATACGCATGACGGCGGAACGCATGTCACCGGTTTCAAGACCGCGATGACGCGAATCATCAACAAGTATGCGCAAGAAGTTTTACCCAAGGGAAAACGGGAAACGCAGCTTGCCGCCGACGATATCCGCGAAGGCCTCACGGCGGTCATTTCCATCAAGATTCCGCAGCCGCAGTTCGAAGGCCAGACAAAGCGTCGCCTGGGAAATTCCGAAGTCGCGGGACTCGTGAATACGGCATTTGGCGCTAAGCTCGACGAATACTTTGCGGAAAATCCGACGGTGGTCAAGGTTATCGTCGATAAGGTTTACAATGCCGCGGTCGCCCGCGAAGCTGCCCACAAGGCGCGCAATCTCGCCCGGCGAAAAAACGTTCTCGAAAGCGGCGGTCTTCCGGGAAAGCTTGCCGACTGCAGCGAACGCGATCCGGCGAAATGCGAACTGTTTATCGTGGAAGGCGATTCCGCTGGCGGTTCGGCAAAATTGGGACGCCAACGTGAATTCCAGGCGATTTTGCCGCTTCGAGGAAAAATCTTGAATGTGGAAAAAGCGGGTCTCGACCGTGTGCTGAATGCGGATACCATCCAGGACCTGGTGAATGCTCTCGGCTGTGGAATCGGCAATGAGTTTAAGATTGAAAAACTCCGCTACCACAAAGTCATCATCATGACCGATGCCGATGTCGATGGTTCGCACATCCAGACGCTGCTCTTGACTTTCTTCTTCCGCTATATGCGTCCGCTTGTCGATGGCGGCTATGTGTTTATTGCCCAGCCTCCTCTTTTCCGTTTAGAACAAGGGAAGAAAAATATCCGTTATATCTTTGACGAGGCCGAGCTGGCTTCCATTGGCGAGAACGATAAGAAAGGCTTTATCATCCAGCGGTTTAAAGGTCTTGGCGAAATGAATCCGGATCAGTTGGCGGATACGACGATGAAACCCGAAACCCGCATCATGAAGAAGTGCCATATCAATGATGCCGTCCTCGCCGACAGCGTATTCAGTATGCTGATGGGTGAAGACGTGGAGCCTCGTCGCAAGTTTATCGAAGACAACGCGTACAAAGTCATTAACGATTTGGATATTTAGTCGTGAGCATAAACCCCGCAGAGCATCCGTCTTTTCAGACTGTCTTGACATCGGTTCGTGGAAAAGTTCAAAATTATCTGGACAGGTCCGACGAAGTCATTGCCGAAGTCGCCCGCCTCGCTCCCAAAGGCGTATCGGAGCGAATGTCTAAATTGATTGCGCGCAAAGGAAAGAAAATCCGTTCGACGATTCTTGCCTTGATCGCTACGTCAGGGAAAGATGTTCCTGATGTTTCGCGGGTGGCGCATGCCTGTGCGGGAATAGAACTTCTTCATTTGGCAAGCCTTGTCCATGACGATATCATTGACGAAACTGCAGTTCGCCGCGGGCAGCGGACCGCTCATGTCGAATGGGGAAACAAGGTCGCCGTTCTCATCGGAGACTACATCCTTTCCCAGGCGATGCGCTGTGTCATCAACGAGGAAACGCGAGAAATTCCGCTGTTGCTTTCTTCGGCGGCCAATCGTCTCATTGTCGGAGAAATCAGCGAATTGGATTCCGCGGGGGATTTTAATCTTTCACTAGAACGCTACAAGGCGATTATCGAAGGGAAAACCGCCGCCCTGGTGGAAGCGAGCGCCAAGATAGGAGCGTATCTTGCGGGTTTTGACAAAGATCGGGTTGAAAAATGTGGAAAGCTCGGAGCGCATTTCGGAATCGCTTTCCAGATAATCGACGATTTGCTGGATTACGGAGTCGGCGCGTCCGATTTGGACAAGGCGAAATTTACGGATATTTCAAATGGCCTTGTGACGCTTCCGCTTATCTACTATTTCCAAAAGGTTTCGTCGGAAGAAAAAAACGCTTTGATTGAACTTTTGAAAAAAGCCGCAGAACCGGATGTTCCCGAGGAGATTTGCCGCAGGTTACAAGGTGCAGGCGCCTTTGACAAGGCGAAGGAAACCGCGCTGGAGCATATCTCCGATGCGATGGAAATTTCGGATTCTCTGCCGGCGACGGAGTTGGTCGAATCCTTGAAAACCTTTCTATTCTCGATGACGGAGCGCGGTAACTGATTTTTGGGAGGTCTATATGGCTCTTGAAATTTCTTCCGGGATTTTTTCTGTCGGGGTAAGCGACCCCGATATGCGTGTTTTCGATGTCGTCGTTCCGACTGCGTTCGGATCATCGTACAATGCGTATCTGGTGCGTGGGGAAAAGGCGACAGCCTTGGTTGAAACGGTCCACGAAAAAAAATGCGATGAATTTTTGACGAACATCCAGACGGTTTGCGGGCTTTCGGAAATCGATTACATCGTCATGAACCATACGGAACCGGACCATTCCGGAAGCTTGCTTGAACTTTTAAGGCTCGCACCGCAGGCCAAAGTCGTTGCCAGCGCAAGTGCTATCAAGTTCTTGAAAAAAATCACCAATTCGGACTTTGAATCGATTACGGCGACAAATTCTTTTTCGTTGGATCTCGGGGCAAAAACATTGAAATTCATAATCGCTCCGAATCTGCATTGGCCCGATTCCATGTTTACGTATGTCCCCGAAAACAAGGCGCTTTTTACATGCGACTTTCTGGGGGCGCATTATTACGAAGAAAACCATCCGCTGTTTTCAAAAATCGCATCGATGGATGGTTACAATGTTTCGCTCAAGGTCTATTTCGACTGCATCTTCAGCCCGTTCAAGAAGTTTGTACAGAACGGTTTGCAGAAGATCGCCACGCTGGATTTGAGCCTTGTCTGCCCGAGCCACGGGCCGATTTTGGACGACGGAATCCAAAAAGTCATCGATACCTATGCGCAGTGGAGTTCCCTGGAAGAGCCTTCTCAATTAGCGGTAATCGCATACGCTTCGGCTTATGGCTATACGCGTCTTCTTGCAGAAACGGCAGAGGCAGCGCTCAAGGAAAACGGCTTTTCGGTAAAGCTGTTCGATCTGGGCGTTACGCCGCCGGAGATAGTCGCGAGCGAAGCGAACAAGGCGTCCTTGATTTTTATCGGGTCTTCAACTTTCAATCGGGATGCGCTTTTGCCCGTGTGGGAATTTGTCGCCCATCTTTCGGCGATTGCCAATGTAAACAAGAAAGTCGGTGTGTTCGGGTCCTATGGATGGAGCGGCGAAGGGGTTCCGCTTCTTGTGGAACATTTGAAACAGAAGAAGTACAATGTCTGTGGGGAAGGTTTCCGCGCAATCTTTAAACCGTCCGAAACGGAAGTCTCCGCGATGAAGGAATATGTCAAATCTTGCCTGTGACTGAAATCCTGTGAACGACCTGCTTTTGACATTGAATCCGGAACAGCTTTCGGCAGTCAAGACGACAGAAGGCTATGTGCGTGTAATCGCCGGAGCGGGGACGGGAAAGACGAAGTCGCTGACAGCCAGGTATTGCTATCTCGTATCGGAACTAGGGATTTCTCCGGCGAATATTTTGACCGTTACGTTTACGAACCGTGCCGCAAATGAAATGAAGAGTCGCGTCCGCGCCATTTTGGGCGGCTTGGATCTAGGGCTTGTCAGCACCATTCACGCATTCTGTACACGTTTTTTAAAAGAAGAAATCAACGCGCTGGGATATCCCAAAAGCTTCATCATCATCGATACCGAAGACGAACGTGAAATTTTGCAGCGCATCTTTGCCGACATGAAAATCACGTTGCGCGATACGACGATGCAGCGGACGATTGACATGGTCTTAGAGGCCAGAAAGGAAACGAACTCTTATATTTCCGATTTTATCCGCCTTTCAAGCGAGGAATTTCTTTCGCGAATTGAAGCGGAAAAAGACCGCGATTCCCAAATTTTCCTGCGCTATCTCTACGAACAGAAAAAAAATTACGGATTGGATTTTAACGATTTGATCAATTTTACGGCTTACATTCTGGAAAATTTTCCCGATGTCCGTGAAAAATGGCAAGCCCGCATGGAATATGTTTTGGTGGATGAATTCCAGGACGTGAGCGAAAAACAGTATAAAATCGCAAGGATTCTTTCCGAAAAACACGGAAACCTTTTTATCGTCGGGGACAGCGACCAGACGATTTATTCCTGGAGGGGTTCGCATGTACGGCTGTTTCTGGATTTTGACAAGGCCTATCCGGAAGCAAGGACGATTCTTTTTCGGGAAAACTATCGCAGTTCACCGCAAATCCTGAACGCTGCGAACAAATTAATTTCCCGCAATTCCGTGCGATACCCCAAGGAACTTTTTCCTGTTTGCGGTGATGGCCCGAAACCGCTCTATTTTCACGGAAAAGCGCCAAAAGACGAATCGGAGTGGATTGTCGGGAAAGTTCGAAAACTTGTCGAAGAGGGAGAATCCCTAGGCGACATCGCCGTTTTGTACCGCTCGCATTTTCTGTCGCGTCCGATCGAAGAATCGTTCATCCAGAATAAAATTCCTTATCGCGTCCTGTCGGGAATTTCCTTTTACGAACGCCGGGAAATCAAGGATGTCGTCGCCTATCTGCGGATGCTCACGTCGCAGGATGATTTCGCCTTTTTGAGAACGATCAACATTCCCGGTCGAAAAATCGGTAAAAAGAAAATCGCCTTTCTCAAGGAATATGCCGAGGCGAATAAAATTACTTTGTACGAAGCTCTATGCGAAAATCTAGACAGCGCCATTTTCAAGGGGACCGAGGCGAAAAAATATGTCCAGGCGATTGAAGAGACGCGTAGAGACGCCCATGAAAAAAAGATGGACGACGTGCTGGAAAAAATTCTGAATCTTTCCGGCTACACGGAATTTGTCCGGATGGATGCGGACCAAAATCGCTTGGACAACTTGGCCGAGTTTAAGCAGACGGTAGAAAACGCGGCAAAGGATGTCGATGAGAATCTGGAAAGTTTTTTGTCCCGAATCGCGCTTTATGGAAACTTAGACAAGGAAGAACGCAAGGACTCGGTGAAGCTTCTGAGCGTCCACGCATCAAAAGGTCTGGAATTTCCGAACGTTTTCATCACCGGCCTTTCGGAAGGGCTTTTCCCCAGTGCGCAGATCGAGACGATGGATGAGCTGGAAGAGGAACGTCGAATCGCCTATGTCGCCTTTACGCGGGCGCAGAAACGCCTTTTTCTTTCGGAAAACGAAGGCGGCGGAAACATCAATCTGAGCAAATATCCGTCGCGTTTTATCTTTGATGCGGGCGAGGAAAATCTGGAATTTGTGAACCCGTTGCCGGAAGATTTGCGAGAAAAGGCCTTGCGACAAATTCGGGAGGAAACGGAACATCTAAAACTTTTGCAAAATCTGTTTTTTGTCGGGGACCGCATTCGGCATCCGGTTTTTGGCGAAGGCTTGATTGTCGAAGTCAATGCGAAGGACTCTTGCTATGTTGTCCAGTTTGATTCGTTGAAAACTACTCGCAATCTGCAATTTACCGCCAAGCTGGAACGTCTTTGATGGCTTCGCTGGTCATGAATTTTTCGGGCATCTATCAGCTGCAAAATTTTTGGAAAGAGAATTTTGCGGAAATGGACTGCTCGCAAATCCAGGGAACGGATTGCTATCTGGATCCTATGGCGGAAGCGGAAATCCGTCGGAAGATGGATGCTTGTCCGGTTTGCGGAATCCATTTTATCGATTCGGGAAACACGCATTATTTGAGCAAGCTGTGGACGGATCGCTTGTCGGAAAATTTTTCGCTCGTCGTGTTCGACCATCATTCCGATATGCAACCTCCCGTTTTTGACGGAATCCTTTCGTGCGGAAGCTGGCTCAAGGCCGCTCTGGATTCCAACCCGTTTCTGCAAAATGTCCTCCTCTTCGGTGTCGGAAAATCTTCTGCCGAAGAAATCCCGCTGGTTTATCGAAAAAAAGTTCATGTCGTTCCCGAAAGCGAATGCGCCGCGGAATCTTTCGGAGACGATTTTGTTTTTGACGAAAAA
This sequence comes from uncultured Fibrobacter sp., assembly GCA_934691725.1. Lineage (GTDB taxonomy): Bacteria > Fibrobacterota > Fibrobacteria > Fibrobacterales > Fibrobacteraceae > Hallerella. Next base: position 13,302 of record CAKUTF010000013.1, on the reverse strand, counting down.
TTTTTCCGGCATCCGGTTTATGTTTCCATGGATAAGGATGTCCTATCGGAGCGTGAACTCAAGACGAATTGGGACGGTGGAAGCCTTTCGACGAATAACTTATTGAAACTTCTGGAGCGAATTTTTGCGCTGGGAAATATCCTCGGTGTGGACATTTGCGGGGAACCGTCTTTTCGGGATGTTTTTTCCGAAGATGAAAATTTACGACAAAGTAATTCCATCAATGCTTCTTTGTGGAATCTTTTGAAAAAGTATTTTTAGAACCTGTTTTCATATGTGTCTGGTATAGCTCGGCAAGCTCGCTAGCCTGTCATTATCGGGCTTGACCCGATAATCTAGATTCCCCGGTCAAGCCGGGGAATGACATCGTACCTTGTTCCGCGTCCCAAAAGCCTAGATGTATGCAGTTCTGAGCTCTAAGCTCTCTTAACTAAGCTCTGACTAATCCCTAGTCCCTAAGCATAGGCGTCTGCTGGTCTAAGCTCTCTCAACTAAGTCTTCGTTTCCCTTTCAGGACGAACATTCGTATTCGCGCGGACAAGGCGTTGCTTTTTTCGGAGAAAAATAATTGACGGAATCTCCGTTAGCCTTGAAATGCGTAATCAGGTAGAAATCGAGAGAATCCTTGATGAAAAAAGCGATAGAGTCTTTTGGCTCGTTGTAGTAAATCCAGTTGCCGCCCTGCAATTTGACGAGGATCGTTGTATCGTTGGCATTGATTTCTTTTGGCGTTTTAAAGCGATTGGTTCCACAGCAATTATAGATGTCATACTGAAAAACCTTTTTGGATTTGCCTCCGGTTGAAGGGGCGTTGAGCAGATAACCTTGGCTTAGGGTGGGACCTAGAATGTAAAAACTGGAATCGTTCTTTTTCGCAATGGCGGATTGTACATTCCAAAGGGATAGAAAACTCAAAAGATCGTAGAAATTGGCGAGCGAATCATAGGTTTCAAATCTCCTTTCGAATTCCGCAGCGGAAATGTTATCGACATCCATGATGAAATGCTTGAATTCTTCAAAAGAGTTTCGTCTGTGTCTTGAAAAAATTTGAAACGTAGTATCGGTTCTTATTCGGCTTTTTTCCGCTTCGGTATATTTCCTTCCTTGTTCCCATTGATAGGGCATGATATTCCATTTTTCTAAATCGTTAACAGGAAAATCAGGGCACGCGTAACATCCGGCTTGGGTTGTCCACATGGAATCCTGATTGAATTTGGCAAAGAATACATAGCCTTTTACAAAGGATAGTTCGTAAAAGATTGTTGAACTGTTAAGGCATTCGACTTGTCCGTAGCGATTGGCGACTTCAGGATGGTTTAGAAGAAATTTTTCGCACAGATTCGAAACGGAGTTTTTTTCTGTACAACCTAGAAAAATCAAAGAAAGGATTAGCAGAAAAATTTTCATTTTTGAAAATCCTTGATGTTTCCGAGATAGACTTGTCCTAGATTTCGACAACCGGGAATTTCGTTTAAACAGATTCCAGCCAAATCGGGATTGGAAAAGAAAATATCTCCATCTCGATTGATGGCAAACATTTTTTTATTTGCTTCAAAAATATGTCCAAGGTCGCCACCTTTGCGGATTTTCTGTGGGTGGTAAAAGTCGCTTTCAGGATTCATGGATAACGGAGAAAGGCCTGGGTGCGATTGAAATAGAATGTTTTCTCCGTTTGAATATATCGGCATTGAGGATTTGGTCCCGTCCGGTTTGGTAAAACCTCTTTGCATTGCAGAATTTTTGTGGATGTTGTCGTGATGTTCGCCTGTAACGATAAATTCATCATGATTCTTGTCGATTCTTGTCGCAGTCATTAATTCTTTTAGTGTATTTATATTTCCGGGCGATTTAAGAAGTGCAATCCCTTCGGAATATGCTTGCCGCATGGCATCGTAAAGCTTTCCCATGACTTCACCATAATCGGTATTGACAAGGCGTTGCCTAAAATTTGGATCGTTTATTTTAATTTGTTCGTTAAAAGATTTTAGTGTATTTACTTGTTGAGCAATTAAGTTCTCTGAAAAGTCGCTTTGTTCGTCTGGCAAAACTGGATTTGACTTTTGGACGAATCGCTTGCATTGTAGAATTATTTTGTCGAAAATGTCGCGCTCGGCTTCGGAAAACGAAATGTCTGATTTGAGAATAGCTAGCCATAGGCAAAAATTTTGGATTAGCTCTTTGGATAAAGTAAGATCCTTTTGAAAGTATTCGACGTAATAGGAAATAGTTGAAGCCGCTATGTGGTTTGTTTTGGGAATATCTCGGATGAAGTTGATAAGAACTTTTTCTGCAAGATGGTTCAGGTATTTCAACTCGGTTTTATCTAAAAATTCTATCGGATCCTCTTTTAGTCGGTGATCGATATAGTCGGAATAAAATTCTGTGCTAAGCATGCCGCGTTTCCTTTCTGGTACCTGTTAAATGGTGCTTTGGAAATATACAAAAAGCGCCGCGGAGGCGGCGCAAAATCTGAATGTTTGCCGATACGTTATTTTTCTTCGAAAAGCCAGGTCGAGAGATAGCGTTCGCCGGTATCCGGGAGCAGGGCGACGATCGTTTTTCCCTTGTTTTCCGGTCGCTTGGCGATGGTGAGAGCTGCTTCGAGAGCCGCTCCGGAAGAAATTCCTATCAGCAGGCCTTCTTCCTTTGCCGCACGGCGTGCGATGTTCCCCGCCTTGACATCGTTCGTCAGGTAGATTTCGTCAATGACTTTCGGGTCATAGACTTTCGGGACAAAGCCGGGGCCGATTCCCTGGATCTTGTGCGGACCCGCGGGCTTTCCGGAGAGAACCGCGGATGTATCCGGTTCAACGACTACTACCTTGACATTCGGATTCTTGCTCTTAAGGTAGCCGCCGACGCCTGTCACCGTGCCGCCGGTTCCCGCAGCGGAAACAAAGATATCGACCTTGCCTTCGGTATCCTTCCAGATTTCCGGTCCGGTCGTCTTGCGGTGGATTTCCGGGTTCGCGGGATTTTCGAACTGCTGCGGGATAAAGGAATTCGGGATTTCCTTGGCGAGTTCCTGCGCCTTGGCGATGGCGCCTTTCATGCCGGCCTTTCCGTCCGTGAGGACGAGTTCCGCTCCGAGCGCCGCGAGAAGCTTGCGCCTTTCAATGCTCATCGTCTCGGGCATGGTCAGGATGATGCGGTAGCCCTTGACCGCTGCGACGTAGGCAAGCCCGATTCCCGTGTTGCCACTGGTCGGTTCGATGATGACCGAGCCTTCCTTGAGCCGACCGTCTTTTTCCGCGGCTTCGATCATGGCGAAAGCGACGCGGTCCTTGACGCTCGAAAGCGGATTGAACGATTCGACCTTGACATAGACTTCCGCTTCGCTGTCGTTCAGCTTGTTGATACGGACGAGCGGTGTATTTCCGATGAGATCGGTAATCTTGTTGACTTTTGCCATGATTTTCTCCTTGGATTAAATCCTATTATTTTAATCAACATTGTATAATATATAAAAATAATCGAGAAAAGGCAAGGAAAAATTTTAACTTTTTGGAAGCCGGCATATTTTTTACGGGTTGCGGTAGCCCGAATTAGGGAATTGTATATTTTAAACGGAAAGGAGAATCCTATGAAGAATGTATGTTCGACGATTTTGGTCGCGTGCGCAGCGTGCCTCTTTCTTGCCTGTGGACCGTCCGCGCTAGAAATCAAGGAGAAGGCTTCGGCTTGCGAGTTCAACGTGGAAATTCGCTACGTGCAGGACGATTCGGTCGGAATCTTTGTCGGCAATACGCTCTACCTGGCGACTTCGCAGCTCGCTTCGGGTAAATTCTATCCGCTGCTCGTAAGCCCGCGGGATCCGATGAATATCGACGGTCGCGCTCCGACGGATGTCGTGAATTCCGACGAGGAGTTTGCCGCCTACATCAATCGGCGTGTTCCGGGCGCGCTTCATTTCGGGATCGTCCTCTCCGATAATGTTGGCTACGAAATCGGCTTTGATTCCGATGCGGCTGTCAAGAAGCTACAGGAATTTTTTGAAAAATCCTATCCGGGATCGACGGCGGTCCTTTTCGGGGAACGAGGCGGCGATTTGGTTTCGGCAAAAAAACTTTACTAGTGGAATACTCGCATGTTAGGCATTGAACAGAAGAAAGGCAATCCGGAAAAGCTTTGCGGTCGGATGGTTGCGTATGCGAAGATTCTCCGGTCGGCGATGAAGAACGATGCGATGCCCGGACCGTTTCCGTCGATGATTCGGAACGGAATCCTTGCTGTCCGCGGCGAGTTTGAAAAGAACAGCAACATCAAAAGCTTTATGCGGCACGAAATGGGAACTTCCGTCGATAAGGGCATCAACGACTTGATCGAGCATATCAAGGAACGCGGAGGCGAACTTCCCGATGGCTTAGATGTCGATTCGTTCCGCAACCGGCTCGAAGAGCTTTCGAGCATGGAAATCATTCCGGTTCCGGCGAAGATCATGTTCTACGAACACGAAGAAGACATTTTGCGTGAAAATGCCGACATCTATTATATCGGGGAATTTTCGGGCATGAGCCAGGCGCACCTTTGCATTACGAGCCTTCCGATTTTTTACCAGGCGAAGTACCGCGAGCAGCAGAACGCTGAAGAGCAGTCGTATATCAGCGAGTTCCTTTCGCAGATAGAATCCGGTGGGCTTATCACGAGCAAGCCGGAGAACGGGGAATTTTTGCCGGGCAAGGGAAGCCTGCTGACTTTCGTCGGCGACTTGCAGGAACTTCTCGAACGCCAGGTCGTTCCGTATCTTCTGTACCAGGCGGGAAACGAGGAGGAGTTCAAGGCAAGCCTCGAACGGTTCAAGAACTTTATGGCGCCGTATAAGAATTCCAGGGATATCGAGGAAATCGAAAATGCGATTTGCAAGTTGCGGTCAAACGAAAACGATTCGAGGGAGCGTTTCCGGCTCGAACTTCTGTGCCGCAAGGTGAGTGCGCTGTATCACGAAAAGTTTGAACTGGTGCCGGAAATCCAGCAGAAGCTGAGCGCACTCGAACGCCAAAACGAAGGAAACGCATGAGGCTGGTTGTCATTGCGACTGGAAATTCAGGCAAGGTCCGTGAATTTGCCAAGGCCTTTGAACGGGCGGATTTTGAATTCAGGACGCAAAAGGATATCGGATTTTCGGAAGAAGTCGATGAGAATGGCAAGACCTTTGCGGAAAACGCCCGCATCAAAGCTCTTGCCGTTGCGAATTATTTAAAAGCTCGGAAAATTTCGGCGACGGTCATTGCGGACGATTCTGGTCTAGAGGTGAAAGCCTTGGGAGGCGCTCCCGGAATCCACAGTGCGCGATTCGCCGGTTCGCACGGGGATTCTCTCGCCAATAACGAAAAACTTCTCCGTGAACTGAAAGGTGCCGAGGATCGCTCGGCGCGTTTTGTAACCGCTCTTTGCGTTATCGACGAAAAAGGATTCGAGCATTATGTCGAGGGCGAATGCCGCGGAAGAATTCTCGAAGCGTTCCGCGGGACAGAAGGTTTTGGTTACGATCCGCTCTTTGTTCCCGAAGGTCGTGAAAAAACTTTTGCGGAAATGTCCCTGGAGGAAAAGCAAGCGCTCAGCCACCGCGGGCGCGCGATTGAAAATCTCAAGGCGGCAAATCTTCTGTAGGTTCGTTCTTCGATGTTCCAAAAAATTGCAAACCTGGATGAACGCTTTTCGCGGTATCTTTACACGCATCGGCTGTCGGCACGGGCGGACCGCTTTTTGAGGCTTTATACAAGGCTCGGAGACGGTTACGTGTGGGCGCTGATCGTGTTTTTGATTTTGGTTGCCGACGGCCCGAAATTTCTCGCGCTTGTCCTTCTTCAGGTTTTCCCGTCTCTTGTCGTATCGCTCGGACTTTATTGGATTGTGAAGCTTTCCACGAAGCGCAAGCGTCCCTTCGACGCCATCCCGGGATTCAAGGCTCTGGTTCCGCCGCTTGACAAGTACAGCTTCCCGTCGGGGCATACGATGAACAATCTGGCGATTGCGACGACCGTGTTGCTTTCGATTCCTGCCGCGGGTCTGGTGATGATTTGCCTTCCGCTTTCATGGGGATTCTTGCGTGTCTATTTCGGGGTGCATTGGTTGTCGGATGTCGTCGGGGGATTCGTCTTGGGCATTGCGAGCTTCGCCTTGGGACGCTTGATTTGGACCCTTGCCCTGTCACCGCTTGTTACGGAAATCCTTCCGTGAAATTTTTGACCGCATCGCAGATTCTCTCGCAAAAAAGACCGGATGAAAGGCTGACCCTTTTGATTCGCCACGCCGAGCGTCGCCACATTACGCCGGAAGACGAGGATTACGGCTCGAAGGTCCCGCTGACCGATTGCGGGCGTTCGCAGTCTCTTGCCGCCGGAAAGGAATTTTCCGGATTCGACGGTTCGTGCTTTTTCGGTTCGAGTCCCGTTTTCCGCTGTCGGGAGACCGCTGCGCTCTTTGCCGAGGGATGCGGGGCTTTGGAATTTTCGGATCCGGAAAAAGTGGCTCGCTTCGACTGCCTGGGAGAATTTTACGTAAACGGTTTTGCGGACTATGACCGCTATTTGAAAGAAGGCTTTTATCCGGCGGTCTGCCGCTTTGTCCGTGAAGGTTCGCTCCCGGGATTTTTGCCGCTAGCGGAGGGCTCCGAAAAATTTCTCCGTTTTCTGTTGGAAAATTCTTCGGCGGACTTGAACGTGTTCTGTTCCCACGATGCCTGGATTGTCCCGTTCCTTTCGCATTTTACGGATGTCCGTTTCAGCCCGAGCCTCTGGCTGAATTTCCTTTCCGGCGCCGCGGTCCTGTTTTCCGCAGACAAAAAGACCGTGCGGATTCTTCCCGTCGCGTTTCTTGGCGACGGCTGGCTCAGGTTTTAGGGTGGAAAATCATTCTTAAAAGCTTAAAGGCCTTCGCTTGCGCGAAGACCTTTAAGAGCGGGGAGGGCGAGATTCGAACTCGCGATAGGGTTACCCCTATACGTCCTTAGCAGGGACGCGCCTTCGGCCAACTCGGCCACCTCCCCTAATTCGGGGGATTACAAGTTTAGCTATTTTTCGGAAAATTTTCAAGCGCAAATTTTGGAAAAAATCCTTTTTGTTATTTTTATCTGGAATTTGGAGACCTTGAAAATTGAAATTGGTTTTGGAGGAATCCAGCAGAACCGTCGTAAATCGCTATGAAATTTCTAAAAACGCTCCTGAAAATCGCCGTTGCCCTGTTGATTGTCGGACTTTTGTGCCTGATTCCGCTTTACATCGTCGTTTTCCGCATCTTGCCGGCAAAGGACCCGGATGGGGTTTTTAACCGCGAATACATCCTTTCGGAGCTTTCGGGGGAGTCCCGCGTGTATTACCGGGACGGGGAACGTCTTCTCGGGTCTTTTTTCGATGTCAATCACCGGATTTACGTTCCCTACGGCGAAATTCCCGAAAACATCGTGAACGCCCTTGTCGCAGCGGAGGATGCCCGCTACTTTGAACATGGCGGTTTTGATATCACCGGATTTTCCCGGGCGATGCTCCACAACATTCGGGCGGGAAGGCTTGCCCAGGGCGGTTCAACGCTCACCCAGCAGACTGTCAAGAACATCTACGGGCGCGAAGAGCGCAGCGTCAAGGCGAAGTGGAAGGAGCTGATCGACGCGCTTCGGATGGAAAAGCATTTTTCCAAGGAAGAAATCCTCGAATTCTACCTGAACCAGTTCCATGTTTCGGGGACGGGAAAAGGCGTCGCGATTGCCGCCCAGTATTTTTTCAACAAGGATCTCAAGGAACTCTCGCTTGCCGAATGTGCCTTTATCGCGGGTTCGGTCAAGGGACCGTTCAATTACGATCCGTTCATCCAGAGGAACCAGGAACGTCGCGACCGGGCCGTTCAGCGCGGAAAGGAACGCTTGAAATACGTTCTCGGACGCATGGTCGAGGAAAAGTACATTTCGCAAGATGAAATGGATTCCGCGCTTGCAAAGCCTCTCGAATTCCGCCACGGGAACTTCCGGTTTGCGCTTTCCACGCAGCTTTCCCGGATAGAGGAAAAGTTCGATTCGGATTTTTACCGCGATCTGTTCGAAAAGAACGGAATTTCCGATTGGCGAAAGGCGCAGCTTTCCATTGTGACTACCGTCGATGCGGATTACCAGGCGGCGGCGAAGCGGGCCGTCCAGAACAACATTTCGAATTTGCAGGTCAAGCTCGGAGGATTCGCTCTTCCCAAGTCGGATCTGCCGAATCGCGCGGCCTTTGCTCGCATCGGAGACTACCTGTATGGCGCGGTGGATTCCGTGAAGTCGGATGAAAAGGGAAAGCTCTCGGACATTTATCTTTCCTTTGGGCAGCTTCTCGGCCACGTGGGAAAATCGGATTTGGATGAACTCGGAAAGCGGATGAACGCCGATGTAAAAACGGTTCTTGCGCCAAGGCTTTCCAAAGGCTCTGTCCTGCTGGTGAGCGTCAAGGATTCCGTGCTTGAAAACGGAGCTGTTCCCTGCGCCATCGAAACGGAGCCGGTCCTGCAAGGGGCGTTAGTCGCCGTCCAAAACGGAACGGTCGTGGCTAGCCAGGCGGGATTCCACAATTCGGGTTATGACCGCTCTTTCAAGGCGAAGCGACAGCTGGGTTCGAGCTGGAAGCCTCTTCTCTTTGGCGCTGCCCTAAAATACGGTTGGCATTACCTGGACGAACTCGAAAACGATTTCAACCTGTTCCAGTTCGAAAACGATTTCTACTTTCCGCGCCCCGACCATAAGAACAAGGGCGAAACGGTCAGCATTCTCTGGGCGGCGGTCCGCTCCGAAAACATCGCGACCATCTGGCTTCTGGACCATCTGCTCGACAAGCTTTCCGACGAGGAGTTTGCGGAAGTCGCCCGGGAAAACGGATTTCTCAAAGGCGACGAGGAAGCTTTTGACGATTACCGCAAGCGGCTTCGCGATAAGTATGGGCTTTATCTGAACGAAACGGCGAAAAACGAAATCGAGTTTTCAAAGGCGCAGACAAATTTGTACGAAAAGCTTCTCTACGAAAATCGTCCGGCTGCGGCGCGGTCTGTTCGCAACATGTTCTACGGGCGAAATGTGGAAAACGGGAAAAAGCGTTTCCGCAAACTGGAAAAATCCTACTTCGCGGAATTCGACCACAACTTTTTGCGCTACCTTTCGCTGCTCAAGGCTTCCGACTTGAAAAACTTTTCTCCCGATAGCGAAAATGTTTCGGCTTCGAGCGACGACGAGGTCTATCCCGACTTGAAGCTGTCCGATATCCGGAGGCTCAACGGAATGGTGAAAATTCCGTCCGAGGATATGGATTACGCTTCTGTCGAAAAGTTGCGTTACTGGCCGGATTTCAAACGGTCCGTGGCGATGGCCGCCTTTGCGAAGTTCGCCGGTGAAATCGGCATCCACGGAAAGCTCCGCGAGGTTCTCAGTATGCCGCTCGGCGTCAATGAAGTGTCGCTTGCCGAGATGACGGTCGCCTACCAGACGCTCCTTTCCGGAAATGTTTACAAGTGTGCCGATGGGGATTGGAACGAACCGTGCCTGGTGAAGGAAATCCGCGATAGGGATGGACATCTGCTGTTTGAAAATTCGGTCGAAGCGAAGAAGATTCTTTCCGATACGCTGACGGAGCAGGTCGCTGTGATGCTCCATTCCGTTTTCCGGTATGGCACCGCTTACAGCCAGTATAAAAATATGACGATGACCTCTCCGAATCGCGAATCGACCCTTTTGTTCCCAGCTTTCGGAAAGACCGGAACGACCAACGACTATCGGAACGTGGCGTTTCTAGGCGCGATTCCGACCTTTGTCCCGGACAAGAACGGCTTTGCCGCGGATTCCGCGATAGCGGTCGGTAGCTATGTGGGGTTTGACGACAATCGCCCGCTGAAGTTCGGCCGGACGCGGATTGCGGGTTCTTCGGGCGGGCTTCCGCAATGGGCGGATTTTGCACAAAATGTAATCCGAATCCGCGGGGAAAATTCCAGGGTGGATTTTCTGGATATTTCGATGCTTGCTTCCGGGAAAATTCCGCTTCGCCTGATGACCGAACGCGGAGAAATTCCTGTGCACCCGATGACGGGACTTCCGGTCTATTCTGCAGACGGCAAGGGGAAAAATGTTCCCCTCCTCGATGTTCCGGGATATACGCCGCAGACCCAGATGGAAACCGCGGCGGTAAATGCGGCAAATGCGGGTTTTGTCACATCCCTTTCTATGCCTAGCGTTCCGCTCGACTCTGGTAACCGTGCGGAGCCTAGCGAACCGCAGCCGGAAAAAGACGACTTTGAACTGCCCGAGGATTTCCTCGGCGAAAAGGCTTTTGTTCCCATTGAACCGGGTGAGGGATTTTAAGAATGCCGAAAATTCGATTTTTTCTTTTGGGATTTGGAGTGGCGCTGCTTTCCGCCTGCGCCGGGACTGCTCCTGCGCCGCAGGTTTCGGAACCAATTCCGCAGCCGGAAAATCTCCCGGCGGAAAACGCAGTGGGAGAACACCGGGATGAAATTTTAGTTCCCGCGGAAATCGTGAAGCCCAATACGGTCGAAATATCGCTTTCCGATTCCGCTTCCTTCAAGAATGCGACTCTTCAAACGGACAGCTTGATTCCCGATGGGCCTGAATCTTTCGACGTGTATGTCGAAATTTCACGAATTGCCCGAATGGCGCTTTCCCGGGCGGATTCGTTCGATGCGCTAGGAATGAAGGATTCCGTATCCGCCATTGCCGAACAGTTTTTTGTCTTGAATCCTCTTTGGGAAGAATGGCAAAAATATGCAAAGTCGCTTGTCGAAAAAAATCGACAAAACACAACCGAAACGGGCGAATCGCTCAAAAAGCTTCTGATCAATCTTTCCAATGCGAACGCTCGCCGAGCGGATTTTTCGGAAATCGTGGCAATTGCCGATTCTATCCGAACATTTGCCTTAGACAATTCTTCTCGGCTGTTGGTAGATTCTGTTTTGCGCCTGGCGTATTCCCGAACTTTTGAAAAAGTGAAAAATCGTCGGGATGCCGCGCTTGTGCTTGCCGTTGAAAAGGCTGGCTTTGATGATGCCGAACGAGAACTTACCGATTTGCTCTTGCGGTATTCGGATTTTGCCGATACGCTTCAGTTACGGGAATCCTTGATAAAAATTTCTTCGATGCGGTCGGAAAGCGCTGCCTTGTCGGAGTCGTATTGGAAAAATCATGACCCGAAGCATTTGCTGGAAGAAGCCCGAAGATTGGCTGCGGAATCCAAGTGGGACAACGCCAAAGAGATATTCCTGAAACTCAAATCGAGCAGTCTCCGCGGCGAGGCTGTTCGGGAACTGGATTCTCTTGACGCCAGATTTTGTACGGCAAAGCGCGAACGCGCGGCATTGCTCTTTGCCAAGTTCCAACGAAAAAAATCCGAGAACTTGCAACTGTTGAAGGATGCAGTCGGGGAACTGGATTCATGTCTGGATTTCGCTCCGAATTACAGGGAGCGGGCGACCGTACTTTCCAACAAGGATTTCCTGTTGCGGGAACTTGCCAAATGATTTTTGGACACGAGTGGTATCTCTACCTTGTATTTTTTGCGATAGGGGCTTTTACCAGCGCGATAAACAGCATTGCGGGCGGCGGAAGTTCGGTTAGTTTGCCGTTGATGATTTTTTGCGGGCTTCCGCCTACGGTTGCGAACGGAACGAATCGCTTGGGGCTTTTAGTCGGTGATCTCGCTTCGGCGATTCACCTGTTTCGGCGTGGGCTTCTAGATACAAGGCTATTTCGAATGCTCATCGGGCCGACGATTATCGGGTCGCTTTGCGGAATTTTATTCTTGGCAGAAATCGATGACAAGTTTTTCCAGGCCATCCTTTCCGTCGCGATCTTTTTTGTCGTTTTCATGAGCCGCATCAATCAAAAATTTTTAGGAAAATCGCAGTCAAAAACCGCGGTTAAAATGACTCCGTTTGCCTTTATCGGATTTTTGCTTGTCGGTATCTATGGAAGCGTTGTGCAAGTCGGAGTCGGTTTCGTACAAATTATCGCCCTATCGCGTTATACGGGGCTTGACCTTTTGCGGGTTAACGCCTTGAAGAACGCCTTGACCGGAGCCTTTCTTCTCGTTTCGACGGTCGGCCTCATTTGGATGGGAAAAGTGGATTGGAGCCTTGCCGTTTTTGTTTCTGTTGGAGCGTTTTTTGGAGGAATCTGCGGAAGTCGGCTGCAATGTAAAAAGGGAAACGCTTTTGTCGGACGATTTATTTCGGTGGCAAGCCTTGGTCTTGCATTATTTTTGATTAAAGATTTGTTTGGTTAGTTTGTACGGATTCATTTGTCTTTGCCATTTTTAGCCTTTTCTTCCCGGTGGCCATAGCGAAACTCTTCGCCTTCCATCTGGAGCGGTTTTAACGATCATTTCTTGTGCGAAATTTTGGCGTGGAAATGTTTTGAACAGAAAGACCTCGAGAATGGCGCTTGATTCCCTGTGTCCTGCTCTTCGGACTGGGCTTCAGGCAAATTCATGGGGAAGAAAAAGTTCTTTCGGTTTTTGTTGTTGCCTCCTGCTTTAGTTTTAGAGCTGGAAAACATCGATAATACAAGAATCGTTGAAATCTTATAAAGCGGCGTATTTGGCTTATTAAGGAGGGATTCTATTTGAAAACCTGTTTTCCTATGCGCCGGGAGCTCGGCAAGCTCGCTAGCCTGTCATAGCCGGGTGTAACCCGGCAATCCGGATTCCCCGGTCAAGCCGGGAAATGACAATGAACAGAAACAGTTCGCTTGGAAACCTCCGCATCCCGTGTCCCGCTTGCCGTTTTCAAAAAGCTTAGACGTTTGCCAACCAATTTCTCGTTTCTCATTTCTCATTGCTAATTGCTCATACCCTTGGACGTCCGCGGACTAATCCCTAATCTTAGACGTCTGCTGACTCATGCGCCTCCCAAAATTTGCGGAAAGACGGTTCGAGCTCTTTCCTGCTGCTAGAATAGCGGTTCTAGAGGACTGTTCAATTTAAGAAGTGATTTTTTGTCAAGATGAATCTTCAATTTTTGAATAATTTGGGAGTGGGGGCGCTTGTTTTCTAGACAGGGCTTTTGCGGATAAAGGGATGTTTGGCTGCTCCAAAAGCGCGTGGACCAGAGATTTGGGCGTTTTTCCGTTCCTTATTGTCAAAACTTTAGGGAAAAAATTTTCCGTTTGGGGGTATTTCGGAAAAAAAACGTGGCTGTTTACTCTGGTAGAGACAAAAATTTCGCCCAAACCTCTTTCCCGAACAATAAATATGCGCATTGATTGTTTATAGACGGGAGACAAGATGGTGCTTTTTACGAAAATGCCCAAGAATAACCATTGCAACTGAAAAGTAAGCG
>CAKUTF010000012.1 GCA_934691725.1 uncultured Fibrobacter sp. | reverse complement strand
AATGAGGAATTGGGCTGCAAACATTTAGGCTTTTTAAAATGTCATTCCCCGGCTTGACCGGGGAATCTCCTTTCAGAGAAGGGATTTGACAGGTTAGCGAGCTTGCCGAGCTATGACCGACACATATGAAAACAGGTTCAAAGCTTTCGTACATAAATAATCCCATAAATTAAACTTTTCAAAATTCGCAAAAAAAATCGTCCAGAATAACTAAGCCCACAAAAAAGTTCCCAGCCGATGAAGCCGGGAACTCTTCTTTTCAAATCGAAGATTCTTTTATTCGTCGGATTTTTCCGCCGTTTCGGATGATTCGGAATTTTCAACGGGTTCCGCCGGCAATTCCCCATCCGTAATTTCCGCATTCGACTGGCCTTCGACGCTTTCCTGTTCGATATCGTCATTGCTCGGGAGCGCAGTCGCATCCTGGACCTTGTCGTTTTCCGAAAGGCTTATCGCCTTTACGCCTTGGGAAACCCGTCCCGTCAAGCGGATACTTTCGACTGGAATCCGGATGACCTGGCCTTCACGGCTCGTGATGATCAGGTCGTAATCGTCTGCGACGCTATCGACAAAGACCGCTTCGCCCGTTTTCTCGGTGATGTTCAAATTGCGAACGCCCTTGCCGCCGCGACGCGTAATCCGGTAAGCCGCCGGTTCGGACCGCTTGCCGAAACCGTTCTCGCTGATGGTCAGAACTTTGCGGTCGGACTTGAGCCACAGAAGGGCGATAACCTCGTCGCCTTCGGAAAGGCGGATTCCGCGGACACCGTGCGTGCCGCGTCCCATCGTGCGGAAGCAGGAAATCGGGAATGTCAAAGCCTGTCCTTTCTTTGTCGCAAGCATCAGCAAATCCTTCGCCAGGTTCGAGCTATCGACAGGTTCGTCCTGGTTTTCGGATTCGGTTTCATCCGCTTCGTTCGCATTTTCAGGCTGTTCGATTTCTTCGCCCCGGGCTGCGGCTTCCATTTCTTCAGCCGTCACACCGACCAGCACGACCTTCACCAGTTCGTCGCCTTCGTCGAGCGAAATCGCATTGACGCCAGCGCGACGCGGATTCGAGAAGAGCTTCAAGTCCATCTTGTTCACGATACCGTTTTTCGTCGCAAAGACCAGGCAGTTATAACCGCCAAACTTGCGGACAGGAACGATAGCCGAAACCTTTTCCCCCTGTTCGAGGCTCACGAAATTCACAATCGGACGCCCCTTTCCGCTGCGCGAACCTTCCGGCAAACGATAGACCTTTGTCCAGTAAACGCGGCCCTTGTTCGTAAATACGAGCAGATAACTGTGGGTGCTCGCGGTGAAAATCGTCTGGATATTGTCTTCGTCCTTGAGACCCGCACCGACAATCCCCTTGCCGCCGCGGTTCTGCGCCTTGAACGTATCGATGGGCAAACGCTTTATGTAGCCTTCGCGACTGAGCGTAATGACCTGTTCCTCTTCGGGAATCAGGTCTTCGGAATCAAAATCCTGCACGGACGCTTCAATGGACGTGCGACGGTCGTCGCCGTATTTTGCCGTAATCGCATCGAGCGTATCTAGGACAATCTGCACCTGGCGTTCCTTGCGCGCAATGATGTCTTCTAAGTCTTTTGCGGTCAAAACCAGCTGCTGGTATTCCGCTTCGAGTTTTTCGACTTCGAGACCGGTCAAGCGCTTGAGCTGCATATCGACAATCGCCTGCGCCTGGATGTCGTCAAACGAATATCTCGCTTCGAGTTTCTGCTTCGCATCTTCCGTACTTTCGGAATTCTTGATGATCGCGATGACTTCATCGATATTGTTCTTGTCGCAGACAATGCGGAGCGCTTCCAGGATGTGCATCCGGGCAAGAGCCTTTTTCAGCTCAAATTGCGTGCGACGCAATATCACGTCGAGGCGATGATCGACATAATGGCGAATCATATCCTTTAAAGGCAAAAGCGTCGGCTGAGTCCGGTTGACCATTGCCAAGTTGTAGATACCGAACGTATCCTCGAGCTGCGTAAATTTATACAAGTTATTTAAAACAATGTCGCCCTGGAAATCGCGCTTGATATCGACTACAATCCGCACGCCCTTCTTGTCGGATTCGTCCCGAATATCGCTTATCCCGTCGATCCGCTTGTCGCGGACCAGATCCGCCATATTCTTCACGAGCAGAGCCTTGTTCACCATGTAGGGAATCTCAGTGACAATCAAATGCTCGCGCCCCTTGGCGTCCTTTTCAATTTCGACCCGCCCGCGGACACGAATCTTTCCGCGCCCCGTGAGGTACGCTTCGCGAATGCCCGCCTTTCCGCAGATAATTCCGCCCGTCGGAAAATCCGGTCCCGAGACATAGTTCAAAAGTTCTTCGGGAGCGATATCGTTGTTTGCGCAATAGGCGTGGATTGCGTTCGTAATTTCGCGCAGGTTATGCGGAGGGATGTTCGTCGCCATGCCGACAGCGATTCCCGAAGACCCGTTCACGAGCAGGTTTGGAAACGCAGAAGGAAGGACCAACGGCTCGTCAAGAGTCTCGTCGTAGTTCTTTCCCATATCGACCGTTTCCTTGTCCAGGTCTTTCAGCATCATCTCGCCAAAGCGCGACATTTTGGCTTCGGTATAGCGCGAAGCTGCCGCACTATCCCCATCGACGGAACCGAAGTTTCCCTGTCCATGGACCAAAGGATATCTCAAGGAAAAATCCTGCGCCATCCGAACAAGCGTTTCATAGGCTGCGGAATCGCCATGTGGGTGATACTTACCGATAACTTCACCGACAATGCGCGCCGACTTTACCGTCCGGGCTTCGGCGGTCAGTCCGAGCTTGTGCATCGCAAACAAGACACGCCGATGAACGGGCTTTAAACCGTCCCGCACATCCGGAAGTGCACGCGCCACGATAACGCTCATCGAGTAACGCAGATAGCTATCCTGCATGTCCCGTTCGATCAGCGATTCGTAATGGGTACCCGGAGTGAGTTTGATATTTTCTGCCATGATATTCCTTCGTTTTTACTACTTAGCTAAAATTTTTTCCAAAGCCGTTTTGACCGGATGAAGCTCTTCGTGAGCCGTCTGGTCTATCGTTATCGGCGTTATCGTTGCAAACCCCTGTTCGAGCAGGTCGTCGTCCGAAGCCGCGATAAAATGTTCGGGCAGTTTTTTCCCTTCGAGAAAATACTTGCCGTTTTTTTCCTCGTAACGGTCCGTGAACATCGAGAGGTTTTGCGGAGCGACCCGATATCCCCGAAATTCAAGGCTCTCTCTCGGAAAATTGACATTCCAGATGGTCCTAGGCGAAATCCGTTCGTAAAGCCTATCTTCCACGATACGGACTGCAAAGCGGCAAAGTTCGGCAAGCATCTTTTCCGAAGAACCCGCACAGAGCGAAAGCGCAACCCCGGGCTTTCCCCAAAGCGCCGCTTCGCGGGCCCCGGCGACCGTTCCCGAATAAAGCGACGAAACGCCCGCGTTTTCTCCCGCATTCGGACCGGAAAACACGCAAGCGATCGGGTGCGCCTTATAGAGATTCCGAAGCCCCATCTTCGTGCAGTCGGCTGGCGCTCCGGAAAGCGAATAAAAATCGAAAGGATAGTCTCCGGAAATCCGCCGAAGTTCGTGTCCGAGAAATCCCTTGAACGCATGGGAAACGCCGCTCTGCTCCGTCTCGGGAGCGACGACATGGACGCTTGCCACTTTCGAAAGGGAATGGGCCAAGGACACGAGTTGCGGGCTTTCAAAGCCGTCGTCGTTCGTGAGTAAAATTTCAGGGCGGGAAGGTTTCAACATTACCCGATAAAGATAGAAAATGAAAATGTTTTTGTCGCCCTTTTTACTACCTTTGCCTGCGTATGACAACGACAAAGATGCAAACGCCACCGCTCCCCAAGGGCACGCGCGATTTTTACCCCGAATCCATGCGGATTCAGAATTACATTTTCGACACCTGGCGCAAGGCCGCCCTCCGCTTCGGATACGAAGAATACGAAGGCCCGATGTTCGAGCACCTGGAACTCTATACGGGAAAATCCGGCGAGGAAATCGTAAGCCAGCTCTATGACTTTATGGACAAGGGCGGACGCCACATCGCCCTGCGCCCCGAGATGACTCCGACGCTCGCCCGGCTGGTCATCCAAAAGGGAAATTCCCTCAGGAAACCTTTCAAGTGGTTCAGCATGCCGAGGCTTTTCCGCTACGAACGCGCCCAGAAAGGACGTCTGCGCGAATTTTTCCAGCTGAACCTCGACATCATCGGAACGGAAAGCATCTACGCCGAAGCGGACCTTCTCTCGGCGATAGTCTCCATGCTCCAGGACTTCGGCCTCAAGGCGGACGATTTCTGCATCGGGGTTTCCAGCCGAAAGCTTTTGAACGCATTCCTCGAAGAAATCGGCGTCGCCGACGCGTCAAAGGTCTATCCGGTACTCGACCGTCGCCTGAAAATCGAAAAGGGCGACTTTTACAGGGAACTTGCCGAAGCGGGCCTTTCCGAAGAACAGACGCAAAGGCTCGACAGCCTGATGGATTCGAAAAGCATCGAAGAAGTTGCTTCCAAAATCCAAGGAGACGCCTCCCGGGCGGCCATCGACGAAATCCGGAAACTTTTCCGGACGCTTGAACATTCGGGGGCGTCCAAGTCGATAGCACTCGACCTTTCGATTGTCCGCGGACTTGCCTACTACACGGGCATCGTCTTCGAAGTTTTCGACAAGGGAAAATCCATGCGTGCCATCGCCGGCGGCGGACGCTACGACAGCCTCACCGAAAAGCTCGGCGGACAAAAGGTTCCCGGCGTAGGATTCGGCATGGGAGACGTTGTCCTCGCGAACCTTCTCGAAGAACGCGGACTGCTCCCCTCGTCGAGGCAATCTCTCGACTTCTTTGTCGCAAGCTTTACAAACGACATGGACAAGATTTTCTCCGTGGCGAACGAACTCCGCAAGCTAGGCTTTACCGTAAACCATCCGCTCGCCCCGGCAAAGCTCGGCAAGCAAATGGAGCAGGCCAACGCCCAAGGCGCAAAAGTCGTCGTCTATGTCGATGGCGACAAGGCTCCGGCAGGCGGGTTCGAATACAAGATTCTATCCTCGGGAACTTCCGGGGCGGGTTCGCTCGAAGAAATCGCAAATATCAAGGCCTGACGTCCGATGACGCCATTCCGCACGCTCTTTCTTCTCCTTTCCATTTTCGCGCTTCTCGGCATGCTTTCGTTTGCTTTTCCGGGCGAAGGGATTTCCGTCGGGACATTCACGCTGCGTTTTCCCTCCCTCAGGGAAAAGCTCGAAGAGGCTAAAGGAAACCTTTCCGATGCGCCAAAGCCCGATCCCGAAGCGCAAATTCAAAAGATGCTCGCCGAAACGCGCGCACGAGAGTTCGCCGAATACGCGGATTCGCTGGCCTTTTACGAATCATTCTTCAAAGACGGTCCTACACGGTTCGATTTTCCAGACGAAAATCCGGCCTGGTTCGACAGATTTTTCGACCGGGTGTTGCAGGCGAAAGATTCGGGAAAAGTCGTGCACATCGTCCATTACGGCGATTCGCAGCTTGAAGGCGACCGCATCACGGCGACATTCCGCGAAGCGATCCAGTCGCTCTTCGGAGGTTCCGGTCCGGGAATGGTCCCGCCTCTCGCCGACATTCCTTCGTTTGTATTCAACGGGCACAGCATCGGAAACCTTGCGCGACATCGCATCTTTGGACCGGCGGAGGAGCACGCTCCGAACAACAAATACGGACCGCTCGCCCAGGTTACCGATTTACACGGCAGCGCCACTTTTTCATTCAAGAAAAGCCTGCACCAGAAAAAATTTCCGAACGCAGGAAAATTTCAAAAAATCCGTCTTCTCGCAAATAAGGCGAACCTCAAGACAAAACTTATCTACAAGGCTACGGTAGTCGATACGCTATTAAACGATTCGGTTCCGGAATACAGACAGCGCATCCAGAAATTCCTCGCGACAGATCCAAAAGTCGAAACGTTTCCAAACCTTTCCGTCTATACATGGGACCTTCTCCACGAGACGGAATCCATCACGCTGACCGTTTCGGGAAAGGCTTCGCTTTATACGATTGTTCTTGACGGAGCTTCGGGCGTCGGAGTCGACAACGTTGCGATGCGCGGAAGTTCGGGAACCGTTTTCACCAAGATGGACAACGACCTGCTCGGCGCGTCACTCAAGGCGGTTAACGCGAAACTCATCCTGATGGAATACGGCGGAAACCTGGTTCCGAGCGTAACCCGGGCAAACCTCGGCTGGGTTGAAAAGACTCTCGAAAGGCAAATCCAGACAATCCAAAAGACTGCCCCCGAAGCGGACATCCTCTTTATCGGCCCGGCGGACATGTCAAAGAAAATCAACGGAAAATGGACCAGCTACCCGAACCTCGAAATGACGGTCGAAAAAATCCGGGAAGTCGCGTTGAAAAACGGTTGCGCCTACTGGGACATGTACCGCGTGATGGGCGGAAAGAACTCCATGATTTCCTGGGTCAAGGAAAAGCCTCCGCTCGGCGGACCGGATTACATCCACTTCACCCGAGCCGGAGCATCCCGCATCGGCGAACTTCTCTACAACGCGATAAAGCTCCACTACGATTACTACACGTTCCGGAAAACCCGAGCAATCGATTCGGAAAAGCTTTCCGAAATCCATTCGTTCCGCGACAGCGCGGTAAGCAAGGCGGACACGCTCGTCACCGAAAATGACACGCTTGTTCTGCTGCCCGTTTCCGATGCGGCAATCGATTCCGCACAGGAAATATCCGACCAATCCCAAGGCGAGTAATCATGCGGCTGACCGTTCTCTGGATACTGACAGCAAGCGTTTTCCTCATCGCCGGGAATCCTTCGTCCCTGCCGATAGACTCGTCGGCGAACCACATCGTTTTCCCCGCGGGAAACGCTTCATTTTCTCCGTTTCTGCATAAACTGGATTCGTTGATTTATACGAAACAGGGAAACGTAAACATTCTGCACCTCGGCGGTTCGCACATCCAGGCAGACGTTTTTTCAAACCGCATCCGTTCACGCCTCGTCCGCGACATTCCCCTGCCGGCAGCTTCGCGCGGATTCGTCTTCCCGTTCACCGCGGCAAATTCCAACACGCCTATCAGCTACGCATCCCGAAAGCGCGGACATTTTAAATGGGAGCGGAGCGCTTTCAAGAACAGAAAAAAGCCTTTGGGCCTAATGGGGTTCCAGATTACGACAATCGATCCCGACGCGGAAATTCGCATTGCGCTCGACACGCGGATTCCGAACGAAAAAATCTGGAGCTTTACAAAAGTCCGCCTGTTCGGATTTTCGGCGGATTCCATCGAACCCGTTTTGCAAATCGAAGAAAACGGCAACCGCTATGCGGGAACGCGCGATTCCATTTCGGGAAGCTTCACCTTTGAAATTCCCCGCAAAGCCGACTCCCTGATTTTCACGTTTCCATGGAAAAATTCCGCAGCGGAAATGGCGCTCCGCGACACGCTCGGAAAACTCGATTCCCTGGGAAAAGAAACCCTTTTCGCCGATTCAAGCTTTTACAGGGGCATCCCGACTTTCACGCTCACGGGGATTTTCCTTTCCGATTCCATTCCCGGCCTCACTTACAATTCCATCGGCGTAAACGGCGCTGGTCTCGAAGCGTACCTTTCCCTCCAGGACCTTGAACGCGACTTGGATTTTTCACCGCCGGACCTTGTCATTTTTTCCATCGGAATCAACGACGCGAACGTGGAAAATTTCGATTCCGAACTTTTCAAGGCCCGCTATGACACCCTGATTTACCGCATCAAAAAAGTCTCCCCCAAAGCGGCCCTGCTTTTTATGTCCAACAACGACAGCTATTTCACCAAGACGAACAAGCCGAATAAAAACGGCGAGAAGGTCGCCCGTGCAACCTTTGAACTCGCCAAAAAGTACAGGGGCGGATTCTGGAACATGTACCAGGTAATGGGCGGTTTCCAGTCCATCGATTCCTGGGTCGCCGCCGACTATGCGAAAAAGGACAGAGTCCATTTCAAAAATTCCGGCTACGAACTTTTGGGCGACCTTTTCTTTGACGCTCTTCGCGAAATAATTTTTCCCGATTCCTCATTCCTTAAACCAACGGAGAAAAAAAGATGAATTTTCTGGAAAGTTTTCTCCAAAGTGCATTTTTATTCGATCCGTCAAAGCCGCTTCTCTTTACGCAGTTTTATTTCTGGGCTTTTTTCGCGGTAGTCTTTGCGCTGTTTTCCTGCCTGCACAGCAAAATCATGCTGCGCAACGCGTTCCTCTTTTTTGCGAGCCTGTTCTTTTACTATAAGACAAGCGGCAGTTACCTGTTGCTTTTGATTTTTTGTGTTTCCGCCAATTTTCTCGGAGGACGAATTCTTGAAAAATTCCAAAGAACGCCTCCGAGAATTTCCATTCTGGCGACACTTGTTTTCATCGACCTTTTCACCCTGGGATATTTCAAATATGCCTACTTTTTCCTCGATGTTCTGCACCAGCTTTTCGGGGTGGATTTAAAAGTCTATAATTTTTTCGCCGCTGCGAGCAACCGCTTTTTACACACAAATTCACTGGTCGATCAAATCGTCCTTCCCGTCGGCATTTCCTTCTTCACCTTCCAGGCGATCAGCTACATCGTCGATGTCTATAAAAGAACCATTCGACCGATTTCCAGTTTTTTTGATTTCGGCTTTTACCTGACATTTTTCCCGGCGCTTGTCGCAGGTCCGATTATTCGAGCGGACAAATTCATTCCCCAACTGCACCGCCCTTACTTTCTTTCCCACCGTTCCTTTGGCCTTGCCGTTTTCTGGATTCTGAACGGCCTTGCGAAAAAAATCATCATGAGCGATTTTTTAGCGACCCAGTTTGTCGATCGCGTTTTTGAAACCCCGCTTCTCTTTACCGGATTTGAAAATCTCCTTGCGCTGTTTGCCTACTCGCTTCAAGTCTATGCGGACTTTTCCGGCTACACGGATATAGCGACAGGCGTAGCGCTCCTGATGGGATTTCGCCTGCCGCAAAATTTCAATTCCCCCTACAAAGCCGACAAGCCTTCCGAATTTTGGCATCGCTGGCACATTTCCCTTTCACGCTGGCTCAGGGACTACCTCTACATTCCTCTCGGCGGAAACCGCCGAGCGAGCTTCGGAACTTTCTTCTGGACTTTGGTCATCTCAGCCATCGCCATTCTCCTGTCGGGAAGCCTCCTTGTCGCCTGCACCCTCGGGATTCTCTTCGTCACGCTAGCGCTTTGGGGATTTTTTAGGCCCGATTCCAGGCGCACAATCGCCAAGCACACCAACGCAATGATCACGCAGCTGATAGGAGGCCTCTGGCACGGTGCCAGCTGGAACTTCATCATCTGGGGCGGATTGAACGGAATCGGCATGATTTTAAACACGCAATGGAGCAAGCAAAAAATCGAAGTCCGCGCAATTCTGATGTTTATCCTCACCGCAACCTTTGCCCTGCTCTGCAAATTCCATTACGAACCCATCTGGGGAATCGCCTGCGTCTGGTGCGGAATCATTTTCCTCGGAATCTACGCAAGCATGATTTATGGGCTTTTTTCGAAAAAGTCTCAACCTCGGCTCAAGTTCGTCTGGAATGTTCTCCTCACATTTATTTTCATCACTTCTACGCGTCTCTTTTTCCGTTCCGGTTCTAACCTAGACCCTGCCGAAGCCAACGAAGTCGCCTGGGAAACAGCCCGCAACATGATTCACCAGATCGGGACGCCGTGGAATTTTTCACTCGTCCCGCAAATGGCATTCCAGCATCTTTCCGTCATCTTGGTCTTTCTCCTCGGCATGGCGATTCACTGGTTGCCGGATAATTTCAAGCGCGCCTACCGAATCCTCTTCGCAAGCCTTCCCCAGTGGGCAATCATCCTCTTTACCGTCTTTGCGTGCTTTGTCATCTACCAGTTTTCCAGCGCGGATTCACCGCCATTCATCTACTTCCAGTTCTAAAAATTCGTACAAATTTACCGAAGAATTTTCACATCCGAAAAAACTTTCCGATACGCCTCGACTTTCTTTTCAAAAGCCAGCGGATAGGCCCGGCTGGAACTCGGCGTTCTGTACAAAGTAATTTTTCTCGCTTCCAGACAGAAAGGGACCTTGCCGCCGACTGACGGAGCTTCGACACGAAAAGTTTCGGCGACCGTTTTCGTAGCGAGCGTTCCGGTCGTTACAATCGCACGACATTCGGGAATTTCCGCGAGCAGTTTTTTTAAATCCGCCGGAGAAACCACCTCCAGAAAGGCATCCGAAGCGTTTCCCTTTAAGCGATTCACGCTTTCCGCCGCATCGTAAATTCCGATTCCCGTCCGCGACAAAAAGGCGACGATTTTTTCCTTGTCAAAGCGTTTTTCCTGTTTGCATACAAAGTAATCCCTTTCTCCGTAAAAGACTTTTCCCAAAATCCGCCACATATCGTTGTTGAAATTCGGATAGTAAAAATCCATGCACCAGCGATTTTTCGGAGGAGGAAAACTGCCGAGCATCAAAAGTTTCGCGCCTTCAGGCAAGAAGGGCTCTAGCGGATGGCTTTCCACAAAACTTTACGCAAAGCAATTAAAGTTCCGAAGCAAATTCCGAGAGAGGCTTTCGTACGGAATGCCGCGGTGAAGGTCCGCCGTGAACCGGGTCCGCATAGCCCACGTCGAGAAGGCAGACCAGTTTCTCGTTTTCCGAAAATTCAAAAGCCTTTTCAATCGTTTCGGCGTTGAAGCCTCGCGCCCAGAGCGTATTCAGTCCCAGATCGGTCGCTTCGAGCATCATCTGCGTCGTAACAATGCTTGCGTCTTCGGGACCGCAATCGTGATCGTCGCCATATTTCGAAGCATGGTAACTTGCGGACTTATCATAGGAAACCATCAACACAAGAGGCGCATTGTACGCCATCCGGGTAAGCCCGCGAATCTTTTCGATCGCAGCCTGCGATTGAAGGACTCTCACGCGAACAGGCTGGGAATTTGTCGCAGTCGGAGCGATGCGGCCCGCTTCGAGAACCGATTCAAGTTTTTCCTTTTCGACCGCTTTTTCGCTAAACGAACGGCAACTGTAACGTTTTTTGGCTAATGCGATAAACGACATAGAGACCTCAAAGACAAAATAGCAAAATTCAATTTGAAAAACAAAAGCGCAAACAGAACATTCAGAAAAAGCCTTTATAAGAAACCGCGGACGTCTAAGCTTAGGGACTAGGGAACAGGGAGTAGGGATTAGTCTGCAGACGGGTAAGGGAATTAGCAATTAGCAATGAGTCTGCGGACATCTAAGCTTTTGGGAAGCGATAAGCGGGACGAGGGGTTCAGAGCTTAGAATAGCGAACATTTAATTTTGTGAGAAACAGTACAAGGAACATAGTCCAATGTCATTCCCCGGCTTGACCGGGGAATCCCTTTGTGTATGGAGATTATCGGGTCAAGCCCGATAATGACATTTGCCGAGCTATGCGCCGCCACATATGAAAACAGGTTCTCAGCCTCTAAAAAAAATTACAACAAACAACAACACTTTTTATTTTTTCTCTGTTCGCAAAAAACTTTCCTTGCGTATTTTAAAAAGAACGAAGGAGATATTTCATGAACATTCCCCAAAAGCTATTGTTCTGCCTAGGCATCGGAAGCATCGCCGCCTACGCCCAAGTCCTTACCTGCAGCAACGGCACATCCCAGCAGATGCGAACCGTGAACAATTACGATTATGAACTGTGGAGCCAGGACGGTGTCGGAAGCGCAACGCTAAACATCACGGCAAACGCGAATCCGGAAAACGGAGGAACGTTCGAAGCGGAATGGAGCGGAACCGTCAACGTTCTTTCCCGAGCCGGCAAGAAATTCAAGAACAACGAAACCGTTTCCTCGGTTGGCGCCATTTCAATCGATTTCGAAGCGACATGGAATTCTTCCGATAACGTCAAGATGCTAGGCGTTTACGGCTGGGGATATTTCGCCGAGGGAACGCAGCCCGCAAACTTTTCCGACCAAATCGAATACTACATCATCCAGGACAGAGGGAGCTACAATTCCGCGACACAGGGAACCAATTGCAGCAAAAAAGGCTCCGCCACCATCGACGGCATCGAATACAACTTTACCGAATGCGATCGTATCGGCCAGCCCATGCTCACCGGAAACGGGAACTTCAAGCAATATTTCAGCTACCCGGCAAAAACAAGCAGCCACAGGACAAGCGGGCACATTTCCGTTTCAAAGCATTTCTCCGAATGGGCCAAAGCCGGTATGCCCATGGACAAGCTCTATGAAGTCGCCATGAAAGTAGAATCCTATACAGGAAACACGGGAACAGCCAAGGGAAGCGCCAAAATCACGAAAAACATTCTGTGCATCGGAAATTCCTGCGAATCGGAAACAGTCTCCAGTTCAAGCGCCGCGTCCAGCAGTTCTTCACTTTCCGCTAGTCCAACCTGTGACGATTACGACCCCGCATTTTGCGGAGGGCTTGGATTTGCGGACGTTTCCGGAAACACGGACGACATCCCCTCTTCCGGCGAATGCCTGTATATCGGAGATTTCGAAATCATCCAGCCCGCGCTAAACTCGACAGTGACAATCAACGGAGAAACCAATACTTGCGGCTCGGAATGGGACGACTGCAATTACAATACAAGGCCCGAAAAGAAAGCCGGAGGATACTACGTCTATGTTGCGGAAGGCGATATCAACGCATACGAAAACAATGGCTGGGTCGGCGTTATCGCTAGCCCAAAGCCTCTCTGCGGAGCGAAAAGTTCTAGCAGTTCCGGCGAAACGACCGCAACCCGCGACATCCCCAAGTCAAAGGCGTTTTCCATCAGGCTTTCCGCCGACCGGGAACTTCTGGTCCATTCGACGAAAGCAACGGTTCTCGAAATTTTCGACATGCTAGGCAACCGCGTTTCGAAGATTCCTATCCGCACAGGAGATCAGACCATTCGCCTATCGATCCCAAGCGGACACTATCTGGGAAAGATTCGCGGAGAAAAACCTCGACAACTAATCCTCCGCTGACATTCACAAAGCGCCGGAAATTCCGGCGCTTTTTCTTTCCGATTCAGAACTTTTCCCCAAAAGAAGCCTTTATCGAGAAATATTTGTAAATTCATCCCATGAAAGAAAAACTTCTCGCCTACATCAAAAGTTTCCACTGGAAATTTCTTTTTCTATTCGCGGCTTTCTGCATCGCGCTAGCCATCGTCAACAATCTGCGCGTTAGCGACGACAAATCCGTCGAATGGTTCGGCACCCAGGAAGTGCTCGCCAAACCGGAGTAAGCCATGAAGCGTCATCTTTTTTCAGGGGTTCTCCTGCTCGTTGCAACGTTTTTCGTTTCGGTCTGCATCGCCGAAGTTTCCTTCCCGGAATCGTTCCTCACCTTTACCGATTACGAATCGCTCATCGAAAAATTCCCGAAAATCTGGAAATACAATCTCCATGTCGGCATCGGCGCGCTTTTCCTCGCCATTCTCGCCGTTGTTCCCGCCTACAGAAAGGACCGGGAATTTACGCTCAAGGGGCTTGAGACTCTCTTTCGCATCGGCATCGGCGCCTTCTTCATCTCGGCGAGCATCTTTAAAATCCAGGACCCAAAAGGGTTCGCCGTTCTCGTCGCCCAGTACCAATTTCTGCCCGACTTCATCAACAATCTTTTCAGCTTAATTTATCCGCAATTTGAATTCTGGTTTGGCCTCGCGCTAATCGTCACGCCTTTTGCAAAGGAATCCGCCCTCGCCATTTTCTGGATGTTCGTGTCGTTCATCATCGCTCTCGCCTGGGCGCTCGCTCTCGACCTCGGCATCACCTGCGGATGTTTCGAACTCGAAGGCGCCCAGAGCAAGTCCGAAGCGTGGACGGCACTTATCCGCGACCTGATTCTCATCGGTCCGACATTCTGGCTCACGCTTCGCCCGAACCGCAGCCTCATCGGAATCTGGCGTTCCAAAGCCTAAAGAATCAGAACGGCGAAACGCCCAAGTCACCGTCACCGGTCTTTATCTTCGCAAGGATTTCAAGGCCGGTGATTTTTTGCATCATCGAAATGTTGTCGTCTTCCATTTCCAGGTTTCCGCTGTCACCGTAGCGGTTTACGAGGATTCCGCGGATTTTCAGGTTTCGCGCTTTCGCGTATTCGACAGTCAAGACGCACGCGTTGATGGAGCCTAGCGCCGCCGTGGTGACAATCAAGAGGGGAAGGTTCAAAAGCCGCATGATGTCTTCGAGAAAAATCTTTTTCCCCGAAAGCGAGCCGTTTTTGTTTGCATCATAGCGGATCGGGCAGACGATTCCCCCGCTGCCTTCGACAAAGACAAACGGATGACGTTTCAACGCCGATTCAAAATCCCGTTTTACCGTCGAAAGCTCCACAGGATTTCCTTCCTTCCGCGCAGCGAGATGCGGAGACACCGCTTCCCGATAGACATAGCTCACGAGTTCGTCTTGCCTCTCCGAAAGTCCCGCGGTTCTCTTCACATAATCCGCATCGCCCGCCACCCAGTGGCCATCCCGAAATTCCGCGCCGCTGAGCGCCGCCTTGTAATAGCCGGCATCGATTCCCGAATTCCGCCACTTCTTGACCAAAAGCCCCGTGACGAAGGTTTTCCCGACATCGGTGCCTGTCGCCGTAACAAAATAACCCTTTTCCATGCTTGATAATTTAAATATTCACCTTTTGCGTTTTTATATAGATTTCACCAATGCGGCTTCTGTCATGGGATGGTCTTATGGGAAAAATCTTTTTACTCTTCGCCTTGTGCGCCTTTGGAAGCGTTTCTGCGGTATCGCTCATCGAACAAAACCTCGACTATAGCGATCATCGGCAAAAGCTCGACAACCCGGGTCGCGGATTGGCTTCCCACAAGGGATTCCGTCTGCATCCCGGAAAACTCGTCAATCTCAGACAGGCAATCGTCTTCTCGGACTTTATGCGGTTCCTGGTCGATATCGGACCGTTTTCCGACAATGCGATCATCGCCATCGACAAAAACAAGACCCCTGCGGATACGACATTCGGAAAAACCGCCCCGCTCGACAGCTACGCCATCAAAAGTCTGCACCTCGTTCTCGATTCTCTCCGCCGCCGAAACGGCACCTGCGTAATCCGGGTTTCCTACGACATGAACTGTTATGGCAAGCAGGACCCGCCGCTCGAAACGATTCTCACGCACGCGAAGCAGATCGCCGAAGCCTACAAGGGCTACGAAGACGTCATCCATTTTGTCGAACTGGGAATGTTCGGCACTTGCGGCGAACAGACGGGAAACGGTTCCAACGAAGACCACGCACAGGCTCTCCGTGTCTTTCTCGAAAACTCAAGTCCGGAAATCCGCGTAGGAATGCGCAACCCCTATTCCGTCGCCGCCTACATGGGACTAAAAGACAAGACGAAAGAAGGCTGGCCGACATTTCCCGATTTTGACATCCATTCCAAGCGTTTCCAGGATTCCGCAAAGGCGCGAAGCCCGTTCATGAAGCGCATCGGCATCTACAACGACGGCTACCTGGGTAGCGACAACGACCTCGGAACCGTCGGCTGGGGAACGGCGCCGCTTTCCCGCGAACATTTTCTCGAATGGCTTGAATCGGGCGACTCTCCTTACGGCGGTGACTTTGTGTACAATTACAACGACACGACCAAGCGGCCACCGCTCAATACGGCGGAATACATGTCCTACGAAGGATTCCGCACCCACACATCCTACCTAAACGGTTTTGGAAATTTCAACAAATACCACAATATGGACACCGCGCTTTTCAAAGGCCTTGACCCGGAATACGGAATGAAGTCCACCGGCTACGAATATATCCGCGACCATCTGGGATACCGCTTTGTCGTCCGTTCTTCGCAAATACTCGACTCCGTCGGAAACGGCGGAACGCTTCTCGCAAGCATCAAGATTCAAAACGTCGGATTCGGCAAGAACCTCATGGTCAAAAAGGCTAGCCTGGTTTTAAAAAGCGAACAGAAGGACAGCACGATTCTGGAAATTCCGCTCGACATCGACCCGACGGAAATTTCCCCGCCCCGGCTGAAACTCAAAGCGGAAAATCCCACGGCGACATGGAACGGTCACAATCTCGGAGCTATCCTGGAAGAGACTCCCGAATTCGACGGAACATCCGAACTGAAACTTTCGGCGACGCTTCCCAAAAACATTCCCTTCGGCAAATGGAAAGCCTTTCTCCGCTTTTCCCATTTCGGCGATTACAGAACGGATAAAAATTACCACGTCATCCGGTTCGCCAACGATTCCAGCTATTTCGACAAAAAGACCGGTTCCAACTATATCGGAAAATTCGTCCTGTCCGAAAACGTAGCCGCCATTCCGCAAGGCGCCTCCCGGGAAAATTTCTCCTTTGCAATCGGAAAAAACCGGCTGCGAATCGCCGGTGCACAGCGCATCGAAATCTTCGACATCCGCGGGAAAAGGATTTTCCAAAAAAGGCTGGATTTTTCGGAAACGGAAGTTCCGCTAAACCTTTCTAGCGGAATCTACCTGCTCAAGCTCCAAGGAAAATTCTACAGCAAAATCCAGAAATTCGCCGTTCCCTGATAACGCAAGCCGGAAAAGTTTATTCGTGAAACTCGTCTTCGCCTTCGACAGCGGGCGCGGGTTCACATTCCCCAATCAGACGAATCGCTTCGCAAATTCGGTCGAGTTCCGCATCCGTCGTGATGAAAGGCGGCATCGTATAGACATAGTTGCAGAACGGTCTGAGCCAGACGCCCGTTTCCCGGATGATGCGGAGAATATCCTCCGGCGAAGGTTTCGCCTTGAGTTCCAAAACGCCGATCGCTCCGAGCACGCGGACATCCGCTGCGTTTTCCAAGGTTCTCAGCGAGAAAAGATTTTCCTCGAGGCGTTTTTCGATTCGGGCGACCGCCGACCGGTAATCCCTCGATTCGAACAAGGAAAGCGAAGCGATTCCCGCGGCACAGGCAAGCGGATTCGCCATGTAAGTCGGCCCATGCATAAACGCGGAAATTTTGCTGTTCGTAATTGTTTCCGCGACATGCTCGGAAGCCACGCAAGCGGCCATCGTGATGCATCCGCCGGTAAGCGCCTTTCCGATACACAGAATATCGGGCAAGACTCCAGCGTGTTCCATCGCAAAGCGAGGCCCAGTCCGGTAAAATCCCGAAGCGATTTCATCGAAAATCAGGAGAATTCCCTTTTCGTCGCAAAGCTTCCGCAATCGCTTTAGATAATTCGGGTGATATAGCCACATGCCGTTTCCGCCCTGGAAAACCGGTTCGCAAATCACCGCGGCGATTTCCCTTTCATGCTCGGCGACAACCTTTTCCATCGAAGCAAAGTCCGCATCCTCCCATGAGCCGTCCGCTCGAGAGTTCGGTCGCTCCGCAAAATAATGTTTCGGCATGATGCCGCGAAACAGTACATGCATCCCATCGGGATCGCTCAGCGCCATCGCCCCTGCGGTATCCCCGTGGTAACCGCCCTTGAGCGCTACAAGCTTGGAACGCTCCGCATGACCTTGCGCGTATTGATATTGCACCGCCATCTTTGCCGCGCATTCCACGGCAATGGATCCCGAATCCGCGTAAAAAATCCGGTCAAGCCCTTTCGGCAAAAAGCGGACAAGCCTTTGTCCTAATTCTATCGCCGGTTCATGCGTGAAGCCGCCGAACATCACGTGGCACATCTTTTCGCTCTGGCGCCGAATCGCTTCGACGATTTCGGGTGCGCCGTGACCGTGGGCAACGCACCACCAGCTCGAAACGGCATCGATGAGATCCAAACCGTCAGCGGTCCGAATCCGCATTCCTTTCGCCGATGTCGCCAGAAAACGCGCCGGGGTATTCCTGAGGGAAGCATAGGGATGCCATAGATGTTCCGCGTCAAAAGAAAGAAGCTTGTCCATATTCACCTTTCGAGAATGGCGTCTAATAGTTCAACCAAGACCGCATTCGCTTGCGGAATCAAATCTTTTCCCTGTTCCAGGATTTTCTGTTTTGTCTGTACAAAAGCACCGTGAAGCGACAGCGCCGTTTCCAGCTCTTCCGAACAGTTTTCAAGTATTTTGGACATGGATTCTTTCGTCGTTTCCAGATGGAACTGGAGCCCGACAATCCGACCGAACCGAAAGCCCTGGTTTTTGCAGGCCGCGCTATACGCCAAAGGCGCAGCCAACTCGGGAATATCGAAAGTTTCCCCGTGCCAATGGAAGACATCTATCGACAAGCCGTTTTCAAACGTCACCGGGAACCAGCCGATCTCCTTTTCCGGATTTTTCCGAATCGACGCGCCAAAAGCGTTCGCGATAATCTGAGCCCCAAGACAGATTCCGAGCAGAGGCTTTTTCAGGGCAAACATTTCCCGACAGAATCGCTTTTCCTGTGCGAGATAGGGATACTTGGCTTCGTCCAAGGCGCTCATCGGGCCGCCCATCAAAACGGCGAAATCGACATTTGCCGGAGAGGGAATGGCAT
Source organism: uncultured Fibrobacter sp. (assembly GCA_934691725.1). Lineage (GTDB taxonomy): Bacteria > Fibrobacterota > Fibrobacteria > Fibrobacterales > Fibrobacteraceae > Hallerella. Next base: position 51,037 of record CAKUTF010000012.1, on the reverse strand, counting down.
CGCCCGCATACAGCTTCACCAAATGGATACGGAAATTTCTTGATTCTAGATACGGAAGTATCGCGCCGGGACATTCAAATTCCACATGTTGAAAAATATAGGCGTCCATGCCATCAATATAGCAATCAAAGATTTTCCCTAACAATCGAAACGACAACAAAAAAAAATCCCCGGACGCTTGCCCGGAGATTTCATTTCAATTTTGTAAGGTTCGCTTACTGGACGCGCTTCATCATGATGCGGCGGTTCATTTCACGTCCTTCCGCAGTGCTGTTGTCCGCAATCGGGTCGGCTTCGCCCTTACCGATCGCTTCAAGACGGCTCGAATCCACGCCGTTCTTCACCAGTTCGGTACGGACCGCATCGGCACGCTTCTGGGAAAGTTTCAGGTTCGCGCTTTCCTTGCCGCGGTCGTCGGTGTAACCCAGAATCTGGTAACGCTCGCTCTTGCGTTCCTTCTTGTTCAGATCCTTCGCCAGTTCGCGGAGCGTTCTCTTCGAGTTCGCGGTGAGCTTGGCCTTGCCGCTCGCAAAGAAGACTTCCAGCTTGATTTCCTCGACCGGGCATCCATCGGCAGCGAGATCGCCCGCTTCATACGGACACTTGTCGAGACCTGTGCACTTGTCCTTGAACATGTCGAGCATTCCCTTCTGAGTCACCCATGGATCGCATACGCCGTCGCCGTCCGAGTCAGGATTGTCGAGCGGGCAGCCGTTGTTTTCCACGGCACCGGAATCTAGCGGGCACTTGTCGAGACCCGTACACTGGTCCTTGAACATGTCGAGCATTCCCTTCTGAGTCACCCATGGATCGCAAACACCGTCATGGTCCGAATCCGGATTGTCGAGCGGGCAGCCGTTGTTCTTCACAGAACCGGAATCATACGGGCACTTGTCGAGACCCGTGCAGACATCCTTGAATACATCGAGCATTCCCTTCTGAGTCACCCATGGATCGCATACGCCGTCATGGTCCACATCCGGATCTTCCGTCGGGCAACCGTTCGTCGCGAGCGGACCCGCTTCGTTCGGGCACTTATCGACGCCCGTGCAGACGCTCTTGTAATCGTCGAGCATTCCCTTTTCGGAAACCCAAGGATCGCAAACGCTGTCGCCATCGACGTCCGGATTTCCAAGCGGGCAGCCGTCGTTCTCAATCGGTCCGTATTCCGCCGGGCACTTATCGACACCCTTGCACTGCTTCACGTTCGGATCGGTCGGATTTTCAAAGAAGTAGCCGAGGCCCTTTTCCGTCACCCACGCATCGCAGAGACCGTCGCCATCGACGTCCGGATCGGGCCACGGACAACCCTTGTTCGCCACAGGACCCGCTTCGCCCGGGCACATGTCGTAGCCCTTGCAGACATTTGCAAAGTCGGCCAGACGACCTTCATCCGTCACCCACGGAGAGCAGATCGAGTCGCCATCCGGATCCGGATCCTTGCTCGGGCAGCCGTTGAACGCCGGGAGACCGGCCTGATTCGGGCATTCGTCGATACCGGAGCAGACGCCGGCAAACTTGTCAAGCATATTCTTCTGGGCAACCCAAGGATCGCAAACACCGTCACCATCCACGTCCGGATTGTCAAGCGGGCAGCCATCCGCACCGGCACCCTGTTCGTTCGGGCACTGGTCGATGCCTTCGCAAATTTCGGCAAACTCGGAGCTCAAGCCTTTTTCCGCCACCCAAGGATCGCAAATGCCATCCTCGTCAAGGTCGGGATTCGGCCAGGGGCAGCCGTCGTTGCGCTTGTCACCCGGTTCGTCCGGGCACTTGTCCTGGTCATCGGGAACGCCATCGCCGTCCCTATCCGGATCGATGAGGAATCCAGACCACGTGATGCCGCCAAAGCCGTAAGCGGAAGGAGTCGTACGGACCCGGGAGACCCAATTGTCGTTTCCGTTTCCACCCCGGACCGGAAGGGAATAATCCTTCGAAATCGCAAAATGACCGCCGACCTGGAGGTCCAGATGGTTTCCGATGTGGAACACCAGACCGACCGAAGCCTCGTTCATCGAGAGGTCCTTGATCGCTTCATAGTCTCCGTCGGCGATATCCATGTAGTATTCGCCGAAGATCGATACGACAGAAAGCGGATAGAGTTCCATGCCGAACGCAAAGGAATAGAACCCGGGATAGTCGTCGTTGCCGACCGTAAAGCGATAGCCGCCGTTCACGTGGAAGAGAAGCGGAGCCGCATCGATTTTGCGGAGGTCCATCGTCGCGGCTGCGGTAATGCGGAAAATCGAGTTATTCGACCCGAAAGCGTAGCGGTTCAACTGCCCGAGGTTGATGTAGTCCGGTTCGCGGACCCAGGAACCGCGCTTCGAAGCATCCGTCGTCGGGAAGTCCGCTCCGAGAACGAGAGCTATATCAAAGAGCTGGTCCTCGGGAAGCGGTGCGCGGAATTTCAATGTGGCCCGAAGGTTTCCCAGGTATCCCTGCTTTGCCGCATCGGAATTCTTGAATTCCAGCTGGTCGTAATAGACCGGGAGCATGATGGCGACATCCACGATTTCGAACATGCCGAACGACATGCCGAAATAGCCGCTAAGCCCAACAAACTGGTCCAGTTCATCTGGTTGAACTTTTCCCTGTTTATCCTGGTATTGGTTAAATAGGTACGAATCGAAGACGCCTCCGTCATTTGAAACATCCCCTAGAAGAGTGATGCCGAGCTGACCGTGCTTCATCGACTTCGCCGAGTAGGTTTTGTCGAAACCGAGCTGACCGTTCTTGTTAAAGGTCTCGTGCGCAAAGGCGAGCGAAACCGATAATCCCAGAAGGGTCAAGCATTTGATGCATTTATTCATTGGTTCTCCTTCTTTAAAACCAATCCTCTTTAGCCCGAAAAACGAGCCTAATCCTAATAAAAGATAGTTAGAAAAAACTTTTTTGTCTTTTCCGATATGTTTCAAAGCAACTTCGTTTCCGCATTTTTACATAGCGCACGGATAAAAAAGGGAAAATGGCGACCGGAGCATTTAGAGTTATCGCTATTAAGGGAAAAAAGGAATCAGTGGCTAGTGGATAGTGAGCAGTTAGAAATGAGAAATTGACAGTTAAGCGAGCTGCTTTCAGGAAACAGGATTCAGTGCCCAGTGGTCAGTGGGCAGTGAGTAATTAGAAATTAGGAATGAAGAATTGACTGTCTGGCATGTTCAGAACTGAGAAGTTAGAGCTTAGTTGATAGTTAATCGTTGACAGAAATCAGGAAACAGGATTCAGTTGGTTCAGAACCTAGTCGATAGTGGATAGTTGAAAGGAAATAGGACTCAGAAAGCAGAAGTTTGAGACCAAGCTGTAAAGTCTCATACAAATCTGGCTTCAACATGTGAAAAAGCTCGCTCCACAGACCAATTCCTTATTTTCTTTAACCGTTCTCTTCAAAAGCCCTTGTCCCGCTTGACTCTTCCCAAAAGCCTAGACGTTTGCCGACTATTCCTAATCCCTATTCCCTCATCCCTAGTCCCTAAATTTAAATGTCTGCTGGTCTAAGCTCTAAGTTCTCTCAACTAAGTTCTGGATAGCTCGGCAAGCTCGCTAGCCTGTCATTGCCGGGCGTGACCCGGCAATCCCTTCTCTGAAAGGAGATTCCCCGGTCAAGCCGGGGAATGACATTTTAAAAAGCCTAGACGTTTGCCGACCAATTCCTCATTACTCATTGCTAATTTCTCATTCTCTTAGACGTCCGCAGACCCATTGCTCATTCCTAATTCCTCATTCCCTTAGACGTTTGCGGATCTAAGCTCTGACTTCCGCCTTTCCTGGAAGATGTATTGCAAAACATGCTCCTGGGTTTCCCCGAAATCTCCGATGAACGATGCGCTGTGATCGATCCCTCCCGTTTTTTCATCCTTTTCCCCCTTGTGCAGCACGCGCAAGATACGGACGTCCAATGATTCTTCGCCAAATCCAGGCAAAAGAAACCGGATGCGGACAAGCGTATTCTCGCCTAAGACTTCAGGGAGCGCGAGAAGAATGCCGCCGGCAGAAAGATCGACAAGAAAACCGTCCATTTTTTTTTCGCCGGTTTCCAAGTGCACGGGAAAGCGCACGGACAGACGAATCCAGCGGCGAAGCTGCTCCTTGTGGATTTTCGTCGAATGTTTCAAGACCAGGTTTCCCGAATCGTCGATTCCCAAAACACGGACCTTTGCGGAATAGACCGCCTCGCCGGGAATATTGAAGCGGACCTCGATTTTCCGCCCCAAACATTCGCGTAAAAATTTCGAATTTTCTAGGGAAACGCACCAGCAGCGTTCATTCAGCGAAAGGATTTTTCGGTGAAGCGCGCGCGTTTCCGCCTTGCGTTCGGAAGGAACAAGCGCTACCTCCATCCCCGGGGTAAATTGCCGCGTGGAAATATACGAGTATTTCGGCGCATTGTCGAGATGCCCCAACTTTTTTCGGAGATTCCCAATCGTGTCACAATCAACGGGCGAAATGTTTTCCACACCGTGATTTAATTTGTACACATCGTTTACGGCTTCTTCGAAAAGAAGCGGCGAGTTCAGCACCGAATCCTTGTTGGAGAACGAAGATTGGCGGACCAGGCGTTCGAGCATCGCCCTTTCGGTTTCCGACAGATGAAAACGCGCAACCTTTTCGTCGAACTTGTCCGAAGCGAACATCGTTCCGACTTCACGCCGCCGGTTGTTCCGGCTAATCTCGACAAGAACTACCAGCACGAGAAAAAGCGTGGCGACTAAAAGCGCGAGGAAGAGCATCTCCACCGAAACCGTAAACGGGATCAAGCTACCTCCAGATTCCCGCGATATAAGAGCCTAGAATCCGTCCCGGAAGTTCCCGTCCAAGGAACGGGGAGTTTTCGACACCGCCGGCAAAAGTCCCGGATTCGACGCGCGTCTTTCCCGCCGGATCAAAGAGGACTGCGGAGACCTTTTCGCCGGGATTCAAGGCCGCCGGTTCCGCTCCCGAAATCCTTGCCGGATTTTCCGAAAGGAGCTCCACCGCCCGCGAAACCCCGAGCCGTTCGGAAAGTTTGTTCCAAATCATCGGGAGCGCGATTTCCAGCGAAACAGCTCCGGGAACTGCCGCTTCGAAATTCACCTCCTTGTCCTCGCGGTGCACGGGAAAATGGTTAAAGCTCACCGCGTTGACCGTCCCGTCGGCAAGGGCTTCCCAAAGCGCCTTTCGGTCTTCCGCCGAACGGAGGGGCGGATGCAGGTTGAGGTTCGTGTCGAGGCTTTTCAAGTCCTCATCGCAAAAGAGCAAGTGGTGGACATCAACGTCGCATGTCACATCGAGACGCATTTCGCGGTAGCGGCGGATCAAGTCCAACGCGGCCCTCGACGTCACCTGCTTGATGTGGAGCGGAACGCCTAGCCAGCGGGACAATTCGAGAAGGGCAAAGAGAGGAATCGTTTCCGCCTGTTCGGGAACGCCCTTCATCCCTATCATGTCGGAAAAGTTTCCCTCGTGGACAAAACCGCCATGGGCAAGGGAATAATCGTAAGGGAGAAAGAAAAACCTTTTCCCGGTCATTTCGCCGTATTCGAGCGCAAGACGCAGGAAGCGCATCGTTCCAAAGAATCGGTTTCCGTCGCCAAATCCCGCAACGCCGCCGTCAGAGAGTTCGCGCATTTCGGCAAGCGCCTTCGCTTCGTACCCCTGGCTTATCGCCCCCAAAATCCGGATATCGAGACCGCTCTTTTCTAATGCGGATTTTTCCGCGACAAGACGCCAGATGCCATCGACCGGATTTGCGGAACTTTCGTAAAGCCCGCCGGAAAAACCGCCTCGGCGCATCGCCAAAAAGCCCGACCGATAAGTGTAGATATCATCGCGCGCAGGTTCCTGGAAATCGATTCCCAGCGCAAAAAGCCCGGGAAGAAGCAAGGCGCCGTTTCCATCGACTACTCGGGTCCCCTCCGGGGCTGATTCCCGCCAGACGCCTTCCACAATCGAAACGGTCTGCGTCGGCGAGAGCTTGCCATGGACAAAGGGACAGACATTTTTCAAGACAACATTATCCATTTGCACGACCTCCGGAAAGAAGATACAGGGCGGACATCCGCACGGCGACGCCGTTTGTCACCTGCGAGAGAATGACGGAATGCGCACCGTCCGCGACATCCGAATCAAGCTCCACGCCGCGGTTGATGGGGCCGGGATGCATGATAAGCGCCAAATCGGAAGCCCGTTCGAGAACCTCTTCCGTCACGCCAAAATAGTTCCGGTATTCGCGGAGGCTTGGCAGAAGCGAATCCTCCATGCGTTCCTTTTGCAGGCGGAGCGCGATAACCGCATCGGCGCCTTCGACAGCCTTTTTCACATCGGTTTCCCAGGAGACGTCCGGGAAGTCTTTGCGGTAACGCGGAAGCAGCGTACTCGGTCCGCAGAGCGTAACTTTCGCTCCGAGCGTCGTCATCCCCCAGGAGTCCGAGCGCGCCACACGGCTGTGGCGAATGTCCCCCACGATCGCGATGCGTTTTCCCTTGAGCGTTCCCAGCTTCTGTTCGATGGTGAACATGTCGAGCAAAGCCTGCGTCGGATGCTCGTGCGCACCGTCTCCCGCGTTTACGACAATCGCGTTCGTATGGTCCGCAAGAAACCTGGGAACGCCAGTCCCCTTGTGCCGCACCACGACCACGTCGATTTTCATCGATTCGATGTTTTTGAGCGTATCGAGCAGCGTTTCGCCTTTCTGGACGCTCGAACTCGAACTCGAAAAGTTCACGATGTCCGCCGAGAGGCGCTTTTCCGCAAGTTCAAAGCTCGTGCGGGTCCGCGTACTGTTTTCGAAAAACAGGTTCACGATAGTAAGCCCGCGAAGGGACGGGACCTTTTTCACGGGACGCTCCAAAAGTTCGCGGAACTCGACCGCCGTATCGAGAATCGCCCGGATATCGCTTTCGCTTACGCCTTCAAGCCCTAAAAGATGCCGAATGGAAAGAGAAGATTTCATACATTCTCCACTTGTACAAGATAGACAGCCGTTTCCGGATCGCCAGGTTCGATTAAAACGCGCACTTCCTCGTTTTCGAGCGTCTTGACCGAAAGCCCCACCGCGTCTGCAGCAATCGGAAGCTCCCTGTGCCCGCGATCGACCAGCGCGCAAAAGCGGATAGCCGCCGGACGTCCCATGTCGAGAATCGCCTGGATTGCCGCCCGGACAGAACGCCCCGTATAGAGAACGTCATCGACAAGGATAACGGTCTTCCCTTCGACGGAGACGGGCATTTCCGTGATGCGCATTTCGGTGACGGCGAGAGGCCGCCTGTAATGGAAATCGTCCCGGTAAAAAGTCGCGTCGAGGCTTCCGCACGGAATTTCACGCGAGTAACGCTTCGAAAGGCGAAGGGCTAACTTTTTCGAAAGCGGGATTCCCCGACTGGCCATCCCGAGGACGAGGACGTTATCCGCCGAGGGAACCATCTCCGCAACGGTCGAGGCCATCCTGTCGAGCGCGGTTTCCATCGCCTGGGCGTCTAGCAAAAGCCTGATCCGTTTGCAATTATCCTTCACAGCGAGCTCCTTTTTCGAGTTTTTCCAAAAAGAAAATGTAGTTTTTATCCCAGAACAAAAACAACCGGAGATTTTCAAGTTATGTTCAATCAGCTCGATATGCCGAAAAGCGGCGAAACCATCGCGGTAATCAAGACGAACCACGGCGAAATGCGTGCACGCCTCTTCCCCGAAATCGTCGGAGAATGCGCGACGAACTTCATCGAACTTGCGAAGCAGGGCAAATATGACGGAGCGCCTTTCCACCGGATTATCAAGGGTTTTATGATCCAGGGCGGTGACTTCACCCGCAAGAACGGAACGGGCGGACATGCGGCGAAAGGTCCCGGAACGACCATCGGCGACAAATACGACGCCAAGCTTTCGCATCTCCGCGGCGCGCTCAGCTGGGCGAAGACGATGATGCCGCACTCCATCGGCAGCCAGTTCTTCATCGTCCACCCGGCAGAGGGGACGCACTTTCTCGACCACCCGGAAAACGGCGGACCGGCGGAAGGCTATTCCGTATTCGGGCAGCTCTTTGAAGGTTTCGACGTTCTCGACGAGATTGCGAAGGTCCGCACCGACGCCAACGACCGTCCCTACGACGACGTGGTAATCGAATCGGTGAAAATCGAAACCTTCGCCTGATTTTTCCGAGTGATTCCAGGCGATTTTCAAAAATTTTGAAGTCGCCCCCTTGACAAAAAAAGTTTTTTTTTCTCAATTTGAATCACTCTAACGGGGTTATAGCTCAGTTTGGTAGAGCACAACGCTGGCAGCGTTGGGGTCAGGAGTTCGAATCTCCTTAGCTCCATATAGAAAAAGACCGGTTTTTCCGGTCTTTTTCTATATCCAGTCAAAAGAGCGATGAGAACTCCTGACTCGGGATTATGGAGTTCGACGGAGCGAAAGCCCGGCGGGCTTTTGCGGAGAGCGAATCGCCAATGGCGATGAGACCCGTAGGGTTGCGCGATTAGCGCACAATCTCCTTAGCTCCATATAGAAAAAGACCGGTTCTTCCGGTCTTTTTCTATATCCAGTCAAAAGAGCGATGAGAACTCCTGACACGGGACAATGGAGTTCGACGGAGCGAAAGCAGTTTTCAAAATTTTATATTAAAAGCCATGCCGACATCATTTGAATACATCGCCACGGTCCTAGAAAAAATCAAGCCTTTCGGACAAGTCAAAACCCGAAAAATGTTTGGCGAATTTCTGGTCTATCTCGATGGACATCTGGTGCTTTCCGTCTGCGACAACACGGTCTTTGCCAAAAAGCTTCCCGAACTCGAAGAATTGCTGCAAGAGGCTCCCTGCGGATTTCCTTATGAAGGCGCCAAGGAACATTATATCGTCGATATGGAAAACCGGGAACTTTTAGAAAGGATCCTTCCGCTGCTGAAAGCGATTACCCCCGAGAAAAAGAAGCGGTTCTGCAAAAGCAAATAGGCCGGCTACCTCATCACCTTATCAAGCAAAGCCCGGTAGCTGTCCACCACATCATAAACTACATTTCCGTTGCTGATCGCCTTGAAATGCTCTCTTGCGCAGTGAATCTTAGATTCCTCAATGAGCCGGAGCTGCATAGAGGACATGGAGCCTTTCGTTTCGGCAACAAAGTAAATGTGCTTGACAGAGCCTTCATAGAAAGCAATCGCCCAGTCCGGGTTATAATGTCCAACCGGTGTTGCAATATAGAAGCTGTCCGGCAGCTTCACATAAACCGCAACGTCTGTGTTGGTGTCCAGATCGGTCGCAAAATCGCGCTCGTTTGTGGAATCATACACGATATGATCATACAGATGCCGCTGCGCTTTCATCGCGTTCGTTCCGAGCTTGCCCTTGATGGTCGGTTCCGTAAAGATGTCCGTGTCGTAATGTTCATCCAGCACATTGTAGGTGATGTGCTGAATGATTGCAGTTGCTTTTTCGTCATTGATCAAGGCGGCTGCCTTGATAATGAACTCTTCCGGATTGAATTTGAACTGCTCAAAAACGGGTTTTTCAATACCGGTCAGAATGGCAACAACTGCCTTTCGTGTCAGGCCGGTTTCTCCGACCAGCTTGCCGATCAGATCATACTTCACGCTGCTGCCCGCGCGGATTTGCTTGCTGCTGTCATAAGTAGATGACTTTGACTTTGAGAATGCGCTTCCGTCAAGAAGCGAATCCTTTGACTTGATTTCATCCATTGCGCCGGTTTCCACCTTGAAGAAGATTTTCGGCACATGAAGATTCCGGTTGATGGAAGCAATCGCTTTATTTACAAGCTCATCGGTATCAAAATCAACCACATACACAGATTTCGGGCTGATACGTTTCCAGAGAGCCTTGAACTCCGGCATGGCGAGCTTGTCGGGATCAACTTGCAGCTCGACGTTCCCATCGCGGGCATTCTCCGGCTGCATAGCGCGGCTGTCATAGACGGAATCAAGAATACTCATCACCGAATCGCGGCTGTCCGCCACTTCCTCCGCAACCTGAACCGTACCGTTTGCTTTGTCGGCATAATACTTATCGGTCAGCACGCCGCGCTTGACATATCCGTTGGAGATCAAATCCTCAAAGATCGCCTGAGCCGTATCGCCGTCCACAACCTGCTCGTTGCCTTTTGAATCCACAAGAACCTTGCCCTTGAAGAGTTCGGCGGTAACAGCCACAGGGCGCCCCGCAACCGCATCGGCAAGCTCGCTTTGCAAGCCTTTTGCAAAGCTGTCATAGCTCTCACTGGCAATAACGGTCAGCACATTGATAGAATGAACATCATTGCCGAGAACGTTGGCATCCATACGCTCGCCGTCCTGATTGACACAAAGGCGCAATCCACGACCGACTTCCTGACGTTTGCGAACCTCGCTGCTGCTCTGTTTCAGCGTGCAAATCTGGAACACGTTCGGGTTGTCCCAGCCTTCACGCAGCGCGGAATGCGAGAAAATGAAACGCACCGGGGACTTTTTCGGATCACGATCCAGAAGCAGTTCCTTGTTCTTCATGATCAGGTCATAGGCGTCAATATCGTCAGACGTGCCCTCCTTCTTGTCGGAGAGCTTGCTGTCGGTCATCTTGCCCTTTTTGTCAACAGAGAAGTAACCGGCATGGGTGTTATGGGCGGAAATCGCATCCAGATATTTCAGGTATTCCGCATCGTCGATGCTAATCTGCCAGTTGCCGAGAATGTCGTTGTACTCTTCCTCGAACATATCCGCATAGATGCCGTTGAACGGATGGCCAGCCTCATCATACTGCTTGTACTTTGCAACCTCGTCGATGAAGAACAGCGATAGAACTTTGATGCCCTTATGGAAAAGCTGACGCTCCCGCTCCAAGTGAGAAAGAATCGTTTCGCGGATCTGAATGCGGCGAAGCTGGTCTTCGCTGACCTTGCCGATCACATCTCCGGCAAAGATTTTGATACCATTCAGGAACTCTACGGAGTTATCCCGTCCGTCGATAGCCTTGACCACAAAGCCGACCTTGTACTCATCCAAATTGCCGGAATTGTCATAGAGATTGTAACCGATACCGACCGTTGCATTTTTCTTGCGAATGCCGGACGCACCCTTGAAGTCAAACTGAATGGTTGCTGTCGGATCAGCTTTGGAAAGATTGATACTTTCCAGATAGACAAAGCCTTCGGTTGCCGTGCTGCCGGACTCCGTGATGCCCTTGACGGCGATCTTCTTGACCAGCCGCTTGTTGTACGCTTCCATGGCATCAAGGCGATAGACCATGTTATAGATGCTGTCCGACTTGTGCGTTGCGGAGTAGCGCAGCGTCAGCAGCGGGCAGAACTCTTTCAGCCGTTCTTTTGTCTGCTTGCCCTCGACCGACTGCGGCTCGTCGATAATCAGAATCGGATTCGTTTTTGCAATAATATCAATCGGGCGGCGGGAACGGAACTCGTCCAGCTTCATGTAAATACGCCGCGCATCCTTACCCTTGGCATTGAACGCCTGGGAGTTGATGATCATGACATGGATGGAACTATCCGATGCAAAGCGGTCAATCTCCGTGAGCTGGGCAGAATTATAGATGAAGAACCGGATTTTCTTGCCGTATTCCTCCGCGAAATGCTCCTGCGTCACCTGAAAGGACTTATAAACACCCTCGCGAATGGCAATGCTCGGCACGACCACGATGAACTTGCTCCAACCGTAGTGCTTGTTCAACTCGTACATGGTCTTGATGTAGGTATAGGTCTTGCCAACGCCGGTTTCCATTTCAATCGTCAGATTATAGCGACCTTCCAGCTTATCCGACGGCTTGATCTGACCCGTGCGCTGCACCTTTTGCAGATGTTCCAGAATCAGCTTATCGGAAAGTTCCGGTACAATGCGCTCGTTGCGCCAACCGGTGAAGTCCGTATCGTCCGTCATGGTCTGCTGGCCGTAGCCTCTATCCATCATGTAGGTAGGTGTGAGGTACGGCTGTCCGGCAAAGACATCAACGACTGCTTTTGCCGCATCCGCTTGAAATTTTTGATGTTTGAATTGGAGCTTCATGCCATCACCTACATCGCCAATAAATTTATCACTAAATTAACCATCACATCCTTTTCCGACGAATTGGATTCCGCAATCATCAAAGTAATTGCGACCAAAGTACCATCACTGATTCGCTTTTGCCCGTTTTTATACAAAAAATCATTTCTGCTTAAAAATTCTAAAAAAAGCGACGCTCCAATTCTTTTGCATCCATCGAAATAAGGATGATCTTTTACCATAAAATACAAAAGGTTCGCCGCTTTCTCTTCCAAAGACGGATAAACGTCTCCGCCAAAAACATCTTGGTAAACTGCAGCAAGAATCCCTTCGACTTTTCCTTCTTCCATCTCTAAAGTGCCTGCCAGCATTTTCGATTGGATATCGACTGTACGCTGCAAAGCCTCCAGCCGTTTTTCGTTGAGAGCGTATCCTTGGATGATGTATTGTTTTAAAACACGATTTGCCCATTTCCTAAATTCCACGCCTCGATTCGATTTTACCCGATAGCCTACGGAAATAATCATGTCCAAATTGTAATGTTCTACTTGGTACACTTTCCCATCCGAAGCAGTTGTCGCAAAATTTGCGACAACTGAATTATCCAGTTCCTCTTTCAAGGCGTTGTGAATATGCTTGCCTATCGTCTTTACATCCCTTTGAAACAATCCGGCCAACTGGTTTCTATTGAGCCAGACCGTGTCGTTTTCAACGGGAACCGTCAATTTGATTTCCTTGTCTGCCGTTTCGAACAGGACTAGTTCATTCTTCATTTTAACCCCCGTTTTCGCCTCCGGAATTATTCACCCATTCTTCAAGTTTTTTCTGAAGAATCCGTTTATCAGGAAGATATAGCTGATATTTCGATGCGTAAATGTTGGAATCCTTTGGAAGAGTCAATTCTACCAACGAATCATCCTTGTCCTGGCATAGCAAAACTCCGATTGTCGGATTTTCATCCTCTTGCTTTTCGTAACGATCATAATAGTTCACATACATTTGCATCTGTCCTAAATCCTGATGCTTCAATGTCCCGATTTTCAAGTCAAACACGACAAAGCATCGAAGAAGCCGATTGTAGAAAACCAAGTCCACCCGAAAATGTTCTTCATTGAAAGAAAACCGTTTCTGCCTGGCAACAAAAGTATATCCGGCGCCCAGTTCCAGCAGAAAATTTTGCAAATTATCGATTATCCGCGTTTCCAGATCGCTTTCCGAATATTCGCTTTTTTCCTCCAAGCCCAAAAATTCCAGCACATAGGGATCCTTCACCAAATCAGCGGATTTTTCTATGATGTGCCCTTTCTGCGAGAGGCTCTTCACCTTGTTTTTATCCGTACTGAGCGACAGCCGCTGGTAAAGCGCCGAATCAAACTGCCGTTTCAGATCACTGAGACTCCAATCGTTTTTGACAGACTCGATTTCATAAAAGTGCCGTTCGTCAATGTTTTCGATCCGCATGAGCTTCAAATAGTGCGACCAGCTCAGGAAAAACTTTCTTCCAGTATGAACTGCAGGCAAATTTTCGAATTGGCTAAACACTGTTTCGCCAATTTGATCCGTGGAATAAACCTTGTAGAATTGTCGGATATTTTTCAAATTACCAACGGAATAACCCTTTCCGAACTGGCTTGACAGATATGCCGAAAGCTCCTTCAAAAGCTGCGTCCCATACGCCGCCCGATTTTCCCCATGCTGTTCTTCCTCCACGATCATTCTGCCTATCTCGAAATAGGCATAGACCATAGCGAGATTGACAGCGGTTTTGGCGTTTTTCTGCGCCCGCAGAAGAACATCGGAGACGCCTTTGAGAAAGCCTTTATGGATCGTCGCATTTGGTTCATCACTTTTCATCGCGGCGCCTCCTTTTCGAATTCGGAATTTGTGGGTTCTCGCTTCCGAGTTCCATCTCCCGCTCGATTTGTTCTATCGATGGCAAACTGGATTGAATATCGACCGAAATTTCTTTTCCGAGTTCGTTCTTCCAGTCGGCGACGCCAATCGGGTTGTTGTATCCTTCCAAAGAATATTCCACGACCGTTTTGTTTTTCCCTTTTACTAGCAGAAGCCCGATTGTCGGGTTGTCGTTCGGATGCCTCAGCAGAGTGTTTACAACATTTTGATACATGTTCAGCTGGCTGACAAAGCCCGGTTCGAACTCGCACGCCTTCAATTCAATGACGACATAGCATCGAAGCTTTAGGTGGTAGAACAGCAGGTCGATATAAAAATCGTCGCCTCCAACTTCGAGATGCACTTGTCGCCCTACAAAGGCAAAGCCCTGCCCTAATTCCAATAAAAATTCCTGGATGTGCTCGGTCAGTTTTTTTTCAATGTCCAATTCACGCCGCGGAACATCCGTACCGAAAAAATCAAAGAGATAAGGATCCTTGAAAATCTGCGCGACCATGTCGGATTTTTCCGGTGGTAACGCCGCTTTAAAATTGTTTAAGCTTTTTCCACTGCGCCCGTACACATTACTTTCGACTTGAACGGCGAGAACATTCCTGCTCCAGCCTTTTTCCAGCGCTTTCCGGGCATACCAAATCCGCTCCTCCTCCGAAGCGACCTTGTCCATCAATACGATATTTGTCCCCCACGGCAATTGTGCAACAAGCCGTTGCACGATTGTCTCATCCTGCCACAGCGTCGCAAACTTTTTCATGTATTTGATATTTCTTGGAGAAAAGCCTTTCATGTCCGGGAAAGTCTTTTGCAAGTCACGGGATATCCTGTCGATTACCTTTGTGCCCCAGCCTTCCTCTTTTTGCTTTTTGCAGATGGTTTTTCCGATAAGCCAATACAGCAAGAGCATTGCCTGGTTTGCCTGCAAAACGATCTGTATTCTGCGCTTTTTCACTTCATCGATGACGGAATGGATGAAGGAATCGTAATTTTCCCCAAATTCCGCTGCATCGGGTGCGACGGGAATCACAACATCCTTGTTGAATTTGCCGAATCTTTTACGTTCTTCCATTTCCGCACCTCCTCAGATCACCCTCACGCGCTTGGAAATGTCGCTCGCGTCCTCCGGCATATAGAGCTTGAAAATCTCAAACACGTTGATTTTCTCCGGGCTGGACGCAAAGCCGGAATCGCGGAAGACGGCGCGGAGCGGACGGCGCTGTGCGATCTCCTTGACCACGCTTTCGGGAACATTCGCGTCAAAGCAGGCGATCAGGTCGCCGTCGTTGTAGGTGTGGACGGTGCAGCCGTCGATTTTCTCGGATTTGTACGGCAGGGACAGCGGCAAGCCCCAGTCAATCAGGCAGCCGAACAGCAGGTCGAGGTCGGTGCGGTCATCCTTGATGTTGGATTCCAGACCCGCAAGCATCCCCTGATCGTAATCATCCGGCGCATAGTAAACATCCTTCATGTTGGTATCGTCCAGCTTGAGGACGCGGAAACCGATGTCGAGGTCTTGCGTGGTCATGGGGCTTTCGGACTTGATCTTATCCCCGGCACGGCGGATGCGCTCTTTGCCGATTTCGCAGATGTTCTTGTAGCCTGCTTTGTAGGCTTCGCTTGCTTCATCGCACTTTTCCGGAAGCTGCACCATGATGAACTTGCGGTGTCCACCATCCTCGGCGTTGAGTTGCATAACAGCGTGGGCGGTGGTCGCAGAGCCGGAGAAGAAGTCCAACACGATGCTATCTTTTTGAGTAGACAGTTGTGCACAAAATTCAAGTAATCCGACTGGCTTGGGTGTGTCAAACACAAGATTATTATCAAACAATGCTTTTATTTCTCGTGTAGCCTCTTGATTAGAGGAAAGCGTATCTAACCATGTATTCGCAAGTTGTCCTTCTTCTATTTTTTCAGATAAGAATAATTTATATCTTGGTTTACCTTCACCACCTCTTGGAAAGACGAGCCTATTTTCATTTAACATTTTGTGATAAGTTTCCCGCTTAAATCTCCATTCTTCTGTAATTTGAACTCCTGTCGGTGTAGAGACTGTGTAAACAGTACCGCCCTTGTTTGTACAAGGCATCGTTTTGTACGGCCCCCTTGGGTCGTTGTCGGGATTCTTATAGTCGCTTTCGTCAATATTTGCGGATATTTTGTTCAAAACATCTCCTTGTTTTTTTGCAAAAACAAGAACATACTCATGAATTGGCGAGATGTTTTTTGATAAATTTGCTTGACTATCTCTTCGCTTTCGGACGCATTTAGCAATAAAATTGCTTCTGCCAAAAACTTCATCGCAAATTGCTTTTAAAGCACTATCTTCATTGTCATCAATACTGATAAAGATAACCCCATCGTCCGTCAGCAGATTTCTTGCCAGCGTCAGTCGAGAGTAAATCATGCTGCACCAATCAGAATGAAACCGTCCGTTGGTGTCGATATTCTTGAACAAACGGTTTTCGTCCTCGTCGTACATTCCCATCTGCTCGTTTTCTTCTTCCTGCGAGCGCATGAAATCATCGGCATAGATAAAATCGTTGCCGGTGTTGTATGGCGGGTCGATATAGATCATCTTGACCTTGCCGAGATAGCTTTCCTGCAAGAGCTTGAGGACTTCCAGATTATCGCCCTCGATGTAGAGGTTTTCGGTGGTGTCCCAGTCCTTGCTTTCCTCCACGCAGGGGCGCAGGGTCTTACGGATCGGCTTGTTGGCTTCTACGATAGCCGCCTTCTTGCCGACCCATGTGAACTCGTATGCCTCGTCGCCGTCCACCATGTCCGGCGAAAGCATCTGTTTCAGCAGCTCAAAGTTGACTGCCCGCTTGTACACCTTCTTCTCCGGCGTGCTACGTTCCTCGTCCAGCATTTCCGTGATGCAGTTCGGAAACAGGGCAGCAATGCGGTCTATGTTCTGCGCCGTCATATCCGGCGATTCAAATTTCATTTTGTCCATTTTCATACCTCAATATCCTTTTTCCAAATTGGTTTCTTACGCTTTATTGGCTATGGATTGGCTAAATCGAAGTTTTCTAACAAACGACATTTGTTTTATAGGTTTCACAAATGGTCTGCGGATTTTCATAATAAAAACTGCCGTTGTAGTCTTCAATCAAATCGCTGACAGGCGAATGATAAACGTTTATCAGCAAGTCTATTTCATCCGCGTTCTGTTCATGGGAAAGCATCACAATCAACCGCTTGTAAACTTTGCCGATATCCCAATGCGTCGGAACAGAATATCTGCATTTCGCCACGTTGTCGAAATTTCCGTTTGGAATACGGCATTTCGCAATCAAGTCATCGCTCACGCTCTCCATGTTCTCGCTGTGGTAAACATCCGCCAGTTCGTAAATCTTTTCAAGATTCTTTTTCCCCAAAAAATCCACGACATCGGCAGGCTTGTTCTTGGTTTTCCGCGCGATATATTCAACCAGGGCGCACGTGAAAAACAGGTCGTTCGCTTTTTTGTCTTCACGTCCTGTCATGGTTTGACCTCCTCGGCATACTCGAAGTGCAGACACTTCAAAGCGTTTGCCGTGCAAAAATTGATCTGGTGCGTCGGGTATTTGAACTTGGCGAGACTCCAGAACTGTTCCCGCGTAATAATGCCGTCGATATAGTCGGCAACATAATTATAAATCTGGTCGTCTGCCATGGCTCCGATAACGATATCATGATGGTGCTTTTTTCCGCCCCGGCAGTCCGCGATAAAATCGAGCCATTCTTCTGTCATCGTCTTGAACTCCAGAATATCCAGCGATTCATCAGCCAAGAACGAATAGGCATTGATCACCGGCGTATCAAATCGCCTCGCCCAGCGTTCCGCCTGTTCACGCATCACCGTGCAGTAAAAACCGGGACCAAAGTCTTTCGTGTTCCTGCCAATAAGAATCTCCGGCATTCGGATTTTCGCATGACTGCCGTGATAGATCAGCGTTTTTCCCATTGAACGATCCTTCCCATCAAAAACTAACAACTTTTAACGATTTTTCCAAATTTCTTTCAACCTCTTCAACTCCGCATTCATTTCCATTCGACGGTTTAATTGCTTCTCCCGCCGCATTTTGCTTTCCAGCGCGGCAATCTGCTTTTCGAGCTGCTTCTTCTTTTCATCCCGCTCGACGGACTCTTTCAGGCTCTCGCCGGAATCTGTTTGCAGTTTGTCCCCAGCGATCTGGCGGACAAGGCTTTCATAGACGGCATCCATATTCAAGCCATCGATACCAAGATGCAACTCATCTTCCGGCATCCAGTCGGTGTGATAATAGCGACTGACTTTGAAAGCGTTACTGCCGGACGCGGCGGCTTCTTTATAGCCGATCCACGCTTGAGCCTTGCTGTCACAGGTCAGAATAAAGAGAATGTGATATGGAATTTCCTTGTCGATTTGTTTCAGCACCGCGTCGTCAAGCTGGGGATCATTCAGCCGCACCTCGAATACTTCGACCTCGGTGACTGCTTCACCCGCAGCGATATTCAGCGTGGACGCAGCCAGCTTGTTTCGCCAATAGACCAACTTGATCTGATCGACAAATACACGGCGCAAGGCAGGAGGAACATTAAGATTCTCATAGAACTTCTGTTTCGGTATTCTTTTGCCAAACTCCGTAGATGCAGGAAACATCGAGGCAATGAGGAATGAGGAATTAGGAATGAGCAATTTTTCACACCTCTCTATTTTTCGCAGATTTTGTGATTGCAGACAGCATTTTCAGGAGTTCAACACAATCCGACTGGATGGAATCATACTGTGAAACGTCCATATAGTCGGACCTGAACAAAAGCTCCAGCCAGTATTTTGTTTCGGAACATTCCTTGAAAGCGATATACATTTTGGACAAAAAATCTTTCCGGCTGATTGCACACTGTGCCTCGGCGATGTTTGCCCCAATGCTCGTTCCGCTCCGCAAAACCTGTTTGGATAAAATAAACTCATTCTTCTCAAAGCGGATATATTTGTACAGTGCGATTACTCGCAGCGCAAAGGCAAAGCTTTTGTCAGCGACAACGTTTTCCATCTAATTCCTCACATCTCATTACTCATTCCTAATTACCAAAAAGCAAATCAACTCAAAATCGTCCAGCCCCGACACCGCACTGAGCAGCGCGGATGTTCCGCCGCTCTTAAACAGGCTGTCAATATCGTTTTCTTCTTTCGCGTCAATGATGGAATTGATCGCCTCACTCAGCAGTTCAGAAATTTCACCCATTTTGCGTCCGTCATCCGTCTCATCATTGAATCGCTTGCAAAGACCCGCACAAGGCTCACCTTTGCCACGACAGAGCAGACGCATCGTGTCGAGCAATTTCTTCGGGTTGAGGTAATCGCAGACAATTTCGCCCTCTTCGCTGATGTAAACCATGTAGAAGGGGTGAATGCGGTTCCGGTTGTCAATATTCACGCTGTCATTGATATTTCTGAGGACAAAAATCACACCGGCAGGAGAATTCGCTGTCTGCCCGACAACGGTATGCAGACCTTTCGGTGCGGTTTCAATTTCCGGGTGGCATTTTATGTACTCAAGCAAATCAAGACGGAACTCGTTGAGTCCCAAATCCATGATGGAAATGCCGCTGGTCATGTCCTCAATGTCCACAACTTCCTCTTGCAGTCGCTTGAGCTGTGCGCGGCGGTATTCAAGATCACCTTTTTCCTCGGCGTTGATCAGGTCATCGTCGCCAGTAGAGGTCATGACCGAAATCTTCATGCGGGTTTCTACGCGGCTTTTCAGGTTGATATACTCGTCGAGGTCCATATCCGGCCAGAAGTTTACGAGCTGGATATGGTCGTTTCTGCTGCCGATACGGTCAATTCGTCCGAACCGCTGGATAATACGAACAGGGTTCCAATGAATGTCGTAGTTGATAAGGTAATCGCAGTCCTGCAAGTTCTGTCCTTCGGAAATACAGTCGGTCGCAATTAGAATATCAAGCTCGTCGGTACTTCCGGGCAGGAGTACGGATTTCCCTTTGGAAACAGGAGAGAAACAGGTTAGAACCGTATTGAGGTCTGCCCGGAGCTTCGGAATGGTAGTCTTTCCGTCAACTGTGCCGGTGATCTCTGCCGTTTCCAGTCTAAAGTTCTCTTTTGCAAATTTGCTGACGTTCGCAAAGAGATAGTCTGCGGTATCGGAGAACGCCGTGAAAATAATGATCTTCTTATTGCCGGGATTGATCGGATGCTCGATTTTCTTTCGGATCAAGTCGAACAATGTTTGCAGCTTCGTGTCATGCTCTGGCGTGATGTCGAGGGTCATGCGGGACAAGCGTTCCAGATTCTCCGCGTCCTTTTCCAGATCTCGCAGCCACGAAACATGATCCATGTCAGCAAGGTCAATTTTGATTTTCTTGCCGACGAAGAAAAAGTCGGTGTTCTGGTCATCGTAATCAAAATCTTCTGTGCCGGAAATCTCAGTCAGATTCAGGACGCAGTCTCCAGACTGATAATTTTTGATCGTCCCAATCGTATCGTCAATCAATTTTTTAATGCGATCAATCGTCAGGCGGAAAGAAGCAACCGAGCTTTCCAGACGCTTGAGAAGGTTGATGCTCATCAGGCGGCGAATGCCTTCTTCACGTCCTTGCTGGGTAAGGCTGTTTCCCTTGTGGTGCGTCATGTCAATATACTTTGCCAGTTTCGATGACATGATATAATTTGACGGCGTATAGATCGTCAAATTCAGCGACGTGAGCAGATTGTAAATATCGTTATAGTTGATCGCATCATTCAAATCGGTCAGGCAGGGACGCAGAGAAATCGGCGGCAGACGTTCAGGAAATTTTCCGATGTCCGAAGTGTTGTAATACTTTTCGATGTGCTTTCTTGACCGTGCAATCGTCACGCTGTCCAAGAGTTCAAAGAAATCAAAATCCAGCGTCCGCAAAAGCTCATCCGTCGTGCGTTTTTCGGCGGGGAGCTTGCTCCATGCGTTGAAAGCCTTCTGTGCCTGACGAAAAATTTCATCAATGCTTTTAGTCGTGTCGAGCTTTTTGCTCATCTGAGAGGCATCACCCTCGTAGGCAAGCGCAAGCTGATTTTTGAGGTCGATAAACTTGTTGTTGACCGGCGTTGCCGAGAGCATCAGCACCTTCGTTTTCACACCGGCACGAATGACTTTATTGAGTAGTTTCAGATAACGGTTTTCCTTTGCATCCTCGCCGGACACTTCACCGCCGTTGCGGAAGTTGTGGCTCTCATCAATGACAACGAGGTCATAGTTGCCCCAATTCAGGCGGTCAAGATCAATCCCATTCGACTGTCCATGTTCGCGGGAAAGGTCCGTATGGTAGAGGACGTCGTATCTCAGCCGATCCACTGCAATGGGATTGTTGATATAGTTGCCCTTGTATGTATTCCAGTTCTCAGAGAGCTTTTTCGGGCAGAGGACAAGCACAGATTTGTTGCGGTTCTCATAATACTTGACCACCGCAAGCGCAGTAAATGTCTTGCCGAGACCAACGCTGTCTGCCAGAATACAGCCGTTGAATTTCTCAAGTTTGCTGATGATGGCAAGAACCGCGTCACGCTGGAAGTTATAAAGCATTCCCCAGATTCTGCTTTCCTGAAAGCCCGTTGCTTCGTTAGGCTGCTCGTCCTCTGAAACATCATCAAGGAACTCTTTGAAGATGTTATAGAGCGCGACAAAATAGATATACTCCGGCGAGTTCTCACGATACGCCGCAGAGATATTTTCGATTACAATGTCCGTGACCTCTTGCAGCTTTTTCCTGTCGTTCCATAGCTGTTCAAAGAGCTTGATATAGTGGTTTGCGTTCTCAAAGCTCTCTGTCTTCATCACCGTATAATAAGCGTTGTTGCCGCGCTCACAGCCAAGATCGACGGTAGTAAAACCATTGATGGGCATATAGGTGCTCTCATCGACCGTCATAAAGCCCATCATTTGCTCCTGGGTGACGTTCGATTTGAAAACCGCCTTGCGCCTGATCCAGTCGGCGCACTCTTTCGCAATCGCTTTTTGCGTCAGCTCATTGCGTAGCTTTACTTCAAACTCGGTGCCATACAGGCTACTCTCTCTTGAAATTCTGGGAATGTAAAACTCCCGCTGCGCTTTCGGCGTTTTTTCCGTTATAAACGTTGGCGAAGTGAAAATGAAACGCAGTTCATCAATGCCTTCAAGCTGTTTTTTGAGTTTTTGATACGCATAGATAGAGAAGCAAGCTGCGGCAACAGACATCTTACTGCCTTTGCGAATGCCCGCTTGCAGGTCGTCCCGGACAATCCTAGTAATGTTATCGAATAATTCCATTTAAAACCGGAAGAAATTTAGAAATGCAACGCGGAATTCCGTTTACCGCACACAAAAAAAAAGGCCTCCGAAGAACGGAAGCCTTTATCGGGCTGATTGGATTCGAACCAACGACCTCTTGAACCCCATTCAAGCGCTCTACCAGACTGAGCTACAGCCCGCAACTCGTGCGAGCGGTTCAAATTTAATTAAAAAGTCTCTATTTTGCAAGTCGATTTCGCAAATTCCTTGAAACGGGAGTTTTTAGTCCTTGACGCAACGGACAGACATCGCGCCAACCTTGCTGCTGCCGTACGCGTCCAGGTCCGTGACGCTGCAGGTCGAATGCCGGTTGTAGGCGTAGTTCGCGGCGTACTCCGTAGCGCTCCAGAAGTACGCGTTCTCGAGAACGCCAACGAACTTACCGTAGCCGTAGCGGCGGCCCGCCGGGAGAGCGCCGAAGCCGAACGCGTCCGAGCCGCCTGTTTTGCCGTTGTATTCTGCCCAGCCGCTTGCCGATTTCAGCGCGTAGCCCGCGGAATCCGCCTTGCCGCCGAAAAGGGTATTCGCCACGAACTTTTTCAATGCATTCCACTCCGCATCGCTCGGCAGATGCCAGCCGTCCGGGCAGATTCCGCGAACAGTATCTGCCGGAGAACATGTTTTTCCATAACCGCAACCTGTCGTTAACGTGTCCATCGCAGCCGACCATATGTAAAGGCGTCCATACTTTTCGCAATATTCCGCCGAATCGTTATAACAGAAGCTCGAAGAATCTTCCGTCTCCGTCTTTTGAAGATAGGCGTAGTTCAAGTTTTCCGCCATCCAGGTCTGCATGCCGATTTTGACCGTTCGGTAAACCTGCCCGTCGCGAGCATCCTCGAAAAATCCGAAAAGCCTTTCATTGTGACAGACGCTGTCCTGCGGCTCGTAAGTTTCGCCGGCGCATTTTTCATAAAGAGCATTTTCGTAACAGAATTGCTCCTCGGAGTCGAACCGGTCACCGTTACAAAGCGTAACAACCGAGTCGGTATAGCAGAAACTTTCCGACAGGTCATAGGATTTTCCGCCACAAAGCGGCACTATCGAATTCTCATGGCAGAAGCTCGAATCCGGGTTAAAGAACTCTTCCCCGCAGAAAGCCTTGTACAAATTAACCGTGTCCGCCCCGCAGACCTGCGAAACAGATCCGTCGCCGTTGTCGGTGAGCGTGCAGCCTTCGCCGTCACGACCGCTCACGAGCGTTCCGACGGAATCCCCATCGCAAACGACCTTGTAAGTCGAACTGTCGGCAAGGAGCTCAACCGTGCAAGAAGTTCCCGCCTTGCCGGCTTCGCCTTTCTTCCCGTCCTTGCCATTGAGAATGAACCCGACCGAGTCGCCACCGCAGACGATTTTAAACCCCGAACTGTCCTTGAAAGGCTCCGCGGAACACGAAGCCTTTTCCGCAGCAGAAACGTTTTTCCAGCTAGAATCGCTGCAGACATAGACCGCATTTTCCTTTTGCGCGAACTTCATCTCGCCCGAACGTTCCGCCGTGCACTTGCCAAGCGAATCCGCGGAGGCAACAACTTCCAGCCCCGGATTCGTCACTTCGGTCACCTTCGTCACATCGTCGCCGCAGGCCGCCAAGGCGATGAACATCCCGGCGAGAACGGACGAAGCACAAAAAACAAATGTTTTGGACTTTTTGAGCATACGATTTCCTCTTTTTAAGCGTATTGAAAAACTCGCCCAAAGATAGGAAAAAATCGTCCCCTGAAAATTAACGAGTCTAATCCTTCCAGTAGCCGACTATCAGAACGTCCGGCGTCGCCTTGGGGAATTTCCCGCTCCGGAACGATACGATTTTCGAAAGGCTCTTTTGAGAGACCGACGAATCCCGGACAAGGCCTTTGGCGCGGAGCGTGATCTTTTGGCCGGGGACCTTTCCGCCTTCGCGGACCGCGTCGAACTTTTCCACATCCAGCGAAACATTCTGGATCTTGGCGGAAAATTCCTTGGAATATTCCGGGGGAAGTTGCAGATCGGGGCGCGTTTTCCTGTCGGCGTTCCAGACGTAAAAAGTCCATTCGCGCTTTTCGCCGGGCTTGTAGAATCCCGCATCGAACATCTTTTCGCTAAAAACAAACGGAGCCGCGACAACGCCCTGGAACGTTGCCGGATAAGGCGTGCCGTCCGTTCCGACGAGAACGACCACGTTCGAAAAAGGACCTTCCATCGTCTCGGTGGAAAAATCGAATTCGACGCTGAACGGTTCGCGCGGGCCGACGGTTTCCGTAAACTTAAACTTCGAGCATCCGATTCCCTGGCAGAGGGAGCTTTCGATTTTCACGGTTTTCGACGAGACGTTCGCGCCGCCCAGTTTCACATGGCGAACATCGCCCTGGGAAATTTCCCCCATCTCATACGGTTCGGGCACAAAGCGGAGCGCGCCGTCGGCAAAGAGGGTTCCGGTCAAAAAGAAAAGGGCGGACAGGCAGATTCGTTTCATGTTTTCGAAGATACAAATTTTTATATTTGCCGTGGATTTTTCAACCTAAAATGAGGTACCTATGTCCGAAAACATTTCCGTGCTGACCAAGGCGCGCCAGGCTTACCAGCCAAAACTCCCCGTTTCTCTCCAGAAAGGCGCCCTGAGCGTCAAGATAGACAAGGGAGCCGCGACCGAATCCGTCAGCGACCAGGCGAAAATCAAGGAACTTTTCCCGAAGACCTACGGACTTCCGGTCGTCCAGTTCGAACAGGCTCAGGCTGCGGCGGGCAAGCCTCTCCGCATGGGCGTCGTGCTTTCCGGCGGACAGGCTCCGGGCGGACATAACGTTATCGCGGGCATCTACGACGGCATCAAGTCCGTGAGCAAGGATTCCATCCTGTTCGGATTCCTCGGCGGACCTTCCGGCCTCGAAAACGGCAAGTATATCGAAATCGACGATGCGAAGATGGACGCCTACCGCAATGCGGGCGGCTTCGACATGATCCAGTCGGGCAGAACAAAACTCGAAACGGAAGAGCAGTTCAACAAGTGCATCGCTGTCGCGAATAAGCTCGACCTCGACGCGATTGTCATCATCGGCGGCGACGATTCCAACACGAACGCGGCCGTCCTCGGCGAATACTTCGAGGAAAAGGGCGTGAAGACCTGCGTTTGCGGCTGTCCGAAAACTATCGACGGCGACTTGAAGAACGAATACATCGAAACGTCCTTCGGTTTCGACACCGCGGTGAAGACCTACTCCGAACTCATCGGAAACATCATGCGCGACGCGAATTCCGCCCAGAAGTATTGGCACTTCATCAAGCTCATGGGACGCAGCGCTTCGCACATCGCCCTCGAAGCGGCCCTCCAGACCCACCCGAACATCTGCCTGATTTCCGAAGAGGTCAAGGAAAAGAAGATGAAGCTCAAGGAAGTCATCAAGCAGGTAGCAGACGTGGTCGCGCTCCGCGCTGCCCAGGGCAAGAACTTCGGCGTCGCCCTCATCCCGGAAGGCCTTCTCGAATTCATCCCGGATGTCGGCGTCCTGATTTCCGAACTTTCCGAAGCGCTCGCCCACCACGAAGCGGAAGTCGCCGAACTCGATACGGTCGCCAAGGTGGAAAAGCTCTGCCAGTGGATTAGCAAGGAATCTGCCGACGTGCTGAAGATTCTCCCGCAGGGCATCCAGGCCCAGCTGATGCTCGGTCGCGACAGCCACGGCAACGTGCAGGTTTCGCTCATCGAAACGGAAAAGCTCATCATCGAAATGGTGAAAAAGGAGCTCAAGAGCCGTCCGGATTTCAAGGGCAAGTTCAGCGCGCTCAACCACTTCTTCGGCTACGAAGGTCGCTGCGCAGCCCCGTCGAACTTTGACGCGGACTACTGCTACAGCCTCGGATTCACCGCTTCCGTGCTCGCCCTGAACGGTATGAACGGCTACATGAGTTCCGTTCGCAACCTGACGAAGGGAATCGAGAACTGGACCGCCGGCGGTCTTCCGATTACGATGATGATGAACATCGAACGCCGCGCCGGGGCGGACAAGCCCGTTATCCGCAAGGCGCTTGTCGAACTCGACGGAGCCCCGTTCAAGTTCTTCGCCGCCCGCCGCGACGAATGGGCAAAGACGGAATCCTACACCTATCCGGGTCCTATCCAGTATTGGGGACCGAGCGAAGTCTGCGACATCACGAACTTCACGATCAAGCTCGAACGCGGCGCGATGAACGCCTAGTCCAAGCTTCGGACGATAGAAAAACAGCCGGTTCTTCACGAACCGGCTGTTTTTTTAAGCCTCAAAAGAATCAGGTCGTATATTCCGCGTTGATTTTCACGTATTCATAGCTCAGATCGCACGTGTAGGCAGAAGCGCTCGCCTCGCCGATATTCAGCACGATCGTCACCTTGTATTCCTTCTGCTTCACGACTTCTTCGAGTTTTTTCCGGTCGCATTCGACGGGACGCCCGCCGGAAAGGACCTTGACATCCCCGAAGTAGAGATCCGTCTGGTCCGCAATCATGTTCACGCCGCTCGAACCCGCGCTCGAAAGAATCCGTCCCCAGTTCGGGTCTTCGCCGAACATCGCACACTTGGCAAGGTTGCTCGTCCCGACAAAGCGCGCCATCCGAAGCGCCTCCGCGTGGCTCTCCGCCTTTTCGACCCGAATTTCGATAAACTTGGTGGAACCTTCTCCGTCCCGGGCGATATCCTTCGCGAGTTCCTTCATCACGGTCATCAGCGCCGCGCGGAACTCGCTTTTTTCGCCGATCGACAGGTCCTCGTACCGGATACCGGAAACGCCGTTCGCAAGCAAGATGCACGTATCGTTCGTACTCGTGTCGCCATCGACGGTAATCGCGTTGAAGGAATCCGAAATGTCCGCGCGGAACTCGGCAAAGAAGTCGAGCGGAAGCCCGAGGTCCGTCGTGATGAAGGCAAGCATCGTCGCCATGTTCGGGTGTATCATGCCGCTGCCCTTGCAGCAGCCGCCGACAGTCACCTTTCCCTTGGCGGTTTCGACTTCTACCGCAAGCGATTTGAGGACGCGGTCCGTCGTGAGAATCGCCGTCCCGAATTCCTCGGAGGCGTTTTCGTGGAGACCTTTCACCAGGTGCGGAATGGCCGCTTCGACCTTGTCCATCGGCATCAAGTGTCCGATAACCCCCGTGCTGCAGACAAGCACGCTTTTCGGCGCAAGTCCCAGTTCGTTTTCGACGAGCGTTGCCGTGCGCGCGCTGTCTTCAAGCCCCTTCGCCCCCGTGCAGGCGTTCGCGTTCCCGCTGTTCACGATGACAGCCGACGCAAAGTGCGCGTGTTCGAGAACCGACTTGTCATAGAGAACCGGAGCCGCCTTGACCTTGTTCGTGGTGAAGACGGCAAAGCAACGCGCCGCCTTTTCGCTTTTGAGAAGCGCCATGTCGGGCTTTCCGCTCGCCTTGATTCCCGCCGTGTAGCCCGAAGCGGTAAAGCCTTTCGGGGAACAGACGCCGCCATCTTTCAACATCGTAAGCATATCGAATATCCTTTGCCCGTTTGTCGCGGACCCTGGAAATTTATAAATTTCTCTCTATGGACAATATACCCGTTACCCAAGAAACTTACGACCAGCTCAAGCAGGAACTAGAAAACCTGAAAAAGGTCGAACGCCCGAAGATCATCGACGAAATCGCGGAAGCCCGCGCCCAGGGAGATCTGAGCGAAAACTTCGCCTACCATGCCGCCAAGGACCGCCAAGGCGAGATCGAATCACGCATCAACTACCTCGAAGACCGCGTCGCACGCGCAGTCATCATCAAGTACGACCCGAGCAAGGGCGGCGAAATCAAGTTCGGGGCGACGGTCAAGCTCCGCAACAAGAAGACAAACCGCGACATCACCTACACGATTGTCTCCCCGGAAGGCGTCGATGCCATCAACGGGAAAATCAGCTTCACGAGCCCCATCGGCAAGGCTCTCCTCGGAAAGAAGAAGGGCGAAACGGCGGAAGTCATCACGCCCAAGGGCAAGAACCTTTTCGAAATTCTCGACGTTCAGTAACTGCAGATGATTGTCGTTCTCATCGGAGACAGCGAATTTGAAAAGGACCGGCTGATAAGCCAGTTTCTCGAAAAGACGCTTGCCGACCGCAAGGACGATCCGCTGGCACGGAAGATTCTTTTCGGAAACGACACGAACATCCCATCCATCGCCGACGCGGTCATCGAAGCGTGCGACTCCTGCTCGCTGTTTGCAAGCGAACAGACTGTCGTTCTGCGCAAGGCGGAGTCCCTCAAGGCGGACGACACCGCCGCGCTCGAATCCTGGTTCAAGACTTCGCCGAGCGCGAACCTTTTGCTCGACTTCGAAAAGCTGCTCAAGACAAGCAAGCTCTACAAGTCGCTCCAGGGAATCGCGACATTCAAGGAATGCAAGTCTCCGCGCGATTACGAAATGGCGAAGTGGATAACCTCGCACACGGAAACGGACCTCGGGCGGAGAATCGAACCGCTCGCCGCCGAATATGTCGCCGATGCGCTCGGAACGGACCAGGCGAGAATCGACGCGGAACTCCAGAAAATCCTTCTGCTCGATCCGCAGGGAAAAGTCATTTCGCTCGAACAGGCGAAACTGATGATTGCCCCGCAGCGAGAAATCGCTGCGTTCGAAATCCGCGAACCTTTTGGCGACAGGAATCCGCTGGCCTACACGAAAAAGCTCCGCGAACTTCTCGACTCCGGCGTGGAAGGGATCCAGATAATCGCGGCTCTCGAAGCTTACGCGGTACGCCTTCTCCACATCCGGACGATGCTCGGTCGGAAGATTCCCGTAAACGAAATCGCATCGAAGCTCGGAGCGAATCCATGGCTCTTCGAAAAGAAGCTGAACGAACCGCGCAAGGCGATGAACTGGCCGCCCGAACTGCTTTGCCGTGTCATCAAGCGGCTCGGCGAACTCGATAGCGACATCAAGAACGGAATTTGCGACAGCCGGATGGGACTAGAACTTTCCCTGGCGGCACTTGTCGTCCGGTAGCGATTTCGCTCAAACTTTTGCGGTCCTCGGGCATTCAAGTCCAAGGACCTTTATTTTCGCTTCCTAATAAACCGGCATTTTTTTGCAAATTATCCGCGAACCGTACTGGACGCGAAGGATGTAAAAGCCCCGAACGATATTTTTTCCGAGTGAAAAAGAACGGCTACTGCGAGGTGAAAGCGTCTCTCTAAAAAAGACCTTTCCCGAAGCGGAATAAAGCGAAACCGAAATCGTATTTTCCGTCGGATTTTCCAGATAGAGGTTTTTCCCGACAAGGGCTGCCTGAACGGCAAATTCCAATCCAGGCGACCGGATTCTTTCCGTACGGCTTTCTTTTGCCAAGACAAAGTAATTGACCGCGCCACTGCTTTGTCCGTTTGCCCCGAGCACAACGACTTCTCCCTTTTGGACCGGGCGCCGGTAAATGTCAAAATTTACGGAAGAACTGTTCTTTATGGACAGACCTGTTTTTTGAAAACCGGAGAGCCATTCCGGAACTACCGCGACTCGGCTGTCTAGCGCGACATAGAGTTCCAAATCTTTTGCGGCAGTAAAAAGAGCGACCGTATCTAGCGGGCTAGACTTGGAATCGCAGGCCGTCTGGATGAATTCCGCACCGACGAGTTCTTCGGAAACATCCTGTATCACGACACTTCTATCCCCAAAGACAAGCGAATCCAAGGCAAGACGGGGCCGGATTTTCCAAGCCGTATCGTTTGCCAAGTCATACACTTTTAAATCCGTTATCAGATTTCCGCTTTTTGCATTCGGGTGGATTTTCACGACCCACTTCTGGTCGCTAGAAGCGTTGCATTCCCATTCGACAATTTTTGCGCCTTCTTCAAGCGAAGCGGCGGCGACCCCGAGACAGCTTTGGTCCGACGTGATCTTTGTCGTGATGTTGAATGTTCCATCCTCATTTTTCACAAATTTGAACAGACCGCTTTCGCCCGACCTTTCCTTTTCCGGGACGATGCCCGAGCCGTTACCTGTCTTTGAATTTTCCACATGAAGATAGCGGTTTTCGAAACCGGTCCCGATGAAATAAAACCCGGAAGAATCAGGGATCAAATTCCAAAGCGTTTCGTCCCGTGTCTGGGCCAGATAATCCGGAGCACTGTTTGCGCCAGACGACAAGGACAGATACAGCCCGCTATTTGCATTCCGGAAAGAGATTCCATGGAGAGTGTCCATCCGGGTCGGTTTTTTCGATTCGCCTAAAGGGCTGTCGCCGACTTCAACGCTTCGAAGAAACGGCGTCCCGTAAGATTTGTCGATAAACTTTTCCATCCCGGCATCCGTAACATACCGAATTTCTCCAAGCTTTTTGAAACAGCCGGAATATTTATTCGTAAAGGTCTTCGCATCGTTTCCGGCGGCGTCAAATCCGCGGACGAGGTGATAACCGTAGCTATCCGACGCTTTCCAGGGATTTCCAAGCGGCGTAAACTTCAATTTAGCGGGCGTTTCCCCGACACGGCTTGACGCGTAGGAATTATTGTCGTGGGCGGAAATCGCACTTTTCCGGTCGATATCGAGTTCCTTTCCCGGATAAGCTTCAAAACGGCAATTCTCGTTGAGAAGGCGACTGCCCTCCCCACCGATAACCTGGCTCGAAGCGTTTGGATTTTCCGATCCCGTAACCGTATGGTATTCGCTGTAGTTATGGTGAAATCCGTTGCTGTATTGCGGAGTTCGCCGAGAACACTGTTCCCACTTGTTGAACATCAGCGTCGTACGGAGCCGGCTTGTGTCCTTGTTTTGCGAACCGAACGCGACCGTCCAAAACCGGTTCTTGAAATAATTGTACGAAATCGTGATATAGTCGGGATTGACGCCGTTGTATTTCGAATCGCTCCAGTTCGCTGCCGGGGTATTTATCCAGATAAACTTTCCCACTTCCCTGTCCTTGTCTTGCGCAAAAGTCGCGCTGAAACTGTTGTGATCTATCCAGATATTCCTTCCCCCATAGATAGACAGCAAAATCACCCCGGAACCGCTGGAATTTAGCTGCCGGGCGACAAAGTTTATGTTGCGGATGACGATGTTGTTGCTAGGCGCGGCATCCTTTCCATAAAAGTCGTCATTTCTAAATTGGCTATCGTAGATGGTATTGTTCCCGAACGCGCCTACAAGCGTCTTGTTGTCCCGAATCCGCTGATTTACCTTGTTCTGGTTCACCATGTCGATATCGCCATCGAGCACGACCGTTAGCGGTTCCTTTGAATCCAGGGCGGAAACCAGATCGGATACCGTAGAAACGATCACCGTCTTTCCAAGCAAGCCTCCGATGGTTCCCGCCTTCTCCTTGCCGGAAACCTGCGCATTCGCGGCATAGCCTTCAAGGCCGTCCAGATTGATTTTAAACTTTTGGAAAGTCTTTCCGGTATATTTTTCGACCCGGAAAAAATTCCCGGCGGAATCTAGCGATAGACCTTCATCCGGATTCGCGTCGGTTACTATTTTATAGTAAAGATCGTAGCCTTCAAAGTCTTTTTCGACCGCTACAATCCGCCAACATTGGTCCGTTTCTTCACCGTCATCCGCCATTATCGCAAGGCCGTTCCGGTTTGCCAAGACTTTCCCCGTCTCGGAATTGACAATCTTATAGGCACCGGCCCGGACATAGTCCAAAGACCACTTCTGGGATTTTTCGCCAAGGAAAGTTTCCGAAGCTACATGGATGCTTTTCGAAACGACCGACAAGTTTCTATCCGTATTGCCGATTCCCAGACGAAATTCCTGGACAGGGTAACGGACTTCCGCAGCGCACAAAGCGGAAAAAGCAAGGATGGCCATCAAGAATGTTTTCATGCCTATAAACCTCTGAGAATTGTTTATGGCAAATCTATAAGGCGAAGAAAAGGTCTAACCCTAAAAAGGAAAAAACGGTTGTCCCCGGACAACTTCCCGAACGTCCCCGCCGGCAATCGCCAAGAAGGCCTTTTTTTCCTATATTAAATGCATATGAGCGAATATTTGCATAAAGACAGTCTCGGTCCCGTCGAATTCCATGACAGGAAGCTCGACCTCGGAGCGGAAGGCTTTATCCTCGAAAGCGGAAATTCCCTGCCCGAGGTTTCCCTCCGGTATGAAACCTACGGCACGCTCAACGCGGAAAAATCGAATGCGGTCTGGATCTGCTCGCCGCTTACCGCGGACGCCCATGTCGCGGGCTTTTACAGCAAGGAGGACAAGCATGTCGGCTGGTGGGACGCCCTGATAGGCAAGGGCAAGGCGGTCGATACGGACAGGTTCTTCGTCGTCTGTTCCAACGTGCTCGGCGGTTGCAAAGGCTCGACGGGTCCGGCAAGCACCGATCCGCGAACGGGAAAGCCTTACGGTTCGGCGTTTCCCACGATTACGATCGGGGACATGGTCCGCGCCCAAAAGATGCTCGCCGATTCCCTGGGGATCAAAAGTTTCTATTGCGTCATCGGAGGCTCGATGGGCGGCTTCCAGGCGATGAAATGGGCCATCTACTATCCCGAAATCATCGAACGCGTCATCCTGATTGCCACCTCTCCCGGATTCTCCGCCCAGGCGCTTGGATTTGAAATCGTCGGGCGCGACGTCATCACCCAGGACCCGAACTACAACAACGGCGATTACTACGGAAAGGAAATTCCCGCGACGGGGCTTTCCAACGCAAGAAAGCTCGCCCACATCACCTACCTTTCCGCAAAAGGGATGGAAAAACGCTTCACGCGCGCCGACATTCGCATCGAAAATCCCGCCAAGTTCTATTCGGGTTCGTCGCTCGAAACCTACCTCGACCACCAGGGGAAAAAGTTCGTGGAACGCTTCGACGCGAACAGCTACCTGCATATCGCCCATGCGACGGACACGTTCGACCTCGCCTCGGAATACGGCTCGCTCGAAAAGGCGTTCCAGAACGTCAAGGCGCAGTTCCTGAACGTGAACCTTTCGACAGACTGGCTGTTCCCGCCAAACGAATCGCGGAGGATTACGGAAGCGCTCCTGAACACGGGAAAGGTCGTGACAAGCCTCGAACTCGATACGAACTTCGGGCACGACGGATTTCTCGTTGAATGCGGGTCTCTCGGCATGGCGGTTTCGCGCTTTCTAGGCGGACGCATCGGGGACGCTCCGACAACGGGGACGCCGGCGTTCCACAGCGAAAAGGACATTTCGATTATCGATTCGCTGATTCCCGCCGGTGCGAAAATCCTCGATCTCGGCGCGGGCGACGGGCTTCTCATCGATTCGCTCTGGCAAAAGAAGAAGGTCACGGGCGTAGGCGTCGAAAAGGATTTCACGAACATTCTCGGGTGCATCGAACGGGACGTTCCCGTCATCGAAAAGAAGCTGAACCTGCACGCGCTCGAATCCTTCGCAGACAACAGTTTCGACTATGCGGTTTTCAACCGGACGCTACCCGAGGTGCGCAACCAGAAGCTCATGCTCCGCGAAATCATGCGGATTGCGAAACACGCGATTATCACGTTCCCGAACTTCGGCTCCTGGGAAATGCGCTTTGCCCTGTGCTATCACGGTCGGATGCCCAAGTCCCCGGAATTTCCCTACGAATGGTACGAGACGCCGAACATCCACTGCTTTACCTACCGGGACTTCGTGCGGCTCGCCGAAGCGGAAAACCTGGCAATCGAAAAGATCGTAACCGTAAACGAACACCGCCTGAGCAAGATACTCGCAAGGCTCGGACTTGTAAACTTAGGCGCGGAACGCGTCGTCGCTATGGTCAAGCGGGCGTGATTAAGATATATTTGCCGTATGGCAATTATATCGATGACCGGTTACGGCAAGGATGAATTCAAGCTGCGGGGAATGCAGTGCACGGTCGAAGTGCGCTCGGTGAACAACCGCTTCCTTGAAATTTCCTGCCACCTTCCCAAGACGTTTTCCCACCTTGAATTTTCGCTCAAGGAAGAAGTCAAGAAGTTTCTTTCGCGCGGATCCGTGAACCTGACCGTTACGCTCGGAGACGGCGAAGAAGGCGCAATTCCCAGCGGATACTCCCGGGAAGCCGTCGAAGCGTTCCTGAAAATCGCGAGAGACATCCAAAAGGAATACGGGCTTTCCGGCGAACCGACGCTCGAACAGGTGCTGTCGCTCCCGAACGTTTTGCAATACAGCTCCGAATCCGACCAGAAGGAAACGGAAGAGCTTTTGAAAGGTTCGCTCGACCGGGCTCTCAAGGCCCTGGTGCAGATGCGCGAGAAGGAAGGGCTGAACCTGAAAAGCGATCTCGAAGCGCGCGTCCGCCAGATGGACAGCATTCTCGACCAGGTAAAGACGCTCGATCCGGAGCGAATCGTCGAATGGAAAAAGAAATTCGAAGAACGGCTGAAGAAGCTCGTCGGCGAAGCGGGCCTCGACCCCGTACGCGTCACCCAGGAAGCGAGCGTCATCGCGGACCGGCTCGACATCAACGAAGAGATTACGCGGTTCAAGAGTCACAACAAGCTGTTCCTCTCTGCGCTCGAAACGGGGACAAACCAAGGAAAGAAACTCACGTTCATCCTGCAGGAAATGGGACGCGAAGCGAATACGCTCGCGACAAAATGCCAAAGCGCAAAAATCGCAGCCCTCGCCATCCAGCTGAAAGACAGCGTCGAGACGATCCGCGAACAGACGATGAATATCGAGTAGTTAAGGAAAACAGGAAGCGGTGAAGTTCGTGAGGAATTAGGAATGAGGAATTGACTGTTAAGCGAGCCGTTGTCAGAGCTTAGAACTTAGTGCTGAGTGGATAGTGGATAGGAATCAGGAGATAGGAATCAGGAGACAGGAGTCAGTGGTTAGAATGGGACAAGGGACACGGTGAGAGGGATATGGGACGTTTGAGCGAACTTTTACTTTCGACGTCATTCACCGACAATTTCGCTTTAACTGTCATTATCGGACTTGATCCGATAATCTAGATTCCCCGGTCAAGCCTGGGAATGACAGTGCGCAGAAATGGTTCGTTTCGAAATCCCGTGTCCCACGTTCCGCTTACCGCTTCCCAAAAATTTAAATGTCCGCGGACTATTCCCTAATCCCTCGTCCCTAGTCCCTAAATTTAAATGTCCGCGGTTCTGACCACTGCTCACTGAATTAGATGTCTGAATTTCTAAGCTCTAAGTTCTCTCAACTAAGCTCTGAATATCTCGACAAGCTCGCTAACCTGTCAAATCCCTTATCTGAAAGGAGATTCCCGTGTCGGTGCACGGGAATGACATCGTAGCGCATCACGCTTTCTGTTTTCCAAAAGCCTAGACATCCGCTATTCTAAGCTCTAAGTTCTCTCAACTAAGCTCTGAACCCCGTATCCCGCTAAACGCTTTCCGCGAGCCTAGACATCCGCGGACTAATCCCTGAACATACTGCCCACCGATAAACATCAAAAAAAAGGCTGGCACAGCAGGGATACCGTACCAGCCTTTTTGTTGTTGTGGAAAATCAGAAGTCCTTGTCGGAAATCGGATTGTTGCGGAGGAAGCAGGGAATCCCGTAGCGGTCTTCTCCAGAGAGCAGGTCGCTATCATATTCCTCGGTACGTTTCGCCTGTTCCGTCTTCGCCATCACCAGCGTTTCCGCTTCTTTCAGCTGGACTTCCTCTTCGTGGACGGCTTCTGTCCGGGCGTTGAAGTTCTCGTCGCGATACGACATAAAAGCCGAAGAGTTCGTTCCTGCAGACGGAGCCTTTGCCTCCTGCGCGGTTTCCTCCGTTTCTACAGGTTCAATGATGTGGTTGCGCCTTGTCGAAGAAGCCTTGGAAGCGGTTTCCTCGGACCGGGCAAGCGCGACAAAATCGACCGTTTCACGAGGAATCGCCTGTTCCATGCGCTTTTCGGATTTCGAAGCGGCGGTTTTTGCCTGCGCAACAAACTTTTCCTGTTCGTCATCCGCACATTTGTCAAAACCTGTCGCAATCACGGTGATGCACACCCTGTCCCCGAGTTCGGGAATCGTCACGTCCCCTGCGACAATGTTCGGTTCGTTTTCCTCGCCGATCTGCCCATAGAGGAAATCCATCGCTTCGCCGTATTCGCTCATGGTAAAGTTTTCACCGTGAGCGATGTTGATCAGAGCGCCCGAAGCCCCGCTGACCTTGATGTTGTCGAGAAGCGGGCACGTAATCGCCGCCTGGGCCGCCTTGACAGAGCGGTCTTCTCCCGAAGCGATTCCCGTCCCCATCAAAGCGGAGCCGCCATTCGACATGATGGAACGCGCATCGTTAAAGTCAACGTTGATAGTCCCGTGGATAAACATGATATCGCAAATACTGCGGACCGCGTTGCCGAGGACTTCATCGACTTTAAGGAACGCCTCCTTCATCGGCGTATTCTTCTCAATGACTTCCATAATGCGCTGGTTATTGATGACGATAATAGAATCCACCGACTTGCGGAGCGCGGCAAGTCCCTTTTCCGCGTTGCGACGGCGAACGGGGCCTTCCCAGCGGAACGGCATCGTCACCACGGCGACAGTCAGAATGCCGAGCTGGTGCGCGATTTCGGCAACGACAGGAGCAGCCCCGGTTCCCGTGCCTCCGCCCATTCCCGCCGAAATGAACACCATGTCCGCGCCTTCGAGCTTCTTTTCGACCGTATCCTTGTCTTCCATCAGAGCCTGGCGACCGACTTCCGGCTTTGCGCCCGCACCGAGCGTTTTCGTCGTCTTCTGGCCGATAGCGATTTTCTCGTCCGCCAAGTTGTTGTCGAGTGCCAGCGCATCCGTGTTGATGGCGATAAATTCGACATCCTTGATGTTCATGTTCACCATGCGGTTGACCGCGTTTCCGCCCGCGCCGCCAACGCCGACGATCTTTATCTTCGCCTTGTAATTGTCGCAGGCGACGATGTGTTTCTTTTCGGAAAATTCCGTAGCTTTGTTGTCGAGTTCGTTCATCTGTTTTCTCCCTGGTTTGTTGTTAAAATTTTTCCGCTCTGGATTTCCTAGATGAAGCTCTTGAGGAAATTCAGGACGCGTTTAAAAACGTTTCCGACCGTTCCGACAGCTTTTGTCGCACGAGTTTCCCGACGCTTTGGCGACTGGGATTCCTGCGCTGCGTAATACAGAAGCCCGACCCCCGTCGAATGTGTCGGCATGCAGACGATTTCGCTGATTCCTTCGTTCGGCTTTTGCGGGCTGCCAAGCCGCACGGGAACCTTTTCGAAAATCTCCTCGGCGACTTCCTGAATCCCGTCGAGAAGAGAAGTTCCGCCGGTGATGACGATGCCCGCGCCAAGCTTGTCGAGAAATCCCTTGTTTTCCAAATCGTCGTGCACCATCTGCAAGATGTAACGCATCCGGGAAGAGACGATTTTCGCCAGATACTTCTTGCTGCAATCCTTGCCTGCGCGACCGCCGAGCCCCGGAACCGTAAAGCTCACATTGTCGAGTACGTTCGATTGGCGGCACGATCCGTACATCTTCTTGATTTCCTCGGCGCGGTCCATCGCCGTATTCAATCCGCGGGCGATGTCATACGTAATCGCGTCTCCCGCAATGTCAAAGGATATCGTATAGACGACCTTGTCCTCCATGAACACGGCCACATCGGTAGAGGTCTCCCCGATATCGACAATCGCGATGCCCAGTTCGCGTTCCGCATTTTCTAAGACGCAATACGCATCGGCTAGCGGTTCGAGTACAAGCCCTTTTACGGTAAGCCCTGCGCTTTCGACAGCTTTCCGAATATTCCGCACGATGCCCTTCTGAGCAAGCACCAGCTGGACTTCGACGCTGAGACTCGTACCTTCCATTCCCTGGGGATTCTTGATTCCCTGGCGTCCGTCGAGAACGTAATCGCCCGGCAGATTGTGGATGACATCCATATCGACGGGACGTTGTACGAGCAAGCTCGCCTGCTCCACGACCTTGTCCATCGCCGCCTTTGTCACAACCCCGCCAAACTCGCGAAGAGGAATCGTCGCACGGCTCGCCACGGAACGGATATTGCTGCCCGCGATGCCCACATAGACATCTTTCACATCGACTCCGCTTGAAAGTTCCGCATCACCTACCGCTTTTTTCAACGCCTGGATGGTCGCTTCGAGCTCCTTCGCATCGTTCTTCTTGAGCGGCGGATTTCCAAATCCTAGAATGCGGACCCTGCCGCCATCTTCACGCTGTCCGATAAAGACGCCGATTTTAGAGCTTCCGATGTCGAGACCGACGATGATTCGGCTCGGATCGATTCCGTTGATATTTTCCTCTTCTTTTGCCATCATTTTACCTCAACTGCATAGGCAAAGCCTTCAAAACGCATATCCAAAGACCTGACTTTTGACATTTTCAAAGAAAGTCCATCGACCAGCAACCGGTAATGGGCGAAAGTCCTTTCCGAAATTCCTTCCTGCGGAAAGAGGACCTTCATCCGCGTATCGCGAAAGAAAACCTCCACCGCGTGATGTTTTTCGTCTAGCGAAAGCTGCGAAACGGACCGGTAGAGCGATTCGTCCGAAGAGCGCATCTTCTGCAAGAAAGCGGCAAGCGGCTTGATGTCGTGGCTGCGCGAAACCGTCGCTACAGGAAGTTCAAGAGACGCGGAAATGGGAAGCTCAAGTCCACGCTCCGAATAGAATTTCCGTTCCCCGTTTTCGATTGTCTCCATCAGCGGAACCGTCTCCTTGACCGCAACTTCCACCTTCCAGAAAAATCCGACGGAGATTTCCGCATCCTGCAAGAGCGGAAGCGAGAGCAAACGATTCCGGACGCTGTCCGCATCGATTTCCGACATGGGCATCCCCGTTTCGAGACCTGCCGCCTGCAAGATTTCTTCCCACGTGAGCATCCGGTTTCCCGTGATGTCAATCGTCTTGAGCGTACGAAGTTCCGCGGGGCTAAACTTTCGAATCCAGAACCATCCTTGCCAAACGGCTACTCCCAAAACGGCGACGGCGAGAAAGATTTTCCAGCCTTTTTTCCGAAGCCAATGCGCTGCGCGACCGAAAGCCTTCTTCCGGTTTTCACGGCTCATCTGCCGATGCTTCATCGCATTGGTTCCCATTCTAGCCATTCGCTTTCAACGCCTCCAAAAAGGGACGCTCCGCTTTCCAGATATCGCCTGCACCCATAAAGAGCACAAGGTCGCCCGGCCTAACGTCCTTTTTCAGGATTTCGACGGCTTCTTCCTTCGTTCCCGCAAAGCGGGCGTTCTGGTGTCCGCGGGAAATCGCCGAATCCGAGATGAGCTTGCCGGAAATTCCGGGAATCGGCTGTTCACGGGCCTTGTAGATTTCGCAGACAAGTAGTTCATCGCAATTCGCGAAGACTTCCGCGAAAGCTTCGTACTGGTCGCGCGTACGCGTGTAAAGGTGCGGCTGGAACACGACTACAATTCGCCGGTCCGGAAAAGTATCCCGCGCCCCCTGCAACGTGGCAAAGGCCTCGGTCGGATGGTGCGCATAATCGTCATAGACAAGAACGCCGTTCGCTTCGCCGACAAGTTCGAAACGCCGCTTGACACCCGTAAACTCGGAAAGCGCCTTGCGGACAACATCCGTCGGAATATTCTCCTCGTGCGAAAGGGCGATAGTCGCCGTCGCATTCAGCACATTGTGCTTGCCCGGAATCCGCAAGGAAAAGTTTCCAAGCTTTTCCCCGTTGCGGAAAACGTCAAAGCGGGAAATTCCATCGTGAACCTGGAGGTTATCCGCCCGATACATCGCCTGGCGACTGAATCCGTAAGTGACGACAGGCTTCGTAAAGCGCGAAAGGACGGACTGGATGTTCGGATTGTCGATGCAGACGACGACCTGCCCGTAAAACGGAACCTTGTTCGCAAACGCGACAAAGGCGTCTTTCACCGCATCGAGCGTTCCATAGGTGTCTAGGTGTTCCCGGTCGATATTCGTGATAATCGCCGACGAAGGCATCATCGAAAGAAAGCTTCGGTCGAATTCATCGCTTTCGGCTATCAGATAGCGTCCGCGCCCGACTTTCGCACCGCTTCCCTTTCCCTTGACGACGCCACCGACAATCACCGTCGGATCCTCTCCCGCCGCTTCCCAAATAGCGCCGAGCATCGATGTCGTCGTGGTCTTTCCGTGCGTTCCGCTCACGGCAAGCGTGTACTTCAAGCGCATCAGTTCACCGAGCATCTCCGCACGTCGAATCACCGGGATGCGTCGCGCTTTCGCCTCGACGATTTCCGGATTGTCCTTCGTCACCGCAGACGAATAAACCAAAAGATCCGCGCCTTCGACATTTTTCGCTTCGTGCTTCGAATAGATCGTAAGCCCCAAATCCTTCAGATATTCGATTGCGGGACCGTCGCCCGAATCGCTACCGGTAACGATAAAGCCGTTTTCATGGAGAACTTCCGCAATCCCGGACATTCCGGCGCCGCCGATGCCCACAAAATGCAGTTTCTTGACACGACTACTGGGAATCAAGTTCATCTTAGCACTCCGAGTCCACAATGACCTTTGCAATTTTATCCGCCGCATCGGGCATTCCAATGGATTTCGCTCGAAAAGCCATTTCAGAGAGCGCCTTGCCGTCCGCAAGAAGCCTTTCGACCTTATGCCAAAGGCCGTTCGGTTCGCTGTCGAGTTCGACGAGAGCCGCTCCCGCCTTTTCGACAACCCGGGCGTTGAACTCCTGGTGATTCGCCGTCGCAAACGGGAACGGGAAAAGAATCGAGGGCTTTCCAAAGGCGAGGATTTCCGCAAGCGTCGAGGCTCCGGCGCGGCTCACAATTAAGTCCGCATACCCCATATACGAATAGATGTTGTCCAAAAAAGCCGTGAGCGTCACGTTTTCCGGAATCGAAACCCTTTCCCGAATCGCTTCGACATTTTTTGCGCCCGCTTGCCACACAACCGAGACGTCGCTCCGCTTCGCGATTTCAGGAAGCGATTCTTCCATCTTGGTGTTGATGCCGCGCGCCCCCTGGGAACCGCCGACAACCAGAACGGCCTTTTTTCCTTCGAGAAATTCCTTCGGACGGGAAAGGCTCTCCATTTTCGGCAATTCACGCACGGGATTTCCAAAGACCTGCGTTTCGGTGTTCGGGAAAAATTTCCGAGCTTCCTCCGACGTGACAAAAATTTTCTTTGCAACGCGCGCCCCAACCTTGTTCGCAATCCCCGCGACCGCGTTCTGCTCCTGGATATAGACAGGAATCTTTGCGCGACCAGCCGCCATCACGATGGGCAGGGAAACGTATCCGCCCGTCGCGACAACGACATCGGGCTTACGCTTCTTCAAAACGACCTTTGCGCTCTGTATCGACTTGAACAAGTTAAACGGAAGCGAAAGATTCTGCATAAACGAACCGCGGTGAAGCGGCACCGCCGTAATCTCGTCAAATTCAAAATGCGGCGCGACCAGCCGGGATTCCATCGAATCCTTGCGACCCGCAAACGAAATGTTTTCAACGCCAAGCTTCCGGAGACTCTCGGCAATCGCTATCGCCGGGAACACGTGCCCGCCCGTACCGCCACACGCGAACAAGAATTTTTTCTGCTTCATAAAGGCCTCTCATCCTGCACGACGCTTCGGGGTTCATCGAGAATCTCGCCCGTCCGCGCCCGTGAAATGTTCAACAAAATTCCGACCGAAGCCATGGAAACGATCAGATTGGTTCCGCCATAGCTGATAAACGGAAGCGGCTGCCCTGTCGTCGGAATCAATCCCGTGCAAACCGCGACATGGAAGCACATATTGAAAGCGAGCGACGTCGTGAGGCAAATCGCAAAATACCGGGAAAAACGCGAACGGGCATTCCGAGCTATCATCAAGCCCTTGTACACGATAATGCCAAAAAGGAGAAGGACGACAAGTGTTCCGAGAAAACCGAGTTCTTCCCCGAGCAGGCTGTAGGCGACATCCTTGTAGGATTCCGGCAAGAAGCCGAGCTTCTGCGTTCCCTGGCCGACGCCCGTTCCTATCCAACCGCCATGTCCGAGGCTCACGAGAGAACTCCAGAGCTGGTAACCGCCTTCGTTCAAATGCTCTTCCGGGTGCAAGAACGCCTGGATTCTCCGCAGCCGGTAAGGCGCAAGCAGACAGAGCGCGACAACGCTCAAAACCACCGGGACAAAGGACATCAGAAGATACCGGAAACGAACGCCCGCGACAAAGAAGAGGATGTAGATCGTCGCAAAAATCATCAACGCCATCGAAAGGTTCGGCTGCTTGATAATCAAGCCGCAAACAACCAGAAGGACCGCGAGCGGTTTCAGGTATCCCTCTTTCAAATCCGCAATGTCATCGCCTAGTTTCGAAAGTTTTCGGGACATCTGCGCAAAAATCGCGATTTTCATAAATTCCGCCGGCTGGAGGGACATTCCGCCGATAGAAAGCCAGCGTGTGGCCCCCTTTGCCGCAAAACCGCAAACGATAACCACCAAGAGCAAAACGACACAAATTAAAAACATGGGCTGGGCAATCTTATGAAAAATCCGGTGATCGACAAATACCGCAAGGCACATCGGGAAAAATCCGATGCCGATGAATGTCAAGTGCTTCATCGCATAGTACGACCCCGGATGCCCGAGCTCCGTCGCCCGAAAATTGCTTCCGCTGTAAATGACATAGACGCCCAAGACCAGCAGCCCGATGACCGCCAGCAAAAGGCCCTTGTCGAAATTCAGCACGGAGTTTTTCTTCATCGCAATCGCCCTTACCGATTCACCGCGACCGGTTCCAGCCGGAGCAGCTTTTCAACGATCTGTTCCATTTTCATGCCGCGGGAACCCTTCACCAGAAGGATGTCTCCAAAGCGGACATTTTCCGAGAGATATTCCATCGCCTTTTCCGCATTTTCAAAATGCAGGGCGGAACCTCTGTCCATTCCGCAGGCAATCGCACCGAGCTGCGTATTCTTGCTCAACTTGCCGACAGCGACCAAGACATCGAAATGCATTTGCTGCACAAGTTCGCCGATTTCGCGGTGCAGTACCGCCGCCTTGTCGCCGAGTTCGAGCATGTCTCCCAGGACTGCGATTTTCCGCCCGGGCTTTTCTAACGCCCCTATAGTCTGGAGCGCCATTCGCGTCGAAGAAGGGTTCGCATTGTAGCAGTCCGAGACAATCTTGATGCCGATGCCGTTCCGGATTTCCATCCGCATGTTCGCCGCATGGAACTTTTCCAGTG
This sequence comes from uncultured Fibrobacter sp., assembly GCA_934691725.1. GTDB lineage: Bacteria > Fibrobacterota > Fibrobacteria > Fibrobacterales > Fibrobacteraceae > Hallerella. The sequence goes on along the minus strand of CAKUTF010000012.1, from coordinate 7,859 downwards.
CGCGGGCGACCGTCGATTTGGGCATCCGCAGGGAAGTCGCGACAGCGATTGCGGCGAGCGCATTATAGACATTGTGAATGCCGGGAACGTTCAGGTGGAATTCCGTCCGACCGATAAAAAACGATGCGCAGGCGTTAGCGTCCCACTTCAGACGTTCGGGGCGGATTACTCCGCGCTTGATGCCAAACGTGAGAACGCGATAGCTCTTGTTCGTCCGAAGCTTCGACAGGCGCGTATCGTCCGCGTTCACCACCAAAAGGCCTCCCTTCCGAAGCCCGTCGGCAATCGTCACCTTTTCCTTGAACACATTGTCTAAGCTTCCGAGGCGCTCTAGATGGCTAGCCCCGACATTCGTGATGACGGCGATGTCAGGCTCTACGGCCATCGACAAAGGATGAATCTCCCCGGGAGCGCTCGTTCCCATTTCCACGACAGCGACCTCGTCCGAATGCTTGAAGCGGAAAATCGTCTTGGGAACGCCTATCTGGTTGTTGAAATTTCCTTCCGTCGCAACCGTCTTGAACTGTTCGGAAAGAACCGACTTCAGCATTTCCTTCGTCGTCGTCTTTCCGTTCGAACCGGTTATCGCGATCTTTTTCAGTTTGAAAAGCCTCTGGTAACCCTTGGCGAGCTTCAAGAGGGCGGCATTCGTATCATCGACAGGAACATAGACATCCGCCGAAAAATCCTTTGCGCGGTTTTCATCCATCACAGTCATCAAAGCTCCTTTTTCCATCACCTGTGGAATAAATTCATGCGCATCGAAACGCGCTCCTTTCAACGGCCAATACACGACTCCGGGAGCCGCTTCGCGACTGTCGAAGCAAAGCTTCACCTTGCGCTTCGAGGCCCGCGCCGAAAGACCGACAGGTTCGCTTTCGAGAATCGCGCAGAGTTCGCCGACGGTCAAGTCCAAATTCTGGATTTGTTTTGAAGTCGCCATTATTTCATCTCCCGGAGGATAATTTCATGATCGTCGAAATGATGCTTGGTCGTCCCGATTATCTGGTAATTTTCATGTCCCTTGCCGGCAACGACAAGCATATCCCCGGCCTGCAAGGCGTGGCAAGCCTTGGAAATCGCCTCTTCGCGGGAAACGACGACGCAGAATTTCTTCGTATGCATTCCGCTCACGATTTCCGCGATGATAGTCTCGGGATTTTCCGTCCGCGGATTGTCCGACGTAACCCAGGCGAAATCCGCTTCCCGTTCCGCAATCGCTCCCATGATATGGCGCTTGTTCCTGTCGCGGTCACCGCCACAGCCGAACACGACGGAAAGCTTTCCCCGGCACAGGGAACGGGCCGTGCGAAGAACGCGTTCCAAGGCATCCGGCGTGTGCGCATAATCCACGATAACACGGCGCGACCCGTCGTTATAGGTCACCTCGAACCGACCCGGAACCTTGACCGTCAAGAGAGCCTTTTCTATCGCCGCATCCGAAATGCCGACAGCTCTCGCCCAGGCGGAAACAAGCAGCACGTTGTCCGCATTGAAATCTCCGACAAGCCCCGTCTTCAGGACATGCGAAGAGACGAAAGGGACATCCAGGACAAGGCCGTTTTCCGAACTTTCGATCGAGTGCGGAACAACAATCGCCCCGGGCTTTCCGAGACGCGATACGGATACTTTGTGCGCAACCGAAATTTCTTCGAAAAGGCGCGCGCCATAGGGATCATCGACATTGACGACCGCGACGCCGTCATGCGCAAGATACCGGGTAAAGAGGAGCTTCTTCGCTTCGAAATAGTTCTCCATCGTCCTGTGGTAATCGAGATGGTCCTCGGTCAGGTTCGAAAACAGGCCGCTCCGAAACGCGATTCCTTCGACGCGCCCCTGGCAAAGCGAATGCGACGAGGCTTCCATCACGAGATCCGAACAGCCCGCCTCGACTGCTTCGGCGGCAAAGGCGTAGAGTTCCAACAGCCCGGGAGTAGTCAAGTTGGAAGTTTCCACCCGGTCTCCGATTTTCTTGCAAATCGTCCCGACAAGAGCCGTCTTTTTCCCTTCGCCCGCAAGCATCGCTTCCATCAGGAATGCGCTGGTAGTCTTGCCGTTCGTTCCCGTCACCGCATGGACAGAAAGCCTTGAAAACGGATCGCGGTAAAAAACTTTCGCAAACGATGCGCGGGCATTCTTCACGCTCGGAACAAGAATCCACTTGTCCGAAAGATCCTGCGGGGCTTCCGTTTCAGCGACGACGGCGACAGCGCCTTTTGAAAGAGCGGTCCGCGCAAACTCCTCGGCGCGCTCCCCGGGAAGCGCAAAGAACAGGTCGTTCGAGAGGACCTTCCGCGAATCATCGGAAAGACCTTTCACGTTCCAATTTTTCAAAATATCTTCGGACAACATACCATCACCCTTTCTCGGAAAGAACGAGTTTAAACTTTTCGCCGCGTTTCAGGACTGCATTCGGAGCCGGAAACTGGCGCTTGACGCGACCCTTGCCTTCGTAATCCACGTCACCGGAAAATTCCCCAATCTGTTCTAAGGCGTCACGCAGGGAAAGCCCGATCAGATCCGGCATTTTCTGCCTGTTTGACGTTCCTAGCCGGAGAATCAGCCCGCCGTTTTCAAAATCGCGCTCCGAAGCGACAACCGTCTTGCCTTCGCCGGTAAAGGAAACCGGGCATTTGCCATTCTCCGAAAGATTTTTCGCCGCAATGTACGAGAGTCCGATAAACTCCACGTCGCACTTCCCGGAAAGCGAAACGCGTTCCAGATTATACGGCACCGGAGACGTCAGCGGAGAGTAATAAAGTCCTTCCATGATCGTTCTAAATATCGGACCGGCCGCCGCACCGCCGGAAGTCTTTCCATAGACATCCGGTTCATCGACTAAGACCATGCACACGTAACGCGGGTTTTCGGCAGGCGCAAGCCCGATAAACGAAGCGACCGTTTTGCGGTTGTCATAGCGCAGGGAAGTCTCGCTCACCTTGACAGCCGTTCCCGTCTTTCCGCCAAAAAGGATTCCCTGAATCTTTTGGGAATTTACCTGCTTTCCCGTCCCGATTTCCACGACTTCGCGGAGCATGGAACGCACGCGCGCCGCGGTCTTTTCCGAAATCACCCGGCGAACCTTTTTCGGGGAATTTTTTTCTAAAACCTCGCCATCTACCGAACGCCATTCCCTAACGAGCGTAGGCTGCCAAAGAATCCCGCCGTTTGCGATTGCACAGTAGCTCATCACCATCTGGATGGGCGTCACCAGGATTTCATGGCCGTAGCCTATCGTCATCCCCGTGCGACCGCTCCACTTGTACGGAGCATACAGCAGCCCGGATTCTTCACCGGGAAGCTCCACCTGCGTCTTGACGCCGTATCCGAACGAACGCACATACCGGTAGAACTTTTCATCCCCGATGCTGTCCGCTATTTTCGCAAAGATAATGTTCGACGAAACCGCCATCGCGCCCGTCATGTTGTGGTTGCCGTGGTCCTTTTTATTGTCGTCGTGGATGGTAATTCCCTTTCCCGCGACCCACGTTCCGCCTTCCCCGCTAAAGACAGTTTCCGGGTTCACCGAACGCGTTTCGATTGCCGTCGCGGCGGTCACCGCCTTGAACGTCGAACCCGGTTCATAGGGCATCGATACGATATCGTTTTTCACTCGGGAACTCGCCGTCAGCGGAGCGTTCGGATCAAAAGTCGGGAATGTCGCCATCGCGAGAATTTCTCCCGTGTAGGGATCGACGACCACCGCGCTGCCGCTTTTTCCCTGGACCTTTTCCACGCCTTCCTTCAGGGCGTTCTCGACGATTTCCTGGATGTTCCTGTCAATCGTTAAAACCAGATCCTTGCCGGGAATCGGGTTTCGCCCTTCCATCTTCCGACCGGCCTGCACTTCGCGCTTGCGGTTCAGCACCCGGGTCTGCCAACCGTCCGTTCCGCGGAACGTCGTATCGAAATAAAACTCAAGCCCCGACCGTCCCTGGCCTTCGCGGTTCAATTGCCCGATAATTTGCGATGCGAGCGTCCCCTGCGGATAGATCCGCCGCACTTCCAGCGCCCCGTCCCCGTTTTTTTCCTCGATGCTCTGGGCGAGCACCTCACCGTTCCTGTCGAGAATCCGACCGCGCGGAGCCTTGAGAATTTTCCGATTCTGCGCGTATGCGTTCGCCACTTCACTGTATTTGTCGTAGTCTAGAACCTGGATCTGGAAAGTGCGCAAGAGAAGGACCGACCACAGAAGGCCGAAAAACAGGAAAAGCCACGAAATGCGATCCAGATTTCGCATCACTTCCCCCCGACCCGTTTCACTTTCAGCGGCACTTTCGCATAGCCCAGCCCGAGCCTGGCAGCTTCCTTCGAAATTCTTTCCAGCGAAGAAAGCTCGCCGTTTTCCAAATCCTTCAGCACGACTTCCCCGCGAAGGACCGAGACTTCGCGCACAAGGGCGGCCCGCCGCATCGCAAGAGCGTCATAGCAGTTCTGTTTCCACAGAAAGCCGCAAAGAATCAGACCCGCGTAAAGCATCAGCAGAACGCCGCCCAAAAACCGATGTGTCAGGAAGAAACGGATCATATTCTTTCGTACACCCTCAGTTTGGCGGAACGCGCCCGCGGATTTCTGGCAATCTCTTCCGCTGTCGGAAGCACCGGCTTGCGAAAGACCTTTCTCAATTTTTGATGGTTTCCTCCGCAGACGCACACCGGCGATTCCCGCGGGCAGAGACAAGCCTTTTCGAATTCGGCAGCGACGAGCTTTACCGTACGATCTTCGACGGAATGGTAGGAAATCACCACGAGCCTCCCGCCTTTTACAAGCGCATCGACCGCCGCGCGAATGCTCACCCGGATTTCTTCTAGCTCGCCGTTCACTTCCATGCGAATCGCCTGGAAAATGCGGGCGAGGATTCCGTTCAGGTCCCGAAGCCTATCCGGGTAAGTCTTTTCGGCAAAGGTCCGCAGATGCTCGGGAAGAACCGGAGACTTTAGGCCTGCGATTCCGTTCCTGATATTTTCGCTTAGTTTGTACGCACGGTCTAGGTCCGCATTGTCCCGGAAAGCCTGTGCCATTTCTTCCAATGAACTTGCACGCAACCATTCCTGGGCGCTGAACGGGGAACGACTGTCCATCCGCAAATCGACCGGATGGTTCCCCTGGAACGTAAAGCCGCGCGCATCGTCATCGACCTGGTGGCTGCTAATTCCCAGATCGTAGAGGACTCCGCTCAGACTATTTTCCCGGACCTCGCCCCCCAGTCTAGCGAACGGAACCGGGTGAAAGGTCACCTGGCTTCCAAACGGAGCGAGCCGCTTCGTCGCGTAGGCAATCGCTTCCGGGTCGCGGTCAAACGAATGCAGATGCCCTTCGGGAGAGAGGCGTTTCAAAATTCCTTCGGAATGCCCTCCGCCGCCAAGCGTACAATCCGCGTAAGAGCCGCTCGGATTAATAACCAAAGCGTCCATGCATTCTTCAAAAAGGACCGGGAAATGATACTCAGCGATTTTCATCCGCCCCCCCCGAAGACACATCGTCAAAGAATCCCGCCTCGAACTCTTCAAAGTCTTCTTCCTGGTTGAAGCCGTACTTCGAGTTGTAGATTGAAGGATTCCAGAGTTCCACCGACTTTCCGGTCCGCGCCACATAGAGAACTTCCCCGTCGAGCTTGGCAAACGCCAAGTAGCTCTTCGAAAGCAAAATGCGGTTCTGTCCGTCAAGCGCCACGCGATGAGAGTTGGCCTTGAAAATTCGGTGAAAACGATCGTTCTTCGGGGTAGCGGGACGCGCCTCGATTCGGGCGATGAACTTGAGATATTCCTCAAACGTAAAAAGGATGAGCGAATCTCTTCCTCCAAAGGACAGAATCAACGACTTGCCCTCTTCCTCGGAGAGCAGACGACGAAATTCCCTAGGGAAAGGCGTCCTTCCCTTTTCGTCGATAGCCGTCTTGGCCTGTCCTATGAATTCGTTCAATTCCATCAAACGTTACCCATTTTAATCCACAACAATACAAAATATACCACTTTCTCCCACCGACCTCAATAGTGCACATTTAATTTCGTGTCAAAATTCACAAAACCGGGAACACCTTTCACTTGTGCACTGCACATTTCGGGGTTTGGAACTGCGGACGGCTATATTTAGGGACTAGGGAACAGGGATTTCCGTGGACGTCTAAGGGAATGAGGAATTAGCAATGAGTAATGAGGAATTGGTCTGCGGACGTTTAAGCTTTTGGGAAACGGGACACGGGGTTTCCTAGCGAACTGTTTCGGTGCACTATCATTCTCATGCTCACTATGATGTCATTCCCCGGCATTCCACTTTTCTGTCATTCCCCGGCTTGACCGGGGAATCCCCTTTAAGGAATGGGATTTGACAGGTTAGCGAGCTTGTCGAGCTAAGCCCGACAATGACAAGTTTCGCAGGATGTGTGAATTTGAAGCGGACCGTTTCCGCACACCGTCATTCTGGAGCAAAGCGATAGAATCTATTTAGATATTTTTTTCACATCTTGACAAGCTGTTTTTTTGTTGCATTTACACAAAATCTTAAATTACTTATCCCCGCCGTGTCCGAAAACAAATTCGGACAAGCCGGGCGAATAATTCAAAGGGTAAAAATGTCTATCAAAAAAATAATTTCCATTTCACTCGTTGCTTCGCTTTTGGCAGGTTGCGCCATTACCTCAACACGATCCCGAACTTTCGAAGGACGTTTCATCCATAAAAATTTAAATCTCTACGGGGCTTACAAAGCAAGAATTCAGAAAGTCCTCAAAGCCGACTTGAACGGACGCTGTGACGAAAATCTATTCGTAATGAATGCAAGACTATATAACAACGTTCACAACGTTGTCGATGTCGTTATGAATGAGACTTGCGTTTCCGAACAGGGAATGCAACCGACTTGCAGGTGCGAATATACAGGTATCGGTATTATCTACGAAGAAATAGATGTAAACGAAATTCCAAACTCAAACGAAATCCAGAAACCAAGCGAACCAGAAAACCAAAACGCTTTGACAACAACGGAATCAACAGAATCCACAAATGGACGTCTCTTCGACGCTGGACATCGATAATGAAAATCAACCGTTTATTTCTATCCATCGCCATTTTAACAGCACTGTCCCATGCAACTTACGACCTGTTCCCCGTTCCACAAGGCACCGGTGGAAGCGTTCGGCAAAGCAACACTCTCTATATGGGAAACGAAGACGATAGCGATGACGACGAAAACGATTGGGCAGGACGCCATGCACTAGAAGGACGCTTCTTCACCCATAATTTTGAACTTTATGTGCAACTATTTGGCGGACACTGGGATGCATTTCATAGCAGCTATGACCTTTGCGGAGCGCTTGATTTTGCATTCGGATTAAAATACCAAATTAATCCAATATTTAGCGCCTTTATGGATATCGATGGGATTCCCTATGGAACCGATGAAGTGAATATCCGGCATCTGAAATTCGGCGCCCAATTCAGCGGACAAGTCAACAGCGTGGTAACGCTCGCTTCAGAAGTAGGATTCAAGAATCCCTTTGAAAGAGAATACGATAAAGATCATCTTGAAAACCGATATGGTGCAAAGAAACTCACCTGGGATCAAGGCGGCATTCTGAATTTCACTTTTGAAGCGGATTTCAAAATCAAGCGGGTAATCCTATTTGCCTTGACAAATTTCGAGGTGCAGCTCAACGACACGGAATTCAAACTCTACTCAGCCTACGACGATGAAAAACTTACCGCCAAGGATGGTTTGGGAGATATCCTATTCGATTTTATCTATGGAATCAATGTTATCACCGGTCAATTCAATCTGGAACTCAGAGCTTGTTTTCATAATCGTCTGAGCATCGTAGCCGCGCAGGAAACGTTGACCAAGGCCTCTTCGGAGCGGGTCGA
>CAKUTF010000011.1 GCA_934691725.1 uncultured Fibrobacter sp. | reverse complement strand
TCGACCCGCTCCGAAGAGGCCTTGGTCAACGTTTCCTGCGCGGCTACGATGCTCAGGCGATTATGAAAACAAGTTCTTAGAGCTTAGACTTGCTGACGTCTATGTTCTGTATTCCAGAAGATTACTGCCTGCCGTTCTGGCCACTGCCCACCATCCACTGAATTTAACGTCCGCAACTCTGCCCACTGTTTCTAAGATCTAAGTTCTCTCAACTAAGCTCTGAATAGCTCGACAAGCTCGCTAGCCTGTCAAATCCCATTCCTTAAAGGGGATTCCCCGGTCAAGCCGGGGAATGACATTTTAAAAAGCCTAGACGTTTGCCGACCAATTCCTCATTACTCATTACTCATTCCTAATTTCTCATTCTTTTAGATATCCGCGGACTAACCCCTACTCCCTAATCCCTAAACATAGATGTCCACAATTCTAAGCACTGAATTCTATATTTGTCCGCATGAACATTTCCGTAAACGACATGATGTCTTCGAGCGGCGTCGGGTTTGGAACGAGCGGAGCCCGAGGGCTTGTAACCCAGATGACCGATTTGGTCTGCTACAGTTATACGTATGCGTTTCTTGCATATTGTGAAAAAAATTATCCTTCGGAAAAGACTGTTGCAATTGCGGGCGACTTGCGACCGAGCACAGGGAGAATTCTCCGGGCCATTGCGACGGCGGCAAAGGATTCGGGTTGGAAAGTCGTTTACAGCGGGCGGATTCCCAGCCCGGCGATAGCGCTTTACGGAATCGAAAAAGCGTTCCCGACCATCATGGTGACGGGAAGCCACATCCCCGCGGACCGGAACGGCATCAAGTTCAACCATCCGAAGGGGGAAATTTCCAAAAAGGACGAGTCCGGGATTCGCTCCGAAAATTTTGAACTGGACGCTTCGAAATTCGGCGATGACGGAATGCTCAAAAATCCCGTTGAATTGCCGCTCGAAAATTCCGAAGCCCGCGAAAACTATGAACGGCGCTATCTGGATTTCTTCGGGGAAAATTCCCTGTCCGGATTGACCGTCGGCATGTACCAGCATTCGGCTGTCGGACGCGATATCATCACGGAAATTCTGAAAAAACTCGGTGCGTTTGTCGTTGTTCTCGGGCGTTCCGGAGTCTTTGTCCCGGTCGATACGGAAGCGGTCCGCTCGGAAGATGTGAAGCTCGGTGCGGAATGGGCAAAACAAGGCCTCGACGCGATCGTCAGCACAGACGGTGACAGCGATCGTCCGCTTTTTGCCGATGCGACGGGCAAGTGGAGCCGCGGGGACGTCCTCGGAATCCTTGCGGCAAAAGTTCTCGGAATCGAACGGATTGCGACACCGGTGAGCTGCAACACGGCCCTTGAAAAATGCGGATTTTTTGAACGGACGCTCCGCACGCGCATCGGAAGCCCATACGTTATTGCCGGAATGCAGGAACTCGACGGCGACGGAAAAACGGTTGCCGGCTACGAAGCGAACGGCGGCTTCCTGCTCGAAACGGACATTTCCTTAGGCGGAAAGGTCTTGAAGGCGCTCCCGACGAGAGACGCTCTCCTCCCGCAGCTCGCCGTTCTTGTTGCGGCGAAAAAACAGAAATTAGGCGTGGAAGATTTGTTCAAGTCCTTGCCAAAACGCTTCACGGCAAGCGACCGGGTTAAAGAATTTCCCACCGAAATAAGCCGTGCGAAGGTTTCCGAAATCGCCGAAAAAAATCTGGGCGAAGCCTATTTTGGACATCTCGCCGGGAAAATCGTTTCGACCGATGAGACGGACGGCTACCGGATGAGTTTTGACTGCGGCGACATCATCCATTTGCGTCCGAGCGGAAACGCTCCGGAACTCCGCTGCTACGTGGAGTGCGATTCCGCAGCCCGCGCCGAGGAACTCAAGGAAAAGGTCCTCGCCGTGATGCAGGAATGGAAAAACGCGTAGATTTCCGCGTCGCCCGTTTTAATTTTATATGTTTACGCCATGAACTTCAAGCGATCCGTCTTTTTAGCGTTCCTCTGCACCGCGACCTGTTTTGCAGGCGGCAGGTTCTGGAATGTCGATCAGGGCGGGACGACGATGAAGTTCCTGTCGCTTCCAACGTCTCCGCGGTCGGCGGCTCTTGCCGGAGCGGGCGTCGCCATGCCGAACGGCTTCTCGGAGGTTTCCCGGAATCCCTTGGCGACAGCCTCCTCGGATGTTCCCCAGGCGGGCATTGAACATGTCCGTTTTTCGAGCCGCATCGATGCGAAGCTTACGTCCGTCTATTTTGGCCTTCCTTTTAAATACCTGAATACAAGCGCAGCGGTGGAATATCTGGGCTACGGCGATATCGAGGGCCGCGACGAGGAAGGTTTCAAGACGGAAGATTACGGGGCAATGGCGTGGGCGCTCCAGCTCGGCGTCGGCAGCAAGCCCTCTGTCTTTAACTGGGCGGTTTCCGCGCGGTTCGCTTCGCAGACAATCGACAATGCGACAGCGATTGCCTTTCTCGCCGACGGAGGTGCGAGCTTCCGCTTGAATCGCTACGTCACGTTCGGCGCGACCGTTACGAACTTCGGCTGGGTCTCCGAATACGAATCGGAAAAGGAATCCGCTCCGATGGCGCTTTCGGCGGGAATTTCGGGAACTCACCCCATTCTCGATATTTTCGACTTAGCTCTCCACGCGGACGCCTATCGCCGGGCAGATTACGAGGCGGAATGGCGCTTCGGTTCCGAACTTCTGTATAAAAAGACCCTTGCATTTCGGGTCGGGTATGCGTATCGCGGCGAAACGGAAAGCGGCGTCTCGGCTGGCCTCGGACTTGTCTTTGGACGTATCCGCTTCGATTACGCCTACGCGTCAAATCCCGTTCTGGACGGGAACCATCTTTTCCATCTGGGAATCGGGTTTTAAATATTTTAAAATCCAACGATTGCGGTGCGAACGATCTTTATATGAGTTTCGCTTTTTCGAGTGTCATAAAATACAGGATTATATTTAGTCGTAATGGATGTTAAGACCCGTTTTTCTTCTTCCTTCATACGCAGTCCAAAATAAACTTCCTTTATGATTCCCGGAACGGGGTGAACTCCTTGACCACCTAAAAAGGAAAGTCTGCATTCATGCTCATATCGCCAATCAGATGCCTTGAACCGAAGACAGGCTTCCGGCATTTCTTCTTCGATGTCGTCAAAATGAAAAGAAGCCGCTGTAGGATATGCGTCCTGGTTTGCGTAAATAATCTCGTCAAGCCAGTATTCTGTTTTGTAATAAGCGCGATTTCTATATGTTGTAAAAGATTCTCCGATTTTGCTGTGAATGTATAAGGGGTTATCAAATTCAAATCCGATGCAAAATCCATTAAACTTATCTGCATAATGAGCCCACATCAAAGTGTTGTTCCAATGAGGAGTTAGGCTGACGATTCCCATTTGATAAATCACATTTTGGGATAATTTTACAGACTCATCCCATGAAACGCCTAATTTTCGCTCTAATTCTGTCGGCAGCATTTTAAAATTACAATCAAACGGATCGTTAAAGTTAGAAGCCTTGCTGAAATATAACCCGCCACAAATCAGAGGCCCTAGGGAATTTGCATGATAAGGGAAAAATTTATACAAGGTTATTTTATCTGAAACTAGAGAGTGCCGTTTCAACCAACCTCTTTTATAGTTTTCTTCGTTATTCATGGACAATTGCAATGGGTGTAGTTTTATTTGGTTAAATTCAATCTTTTATACAACGAATCGAATAAGCCGCTTCTTGTACAGATGGGTATCGGAGACGCAAAGATGAAGGGGCAATACCCGGAGTTTGATGAATGTTGTAGGTATCGTAAGACCATTCTGTTGCAACAGATGCTACGAAATATTCGTTTCCAAAGTCCGTAAACCAAAAACCGGTAAAGTATCCTTTGCTGGCATAAATAGATTGGCCTCTAACTTTGGAATTATTCAAAGAAACACGAATTCCCGCAGGAAGCGCTCCGAACGGAAGCTCCAGTGTTCGAAAATTTTGGGTGTAATCAAGCCATTCCTCGTGACGCCTTATATCAAGATATTCGAGTTTCTCAAAATCCGAATAGCTTGGCAAATGCCATCCAGCGGGACAAACGCCGTGCACAGGAAGAGAGTCCGAAGAACAAACAATCCCCTCTCCGCATCCCGTGGCGTCTCTTGTAAAAAGGGCTGCACTGTCTAGAGCGGCGCTCTTTAAATACAAGCGTCCATATTTGGCGCAGTTTTTCGGATCGTCGTCATAACAGAAACTGCTTGAATCCAAGTCGGCGGTCGGTTGGAGATAGGCGTAGTTTAGATTTTCCGCCATCCAAGTTTGCCCTTTATAAGTGATTGTCTGGTAAGAATGCCCGTCTCGAGAATCATAGAGCCAGTCAAATGTTACTTGATTTTTTAGGCTATTGTCGTTCAAACTGTCCAGGGTTAAGCATGCAGAGTAAAGGCTGGTGTTGGAGTAATCGGCATGTCTCTTGCCACTCACCATGTAGAAGACGAAACTATTGCAAGCTTCTTTAAGGCTTGTCTTCGCAGAGTCTTTTTCTTCTAGAAAACAGAAGGAGTATACATTATTTGCTAGATTGCAAAGTTTTTTACAGTAGGAGCCAAAAGAATAACTTTGTTGATATCTTTCGTTAAATGAGCCTATGCACTTATTTTTGTAGGCTTCAAAATACTTTGGTATGCCAAGTAAAGAATCAGCGAATAAATCATATGCTCTTGCACATACTAAAGAATGATTCGCATCACTGCTGAATTGATATTCTCTAACATACAGACAGGAGTTCTCTTTATACTCTGTCGGCAAAGGCGGTAGTAAATAACATACTCCATCCGAATTGCAAGGAAGTTTGATTTTCTTTGCAACGGAAGAATTCGCTGGGTTTCCATTATTATCGCAACCAAGGAAAATGCAAGTCATCATAAGAGTTAGAAAAATATTGCTTTTCATTTTAGGCGACTCCCGTTGATTTTTTACCATTCAAATGAGCGGCTTTTCATATGTAAGAAAAAAAAAGCTTTGTCAAGGGATTTTGGGAAAAAATCGTCTTTTTAAAGTCTCCATTATGAAAATTTGGATTTTCTAGATTTTTCCTATGCCTTTTTGCGAATCATTTTCCCGCCGCTACGATGACGACGGCTTCACCTTTTATGTCGAAAGTCGCGTGTCCTATACGGAATGCGGCTAGATTTGCTTTTTTCTTCAAAAAAGATATATTGTTAGAAAAGAGGACAAAATCATGACTACGGATGCTTTGAATAAAGAAATTCGAGCCCTGCCTAGCGAGTATATCTCGCAGGTAGAAAAGTTTGTTCTCTACTTGAAATTGAAATTGGAATTTGGAAATATTGAACGCGAAATGAACGTGGCTCTCGGTCCTAAAGAATCGTTTCTCGATGCACTAAAAAGCTGGCGTCAAGGGTGTTCGCCCGATGACGATTTTTCCAAAGATCTTGAAGCCGGGCGCATCGTAGAATATCCCGAGGCGAACAAGGCTAACATCTGGGGGTAAGATGGATAAAAGATTCTTGCTGGATTCCAATCTTATTTCCGAACTTTCTAAGCCCCAACCAAACGCTGACGTTTTGACAAACATACAAAGATTTGAGCCTTTATGCGCAATCTCGGCAATAACTTTGCAAGAGGCGCTTTTCGGTGTTGAACTCATGCCAGACGGCTCTCGAAAAAACAGATTGAAGGATTATGTCGAAATCGTAAAGCAGAAATTTGATGTCATTCCGTATGATGCGACAGCAGCGGCGTATTATGCCGAAGTAGTTGCCAAATGCAACAAGGTTGAGCAACCAAGACCGATATGCGACTTTCAGATTGCAGCGACAGCCTTGGCGAACGATTTAATCCTTGTGACGCGGAATGCAAAAGATTTCGAACCTATCGCAAAAGTCTCTCCGCTAAAAATAGAGAATTGGTTCGAAGCGTAAGCGTTTTATTGGTTACTGGTCGAGGGCGACTAAAAATCAAGATGGTTTGTGAGGTCTATAACCTAGGGTTCCTGGCTTGTTCTTGTTTTAAAAATCTTTTTTCCGCTTTTATGGTTGTGATTCTTAAAAGCGCCCCTAAAAAGTTCTCTTTGAGTTGAACTTTTTAGAGACGACCGTTAGAAATTGTTACACGGATTTTGTGTATTGCATTTGTCCTTTTTCGTTATAAACATAGACGGTGGAACCTTTTTGAAGTGCATTTCCGATCATAGGTATTTTCCTTTGGGCTTAGCCCGTTGTTTTCAGTCGCTCAAACAAGCAACCTTTTTATATGCAAGTAAAAAAAAAGTTTCATCAAGGGATTTTGGAAAAAAATCGTCTTTTTAAAGTCTCCATTATGAAAATTCGGATTTTCTAGATTTCCCCTATGCCTTTTTGCGAAACATTTTCCCGCCGCTACGATGACGACGGCTTCACCTTTCACGTCGAAAGTCGCGTGTCCTATACGGAATGCGGCCCGGACGGATCGCTCAGCCTGTTCGATTTTTTGCGCAAGACGACGGACATCTCTTCGGAGGATATTTTCCATCGCGGGACGTCGATGCCTTTTCTCGTGGAACATGGCTTGGCGCGCTTCCTTGCGCGGTCAGCCTTTCGTTTCCATCGGATGCCGAAAATCAACGAGCGCGTCGAATGGGTGACGACCGAATGGAAGGCGGAATCGTGGCAGTTCGTGCGCGACTACAAAGTCAAGAGCGAAAGCGGTGAACTTCTGGTTTCGGGGCTTTCCAAATGGTTTCTCGCTGATTTTAATACCCGGAAAATTCTCCCGGTCAAGGCGATTCTCCCGTATCGGAAGTTGAATTCGGTGCCGTTTGACTCGGGCGAAATTTCTTGCGGGAAAATTCTCGTGCCGGATGCGCTCGAAAAAATCGGCGAAGAAAAAATCATGCGTTCGCACCTCGACGGGAACAATCACACGGACAACGCCTTTTACGGAGCCTTTATCAAAAATTCCCTGCCTGCGGAACTTGCTGAACGCCCGTTAATTGAATTTCGCATAAATTATTCCAAAGAACTGCTGCTCGGAGAAACCGTGGAAATCTTTTTGGCGAAAACGGGCGAAAATCGGCATGTTGTCGTCGGAAAGAAGAACGGCGAAGTGGCTTTTGCGAGCGAGCTTGCATTTTGACGGCAAGTCGCCGCGGCTTTTTCTATTTTAAGTTTAATCATAGGAGAATTTTGAATGGAACTCAACAAGGACATCGCCGATATTTCCACTGCCGAAGCGGAAAATTTCAAAGGCAAGAGATTCATCCTCTGCTACCACGATTTCAATATCAAGAATTTTGAAAAGGCGCTTGTCCAGATAGACAAGATTTCCGCGGTGACGGCGTCGCCCATTTCCGTCGCGGTCGTTCCCTCCGTCGGGGCCGCTACCGAAGACGAACGCGAACGCTTTTCGGATGCGATTGAAAAAATCCGGAAAGACGGTCACGAGCTTCTGCTCCACGGAGCGCGCCACTTTGCAAATCTCGGCAAGGAACGCTCGGTCTTCGGCAAGAGCGCCCTGATGCTTTCGGGAAACGTGGCGGAATTTGCGGGCCTCTCCGAGCAGGAATCCCAGGCGCTTCTCGACCGTTCGATCGCCATTTGGCGCGGTCTCGGGCAGGATACGCTTCCCGTCGGGTTCGTTCCGCCGGCCTGGTATGACAACAACTTCCTGAAGGAACAGGTTCTCGCAAAGTTCAACACTTACGAGGACAGAACGTCCATCTACAAGAAGCACGACCTGGTCGTTTCGCTCGACGAGAACGAAATCGAATCCGAGCCTTCCAAGAAGGACGATGTGGAAAAGTTCCTTTCGTTCGGCATCAGCTTTGCCGGTCTGCCGGAAATTTCGCTCGGCGTCGCGCAGACTTCGGCCTGTCTCACGATTCAGGCGCCTCTCGGTACTCCGCGTCTCACGATTCACAATGCGGACTTTACCACGATCGGGGAACACCGCGTTTTGAACCTTGTCCGTTACGCGCTCTCCAAACGGGAAAAAATTTTCTACCGCGATTTGTAATTTCGCGGAAAAGCAATCGAGGTTTTTATGTCTCTGCTTCAAAAATTTATCGATCGGGTGGATTACGATTCCTACGAAGATCTATACGCGAACTTCAAGATTCACATTCCCGACAATTTCAACTTCGCCTACGATGTCGTCGATGACTACGCGCAGAGCGATCCGAAAAAAGTCGCGCTTGTCTGGTGCGACGACAACGACGAACGGCATTCGTTTACGTTCAAGGACATCTCCGTTGCCTCGAACCGCACAGCGAACTTCCTCGTGGAACAGGGCATCCAAAAGGGCGACCGCGTCCAGCTGATGCTCCGCCGCCGCTACGAGTTCTGGTTCTTCCTGCTCGCGCTTCACCGCATCGGAGCGATTGCCGTCCCCGCGACGAACATGCTCACGTCCGAGGACCTGGAATACCGCTTCCACGCCGCGGACATCAAGATGGTCGTGACATACGACGACCCGGCGCTCCAGAAGGAAATCGAAACGGCCCGCGCCAAGTCCCCGTCGGTCGAGAAGCTGGTGACGATTGGGCAGCCACGCCAAGGCTGGATCTCCTTCTATGACGATTACGAAATCTGCTCGCCGAAGTTCCCGCGTCCACAAGGCGAAGCCGCGACGACGAACGACGATATCATGGTCATCTACTTTACGAGCGGGACATCGAGCAATCCGAAGATGGTCGCGCACACGTTCACTTATCCGCTGGGTCACATCGTGACGGCGAAGTATTGGCAGAACGTCATCGACGGTGGAGTCCATTTGACCGTGGCGGAAACCGGCTGGGCCAAGGCTCTGTGGGGAAAAATCTACGGGCAGTGGATAGCAGGCTCCGCGGTGTTCAGCTACGACATGAACACGTTCATCCCCGGCAAGCTTCTCGAAAAGATGGCGGAGTTCAAGGTCTCCACGTTCTGCGCGCCTCCGACGGTTTACCGCTATCTCTTGCAGCACGACCTTTCCAAATACGATTTGTCAAACCTGAAGTACTGCGTCACGGCGGGTGAAGCCTTGAACGTCGATATTTACAACCGCTGGCTCGAAAAAACCGGACACCGCCTGCACGAAGGCTACGGCCAGACGGAACTCACTCTCACCGAGGGAAACTTTCCGTGGATGGAACCGCGGCCCGGTTCCATGGGAAAACCTTCTCCCGGCTACCGGATAGACATCGTGCGACCGGACGGCTCGACCTGCG
Source organism: uncultured Fibrobacter sp. (assembly GCA_934691725.1). GTDB lineage: Bacteria > Fibrobacterota > Fibrobacteria > Fibrobacterales > Fibrobacteraceae > Hallerella. The sequence continues at coordinate 60,578 of CAKUTF010000011.1, read as the reverse complement.
ACCCGGAAGAAGTCGGCGAAATCATCATCCGCATCGATGGCGGTAAGCCTTTCGGCATGTTCGGCGGCTATTACCGCGACGAAGAGCGCACGCAAAAGGTTTTCGAAGGCGGAGTCTATCACACGGGCGATACGGCGTGGATGGACAAGGATGGCTACTGCTGGTTTATCGGGCGAACGGACGATTTAATCAAAAGTTCCGGTTACCGGATAAGCCCGTTCGAAGTGGAAGAGGTTTTACTGAAGCATCCAGCGGTCCTCGAATGCGCTGTCACCGGTGTGGAAGATCCGTCACGCGGCCAGGCGATCAAGGCGACAATCGTTTTGCAGAAAGGCTACGAAGCGTCCAAGGAGCTTGCGAAGGATATCCAGCTGTTCACGAAAAAAATCGCAGCTTCCTACAAGAGCCCGCGCATCATCGACTTTGTCCTGGAACTCCCGAAGACGATTAGCGGAAAAATCCGCCGCGTCGCAATTCGCGAAAAGGACAAGCAGGAACAACAGAAACGCGATTCCGAAAAGGCGAAATAATTCATGAAAAGACGAGTTGTTATCACGGGCATGGGCGCGATCACTCCGGTCGGAAATTCGGTGCCCGAACTGTGGAAGTCCATCCGCCAAGGCATTTGCGGAGTGGGACCGATTACTTTATTCGATGCGGGCTCTTCGCCGGTGAAAATCGCCGCGGAAATCAAGAACTTCGCTCCCGAAGATCACGGAATCGATCCGAAGGAAGCACGGCGCATGGCGAGGTTCACCCAGTTCCTGCTCGCCGCGGCAAACGAGGCAGTCTCCGATGCGAAGCTTTCGAAAGAAGTTCTTGCCGAAGACAAGACGGGAATCGTTGCCGGGAACGGGCTCTCCGGGATGGACATTATCGACGCTTCTTTTTCCAAGTACATCGAAAGCGGGAAACGACGGGCCTCGCCCCTTGCGATGCCGGAGCTGATTCCGAACGAAGCCGCTGCGAACGTCTCTATCGCCTTGGGAATTACAGGTTCCGCCTGGACCATTGCAACAGCATGTGCTTCGGGAACGGATGCGCTCGGGCTTGCCCTTGATACGATTCGTTCCGGTCGCTTGGACATTTGCCTTGCCGGCGGATCGGAAAGCGGCATCACGGAATTTTCAATCAAGAGCTTTGCCGGAATGCACGCTCTGACGGACAAGTTCAACGACGCGCCCGAAAAGGCTTCCCGCCCGTTTGACAGGGACCGTTCGGGGTTCGTCATGGGCGAAGGCGGAGCGATTCTCGTACTCGAAGAACTCGAACACGCCAAGGCTCGCGGTGCGCACATTTATGCGGAACTCGCCGGTTACGGGGCTTCGGCGGACGCTTACCACATCACAAGCCCGCGTCCGGACGGAGCGACTTGCGCCAAGGCCCTGCTTCGGGCGATTGACGATGCGGAAATTTCTCCGGAAACGATCGACTACTACAACGCGCACGGAACATCTACCCGCCTGAACGATTCGACCGAAACGGCGATGCTCAAGGCGGCGCTCGGACAACACGCCTACAAAATCAAGGTTTCAAGTACGAAGAGCATGACCGGGCATTGCGTCGGAGCCGCGGGCGCCATCGAAGCGATTGTCAGTACGCTCGCCATTCGTGACTCGTTTTTCCCTGCGACGATCAACCTGGAAAACCCGGACGAGACTTGCGACTTAGATTACGTTCCGAACCAGGGCGTTCCGGGAAACATCGACTGCGCCGCATCGGCGTCCCTAGGTTTCGGCGGCCACAACGGTGTCGTCATCATCAAAAAATTCAAGGATTAAATTCAAAGGATTCCCTATGATTATCAAGCCTCTCATCCGCAGCAACATCTGCATCAACGCCCATCCGCAGGGATGCGCCAAGGACGTCGAGCATCAAATCGCCTACGTGGAAAAGAAAGCGGCCTTACGCGGCAAGCTTCCGAACGCTCCGAAAAATGTTCTTGTTTTGGGATGCTCCACGGGCTACGGGCTCGCCAGCCGAATTGCTGCGGCTTTTGAATGCGGAGCGAACACCATCGGCGTCTCGTTCGAAAGGGAAGGGACCGAATCGAAAAGCGGAACTCCGGGCTGGTACAACAACATGGCGTTCGATCGGGCGGCAAAGGCCAAGGGGCTCGGCTGCGTGACATTCAACGGGGACGCATTCTCCGACGAAATGCGGAAGCAGGTCATCGAGACCTCCAAACAGTTTGGGAAGTTTGACCTGGTAATTTACAGCGTGGCAAGTGCTGTCCGCGTCGATCCGGTCACGGGTGAAAAGTACCGCAGCGTGCTGAAGCCTCTCGAAAAGACGTTCTCCGGCGCGACGATGGATGTCGTCACGGGCAAGTTCTCCATCATCACCGCGGAAGTAGCAAACGAAGAGGAAAAGCGCCAGACGGTAAAGGTCATGGGCGGAGAAGACTGGGCGCGCTGGATTCACCAGCTTTCCGAAGCGGGCGTTCTCGCCGAAGGCGTCAAGACCGTCGCCTATTCCTACATCGGACCGACCTACACCCACGCCATCTACCGCGACGGCACCATCGGTGCGGCCAAGAAGGACATCGAGCGGACCGCTCGCGAACTCGACGCGGAACTCTCGAAATCTCTCCACGGCGAAGCGTACATCTCCGTGAACAAGGGACTTGTGACGCGTTCCTCGGCGGTCATTCCGCTGATACCGCTCTACATTTCCATTCTCTTCAAGATTATGAAACGGAACGGCACGCACGAAGGCTGCATCGAGCAGATGGAACGCCTTTTTGCGGAACGCCTTTACACGGGAAAGCCTGTACCGACCGACGACGAGCACCGCATCCGCATCGACGAACTAGAACTCGACCCGAAGGTCCAGGACGAAGTCGCCAAGTATATGCCGATTGTAAACGAGAGCAACATTGCCGAACTCGGAGACATCGAAGGTTACCGCCACGATTTCCTTGCGACGAACGGCTTTGACATCGAAGGCATCGACTACGACAAGGATGTCGAACGGATGGACACGATTTAATTTCCGCTCGAAATCAACGAAGAAACCGTCCAAGCGGGCGGTTTTTCACTTTAAAAAATCAAAGGCGAAAGTGTTATTTGAAAAAAACACAAAAAAACTCCGAGAAATTCGGAGTTTTTAGAGCGGCGGACCGGGATCGAACCGGCAACCATTAGCTTGGAAGGCTAAAGCTCTACCATTGAGCTACCGCCGCAGCGATTCCAATTATACAAAAAAAATCGCGATTTCCAAAGGGGAACTTGCAGAAAAGTTGAACTTTTTATCGAGATTTGCTAAATTTCTCGCCAAAATCAACCATCTTCATGAGGTAGCATAACTTGTATCCCAATCCCCGCCTACGGCAAATGCCGAACCGTCCTGCGGACGGAACCCGTATCAACGAGGCCATTCATATCTCCCCGATCCGTCTGGTAAAGGACGACGGCTCGCAGGTAATCATTGATACGCGCAAAGCTTTGCAGATGGCAAAGGATGCCGGACTGGACCTGGTGGAAGTCTCGCCGAACGCGAAGCCTCCCGTCTGCCGCATCATCAACTACGGCAAGTACAAGTTCGAGCAGCTCAAGCGCAACAAGGCGGCAAAGGCGAAACAGCATGTCGTAAAGCTCAAGGAAATCAAGATGCACCCGAAGACCGCCGAGAACGACTATCTGTATCGCATCAAGCAGATGCGCGGATTCCTCGAAGATGGCATGAAGGTCCGTCTGATTATGCAGTTCCGTGGACGCGAAATGGCGCACATGGATTACGGTCGCCGACTGATGGAACGCGCCAAGCAGGACTTGGCGGATGTCGGCGAATTGGAAACGGATTCGCGGATGGAAGGGAACACGCTTCTCTACATCTACGGTCCCAAGCGCGGTGCCGCCCAAAAGGCAGCAGCGCAAAAGCCCGCAACCGAGCCAAAGGCAGCAGGTGAGGCTAAACAACAAACCCAAGAGGTAAACAATGCCTAAGATGAAAACGCACGGTGGTGCCAAGAAGCGCTTCCGCGTGACCGGCAGCGGCCACGTGAAGTTCAAGCGCGCTGGTCTGCGCCACATTCTTACCAAGATGACGACAAAGCGCAAGCGCAATCTGCGCAAGGCTGGAACCGTCAAGAAATCCGATGAATACAGAGTCAAGCGTCTGCTTGTCAAAGCTTAACAGGAGAGGTAAGAATGCCACGTTCTAAGACTAGAGTTCCTTCTCGCGCCCGCCGCAAGAACATTCTCAAGGCTGCCAAGGGTTACTACGGCCGCCGCAAGTCGAATCTTCGCCTTGCGAAAGAAGCCGTCGCCCACGCAGGCCAATACGCATACGCCCATCGTCGCGACAAGAAAGGTGCTTTCCGCTCCCTGTGGATCACCCGTCTCAACGCTGCGGTGCGTGAATTTGACTTGAGCTACAGCCAGTTCATCCACTTGCTGTCCAAGGCGAACATCAGCATCAACCGTAAGGTCCTTGCCGATCTCGCCGTGAGCGACCCGGAAGCGTTTGCCGCCGTCGTCGCGCAGGTGAAGGCTCAGGCTTAACCGAAGAGAAAAGGTTCTCGAAGAATGCCCCGGCAAGCCGGGGCATTCTTGCGTTTTAAAGAGATAAAACTTATGTTTTAAATGATTCTTAATCTGGGGTAAATATGAAATTTTTTATTCTGTTGCTTTTCATTCCTATAGCCCTCATTGCGCATGAAATAAAGGCTCCGTTTTTGTGGGATGCTTCGATGGATTCGGTGGGACGGGTTATTACAGGTTCTGCCGACGGCTCATCGGGATATTGGTACGCTTTTAGCGATGGAAATTCTTCTTGGGAATGGCCTTCTGGTATAAAGGAAAACGAACTCGGAGATTTCTTTTGGCAGGTGGTCAAAGCTTATCAAAGCGTCCAGGGGAAAATGATTCTTGGCGAGCTAGCCCCTGATGGGGAAATGCTTTCAGCAAAGCCGTATGTCGGAATAGGCTTTAATATCTGGAATTCGGAACAAGAGGGTGGCGATATTTCTGGTTGGGAGGGATTTTGCCTGGAGTATCAGGCTTCTATGAACTTTTTGTTGAGACTGAAGAAAGAATCCGACGGCTCTTCTTCTTACGAAAATAATCTTGAAGCGGAGATAAGCCGCTCGGATTCGATGCTCGTTGTCGATATCCCGTGGAGTGGATTCAAATTGGACAGTTGGGGACCCGGCGCAACCAAAGAAGAAATCCTCGCCAAAAGCGCCGCGGTTTACCTGTTATTCTCGGGAGATTCCGGGGATTCGGGCGAATTTAGATTGGTGAAGTTCGGTTCTTTGGGGGCTTGCAACGGAACTGTTTCCCTCCCGAATCTAACCGCTCCATCTCGCTTGAAGGTTCGTCAAATCGCCTTTCATCAATTTACGCTAGAAGGTTTTGCCCGTCCAATAAATTATCGGCTTTTTGATATAAACGGAGTTTTCTTACGGCAGGGGATTTTGAAAGCAGGAGAAATCCTTCAAGTTCCGCAGTCTCCCGCGGTTTTAAAACTGGGCGGGCAAAGTCTGCTGTTGAAATAATCGATATCGGAAAACCGCCTAGTTAAAACTTCCCGCTTTCATCGGTTCAGTCAAATCGATTTGCAGTTCGCTTGTGTAGGAATCTTCGGTAGTGTTCGTGGTGTAGGTGTATTTATCCGGATAGCACATGTTCAAACGCCGCTTCAAGTTGGAAAGCCCGATTCCGCTGCTTACCTTTGTCGAAGCGGTCTGCGGCGAAACGGAATTCTTTACTCGGCATGTTAATTTGTTATTGACTTCCGAAATGTCGATGGAAATATAGCAGGGATTGCTCGGGTGGACGCCGTACTTCATCGCATTTTCGATAAGCGGCATCATCAGGAGCGGCGCGATTTTTGTGTCGGGATTTTCCACGTGCGTTTTCAGCGAAAAATCCATATTGGTTCCGAATCTCAACTTTTCCAGTTCGCAGTATTTCGAAAGCACGTCCAGTTCCTGCGAAAGCGGAACTTCCCTTTCCTTTGATTCGTTTAAGATTTGACGCAAAACCGAAGACAGCTGGATCATCGATTTTTGCGCGAGCTTCGGATCGATATCGACCAGGGCGGTGATGTTGTTCAGCGTATTGAAAAGAAAATGCGGCGACAGCTGCTGCTTGAGAAAGGCGAGATCCGCTTGCAGGTAGAAGTTTTCCTGGACGCGTTTCAGGTAGGCGTCTCGGGCGTGAATTCCTCCGAGTCGGAACAAGACATTGAACACGCAGACGATGATGGTGAGCGCCAAAAAGATAAGCAGGATGACAAAGGCGTTTCCGATCGAAGCCTTCCCGAAAATCGCTTCAAAAAGCGGTCCGTTCTTATCCAAAACCCAATAGGTCAAAAAATCCTGGATGACGGACGATTCCAGCATGAAGAGAAAATTGACCAGGACAAAGGCGACGATGCGTTTCTTGAAGAAAAATCGTGGGACGAAAAGCAGCTGGTTCAGAAAAAATCCCAAGAGAAAGTTGAAAACGGAGACGAATGCGGCGAGGATTCTTTTTTGTGAATAGTTCTCGGCGTCCATTCCGGCAGAAGCCGCGACATATCCTACAGCGAGAAAGAAGAGGAACATCATGATTCGCAGGACTGTCGGCGAAACGGAATTTTTCCCGCAAAGCCAATCCGGAATGCTCCCTTTGGTGGACGAGTGGACGGCGTTCAGGTTTTCGAAATCGCTTAGAAACAGCTTCTCTTGGCGCATCATGTTTTCCATGCCTCCAATATAGGGATTTTTTCCTGGAAATGACAAAAAAATGACAAAAGGGCGATAAATGGAGACAGAAAGGCGATGAATGTTTTGCCAAAACGAAAGCGCTTTCTGACACTTGGAAAAAATCGATGCTTTATATTTCAAGGCGTAGCGAAAAGGTCGCTGCGACAAAAAAGAGGTAACGCCAGATGAATTCCATTTACTTCAAATACTTGAACGACATCTCCAAGTATCCGCTCCTCTCCCGTGAACAGGAAAAAATTTTGATCCGGCTCGCCGCCAAGGGCAATCGCCGTGCACAGGATCTCCTTGTCAAATCCAATTTAAAGTTTGTCGTGAACATCGCAAACCTTTACAAGGGCCAGGGTCTCGACGTAAACGAACTTATCAACGAAGGCAATATGGGCCTTATCGAAGCGGCACGCCGTTTTGACCCGAACCAGAAAATCAAGTTTATCAGCTATGCGGTCTGGTGGATTCGCCAGAACATCACCCGTGCGATTTCCGAAAAGGCGCGCCTTGTCCGCATCAGCGCGGAAAAGGAACTGGTTCTTCGGCGCTTTAACCGTGCCGCGACGACAACCCGCCAGGTCATCGGAGGGCAGATGACGATTGACCCGGAAAGCCTCGAAGGCGAAAGCCGCTACAAGGCAAAGGATATCGAAAAAATCCTGATGATGGGTTCCCATGCGACATCGCTTGATTCTCCGGTTGGCGAAGACGGCGACATGACGCTCGGGGATTGTCTCGCTTCTACCGCCGACGCGACGGATGCGCTTGCGGAAAAGAACGGCGAACAGGCTTCGCTCGAACTTTTGCTGAAGGAAAACCTGACCGACCAGGAACACCGCGTAATCGGGCTTTACTATGGTCTGGATATGGACGCGGACCTGAACCTGAAGGAAATCGGCAAGATGGTCGGGCTTTCGAAGGAACGCGTGCGCCAGGTGAAGGAAAAGGCTCTCGCCAAGTTGCGTACGACAAAAATCGACCAGATCCTCGACGCCGCCTGATATTTTTAGAAACTCTCTCTCCATTCGAAAAACCCGGCGAATGCCGGGTTTTTTACTGTACGATTAGACGAAAAAGTCCCGCGTTTTAATGCGAGACTTTCTTAGATTTTTGATGAAATCAGTAGCGGTAGAATTCCGGCTTGTAGGGGCCTTCGACTTTCACGCCGATGTAATCCGCTTGTTCCTTGCGAAGCGTGGAAAGGTGGACGCCGAGCTTTTCGAGGTGCAGCCGCGCGACCTTTTCGTCGAGAATCATCGGCAGACGATAGACCTTTCCCTTTTCGTAGCTGTAGCCGCTCACGGTAGGCTTTCCGGTTGCGGAGAGCCAAAGATCGACCTGCGCAATCGTCTGGTTGGTGAAGCTCGCGCTCATCACGAAACTCGGATGTCCCGTGGCGCATCCCAGGTTCAGGAGGCGTCCTTCGGCGAGGATCAGAACGCTGTGACCGTCGGGGAAAATCCATTCGTCATATTGCGGCTTGATGTTATTCTTTTTGATGCCGGGAACTTTTGCAAGGCCCGCCATGTCGATTTCGTTGTCGAAATGCCCGATGTTTCCGACGATGGCGCGGTTCTTCATCTTGCCCATCTGGGCGGCGGAAATGATTCCCACGTTTCCGGTTGTCGTGACGAAGATGTCCGCAAACGAGACTACCTCGTCGAGCGTCTTGACTTCATAGCCTTCCATGGCAGCCTGGAGCGCGCAGATCGGGTCGATTTCCGTGACAATAACGCGTGCGCCTTGTCCGCGGAGCGATTGGGCGCAGCCTTTGCCCACATCCCCGTATCCGCAGACCACGGCGACTTTTCCCGCCATCATCACATCCGTTGCGCGGTTGAGTCCGTCGATGAGCGAATGGCGGCAGCCATAGAGGTTGTCGAACTTTGACTTGGTGACGGAATCGTTTACGTTGATGGCGGCAAACGGCAGACGTCCTTCGCGGGCCATTTCGTAGAGGCGGTGAACGCCGGTTGTCGTTTCTTCGGAAACGCCCTTGACCTTTGCACGGAGCTTGGTGAAGTGCTTCGGATCTTTTTCGATTTCCTTGCGGACGATGGAAAGAAACGCTCCCCATTCCTCGGAATCCGTTTCGGGGTTGTAATCGGGAACCTTTCCCGCGTCTTCGAATTCCGCGCCGCGGACGATCATCATCGTCGCGTCCCCGCCGTCATCGACTATCATGTCGGGGCCTTCGCCGTCAGGCCATACGAGAGCCTTTGCCGTGTTGTCCCAATACTCTTCGAGCGTTTCTCCTTTCCAGGCGAACACAGGCGTTCCCTTGGGAGCGTCGATGGAACCTTTTTTGCCGACGACAATGGCTGCCGCCGCGTTATCCTGCGTGCTGAAAATGTTGCAGCTCACCCAACGCACGTCCGCGCCGAGTTCCGTAAGCGTTTCGATGAGAATCGCCGTCTGCACGGTCATGTGGAGACTTCCCATGATGCGAGCGCCCTTGAGCGGGAACTTTCCTTCGTATTCTTTGCGAAGTGCCATCAGACCGGGCATTTCCGTTTCGGCGAGGTCGAGCTCCTTGCGGCCTTCGACGGCGAGATTTATATCCTTGATTTTGTATTCCATGAAATCCTCATCGGTAATTTATTTTATGCACAAATATAAAAAAATGCATAGAGGTTTGGAATCGCGGACGTCTATATTTAGGGACTAGGGAACAGGGATTAGTCAGCTGACGTCTAGGCTTTTGGAAAGCGGAGAGCGGGAATTCGAAACGAACTGTTTCTGCACACTGTCATTCCCCGGCTTGACCGGGGAATCCAGAGATTGCCGGGTCAATGTCCGGCAATGACAAGCCGAGCGATCTGTTTTCCGTTCACCGTTGTTCTGGAGCGGAGCAACTCGCCTATCAGACAACAGCAGGAGGAGAACAGGCTAAATGCGCAATATGACGCGTAGCTGGTATTCTATATGGGGCATGGCCCGCTTGTGAAGAATCGTCGGTGGGTATTTTTTCTTTTTGGATAAGATTGTGTTTGACAGTGAGAATTTGCGAATCGAAATTTTGAAACATTGTTTGCTTTTGTAACCGGTTGTTCTTTCTTTTGAATGTTGGACGTAAGTTATAGTTCTATCTTTACTTCAAGATTTATAAAAGGACTTTTATGCATCGTATTTTGTTTTTTATTGCCTTTTCCTTCGCATACTCTGTCGTGTTTGCGGGTGATTTTGCCGATGCCAAGAAAAAATATGCAGATATTCCTAAAAGTCAGGATAGTCCTTTAGAAAATTGGGTAGAACCATACGATGAAACTTATTTGCCATTCTAAGGGCAAGGCGTACGCTTTTCCAAGTCTCTTGAATGTCCAATATGTGTGGAGAATCTGATATGAAAAAAACGGGCATTCTCTTTTTTGTCTTGGTTCTGTTCGCTTGTTTCGACGAGTCTTCCGTGGTGCGGCCTTCGGAAACATATAAGGAAGATCCGGATTTTGGCTGGCGCAAGGATGACTTTGTCCCGGTACTGGATGACTCCAAGACGTTTGGAGGCTTGGAGTCCATCTATCATGTCGGCGACAGGATTGTTCTGGTTGACAACCACTGGTCTAGCAACCAGTACACCTCTCCGGGTTCCGTCACCTACACCCCAAGAGTATTTGCCTCGAAGATTGGATCGACTCATTGGGATACGCTTAAAAGTTCTGAATGGATTCGTTACGTGTATGGCGACTCTACAGGCCTTTATGCCGGAACCCAGTTTAGCGGCAAGGTCCTGAAATACGATTTCGATCGTGGCGGATGGGATGAAATATACGCATTGCCGTTTGATACGACGGGTTATTACAATGTCTATGGTATTGCTGTTTATAACGGACGACCAGTTGTATGCTTTGCCGGCTACGAGGACAGCACGGACAGGCGCAGCGAAACCATCAAGCTTGCCATGAAAATGCAGACGGATACCGGATGGGTGGATATTACCTACGACTACGATTCTTCCAGGGAATACCCGATGCAGTTCCACAAGGGTGTCGAACTGAACGGCAAACTATACACGATTAGCGGCGCTCGGGGAATGTGGCGCTATGACGGCAGCTGGAAAAGAATGGCAAAGATTCCAATTCCAAGCTGGGCGACTTGGGTACCCGCTTATGATACAAGCGACATAGCATTGGACATTGTGGTTCATAAAAGGAAAATATACGTGATCGGTGAAAAATCTTCATCTGATGTGCTGGAATATGACGAGGCTCTTGACCGTTGGAACCCCATAGACAGTGTTATTGGTACCACTGACACCCCTTATGGATATTTGACCTACAAAAATGTGCCGTCCAACCGGTTTTCCCTGGCATCGGATGGAAAACATCTCTTCGTGGCGGGAAGTCTGCCTTGGCCTTTTGTTTATATGGGTGACTACGGTGACCCCTATGGAAATGAAAAAAAAGGCTGGCGAAAAATCTATGGCAATTTTTGCCCCAGGTATATTTGTCTAGCCCATGGTTCGTCTTATGGTATGGTTGCAGTAGAGGATACCCTGTATGTGGCGAACACGACAGCTCTTTTGAAATTTCCTTTAAGGGATTTGGATGTCGTCATATCGGACCAGAAATCTTACCCGTCGGTTGAATGAAAAAATCTTAAAGCTGCGTTCTCGACAAGCACATATCGTTTTTCTCCAAGTACCTTTTTTCGTACGGGGAATATCGGGTCAAGCCCGGGATTCAGAACTTAGTTGGGGGAACTTAGAGCGTAGAATTGTGGACGTCTAAGTTTAGGGATGAGGGAACAGGGAATAGGGATTAGTCTGCGGACATTTAAGCTTAGTGCTCAGAAGTCAGTGGTCAGGATCGCGGACGTTAAATTTCCGAGATGCAAGAGCATAGATGTTTATAACTCTAAGCTCTAAAATCTCAGTTCCAAGTTCTAATAACCGCGTCCCTTGTCCCGCTCCAATAACTGCTCCCTAGTCCCAGTTCCCTTAATTATCTCAACTAAGCTCTCAGCACTAAATTCTCAGTTCTGAACACGCTAGACAGCCAACTTCTCATTGCTAATTCCTCATTTCTAACTGCAGTTCGCTGAGAAGCCCTCATCCCGCTCACCGTGTCCCGCTTCCCGTTTCATCACAGATTTCCGATTCCTGACTTCTGTCAACTATCCACTGACCACTGCTAATTACTAGAGCGTGTTGACACAACGAAGTAAAAATGCTATAATAGGATCATGGAACTCACGAGAGAACAGTTCGCCAAGATAGAGAAGTACTTCCCCGTCCAGCGGGGGAACGTGAAGATAGACAACTACGAATTCATGCGCGCCATCCTCTACATCGCCGAGAACGGGTGCAAGTGGAGGGCGCTCCCCGAGAGGTTCGGCAAGTGGAACAGCGTCTACCAGCGCTTCAAGAGGTGGTGCGAGAACGGCGTCATCCAGCGCGTCTTCGGCGCCCTGCAGCAGGAGAGGATCCTCCGGGTCGACGTGGAGGTCCTCGCGATGGACAGCACGTCCTGCAAGGTCCACCCGGACGCCCACGGAGCCTTGAAAAAAAAGGGCGGCAGGCCATCGGGAAGTCAAGGGGAGGCTGGAACACCAAGCTTCACGTGGTGTCCGCAAATGACAAGGAAATCGTCGAGCTGCACCTTTCCGCCGGAAACGCCCACGACGCCCCCGAAGGGATGGTCTCGATAGGGAAGGTGGGCGCGCGCTTCCCCGGCGTCCCCGTCCTGATGGATCGCGCTTACGAGGGCGACAGGACAAGGAGGCTCTGCGAGGGCCTCGGCCATCCGCCGGTTGTCCCGCCCAGGAGGAACCGCAGGGATCCGTGGGCTTACGACAGGGAACTGTACAAGGGCCGGAACGTCGTGGAACGGTTCTTCCGCCGGGTCAAGGAGTTCCGGAGGGTGAACACCCGCTACGACAAGCTGGACCTGGTCTTCCTGTCATTCGTCCAGGCCGCCTTGATATTCATCTGGATTAAATGAATAAGCGTCAACACGCTCTAATTGCTCACTGATTCCTGCCTCCTGATTTCTCTTAACTATCAACTATCCACTATCTTCTAAAAAATCCCCTCAAAGCCCTTGACTTGGAGCTTACTCTAAGTCGTATATTACTGATATGAAAAAAATCATTCTCATTTTGCTCGCTATTTTCATAGGAGGCTCTATGGCTCTCGAACCCAAGAAACTGGTCATCTACTTCTCGCGTGCGGATGAAAATTACGGCGTCGGGAACATCCAAAAAGGCAACACCGAAATCGTCGCGGAGATCATCGCCGAAAAGGTCGGGGCGAAACTTTTGAAAGTGGAACCTGTCAAGGAATATCCGCAGGAATATGATGCTTGCACGGCTGTCGCCAAAAAGGAACTCGAAGCGGACGCCCGGCCGGAAGTGAAACATTCGTCGATCAATCCCGAAGAGTTCGATGAAATCTATGTGGGCTATCCCGTGTGGTGGGGCGAAATGCCCATGCCGATGTTCACGTTCCTTGAAAAGTTCAACCTGAAAGGAAAGACGGTTTATCCCTTTGTGACGCACGAGGGCAGCGGGCTTTCGGGCGTGCGGCGTCTCGAAAAAGCGACCGGTGCAAATGTCAAGCCGGGGCTTGCCGTCTATGGCCACGAGGCGCAAAACGAAAAGGCTTCGGTCGAAAAGAAAGTAGAACGCTGGCTCAAGTAAGCTATATTGTTTCCCGTATTTGAAACTGGACCTTTAGAAAGGGGCGCGGATGAAAGATTCAGAGCGGGCGGCGGCGAAAAAATTTTCCGAGTTTTGGAAAGACAAGGGCTACGAGAAAGGCGAAAGCCAGGCGTTCTGGATTTCCCTTTTGCGCGATGTTCTCGGCGTGGAACATCCCGAGGCGTTCATCGTTTTCGAAGAGCAGGTGCATCTCGACCACACGAGCTTCATCGATGGATTTATCCCGAAAACAAAGGTCCTGATTGAACAGAAAGGTCTAGGCAAGGATTTGAACCGTCCGATCAAGCAGTCGGACGGAACGTTTCTCACGCCGTTCGGGCAGGCGAAACGCTACATCACGGAGCTTCCGCTTTCAAGACATCCGCGCTATGTCGTGACGTGCAACTTCCGCGAGTTCAATGTCTATGACATGGAACGTCCTGGCGGCGCACCCGAAGTGATTCTTCTCGAAAATCTGGAAAGGGAATTTTACCGGCTGGAATTTCTGGTGGATGACGGAAGTGCGCACCTGAAGCGCGAAATGGAAGTTTCCATCGCGGCGGGAAAAATCGTGGGGCTTCTCTACGATGCGCTTCTCGCGCAGTATGCCAATCCCGAAAGCGAAAGCTCGCTCTCAAGCCTGAACGTTCTCTGTGTGCGTCTGGTTTTTTGCCTCTATGCCGAAGACGCGGGAATTTTTGACCGCCACGGTATGTTTCACGATTACCTGGAATCGTTCCCGGCGAACCGGATGCGTCGTGCGTTGATAGATCTTTTTCAGGTGCTCGATACGAAACCCGAATCCCGCGACCCGTACCTGAAAGAAGATTCCCCGGAACTCGCAGCGTTCCCCTACGTAAACGGCGGACTTTTTGCCGAGGAGAACGTCGAAATTCCGCTTTTTACCGAAGAAATTCGCACATTGCTTCTTGAACACGCAAGCGCGGACTTCGACTGGTCTGAAATTTCCCCGACGATTTTCGGCGCGGTCTTCGAAAGTACGCTCAACCCGGAAACGCGGCGCAAGGGCGGGATGCACTACACTTCCATCGAGAACATCCACAAGGTCATCGATCCGCTGTTCCTGGATTCGCTGAGGGACGAACTTCGGGCCGCACGAAAAATTCCCGTGGAAAGGACGCGTGAAAAACGCCTGAAGGAAATCCAGAAAAATCTCGCAGCGCTTTCGTTCCTCGATCCCGCCTGCGGTTCGGGAAACTTCCTCACGGAAACGTTCATCAGCCTGCGCCGTCTGGAAAACGAAGTTTTGCGGAGCCTCTCGCACGGGCAGATTTCCTTTGGCGACGAAAACAGCTCGCCGATTCAAGTCTCCATTTCGAATTTCCACGGCATCGAAATCAACGACTTTGCGGTAACCGTGGCAAAAACCGCGCTCTGGATTGCGGAAAACCAGATGTTAAAGGAAACGGAAGAAATCGTCGCGATGCACCTCGATTTTTTGCCGCTCAAGACAAACGCGTTCATCGTCGAAGGCAATGCGCTTAAAATGGACTGGAACGCGATTGGCGGGGAAAGCCTTCCCCTGTCTCCAGCCGCTTGCGCGTCTTCCGCCACCCCTTCGAGCGGGGACACCCCGCAACGCCCCGTCCGCTACGACTACATCATGGGAAATCCGCCGTTCGTGGGAGCGCGTCTCATGTCCGAGAGCCAGAAAAGCGACGTGCTTTCCGTGTGGGGAAACGCAAGGAACATCGGGAACGCGGACTATGTCTCGTGCTGGTACAAGAAGGCCGCAGACCTGATACGCGGAACAAGCACAAAATGCGCGCTCGTCTCCACAAATTCAATCACGCAGGGCGAGCAGGTCGCGATTATGTGGAAGCCCCTTTTTGAGCAGGGAATAAGAATCGACTTTGCCTACAGAACTTTCCGATGGGACAGCGAGAGCACGGAGAAGGCGCACGTCCACTGTGTGATTGTGGGATTTTCGCAGAGGGACAAGGGAAGAGGGAAATCAGAAATTAGGAGACAGGAATCAGGAGAAAGGGGACAGGGAAGAGGAACACGGGAAGCGGGGAATCAGGAATTAGGAATCAGAAATCAGAAGAAAGGGGACAAGGGAAGAGGAACACGGGAAGAGGGAAATCAGAAAACAGGAAATCAGAAAACAGGAAGTCAGAAAACGGGAGAAAGAAATCAGGAGACAGAGGACAGAAAACAGGAATTAGGAGTCAGAAGGCAGGAAGCGGGAATTAAATTCCTCATCGACGAGAAAGGTGAAAGGCGCATAGCAAAGAACATCAACGGCTATCTTTTGGACGCGCCGGATATTTTCGTGGAAAGCCGAGGCAAGCCGATTTGTGATGTTCCTGAAATCGGAATCGGAAACAAGCCGATTGACGGCGGAAACTATCTTTTCACGCAGGAGGAGAAAGACGCGTTTGTAAAGAAAGAGCCTCGCGCAGAAAAATACTTTAAAAAGTGGCTCGGCTCGGACGAGTTCATCAACCGCTACTGCAGATGGTGCCTGTGGCTCGGGGACGCGAACCCGGCTGAGCTTGTGAAGATTCCGCTCGTGATGGAGCGCGTGAAAGCCGTTCGCGAATTTAGACTTGCAAGCAAGAGCGCGCCCACGCGAAAGCTCGCGGAAAAACCGACGCGTTTCCACGTGGAGAATATGCCGAAGGGAAATTCCGTTCTGATTCCGGAAGTCTCGTCCGAAAAGAGAAAATACATTCCAATCGGATTCATCACGCCCGACATTCTATGCAGCAACCTTGTAAAGCTCATTCCAAACGCCTCGCTCTTCCACTTCGGAATCCTTACCTCCTCAGTGCACATGGCATGGACGCGCGCCGTCTGCGGCAGGCTCGAAATGCGGTACAGATACTCGAAGGACATTGTGTACAATAATTTTCCGTGGCCGTTTATACAGGAGAGAGGAAACAGTAGTCAGGAATCAGAAAACGAGAGGCAGTGGGCAGAAAACAGAAATCAGGAACAGAATGGGGGGAATAATGGTTCGGAATGTGGAGGATTTGATAATCTGGCAGAGGGCGATGGATTTGACAGTAGAAATTTATGTGCTGATGAAGCGTCTGCCGAAGGAGGAGGTGTATTCGCTCCAGGACCAGATGAAAAGGGCTTCGGTGTCGATTCCGTCGAATATCGCGGAAGGCTTCGGACGGAACAATCTCAAGGAATTCCGCAGGTTTCTGCTGATTGCGCGAGGCTCGGCGATGGAGCTGGAAACGCAGCTGAAAATATGCGTGAAGATAGGCTATCTTTCGGAGAAGGATACGGAAAAGCCGCTCGGACTTCTGGAAGAAATCAGGAAAATGACGTTTTCGCTCATAAGCTCCAGAAACTGAGTCCTGAATCCTGTTTCCTGTCTTCTGCTGAAATCCAGCGGATTGAAGCTACTGCCCAAGCCATTCTCGATGCGCGAGCAAAATATCCCGAGCTATCGCTTGCCGAGCTGTACGGTGAGAATATGTTCATGTTCCCGGAGCTTGAAAAGGCCCACAAGGAAAACGACCGCGCCGTCATGCAGGCTTACGGATTTCCGCCCGACCTGAGCGAAAGTGAGATTGTCGCAAGGCTGTTCGAGATGTACGAGAAATTGACGCAAAACCGGTAAATCTGTGCTATATTTACAACAAGGAGGAATCAAAAATGCCTTATGAAGTTCTAGTAAAAGAAGCGCAGGCTCTGCCTTATGAAGAGCAGATAAATTTGATGGCGGCTCTTGCAAATTCAATAAAGGAGTCAACGAAAAAGCCACAAGGCCGCTCCGAAATTCAAAAAAAGCTTGATTCTCTGAATATGCTTGCAAATCTTTACACAGATGAAGAGCTGAAGCCAGTAGATGACTCAATCAGCGCAGGGATTACCGTAAAGGATATAAATCTATGACATATTTTCTGGATGCAAACATTCTCAGCTATGTTCTTAAAAACATTCCTTCGGTAATCAGTCGGCGATCAGAGATTATAGAGGACGGAAACGAGATTCGAATTCCCTCTATTGCCTATTACGAAGTAAAGCGGGGACTGCTTGCCAATAAATCGGCGAACATCTCTGTTTGAATACCACTCAAAATTATTCGGAATTGTTCCTTTGTCGCAAAGCGATCTGGATAGAGCGGCGGAGGAATATGCGAAATTAAAGCAGCAGTGGCTTCTTATTGAAGATGATGACCTTTTTATTGGCTGCTCCGCTTTGGAAAACAATGCCATTCTCTTGACAAATAATATGCGCCATCTGGAAAGAATCGAAGGGCTGCGGATTGAAACAATAAGATAAACTAGCACATGAAAAGTAAATGTCATATGTATTTCGAGGGTGTTTAATAAGTTCTAAATGTCATTGCCGGGCTTGATCCGATAATCTAGATTCCCCGGTCAAGCCAGGGAACGACGTGGAAGCGGCCTCGTGAATGACAGTGGGGACATTTCCCCATTTTATCCACATCTTGTGTCTAGGCTTTTTGCCCCGAAAACAGCGTTTCCCTTGTGAAATTTCAAAATTTTACTATTTTTGTAGCTCCAAAAAGTTTTTCAACGGTAACGCATTGTTGCCTAAAGGTTTAGAACTATGAAAAGAACATTCCAGCCGCACAACCGCAAGCGTCACAATACCCATGGATTCCGCGCCCGTATGGAAGACCGCTGGGGTCGCGCGGTTCTCAGCCGTCGTCGCGCCAAGGGCCGCAAGCGTCTCACGGTCAGTGACACCATCTACAAGAAGTAAGGCCTGGTATCCCCAGTCTTCGCTCCTTTCGGCTCAAGTCCGAGTCCGATTATCGACAAATAGCCCATCACGGCAAGCGAGTCTATGCAAAGTCCTTGACGATGCAATGGATTGAAAGCCCGGATGGCGTTTGTCGTTTTTGTTTTTTGGCGCGAAAGAAGAACGGCTCCGCGGTTTATCGAAATCGCTGCCGCCGAATTCTCCGCCCGATCTTTTTTGAAAAGGCTCCGACGATTGCCGCTCCCGTATGGGCGATGATTTTTGTAAACGACAAGGAAGGCGAAATGACTTCGGAACGCTTGCATCTGGCAGCCTCTAAAATTTTCAAAAAGATGGGTTGGCGATGAATTTCATGCGCGCCGCGGAAGAAGCGTTGATATTTCCCATCCGAGTCTATCGGAAAATCCATCCCTATTTTTTTCGGGGCGTGTGCCGGTTTACGCCGACATGTTCCGAGTATGCCATCGAGGCTATCCGCAGCCACGGAATATTTAAAGGTTTCTATCTTGCCCTTTTCCGAATCCTCCGCTGCAATCCCTTTTGCCGGGGAGGCTTCGATCCCGTTCCGCCTAAGAAAGAGAAAAAAAGAATATGAAAAAGACAACCGTAATCGGTCTCCTTCTCCTGGTACTCCTCTTCATCTGGTCAATGACGATTTCTACGAATCGCGCCCAGCAACAAGCTATCGAAAAGTCGAAAACCGAACAGGCTTCGTCTGCGCGGAAAAGTTCGCTCTCGGTGCCGGAACTTTCCCCTTTGGATACGTCGAAGCTCGCCCCGGCGACGCTTGCGCCCGCCAAGGAAAGCAAGGCGGTGGAAATAAAGGATTCTGCCGTTACGGATTCCGCAAAAGTAGCCGCGCCGATTGTCCGCAAAAAAATCAAGGTGGAAAACGAGCATTTTATGGCGGTCTTTGACAATCTCGGTGCGAAAATTTCGAGCATCGTCGTCAAGGCTCTTCCCGATTCCGCCGGAAACTTCCCGGAAATCATCGGGGATACTTCCTTGGGCGCTTTGGGACTGAAGGTCGATAACGTCGATCTTTCGGGGCAACTTTTCGCCATCCCGGAAAACACGCCGGATTCCATCTTTGTCGAAGGCGATACGTCGCTCGTGTTTACGTTTGCCGACCCGAACGGAAACAAGGTCATCCGCCGTTACGGATTCACCAAGTCGGGAGTCGCCATCGGACAGACGGTTTCGTTCGAAGGTTTTAAACCGAACGACTATGAAATTCTCTGGCAGGGCGGCATGAAGGAGACGGAGGTTTTCCCGAAAGGCAGAAGCTTCGGCGGCGGTTCCTACTTCTTTAGCGAAGTCGTTTTCAACGACATGTACAGCGTGGAGCGCGAGGCGGTTCGGAGCAAGGAAACGTTCAACGCACAGGATGGAAAAATCCTTTGGGCGGGAATGCGCCGCAAGTATGTCGCCGCGGTCATCAAGTTCCCGAACGCATCCGAGGCGACGCTCAAGGCGGAACATTTTACCGAAGCTGGCGCGGACAGCAAGGATCCCGGCACCTACCGGATTTCCCTTTCCGACTACATGCAGGACAACGATACGCTTGCTTTCGACTTTATGGTCCTTCCGCTCAACTGGAACGAAATCAAGAGTTTTGACCTGGGCTTTGAAAAGATTATCGTGAGCGGCTGGACTTGGTGTGGCGCGGATGTCTGGTTTGTCGCGCTGTGCGGGTTCCTGCTCTGGCTGCTCAAGGCGTTCTATTCCATAATCCCGAACTATGGCGTGGGCATTATCCTGCTCACGATCCTCGTGCGGATGATTACGACGCCGCTTACACTCAAGCAGCTCCGTTCAACGCGCAGCATGAGCAAGCTCAAGCCGGAAATCGACGCTATCAATGTCAAGTATCGCTCCGAGCCGCAGAAAAAGCAGGCGGCAATTATGGAACTTTACGCGAAGCACCACATCAATCCGATGGCTTCCTGCACGGGTGGTTGCCTTCCGATGCTCATCCAGATGCCGATTTTCTTTGCGCTTTTCATGGTCTTTGGACGCGCAATCGAACTTCGCGGTCAACCATTTATCGGCTGGATTTCCGACCTGTCCCGCTCCGACGTGATTTGGAACGGCATCACGATTCCCTTTATCATGCCGGACGGCCTTGCGATTCTTCCGATTGTGATGGTCTTTACGACTTATTTCCAGACGAAACAGTCCATGTCGCAGATGACGGATCCTGCCCAACAGAAGATGATGGTCTGGATGATGCCCGCGATGATGTTCCTCTTCAGCGCGGTGATGCCTTCGGGCCTTGTGCTCTACTGGATTATTTCGAACCTGTGGGGCATTGGCCAATATGCGATTGTGAACCGTGTCCGCAAGGCGGAAGAGGCTTCGGACAAGCTGAAGGGCAAGAATGTCCAGGATGCGGTTATCGTCAAGAAAAAGTAATCGATAAAATCAAATTCAAGAATCTGAAGCCTGGACAAACGTCTGGGCTTTTTTGATTAGGCGGTAAGTCTCGGATTAATCCTCAAAAACTCAAATTTTTGTAATGAAGCCGTCACCGGAAAGATTTTTAAGCTATTTTAAGCATTATGAAGCGAAACATTCCCAGTCTCTTGATTTTTTTCGCAAGTCTTTTTGCGATAACGGCTTCCGCCTTTGCCGAACCCGAAGAGGGATTCTACGAAAAGCACGACATTCGCGGATTTATTTCCATCGGAGCGGATTACCGCGGAATGCGCAGCGCATACGCCAGCTATCTGAACAGGCTCCTTTTCAACAAGAACCAAGGTTTTGTCGTCGATAAAATCACCGCGGACGGCGATACGGTCAAAGGCGCAGTCCTCGACAAGGACATTTCGCGCTACGAACATTTCAACGATTACTATCTGGGGCTTCACATCGAAGTCGGCGCGCAGTATCACCAGTTCCTCACCTGGTTTGACATTAACTTCATGCCGACCCAAGTTTCGGACAAGCCGGCAAATTACAGCAGCACGACCGGAGAACGCCTCTACGATGTCAAGTGGTTCGCTTACGGGATCGATTGGATGTTCGGATGGAAACTCTTTGGCGAAAACACTGTCATCAATCTGATTCCGTCTGCGGGTATCGGTCTGAACCTTCTGAATGTCCACCTTGCGTCTGACTATTATTTCATCGAATCGGGATCGGATTCCTCTTACGTGCAGGCGCGCAACCGCTATTACAGCACGCTATCTCCGACGTTCAATGCGCAAATCGAATTCCGCATTTCCATCGACCCGATTTCCGTCGGCGCTTACGCCGGCTACCGCGTAGTCCGCTTCAACGAAATCGATTTTGAAGGCCACAGCCTCGGGGACTCGGACAACAACGGCGACACCTGGTTCCTAGGCGCTAAGATAACCTGGACATTCCTCTCGGAAAACCAGAAAAAGCTCCGCGACAAGCTGTAATTTTCGTCCGAGGCGAAAGGAAGAGATTTCGAGCGAGCTCGTCTGAGCTCGCTTTTTCCATAATGCGCTCCATGGGAACGTAAAAAGTCGATTGCCGCTTCAAGTTCTGGTCGGTATGCCAATGAATCTCCTTTTCACGGTTACGGTAGGTAAAATTCCACCCGAGCAGAAGAGTCGGGATATCCATCGAAGCGAGCCTTGGCGGAATATCCGCATACTGTCCCTGCGTACTGGCTAGGACAAGAGCGTCTAATTCCCGGTATTCCGCATACAACAGTACATCGTCCTTCAATTCCAGATTCGGGCAAAGGCTGTTCGCATAATTGACCGAGGCGAAGTGTACATTAAATCCCGCCTTGGAAAGCTCACCCGAAAAATACTTCACCCCCGCATGACGAAAATCGTTGTCCGCTTCCGGATTGCGGTAAGGATGATAATAATGCGCCATCATCTCGACCGATTTTCCCGGCCAAAAATAGCGCGAGACATGGACCGCGACCCAGTTCTTAAGCCCGAGGAAATTGATGCCGGCGCATTCCGGGTTCAGCCCCCGATAATACTCGTTCACCTTTCGAAGCGTAAACCCATCGACAAAAAGCCCGACCTTGAACGACGACGGATTTTGAGTTTTTCCTTGCATACCTGATTCTCCTATTTTTAAGGGAAAACGCCTACGCTTTAAACGCTTTTCCGCACGAAAAATCCACTAGAAAAGAAAATTTTACAATGCTTTTGGGTAGTGCTTTAAACGGCAAGAGGTGGGAGTAGTCAGGAATCAGAGGTCAGTGGTTAGAATGAGAAGCGGGACGCGGTGAGAGGGATGAGGGATTGTTAGAACTTAGAGCCGAGATCTTAGTTGAGAGAAAACAGGAAACAGAAATCAGTTGATAGCCGTTAAATGGGAAGCGGGACGCGGTGAGAGGGATGGGGGATGGTTAGAACTTAGAGCTGAGATTTGCAGACATCTATGCTCTTGCATCTCGGAAGTTTAACGTCTGCACTCTGACCACTGCACACTAAGCTTAGACGTCCACAGTTCTAAGCTCTAAGCTCTCTCAACTAAGCTCTGAATATCTCGACAAGCTCGCTAACCTGTCAAATCCCATTCCTTAAAGGGGATTCCCCGGTCAAGCCGGGGAATGACAGATGAGAGGAATGCCGTAGAATGACATCATAACTTGTCCCGCTTACCGCGTCCCTAAACTTAGATGTACGCAGTTTAATGCACGAACATCAAATTCCAGGTGTCGGCTGGGCTGCGGTCCAGTTCGACGGTTCATGTCCGGAAACATCGAAATCGATGCGGTTCAGGCTGTAACCGTCTCCGTCCGCTTCCTCGGGCCAGAGGCCGTCATCGGAATACAGAATCGCGTCCGAAACCCGATAGAACGTGCGGAGCGAATCTTTCAATGTTTTCGCCAAGGCCGCCGGCTCTTCAACAGAAATTTTTTCTCCGCGGTTCGAAAGTTTTCCCGGATACTGGAAAATCTGGACGCTCTCGGCAAGATTCCACTTGGCGCGGAATTCCTCGACGGTTATCGCAAGGCTCGTGTAGCCGTCTGCCGCCGTATAGGCGTTCGGGATAAGCAAAGCGACTTCTCCCGGCGCAAGCGATGACGAATCCGCCCATTCAAACCCGACGCCCGCAATTTTCCAACCGAAAATTTTCCCGTCCAAAACCGTCCGGAGCGAAACCGCCGAATCGCCCTTGTTTACGATTTCAAGAAATTCCACGTCGCCGTCGGGGGGATTGTAATAGACCTCGCTAATAAATACGGGACCGAGCTGAGCCTTGGAATTTTCACTGCCCGGTGTCGGTTCGAGAAGCGTTCCCTGCTCCGTCGTGGAATCCGAAAGGGCAATAACTCCCGCCGATTTTCCGCTCGGAACCGCCGAAAATTCAAGGCTCGATTCGACACCGGTCAAGACACCGTTCACCGCTTCGCGCAGATAGACGGATTCTCCGCGCGCCACAAAAGAAACAACCTCTTCTTCTCCGCTTTCCGAAAGGAGCGTTTTCAAGACGAGGAAACCGTTCGCCGGAACGGTCGCGCCGTCCGGAACATAGCGGACGCTGTCTTCGGCATCCGCCCGGACAATTTTCCAGCCACCGATATCCGCATCGCTCGAAGCGGCGTTGTAAAATTCAATCCAGGATTCGGAGCCTTCGTGATAGGGCATGACTTCATTGATGCGGACCGAAGGATGTTCGTAATAAGGATCGTCTTCCGAGCCCGGGTTTCCGTTCTGAGTCTTGCTCGCCGCCCACGAACTGGCGTAAGCGGAATTTCCGCCGATATAGACAAGCGAACTGCCGTTGCCGTCGGCAAGATTTGGCCAGGGAGGATTATTGTCAAAGCGGGCATCGAAATCTCCCGGACCGTCCAGTTTGATTTCCAACACGTCACCGGAATTGGAAAGCTTGAATCCCGAATTCCACTGGAAAAGTCGCCCGGAAAAATTCGGATACTTTGTCTGGAACAGGAACTTGTCGTTCGTCACCACGATGATTTCGTTTTCAGCAAGCGGTTCGTCGGGGAACGCAAATTCCACGGCACCGTCGAGACGCAGGTTTACCGCCGACATGCTTTCAAGCGATTTTCCCGTAAGCTTCAGCTCGACAAATTCGGGCCAGCCGTATTGCGGATGATACATCAATTCGGTGCACGTCATCACCGGATAGGAAACGGAACGGGTCTTTCCGCTGCTCGAATCCGAACAGGCGAAGAACATAAACGTGAGCGGGCAGAGGAGAAGGGGGAAATATTTCTTCATGCGAAAACCTCCTTGGAATCGTCAAAATTTCCTGCCAGATACGGGAAGCGGGCGTCACGAAAGTCGCGCGGCTTTTCGTAGATGCGCTTCCATTCGGCGGCGGCATTTCCGAACTTAGAAAAAGCGCCGTGTTTTAAATTGAACCGGTGAATCAAATCAAGCATCCAGAACGGGACTTGGAGCGCGGGACACTTCAGCTCCAACACCGCATTGCAGTCCCGTTGGAAAAATCTCGGAAGCCCCGTCGAACACATCTCTTCCGAGCGAACCGTATAGTCAAAGCCGTTTTCTTCCCGAAACCGCATTCCCGTATCGATTGTCACCCGGGAATATTCCTCACGAAGCCCGAACCAGGCGCGCCTTTTATACTGGGTGAGAAGCCGCGGCCCCGCGTTGTATGTCCACGTCTTGCCGATGAAATCCCGGATATACTTTCTGTCCTTTTCCGTCTTGCACGGCCATTCGGATTCCGGATGATTCCACACAAACGAAGGATTGACACCCTTGATGGTTCCGCGGCTCTTGTAGCCGACATTCGCCACCTTGCGCTTGACTTCAAAATGAAAGGTTCCCGCCTGTTCGGGATGTTCGCCATAAGCCCGGACGCGCATATTGAACCGGTCGAGGCGCCCCGCCTTTTTCCAGCTCAGGAAAGTCCACCGCGGAGAATCCAGATAGAGATTCGTAATCCAGTAAAAGCCGCCGGGAGTAATCTTGGAATAATAGTCCTCTTCGCAGTAGGGACGGAGAAACGCGCCGATTTCATCCACGAGAGAAACGGGAATGTGATACTTGAGTTCAAACCGTTCGAGCAGACTGAATCCGCGCGCTTCGCTCATCTTCCCGTCCCCGCCTTGAGATGATTCGTCACGTCGGTCCGCGCAAGAGCGCCCGTTTCATAGAGCAGTTCCAGATAGACGGAAAAAATATCCGAATCGAGCTGTGCGATTTTCAAGCGGCTTTCGAGCGAACTTTCCCGCGCGCGCAAGAGAAGCAGCGGATCGTTCCCCGCCTTGTTCGCAAAGTCTTCGAAAAGCGCGCCCTGATCGACCTGTTCCACGAACCTTTTCTGCACTTCGCGCTGGGCAATCAGTCCCATAATTTCCTCGCGGTGGCGTTCCACTTTCTGCTGCAAGTCACGCTTCTTCGCCTGGTAATCGCGTTCGTTTTCGAGAACGTCGATTTGGCGTTTTAGGCCCGCAGACGCACCGTCCGAAAAGAACGGCAACTTGAAAGCTACCGACGCGTAAAACTTGTCCTGCGTGCGGCGATCGTCATCGGAACGCTTGAGCTGCCATTCTTCCGTGCAGCTCGAACCTTTGCATTCCGTCGTCACCCATTTATACTTGTATTTCGCGTGAACATACTTGTAGCCCACCCCGATTTTGGAAATAAAGTTCCGGTCGGAAGCGGCGTCCTGCTCGGCGCGCTTTTCGCTCAGCTGCCACTTGGCCTTCGCCAGCGCCACGTCGTCAAAATTTTCAGCATTCCCCGAAATGCTTTCGACTATCGTCTTGATTTCATCAACCGTCGGGAGAAAGTCCGTGTCGAGCGCAACGGAATCAAGCCCGGGCGTCCACGAAAGCAGCTTGAGCCTCGAATCCTTCAGCGCGTTGGAATCCGCAATCATCTTCGCGGAGAGCGTCGCCTGGCTTTCGAGCGCGGTCACCAGGTCCTGCAAGCGGAAAGTTTCCGTCCCGCTCAGCGCCTGGAGGACTTCAATCCTGTCGGCAGCGACCAGCAAAAGCTCGCGGTGAAGCGCCTGAATCTGCAAGCGGTTCACGTAGCGGAGCGCATGTTCATAGCGTTCATACAGAATCGCTGAACGGTCTTTCGCAAGATGCAACTTCTGGTATTCCGACTGGCTTCTCAGATAGGCGTCCGACGCAGAACCTTCGCCAAAAGCCTTCGGCTTGATTTTCAACTCAAAGTCGTGTTCCAAAAATCCAAATCCATCGAGCGTATATTCCAATTCCAGGTCGTTCCAGAGCTTCATCCCCGAACGTTCCCCGATAGCCGTCATCTTCTTCTGGGAAGCCTGCAAGACCGGATCGCTTTCGGCAGAGGAAAGCAGAGCGTCCCACGTGAGCGGTTTCGCAATGACATTCGCCGCAAGGGCGCAGCAAAGGACAAGAAACTTCATTGCGCCTCCTCCATCGCGGATTTTTTCAAGAGTCCCGGCATTTTCACCTTTTCCGCAATCGAGACCTTTTCACCGAGCAGAAGTCCGTTTTTTTCGGGAATGCGAATCATCACTTCGCGACCGTATAGCGGCATGTCCGCCATTTTGAGAAGCCTTATCGGGAAAGGCACGATACGGCTCGACATCCCGATGACCGTGCCGTTCATCCGTTCACCGCTTCCGCCGAGAACCTCGATTTCGTCGCCGACCTGAATTTTCGTATAAATTTTCTCGTTGATGTATCCGCGGACAAGGGAAACCGCCTTGTGCGTCAGCGTGAGAATCGGGCTGAAGCTCGAAACCTTTTCGCCGTCGCGGACATCGACCGTCCCCACAATCCAGGTTTCCTTCGCAAGAATCGTCAGATCGTTCTGTTCCTTTTCAAGCATAGCGATTTCGCGGCGCAAAGCTTCCGCTTCGGTCTTGCTGCTCATCTTCGCTAGGCCCTTGCTTCCGCGGAGAAGCTTTATCTGGGACGCGGCATTTGCCTCGGCGACTTTCAGCTCCTTTTTCAAATTGCGGATATTCAATAGAATTCCGCTGTTGCTGTCCGCCTTGACTTCGCCCGCGATGCTTTTCAGCTTCGAGGAAATCGCCCGATTCTGTTCATACTGCGTCGAAAGCTTATCGATTTCAAGAAAAATCGTGTTGCGCTTTATGTTCAAGTCGGACTGGATTTCCGCCACTTTCTGGTCGATATCCGCCGAGTTGAGATTTCCACGCCCCTCGGACACGTCCAGCTGCCGTTTCAGCTCGTTCATGCGGAGCGCAAGGTCCGGACGCCGAAGTTCCACAAGCGTATCTCCCGGGTGCACTTCTTCGCCAGGAATCACGTGAATCTTCACCACTTCGACCGCTTCCGGCATACTGATGGTCGTTTCGGCGGCTTCCGCGATTCCCGAAAACACGACATTCTGTCCATGGAAAAAATATCCCAGAAGAACAATCGACGCAACAGCGAGAATCCACGCCAAGAGCATCTTGTGCGATTCTATCGCATGGAAGCGCGAAGAATTCAAGTCCGCCATTTCGTCCAACTTCTTGAAAAATCCCATAAAAAATCCCCCTAGACTTCCGTCGTCGCATCCTGCATCATAAAGTGGATGTCCGAAATTCCGGAAATCGCCGTCAACTCCTTGAGCACTTCTCCCGCGGGCCGGTTCTTCCGCAACCGCACCTGATACGCCACATCGACCCGCTCGCCGCCGTCGATTTCCCGCATCGTTATCAGCACGAACGTCTTGATGTTCGCCCGCATCACCTTTTCGAGCTTTTCACGGGCAGCGGATTCGTTCGGCATTGCAAAGCGGAGCATCCCGTCAAAGAAATTTTTGGTCCCAAGTCCCGAACGCGAAAGCACGAACGCGATGACGCAAAACGCGAGCGTTCCCCCGGCAGCGATTCCCCAGGCAAAGACGCCGCAGCCGATTCCCGCGCCGAGAGCAGCGAACAGGAACATGATGTCCCGCGGATCCTTGAAGCTCGTCCGAAACCGCACAATCGAAAGCGCCCCGAGCATCCCGAGACCGCGCCCCACGTTGTCGCCTATCGCCTGCATCACGGTCGCCGCCACCACGGAACTGAGCACCAGCGCCTGCACAAAGTTTCGCGAATAGGAAAGCCCGAGGAACGTGTGCTCGTAGGTGAAGCCTATCGCCGTCGAACACACAAAGGCGAGAAGGAGCGTGTAGGCCATCGTGATGAGCGTCGGGTAGGCGGTGCTGGACTGGACGGTGAGAAGATCGATCATATAAGAGCCTTTGGAAAGGTTGCCAACGGGACATTGAAATGCCCTATTGAAATTAGTTTCAAGCGCCCCGAAATGCACATAAACAAAAGTTTAAAAAGCGACTTTTCTTCCCGTTTAAAGCGAAATTTCTCGTCAAACGGGATTTTTTACCCCTTTTCTTGAAACGTATCCGACAAGAAAAGGCGGACCGGGCCGCCTTTTTCTAAAAGTTTACGATTTTTGGGGGAGCGCTAAGCGTCCGTCTCGCCTTTCTTCGAAACGAGGCTCATATAGACAATTCCAAGCACCGCGGACAGGAAGCTCCCGGAAAGGATTCCCACCTTCGCTCCGGCGAGAAGCTCGTGATGAGCCGGAGCGACAAACGCAAGGCCCGCGACGAACAGCGACATGGTAAACCCGATGCCCGCGAGCATTCCGCCACCGAGGAGAATCTTCCAGTTCACGCCCGAAGGAAGCTTGCAGAGCTTGCTCTTGATAGCGGCAAACGACACGAGGAAGATGCCGAGAGGCTTTCCGATGACAAGGCCCGAAGCGACCGAAGCTGTCACCATGCTGATGGCGCCAGTATCAATGACAACGCCCGCGTTCGAAAGGGCGAATAGCGGCATAATCACAAAGTTCACCCACGGCTGCAAGTGCGTATTCAAGCGTCCCTGGAGCGAACCGCTTTCGCGGGAAGTCCGTTCGAGAATATCGAGAACCTCTTTCCGCTGGTCGTTCGTCATCGGGCGGTTTTCCTTGACCGCATCGCCGACGGTTACAATCAGACGGTCCATGTATCTTTTGGAAACCATCGGGTTCACCGGGGTGAGAAGTCCGATGATCACGCCGCAGATTGTCGGATGGACGCCGCTCTGCACAAAGCAAAACCACGAAATCAAGGCGAGGACGCCGTGCACAAAGAAATTCCGAATGCCGAGCTTGAACGAGAGCCACGTGAGGAAGAGGAATATCGCGGCGACACCGAGAGCAAGCCATTCGACGCCGCTCGAATACCCGACCGCCACGACGATAATGGAACCGATATCGTCCGCAATCGCAAGCGTCAGAATCATCACGCGCAGCCCGTGCGGCACCCGCGAACCGAGAATCGCCATACAGCCAACCGTAAACGCGATATCCGTCGCCATCGGGATGCCCCAGCCGTGGTGCGCTTCAGCCGGGCAAAGTCCCAGGTAGATAATCGCCGGGAAAAGCATTCCGCCGACCGCAGCGAGAACCGGGAGAAGCGCCTTCCGAAAATCGTGCAGCTCGCCCTGGACGATTTCTCCCTTGACTTCCAGGCCGACCGAAAAGAAGAATATCGTCATCAGCGCGTCGTTTACAAACCAGCCGAGCGTCGGAATATGACCGCCGAGCGCCTTGTCGATGCTCCACGGGCCA
Organism: uncultured Fibrobacter sp.; assembly: GCA_934691725.1. Taxonomy (GTDB): domain Bacteria; phylum Fibrobacterota; class Fibrobacteria; order Fibrobacterales; family Fibrobacteraceae; genus Hallerella. The sequence continues at coordinate 31,029 of CAKUTF010000011.1, read as the reverse complement.
ATCGTAAAGTTAAAGGGAAGCGACCAGAATGCGGTGTAAGTTTCGTTCGAAAAGTTCGCCCACAGAAGAGCAATCGCCGTCACCACGATAAGCCCGATTCCCGCAGTCGATTCAATCCTCAAGAACCGCTGCACGGGTCCCACAAACTTATCGATTGCCGCAAGCGGCACCGTCGTTCCAAGAATTTCTTTTTCGGCCATATTCTTCCTTTGTTGTAAGCCCACCCAAAATTAAAAAAAGGCTTCCACGACAGAAGCCTTTTAATCCTCGAAAGGAAGCTTTTCATCAATAAAGATGGGGAGGCGGCCAACGCGGATTCTTCGAACTCATATCGACCTTGTAGAAATTCTTGTCGAAACGTCCGTCATCTTCTCCGTAAAGACGCATCACGTAGCGGGACATCCACTTGGCGAGTTTCAGAACGGTGAGCTTGTGGCGCAGGCGTCCCTGGCAATCGCGGTTCATGATATCCGGGAGAGTGCTCGTCGTGAGGATTTCGTCAATCGACGGGCTGTTCAGCTTTTCGCGGGCTTCCGGGCTGGAATTGAAGTGCGTTACGCAGAAGCAGACGCGGTTCGGGGCGCCGGTCTTCAGGTAATCACAGCAGCGGACAATCGTCGAACCCGTGCGAACCATATCGTCAAACACGATTACATCCTTGCCCTTCAGATAGTCGAGCTGGACTTCCGAATCCGGGCTGAGCGTCATGCTGACTTCGCGCTCACCCGTGCGGACCTTGCTCATGATGACGCGCTTGCACTTCGGAAGCTGGAGCGCATCGTACATCGCGTTCACAAACGGAGTGGCGCCCTTGTCCGGTGCGACGATGACCAGGTTGTCGCCATCCTTTCCGGTCTGCACAAAGTTCGACGTCTTGATGTAATGCGCATACACTTCCGTCGGAATCATGTTGTGGAAATGCCCGCCGAAAATATCGCCGTAGAGATTCTGGACCTTGACCGAATGGTTGTGGACGGTTATCACGGAATCCACGCCCGAAGCTTTCAAGAGCTGCGCATAGAGAAGCGCCGTAAAGGGCTGCCCGTCGAATTTCTTCAAGTCCGCAACCGGACGGTCCTTTTCTAAGTCCCCGACCCGATGAGCCCCGCGGTCCTGTGCGCTGTAGAACAGGTCCGGCTCCATCAGAACGACGCTTTCCGCCCCGTTTTCCTTGGCGGCCCGGGCGAGAATGCACGCCCGCATCGCGAGGTCGTTCCGGCTCCATTCGTGCGTCGTCGAGGAACAGATGAGGACAATCTTCCCCTGCAAACGCTTGCCGATATTTTCATCGTCGAAAACGTCGATCATGTAGCGGGGGCAAAATTCGGAATTCGCGTAGGTTTTCAGCGAAACCGTATCGGAAATATCTTCGCGGAGCCCGATGTACTGCGCAATGTCAATCGCAAACGGATCGTCCGTAAAGGTACCTGTGACAATGAATCGATCTTGCATCCAAGAATCCTTTTTTGGGTATCCGGAAAGATAAAAAAGCTTTACCGCTTTGGCTAAGAGTTTTATTAGATTGAAGGACAACAGGGTTCAAAAAGAGGAAACTGTTATCTAGGGGACAACCATGAATAAATTTTTCATCCTCGCCACGCTTTTTACCGCCGGCGCAAACGCCTACACGCCGATTCCCCGACTCGAAGGATTCCAAGAATTTTTGGACAACTGCATCTGCAAGGAATACAAATACCACGAAGAGCGCATTCGGCATATCAAGGACATCGAAGAATCCGTAAATTTTGTCGTCTCCGGCAGCATCAAGCACACGTTGCCTTCCGGTAAAGTCGTCTTCCGGCACATCCCGGAAATCTGCTGCACGCGCGCCCAGATGGACAGCCTACGAACAGAAATCTACGCCAGGCAAGAACGTTGCGAAAAAGCATGCCCTTCCTTTATTCCGGAATGCGACTGCGGAATCCCGAACGCAAGATTATTGTGTACAATGGGAGGGGTAGATTTGAAAGAAGACCAAAAAGAAGAAACGCCTTGAAAATCATTTCGCACATTCGCCAAATCTTCTCTGGCAATCCTTGCCAAATTACTACATTCAAACCATGACCAAGGAAACCCTATCCTTTTCCATTTTCCTAATCCACGAACTAGCCTCCACTTGGAAAACGCTCCCGAGCCATGTGTTCCGGCTGTTGAAACGTTCCGGCTGCCTGGATTCGTACATCGTCCCCCACTTCGACGTCCTGCACACTTTGGGGAAAAATTATCTCGTTAGCGATATCGAAAAATACTTGAAGCTGCGCGGAGAAAAAATATGCTAGTTTATCACGGTTCAACCGATATTGTAGAAAAGCCCGACGTTTCGCACTCTTTTCGAACCCTTGATTTCGGAAAAGGGTTTTACGTAACAACCGTAAAAAAACAGGCGGAGCGATGGGCCAAAAGAAAAGCCGATTTTTTACATAGACCGAAAGCCTTTGTCAGCATTTACGAATTTGATTCAGAATCAGCCGACATCAAAGATTTCAGCAACGATTTGAATTCCTGGATCGATTTCGTCTGCGATTGCCGAAACGGAGGCGAAAAATATCAAGCCTTTGAAATCATCAAGGGAAAGGTCGCAAACGATAAAGTGTACCGAGTCGTTGAATTTTACAACAACGGAATCTGGGACAAGGCCCGGGCTTTAGAAGAAATCAAGATTTACGATATTTACGACCAAATTGCCTTTATTTCGCAAAAAGCCCTAGACAAGCTGTTGCATTTTCAAAAGTTTTACGAGGTCTCTTTATGATGGACGATCAAGTTCTAGAAAAAGCTTACCAAGAACAGCTCGAAGAAAAAATCATCACGTACCTTGCAGAAACCAAGAACATTGGACTGGACAAGGCGATGACCATCTACTACGAAAGCGAACTGGCAGATAAAATCAGCGAAGGCAGATACGGAATCCAGTATCTGGATTATAAAGTCCTTGTCGAGATGTTGCTCCAAGCGGAATCAACGCGCTAATTTTCACCAGCGTGAACTTCCTCCGCCGGCGACTCCATGTTTCAAATAGAGTTCAAAACATTCCTTTTGCGGGATTCGGCGGGCAGGAGGATTCGACACGCAATCGGTCTTGATTTCCCTATCCTTGCTGAACTTTGTCTTCATAATCATTTTTCCGGTATTTACATCGTAATAGTTGAACTGTCCATGCTTGCGATTTCCGCCGCACTTTCCGGATACAAGCATTTCAAGGCCGCCGAAAGCCTTGACTTTCGCCCCTTCAAAATACCCCGATGACCGGGTTTCGCAAATATCCTCATAGGAAATTTCGCCGGTTCGTCCGGCTTCAGTTGTTACATGGCTCACCTTTTTGTGACAAGCCAAGAGCGTAACGCAAACCGCGCCGAGAACCATGAACTTCAAAACGTTGGATTTCATTCTGCCTCCTAGAGTTATCAAAAACAAAATTTACTTATGGACATAGCGAACAAGTATCCGAATAGCCAAGCCCCATTCCAATATCAAAATAGAAGGCAAACGATTGCCATGCAAGCAACAACGCCAAGATAACGACTTTTTTCATTTCCCCTCCTCTAGATTTGGGATACAAGGCAAATATACACTGGTGCAGAAAAATTGGCAATTGTTTTTGCTCTTTTTTGAAAGATTTGCGTTTTCTCGTTTCGCTTTTCATTTGCATGCTTCCGGGCCTTTGGCAAAATCCAACGCCCGCTTTCCATTTTTACTCACGCAAAAGCCCAAGTTCGGGCTTCCGATGTATTTGACGGTTTTATTTTTTCTGTAAATTTTGAAAGGTATTGCACCGTTTTTTGCCATAGCAGCCAACGACGCCATCTTCATCATTGCGCTTTCTCGAGAACCAAAAATGCTTTCCACATTGGTTGTTAAATTCAAGAAATCCACTTCGTCCATCGGTTTTTGCCATTCCGTTTCCCAGAATAGCGTTCTCACCTTATCAACTCCACGATATTCACATTCCGAATAGAAAACGCCAAATTTTCCATCATATGAAAAATCTATATAGCCGTCATCTTTATTTCCATATTTTGTTTCGTTTGTCCGAAATACCTGATGGTTGCAGCAATACTGTTCCAACGGCACCTCGCCATAGACAATTCCCTTCCGAACAATCTTTTTCGCTTTGGCGTTTTCTGAGACGCGAAATTTATCAAAACAAATGTAGCCGTCTTCCGGCATCTCGTCGCCATTCCCAAACGTGGGCCAAGCATCACTCACGAATACAAATTCATCCCCAAAAGAATAGCAGCTCGTATTGTGAATTTGAAATTTCTCCGTGTTTTCGCACATCGGATTTTTCGCAACTGCTAGCGCAACAAAGCACAACAGATACATCTTTGTCATTTTCTCTCCTTGTCAAATTTCGACGCACTTGTATCGAGGAAACCAATATCCATGACCACCTCGGGGATATTGAAACAAAACGTATTCTCCGGCCTTCGCGTAAACACCAAAATAATTCACCCATTCGCCTTGAAAGCTATAGCGCCCCCATCCAGGCGCCCCCCCTTTCGCGACCGGTATTTAAAGTTGTATGCGCTTGCATACACGGAACAAATGGAGACGATAATCGCAACGTTAAAAAGTTTATTCATCATTTCACTCCTTTTTGTCAATTGGTTATATGGTTGAAGCTCTAGATTCTACCGACAAGTTCGTCAGTCCTTACCTGGTGGGCGAGCGGGAGCCTGTTCACGACGGGAGCGTAAACCTCCCTGTCAAACAAGTCATCGCCCTCAGCGTAGTCCTCCTCGCACTGCGCATAGATTGTGTCCGCAGCGTCGGAGACGTATTTCGTTTCTTGGAGTATGGTGTCGGCGAGTTGCTTCCGCTCCTCGGCACTGACCTTGGACTTCAGGAGTTCCCTTGCGGTTTCCCGGATTTCGTCCACTGCGCAGGTCAGTTCGTCCATGACCCGCTCCACTTTAGCCGAATCTCTTGTCGTCCATAAAGCCCTCCGTTAACGCAGAAGTATTGCTGCAACTATAATAAGGACAAGAAAGAATGAAATGATAGCCGTCAGGCAGTCAGTGAACAAATTCATGTTAGGCTCCTTGAGTATAGAGGAAATAGGCGAGAACCCACGCCGCAAACAGCGAGGCGCTGGCAAGGGCAGTGACCTCTGTCTTGACAAAGTTTTTCACACGAAGTTCCATACACCGCTCCTCACTTACGATTTTTCTTTCTAGCTGGCGAACCCAGAAACTCCGTAAAATAATATCCGAAGTCCGTATATTCACTTTGATCGCAATAGCCCGTACTTGTGGTGGTTTGGCAGCTTACGACATTGCCGCCACGATATATAATTTGCCCGTAATATCGGTATTCGCCGAGTGCGTAATAAAATTTTGAAATAATGAAATTGCCGTCATCTTCAACGATAAGATTTCCTTCTTTGCCTATTTGCCGCCCAAAATATCGTGTATAATTATCCTTTTCATTGTAGAAATGGACATCTTGCATGACGTTCTTTACGGTTTGACAAGAAATTTTCTTGACAGAAGTTCCTGAATCGTAGCTCGTCCTTCTTGTTTGGAAATAGCATTGTTCCGCAAATGAAAATGCGGCCATCAGCAAAACCAACACAATCGCAGTTTTTTTCATACATTACCCTTTCCGCCAAAGGCGGCTTGCGAGAGGATTTGAACCGAGGCCCCGAAATTTTGCACGACGATAAAAGAAAAAGGTGCAAAGTCGCGAGGCTTATGTATTGAAGGCTCTGGTAAACCCATTAGCAATAAGCAACAGACGACCCGCACCCATAGGGGTGCGAGTAACGTCCTGTTCCTTGCTAATTTCAAGTTTACCAGACTTTTCAATACAGGAACAAGATTCTACTCTAAATCATAATGTCTCCGTAAATATAGCATAAAAACTCTATTTTCGAAAGACAGTTACGAAACGGTCGTCTGTTGCCAGCTTTAACCGCTTGGCAGCGATTTCTATCCGTATAGTCGCGGATCAAGGATGAAAAACCACACTTTAAAGAAAATTTTTTTGAAAAAAATGAAGCCGTCCAATTACCGTACCAAGGCCGCGGCCAAGGAACTTTACAACGCGTCCGGGAAAACTTTTTCCAAGTGGAATTTCAATCCGTGGGAAACCTTGGGCGTCATGGTCGGAGGCGACGCATTCCAAAACAGCGAAGGGCTTCTCCCACAAAACGCCTACCGCGAATGCGACGTGGATTACAGCGCAGCGAACCGCGGGACAAAGCGGTTAGTTTATGCGGAATCGTGTCAAATCTTTTACACGGCAAATCACTACCAAAGCTTCACAGAAATTCGCTAAGCCCCAGAATCTTTCACGCTTTTACCCAATCCACAACCTTTAAGCCTTTCACCCTGGAAAATTCCCCGACGTTATGCGAGACCAGCCTAGCTCCCAGATACTTTGCCGTAGCCGCAATCAATAAATCGTTCGCTCCGATTTTCTTTCCCGCAAGTTCCAATCCGCTTCTGATTTCCGCATACACGGGCGTCATCGCATCGGTAAAGTCGATGATTTCAAAAGGATCCAAAAACCGCTCGACCTTTTTTAGAGTCTGCTTTCTCGCTTGGCTTTTGTAAGCGCCCAGCAAAAGCTCCGCCTTGACGATTACAGAAATTTTAATTTCGCTCGGAGAAATCGACAAAAACTTTTCGTAAACGGACCGATACTTTCCATTCAAAAAATAAATGCAAGTGTTGGCATCCACGAGATAGATCACAACTTCTCCCTCCTTTCAATCGCGGGCTGTTCCGGTCTGCCGAGCAAATCTTCACCCACCGAACCGAACAGTTCCGCCCATCCATCCGGATAGCAGGGTTTAACCCGAGCCATTATTTGCGATACGACCCATTTTGAAATGGATGTTTTTTGGGCGCGAGCACCATTTTCAACGATTGAAAGCTGTTCATCGGTCAAATAAAGCGAAAGTTGCGGCATAAAGACACCTCCTCTGTTTAATATACAATTTTTGAAAAATACAAGTATATCCGCAAGTATATTACAAACAAAAAAGCCCCGCCGAAAAGCGGGACTTTCATTAGGAGAGATTCTTTTACTTGAGGGAAATCGGGCAAGCCTTCGCGTGCCAGATTTCGTCGGCGTATTGCTGGATGGTACGGTCCGAGCTGAACTTGCCCATGCGCGCCACGTTGAGAATCGCCATTTTCGCCCACGCGTCCTTGTCCGCATACGCCTTCGCGACCTTTTCCTGGCATTCGATGTAGGAGCGGAAATCTGCAAGCAGCAGGAACGGGTCGCTAGAAAGCAGCTTATCGACAATCGGGCGGAACAGTTCCGGATGATCCGGGCTGAAGAATCCGCTGTTGACAAGGTCGAGAACGCGGCGCAGGTCGTCGTCCTTTTCGTAGTAGTCGCGCGGGCGGTAACCCTTGGCGAGATGCTCCTGCACTTCTTCGACCGTGAGACCGAAGAGGAAGAAGTTTTCCTTGCCGATTACCTCGAGCATTTCGACATTCGCGCCGTCGAGCGTACCGATGGTCAGCGCTCCGTTCATCGCGAACTTCATGTTGCCCGTGCCGGAAGCTTCCGTTCCCGCGGTGGAAATCTGTTCGGAAAGATCCGCCGCCGGAATGATCTTTTCGGCAAAGCTCACGCGGTAATTTTCGAGGAATACCATCTGGAGCTTTCCCTTGCAGGCCGGATCGCTGTCGATGATCGCGCTCACCGCATTCGCGAGGCGAATGATCTGTTTCGCCATCCAGTAGCCCGGAGCCGCCTTTCCGCCGATCATGATGGTCCGCGGCGTCACCTTCTTGCCATCCTTGATCTGCAGATAGAGATGGATAGCATGGAGGATGTTCAAGAGTTGGCGCTTGTATTCGTGGATGCGCTTCACCTGCACATCGAACAGCGTATCAACATTCACATCGACATTCTGCGTGCGCTTGAGGTAGGCGGCGAGGCGCTTCTTGTTTTCGAGCTTGACCGCCATGAATTCCTTGCGGAACTTCGCGTCGTCCGCAAACTTTTCGAGCTTCTTGATTTCGTCGAAATTCTTGACCCAGCCGTCGCCGATCTTCGAAGAGACAAGCGCGGACATCGCCGGATCGGCCTTGCGCACCCAGCGGCGCGGCGTGACACCGTTCGTCTTGTTGTTGAACTTTTCGGGCCAAAACTCGTAGAAGTCCTTGAAAAGGCTCGTCTTGAGCAGGTCGCTGTGGAGAGCAGCAACACCGTTCACAAACGAAGAACCGACGATCGAGAGATACGCCATGCGAATCATCTTTTCGTTGCCTTCCTGGATGAGCGACATCCGGGTGAGGCGCGCCGTGTCGCCGGGCCACTTGAGAGCGACCTTCGCGAGGAAGCGGGCATTGATTTCGTAGATGATCTGGAGATGGCGCGGCAGGAGTTTTTCAAAGAAGCTGACCGGCCACTTTTCGAGCGCTTCCGGCATGAGCGTGTGGTTCGTGTAGGCGAACGTGCGGGTCGTAATGTCCCACGCCTCGTTCCATTCGAGATTTTCCTCGTCGAGAAGAATCCGCATGAGTTCCGCAATCGAAATCGCCGGATGCGTATCGTTCAGCTGGATAGCGACGCGTTCCGGGAAGAGCTTCCAGTCGCCTTCGTGGAGCTTCTTGAAACGGCGGACGATATCCTGGAGAGACGCCGAGCAGAGGAAGTATTGCTGCTTCAGACGGAGAATCTTTCCGTTCACCGACGTGTCGTTCGGGTAGAGAACCTTCGAAATCGTCTCGGAAAGTTCCATATCCTGGACCGCGGCCAGGTAGTCGCCGTTGTTGAAGTAGGCGAGTCCGAACTCGTCCGCGCTCTGGGCGCTCCAAAGGCGGAGGTTGTTCACCGTGTTGTTCCGGTAGCCGGGAATCGGCGTGTCGTAGGGAAGCGCGATGACATAGTCCTTCGTTTCCCAACGGTTGCGGAGCTTGCCCTTTTCATCGGTCCACGTGACAACGTAGCCGCCGAACGGAACCTTGATGGAATTCGCTGGACGGGCGATTTCCCACGGATTCGGGAGGCGGAGCCAGTTGTCGGGAAGCTCTTCCTGCTGGCCGTCCTTGATCTTCTGGTTGAACATGCCGTATTCGTAGCGGATGCCCATGCCCGTCGCCGGGAGTTCGAGCGTCGCCATCGAATCGAGGAAACAGGCCGCCAAGCGACCAAGTCCGCCGTTGCCGAGACCCGCATCGACTTCTTCTTCGCGGAGTTCTTCGAGCGTCATGCCCAGTTCGGAAACGGCGTCTTCCACGGCCTTTTCCACGTCCAGGTTCAGGACGGAGTTCCCGAGCGTGCGTCCGATCAAAAATTCGAGAGACAGATAATAGACGCGCTTCACGTCCTTGTCGTAATAGGTTTCCTGCGTCCTGATCCAGCGATCGATAAGACGGTCGCGGACAGCGTACGCCACGGCCAGGAATTTTTCATGGCGCGTCACCGTGTGTTCGTCACGGGCAAGCGTGTGGTGAATGTGGTCGTCGAAGGCCTTCTTGAAAGCCTGGACGGTGTTTTCCAGAACGTCGGAATGCGACTTGGATTGTTCTTTTTTCGGAGCCATTTTATCGCCTGTAAAAGTGGAACGTTAAAGTTTCGGAAAAAACCTAGCAAAAATTTTCGGGTAAAAAATACGAGGCAAAACGATTAAAGTCCATCGGACCGCATTCCGGAGCGTAAAATTATCTTTACGCAGTATTTCACGAAGGCGATTTGAGAATTTAAATATGTACCCAGATACCTTTAGGTATCTGGGTACATTCTTAAATTTTAAACCTTGACAAATTTTGTCATGCAATAGAAGGTAGATTTAACACGTCTTGACCGTCGTTTTCCAATTGGCTAGATTGCGGGCAAAAAGGAGAATGCTTATGGCAAATTCAAGCAATCGATACAAAGAAATCTTCCCATCATTCCCGGGTGAATACCGGAGAAACGGACAAGACTGTATAAAATTTTTACCCTACGACAAACTGCAAAAGACCTGTAGGGACATCGATAAAGGAAATAAAGACCCGAATAAAACCTACACAGCATGCACCAAACAATACTTTTTGAACTGTAAGGACAAAGACCATTCCCGGCCGTCTTCTGTTACGTATTTTCTCAAGAACATCGACAAAAATCCCGACTTTTTCGAAAACATTCGATCGCACGAAGACGCCCACCAGCAAGCGATTTACGCCCATGATCTTGTGCGCTGTTACGGCGGAAATCCAGATCTCGCAAAAAAAATACAAGAAGACATCAAAGAGTTAGTTTTCCAAATGGACAATCAGGAGTACGTCAAATGCGATGATTATGGAAATTGCTCATTCACAAGAAGTTTTGATATGCAACAAAAACTCGAGGAATTACTCGATAGATATTCTGAAGCCATACGGCAAGAAAATTTGAAAAAGAAAACAGAAGAGTTTTTCAAAAATTTCCCGGAGAGCAAATTTTGAAACGGGTCCTACTTTTTTTATTTCTAGGCACAGGCTTCGTTTTGGCGGAGGATTTCAATAAAGAAGAATTGATCAAAGGATGCATGTACGTTCTGGACGACTTCGGCGTTGCGGATACGTTCTTTACATCGAAGGAATGCAAAAACATCATCGCCGAGAAGGAAGACGAGCGGCACTACGGCGACAGTCTCTACAGCATTGAACAATACGACAAATGCATCGCCAAAATGGTTGAATTCCATGTCAAGGACACAGCCTATTATCAAAAACTCTGCAAAGATTTTGTCATCGAATCGATAACGAACCGGGATTCGGTCGATAAAGAGAACAGAGCAAAAATAATAGACGCCTGCGTGAAACAACACGCTTCCCCAGACGGAAGCGACTCCACCCATTTCAGAAACGTCTGCAATAGGGCGGCAAATAAGTTGTTACGACGCCAAAAAGCACGCCCGCATGAGCAAGCAGACGGACATCCAATCGTCTTGGCAGAGTATTCAAGCAAAAAAGAACTAACCAAAAGATGCATGTCCATATTAGATGAATTCGGCATCGCGGATACGTTCTTTACATCGAAAACATGCAAAAGCATCGCCGTTGAAATAGAAGACGAGATTCACTATGGCGACAGTCTCTTCCCCATCGAACAATATAACCAATGCGCGACCTACCTAATGGACGAACATGGTGTCACGGATACAGTCAAGATTCAAAAAGTTTGCCAAAAAACCGCAGAACAAATGGTAAAAGATCGGGATTCGGACGAAAAAGAATATAAAGAAAAATTGATGGACCTATGCTTGAAACTAAAATTTTCTTTTGGTGCGAGCGATGACTCCGCACATTACAGAAGGGTTTGCGAAAAGTCAACAAGCAAATCCCTGCGACACCAAAAGGCACGCCCGCATAGGCAGTAGGATTTTAAATTTTCTAATTTTCCCATATGGCATATATAGACATCATTGATTCATTAATAAAGCAAGTACACTCAGAACTTCTTGATCTTTCTATTCCGCGAGAACACGGAAGAATGCCATCACAAGTATCCTCGGAATTTTTAACGAATAAAGAACAAGGGGATTGGGCGGAAAAGACTCTGTTAGAAACGATAAACAACAATTCCCAAAACTACATAGCCGTAAAATATGGACGAGCCGACGACATTATCGCCGGTGACGAGAAATTCCCTAAATTTTATGAAGAATATCAAAAAGAATTAGACACTATTGGCAAAAAACCGGACATCCTCGTTTTTCGCAAAAGCGACCTCTCCGGGAAAAATTTTGAAACGTTGCCTGACAGCGAAAAGGATCTCTTGATTTCTAAAGCAAAATGCGGAATTGAAGTTCGTTCGAGTTCTTTTATCAGTGAAAAATACGAAACGCAAATGCGGCAAAAACGGAATGCATTAATCCAAACAATTCAAGAACAAAAAAACACGATTCTTCTCCAATACGCAGTACTTCTTCAAGAAAAAGATCCAGAATTATTTTCTACGATAAAAAACATCAGCCTAGAAAACATTCATTGTATTTCTTTTAGAGTTCCAACCTGGAGAAGTTCCAGAGAGCTATCCGATTTAGCAACGCATCTAAAGCACCTTAAGAACGCCATCAAGGATATTCAAAGCAAGCGTTTTCACTTAAGTATAACTCCAAAAATAGAAGACCTAAAAGTCGTATATAATTGGGTGAAAAAGTATAACGTCCCTCATTATTATGTCCAAGTATTTTTTGACAAAGCGTATGGAATTTCTTTAAAAAAGATTTTGGAGCTCATTTCCAATCCTGCGAATGAAGGGGAAAAATTTTATGTCGAAGGCGATGTAAAAAATCAAAACAAAACGGTTATCAAAATTCAAACCATCACCGAAAAACAAATCCTAGACCAAGTAGAAATACCAACTCATTATAGCCAGATGAAAGAGTTGGCAAGAGGAAACCTATTATTCTATGTAAAATTTAAAAGAAGCCCGGCGAAAATTCTCAAGGAATCGTTCCATGAACTTTTTGGAATTAATTTATGACAAGATCCATTCAAAAGCAATATGGTCAATTTTTTACAGACCCGTTCATTGCCGACATGATGGTAAAATGGGCCACAAAAAACAACCCTCGCCATTTTTTGGATCCTGCTGTCGGTCCCGGGATTTTTCCCAAAACAGCGTTTCGTATGAATTCACAAATGGACATTTCCGTTGTCGAAATTGACGAGGAAATGGCAAAAAAATTCAAGGAAGAAAATTCATACCCCGTAAATTTCATCCAAGGCGATTATTTAACCTGGAAACCTTCCCAAAAATTCGATGCGATCGTGGCAAATCCACCGTATAATAAATTTCAGGCGATTCCAAACCGAGGGCGATATCTAACGGATTTTCTATTTGAATACCAAGCGGATTTAAGCGGCTATACAAACCAATGCATCTATTTTTTCATAAAAAGTCTCAACGAATTATCGGTAAACGGTCGCTGCTGTTATATCGTCCCCTATGAATTTTTAAACACAGGCTATGGCATCGCCGTTAAGGAATACCTGCTGAAAAAAAGGACGCTCAAGGGGATTTTAAAATTCGATACAAAGGAAAGCCTCTTTTCGGATGCCATCACGACATCCTGTATTCTTTTTGCCGAGAACCGGTCTTTGGACGGTTGCTTTTTCATCAACTCTTCAAGCATCGACAATTTGACAACATTTGACTTTGATTCATACATCAAGAACAATCCTCAAGATTTCCAACCATACAAAATATTGAACCCTTCTGAAAAATGGCTAACCTATTTCAAAAAAGGTTTTCAAACACGCCATCAAAATCTCGTAAAACTATCGGATATTGGAAAAGTTCAACGCGGAATCGCCACAGGAAACAATCATTTTTTTACGCTCAGCCAATCATCGGTCAAAAAACTCGGTCTAAGCGAAAACACCTGCATCCCCTGCATCACCAAATCACCAGACGTAACGAGAATCATCTTTGACAAGTCAGAGTTAAAATTTTTAAAAGGACAGGATAAAAAAATTTATCTATTCGACGGAACAAAAGCCCAGAACCCGGCGGATTTCGCCTACATCAACTACGGAGAATCAAAAGGATTCCACAAAACGTATCTTACACGACATCGGAATCCATGGTATTCCATCGAAAACAAACCCGCAGCACCCATCTGGATTTCCGTTTTTAGCCGAGGAAAGATTAAAGTTATCCGCAACGAAGCGAGCATAAAAAATTTAACCAACTTCCACGGCTTTTTTCCACACAGCCTGAACAACGAAGAAATTAATCTTTTGTTCTGTTACCTGCTCACTCCCATCGCCAACGACATCTTGAAGCAAAACAAAAGAGAGTATGGCAACGGATTAAACAAGTTTGAACCGGGAGATTTAAACGAAGCGTACATCCTTGACATCAAAAGAATTTCCGCCAAAGACCGCCATTTCATTTTAAGCCGATACGAACTGTTGCGCAAAAAAGATGCCGACGAAGAAAAAACCATCCTGCAACTAAATGAGCTATTTAAACGATATTTAGAATCGCCCGCTTCCAACCAAACTAAGACCTAGGCATCTTCCGCCTCGAATTTTCTAACTTTGCGCGCATGGAAAAAGTCAAGACGACATTTTCGGTTCTTTTCATTGTCAGTTTCTGTCACTTTCTCAACGATACGATCCAGTCGATGCTGCCCGCCATCTATCCGATGCTCAAGTCGGATTTCGGGCTTTCCTTTTCGCAAATAGGGCTTATCACGCTTGCGCTGCAGACCACGTCTTCCATCGTCCAGCCGCTCATCGGCCTCTATGCGGACAAGCACCATCATTCCTGGCAGCTTGCCGTCGGGATGCTCTTTACGCTGTCCGGGATTGCGCTGCTTTCCGTCGCCTCCAACTTTTGGATGATTCTCGGCGCGGTGGCGCTGTTCGGTTGCGGCTCCTCCATTTTCCATCCGCAGGGTTCGCAGGCGGCGCAGCTCGCTTCCGGCGGGAGAAAGGGATTCGCCCAGGGAATTTTTCAGGTCGGCGGAAACGCTGGCTTTGCGCTCGGGCCGCTTCTTGCAGGAATTATCATTTTGCCACACGGAATCCAGTCCGTCCGCTGGTTCGGAGTTCTCGCCGTCCTGTGCGCGATTCTCCTTTCATACGTCGGCTGGTGGCATGTCAAGGAACTTAAGAGCTTCACACGGAAAATTCGCGAACGCTGGGAAATCGCCGAATCCGTTTCACACCGAAAACTCAACTTTTTCATTTTCATCCTGTTCATGCTGATGTTTTCCAAAAACTTCTATTCCGCGAGCATGACGAACTATTTCACCTTTTTCCTCATCGACAAGTTCCACGTCACAGTCAGGCTTTCCCAAATCTGCCTTTTCGTCTTTTTGGCTTCGCAGGCGATAGGAACGGTCGTAGGCGGGCTTATCGGCGACAGGTTCGGAAGAAAACCCGTCATCTGGTTTTCGATTCTCGGGGTGGCGCCTTTCACCATCGCGCTCCCCTACATCAATAGTTTTGCGGGAACCGTATCGCTCTCCATCGTCATCGGATTAATCTTGTCGTCCGCATTCCCCGCGATTCTCGTTTTTGCCACGGACCTTTTGCCAAACCATACGGGTATCGTCGCCGGGATTTTCTACGGGCTTTCATTCGGTCTTGCAGGACTTGGCAGCAGCTTCTTCGGTTGGCTTGCGGACAGGATAAGCGTCCAGTTCATTTTTCAGGTCAGCACGCTCCTTCCGCTTTTCGGAATCATCGCCGTGTTCCTGCCCAAGATGGAGAAGCGACGCTCGGAAATCCCCTCCGAAAAACAATAACTTTTAAGGTTACCTGAACCGCAGATAGTTCACGGCGAATTTCAGTACTTCAAGCGGCATCCTTAAAAACGCCACGGCGCGCTGGTCTCCGTCGAGATAAGCCTTGATGATTTTATATAGGCGAATCTGGTCTTCCCGGCTTCTTGATGTCAGAAAACGTCGGAACTTCATGATTTGCAGGTGCTTCTTCCCGAATTTCTGCATACAGAGCTTTTCGTACAGATGCAGATAGTCTTCGGAAAGGTTTCCCAGGCGAAGCCCCATCCCGACGACGTTTGCCGCAAGAAGCCCGCTGCGCATCGCCGTCGCAATTCCGCCGCCAGTCAGCGGATTCGTATGGTGCGCGGCATCTCCCACAAGCAAAAGATTGTCCTTGACCGTGTGCGCCAAGTTGCCCGAAACAGGAACAAGCCCGCCCACGACGTGATGTTCCACGACCTTGGCGTCCGGGAAAAGCCGATGCAACCAGTCAAACGCAACCTCTTCGATACACTTATCCTTTACGTCCGAGACAAGGAAGCCCGCGCCGAAATTTGTCACGTTGCTCTTGACTTTCGGAAAGCTCCAGATGTAGCCGTTGTTGATGTAATCCGCGCCCTGCCAAAACGTGAGGTAGTCGGATTTTGTTAAGAGGCCTTCGACCTGGATATCGACACCCGAGCATGTCGTTCCTGGTTTTTGGAGGGTATCCAGCCCGGCCATCCGACCGATACGGCTTTCCACGCCGTCTGCCGCAATGACCATTTTTGCCCGAACCGTTTCCGTCCCCCGAACCGTCACGACGGAGACCGTCCGAAACCCGTTTTCCGCGTTTTCCACAGCGGAAGCCCGCGCAAAGGTTTCGACTTCCGCACCGTCTTCTTCCGCCAAGCGGGCGAGATGCGGGTCGAATTTTTCACGGTTGAGCATCACGCCGACCCCGGGCATTTTACAGTCGAGTTCGATTCCACCGGGACCATAGACATAAAGCCCGTTCAATTCTGTTTCGATGCAGTCCAAGTCGATAGGGCCAAATTCTTCCTGGAGCCTGTCGAGCTTAGTGCTAGCCTCGCCGCAGCGTACGGGAAATCCGATTTTTTCGCGCTTTTCGATCAGCAGGACAGAAAAGCCCTGTTTTGCTAAATTTCTTGCGGCAACGCTTCCTCCGGGACCTGCCCCGATGACCAAGGCATCATATTCCGTCCGCTTCACTTTTCGACCTCCTCGATTTTCAAGGCGCCCGCCGGGCAGGCGCGCACACAAAGGCCGCAACGGATGCACTTCGACGAATCGATTTGCAAGTCAAGCCCGTACATATCCAACGCCATTTTCGGACAGACGCCGACACAGCCCGCACATTCCAGACACTTTTCACGAAGATGCACCAACTTTTTCATATGTGTGTAAATATAGGAATCAGAAATCGGCTGAGTCCAGAGAACAGGGATAAGGGAGTAGGGATTAGTTATCAGAGCGGGCTGATGGCTTTTCAGCGAACTGCAGTTAGAAATGAGGAATTAGGAATTGACAGTTAAGCGAGCTGCTCTCAGGAGTTTAACGTCCGCAACTCTGTCCACTATTTCTAAGCTCTAAGTTCTCTCAACTAAGCTCTGGATAGCTCGACAAGCTCGCTAGCCTGTCAAATCCCATTCCTTAAAGGAGATTCCCCGGTCAAGCCGGGGAATGACATCGTACCGAGTTCCTCGTACCGCTTTCCAAAAGCTAAATTCTCGATACCAAGCTTTGATTTACGATAATTTACTATATTGCCCCGCCACTATGAAAAATACAAATAGAGATTCACTCGATTTTGGGAAAATGAACATTCCGCAACTATTCGTCAAGCTGTTCATTCCCACACTCGTCGGAATGATCTTCATGACGGTTTTCAACATCGTCGATGGAATTTTTGTCGGAAAGGGGATTTCGAGCGATGCGCTGGCTGCCGTAAACATTGCGGCCCCGGTATTCCTTTTTTCGACAGCGGCAAGCCTGATGTTCGCTAGCGGAGTGAGCATCGTCGCGGCGACGCATCTCGCCCAGGGAAACGTAAAAGCGGCAAATATCAACGTCACGCAATCCATGATCGTTCCGCTTTTCCTAATGCTCGTTCTCGCAGCGGTCATCTTTTTCTTCCCGGACCAACTGAACACTCTCTTCGGCGGTTCCGAAATTTTACGGCCCTATGTCAAGGACTATCTGCGCGGCATTTTCCTGTTTCCCGTTTTCGGTGTCTTTATCATGGTCGGTTCATTTATCATCCGATTGGACGGTGCGCCTAAAATGGCGATGTCCGTAAACATCGTTTCCGCCATTTCGAACATCTTTCTCGACTGGCTTTTCATCTTTCCACTCGAAAAGGGCATCTGGGGGGCAGCCGTCGCCACGATCATTTCCGAAGTTATCGGAACGGTCATGGTCATGACCTACCTCCTGAAATTTTCCAAGACGTTGCATTTCTACCGGTTAAAGCTTTCCGCGACAAGCCTCTATCTCACCTTGCGAAATTCCTGCTATATGATGAAGCTCGGATTTCCGACATTCATCGGGGAAATCGCCATCGCCGCGACAATCATCGTCGGAAACTACATGTTCATCCGGCACCTGCACGAAGACGGCGTCGCCGCTTTCAGCGTCGCCTGTTACCTCTTTCCGCTGATTTTCATCTTCGGGAACGCAATCGCCCAAAGCCAGCTACCGATTCTAAGCTACAACAACGGAATCGGCAGCAAGGAACGCGTCAAAGCGACCGTCAAGATTTCCATACTGGCCGCGGCCCTTCTCGGGATTCTGATGAGCATCGGTTGCATTCTTTTCTGCGACCCGCTGATGACGCTTTTTCTCGACCGCGGCACGAACCCTCACACCATCGCGATGAAAGGCTTCCCCTATTTTGCAACGGGATTCGTCTTTATTTCCTTGAACCTGGTCGGCATCGGCATCTACCAGGGCCTTGAAAAAGCGAATACGGCGATTTGCTTCATGTTTCTCCGCGGGGTAGCCCTTGTCATCCCGAGCTTTCTTCTTTTGCCAAAAATTTTCGGAACGCCTGGTCTCTGGCTTGCACTTCCCGTCGCCGAAGCGGTCACGTTCCTCCTGATGGCCTTCTATTCATTCGCCAAGACGCGAAGCCTCCGCTAGATCCCCGATTATCGGGGAAAAACCGTTCGTCAGCAACTTTTGACGAATTTCTTTATAGATTGGATGTGAGAAGCGGACAGCAATCGCTTCCAAGGAGACAACTATGGAATTAAAAGGGTCCAAGACCGAGAAAAACCTGTGGGCGGCTTTCGCCGGAGAATCCCAGGCGAGGAACAAGTACACCTACTATGCGTCCAAGGCAAAAAAGGAAGGTTTCGTCCAGATTGCCAATATCTTCGAAGAAACCGCAGGCAACGAAAAGGAACATGCGAAAATCTGGTTCAAGTATTTGATGGGTGGCGAAATCAAGGATACAGCAACAAATTTAAAGGATGCGGCAGACGGTGAAAACTTTGAATGGACGGACATGTACGACCGCATGGCCAAGGAAGCCCGTGAAGAAGGATTCCACGAAATCGCGGCAAAGTTCGCCATGGTCGGCAAAATCGAAAAGGAACACGAGGAACGTTACCGCAAGCTTCTGAAGAACGTCGAAGACGGCCTGGTATTTTCCCGCGACGGCGACTGCATCTGGCAATGTTCAAACTGCGGTCACATCGTCATCGGCAAGAAGGCGCCAGGCATCTGCCCGGTCTGCGGACATCCGCAAAGCTACTTCGAAATCAAGAAAGAAAATTTCTAGCGTTTCCAAAAAAAGCCGCGGTCAAAAAGGCTGCGGTTTTTATTTTGAGCAGCAAAACATTAGAGGGTTGATTTAAACAATGCGAAATCCAGAGCTTAGAACAGCGGACGTCTAAATTTAGGGACTAGGGACGAGGGAGTAGGGATTAGGCCGCAAACATCTAGGTTTAGTGGCTAGTGGGCAGTGTGCAGTGGTCAGAGCATCAGACATCTAGGCTTTTGGGAAGCGGTACGAGGGACACGGTACGATATCATCCCCCGGTTCGCTATGCTGTCATTTTCCGGCATTCCTCTCATCTGTCATTCCCTTGCTTGACAAGGGAATCTCGTCCGATAATGACAGGTTAACGAGCTTGTCGAGCTATCCAGAGCTTAGTTGAGAGAACTTAGAGCTTAGAAATAGTGGACGTTTAAGCTTAGGGACTAGGGAACAGGGATTAGGAATAGTCTGCAGACGTCTAGGTTTTTGGGAAGAGTCAAGCGGGACAAAGTATGATGTCATTCCCCGACTTGACCGTCAATTACTTTCCAACTAATCCGGGCAAGCTGTCCGATTGACAAACGCGCTGGAATCGACACCCATAATCTGGACATTTGCGTTTGCGCCTTTTTCAAAGCGAATTTTTCCATAGGCGCCCTGGAAGTTTTTCTGAGAATGGATTTTCCCTACCAGATTTGTTTCACCGGAAACGAGCAGGGAAAACACGATGTCCGCTGCGCTGTAAGAAAGCCCGCTGACTTTGTCCGCCTTGGGTTCCTCGTCCCACTTGGATTTATAGGCGGAACGGAAATTTTCAAATGCGCTGTCCGCATCTTCGCCGGTAAAGGCAACGCTGAAATAGGAACCTTCGACAAGCTTCTTGCCTTCATTAATCAGGTCCGCCCCGTACCAGCCCGAAGTTCCGAGGAGCGTGCCGGAGAACTTGTGGAAAGCGACCTGACGCGCGATAAGCCCCGCATCCGAAGGACTCGAACTCGGAATGAAAATTCCCGGAATTTTAAAAACCGAATCCTGCAAGAAGGAACGCCTGTCCTTTGCAGAAATGGCGTCTAGGTCCTTGGCTCCGCGAGCGATGTTTTTCCGGTGCAGGAACTGCTCAAAGCGAACCGCCCGAAGCTTGCGAAATTCCGTCGTGTAGTCAGGATGGCCTTCTTCAAATTCCTGCACAGCGACAACCGCCGCGCCGCGGCTTTCCACGGCACGTTTAAAGCTTTGCGTCATCGCCGTTCCAAAATCTCCAATCGGAGAAAGAATCGCAAATTCGCGGATTCCGAGGCACTCGACCGAATATCTGGCAATTCCCGAAGCCAGGTTGTCCATGCTCACGTTCACCTGGAAAATATTCGGACCCATCCGGGAAATTCCCGCATCGGTCGCCGTCGGCGTAAGCATCGGAATTTTAGGATGCGACGAACCAAGCCATGCGGCAACTGCCGCAGAAGGCGCGCTCATCAACGGCCCGACAATCGCGACAACGCTATCCTGGGCAACCGCTTGCCGAGCCCGCCGAAGCGCTTCGACAGCATCCGCCCGAGTATCCGCAACGCGAAGATTTACCTTGCCGTTCAAGTTTGCCTTTTCAAAAGCGAGCCGAACGCCTTTCACCGCGTCTGCGCCAAATTCCGCAAAATCCCCCGACATCGGAGCGAGCACCAGAACCGTCGGAATAGAAGTCTTTCCCTCCAATGCGGAAAGGGCCTCCTGCGCCCGATTCACCCAATTTTCGTTTTCCTTTGCCGCGACGACTTTTTTATACCAGTATCGCGCGGCCTTGAAATTTTTCTGTTTCGCAAGTTCCGCTCCCAACCGAAGCCATGTAGCGTTCGCCACAGCGCGATTTACCTGCGCCCGATCCGCAATCGAAGAAAGCAGGGAGACCGGCAAGCGGGAATCTTCCGAAATGGTTTTCAAGAGAAGCCGCTTTGCATTTGCAGTCACCGCGGAATCCTTGCTGTAGGAAACCACGTTCAAAAGCATTTCGACGCCCGCAGCAACAGAATCCTTCAGCAGGCTCTCCGCAACGATCGTCTCCATTCCTGCGCGATACGGGCTACCGGCATAATACTCCAAGAAGCGCTCCGAAAGCGTTTTCAGGTTCGCCGTATCCCCGGAACTCGCCAAGCATTTCGCAAGCTTTTCGGCGGACTTTGCCCCGTCCGCCGTCAAAAGTTTCTTGTCCGGAAGCGGCTTGAGCACCGAAACTCCCGAAACGGAACAGGCGTTCTCCCCTGCAGAAAACGCAAGTGAAACGCTAAAAAAAACAACAGCGGTAATCAAAAATCTAAAACTTCCAAGCATGTATTTTCCCCTCAGGCTTTTTCCGCATCCGCTTCCTGGATGACAATATGCTCTTTCTTGATACTTTTCTGCATACTTTCCGTGAGCTTCGCCCAATCGACTACATCGACCCGAAACGGCAAGTTCCTGTCGGCAAAAGCCTTTTCGACGACCAGCATTTCCTCGACCGGAATCGGCTTCTCGGAAACGACGACGACATTCAAGGCGGATTCCGGGGTAAGATCGACTCCGGTCACCCGCGGACCGTAGGCATCCACCTCCAAGCCTTCAAAGTGGGCGTTCAAGATTCGCTGGACCGTTTCTAGTTGGCATTTTTCCAAACAAAGTTGCATAATGCCTAAATATAGAAAATCGGGAAAAAATCACAGACAGCCCGCTTTTCTACGGAGAACTGGAGAAAATTCCCTTTTTATCCCAAAAAACGGGCTTTTCATCTAATCGCCCCGACAAAAACTTTACAAAAAAGCCATTTTTAGTACTATGCGAATTTTATCCGGTTTACTTCTCGTCCTTACGTTCTCCACCTTTGCCCTTGCCGGCGAAGCGGGCACTAACCGGACGGATTCTCTTGCATCCAGAAATTCTTCCGCAATCGATTCTTCCGAATTCTACACGCCGAGAAAACCTACCGGTAAACGCCTTCCCGTCATCATCCCCTTTATGGAAGTAGTCTTGCAAGACGCTTTCGTCTGGTCGTGGGACCGCTTTGTCCTCGACAAGAACTACGCGAGAATCGGGCCGTCCGTCTGGAAACGGAACTTTCGCGAAGGCTGGAAATGGGACGACAACCATTTCGCGGTAAACTTTTTCGGACATCCCTACCAGGGAAGCCACTACTATTCCGCAGCTCGCGCTTCGGGCTACAGCTTTTACGAAAGCTTCTTCTTTGCAGCAACAGGTTCCTACATCTGGGAAATGTTCTGCGAGCAGGAATATCCGGCGCCAAACGACTTCATCACGACAAGCATCGGCGGAACGGTTTACGGGGAAATGCTCTACCGGCTCTCGACGAGGCTTCTCGCAAAACCCGACGCGGGCATCTTTGAAAACATCGGCGCGTTCGTCATGAATCCGTTCGCCTACATCCAGGAAAAAGTCAACGGAGCAAGCCCCTCCAATCCGGGATACGCGCCTATCGAACTTTCCGTCTTTGCCGGTGTGGGAAAACGCTTCGGCAACGACTACCGCTACGACGAAGATGCCGACGACAGGTCCAGCGAGGACTGGAACGAAGCAGCCGCCTTTTACGGATTAAGCCTTGTCTATGGGCGTGCGGACAGGCGCATCCGGCAACCCTTCGAATACTTTACGTTTGACTTCAACCAGGAACAAAGCCATGACGGGATGCTGATGAGGCTCTCCGCCGTGGGAAAGCTCAAGAACCTGAACATGCACGCCGGCAAGAACTGGATGGACCTCGGAACGTATCTGCATTTCGACACGTTCTACGGAGACCTGGTAGAAATGTCCGCCCTTTCCATCGGATTCGGCGCAGACCTCAACCTGGACCTTTCCGACAAAATCCGCTTCAGGATGTCGCACATGCCGTCCTACGTAATCCTTGGCTCCTCGGATTTCAACTATGACGATGTTCTCGCCGCGGCGGACTCCACCTACGAAGTGACCCGAGATTACCAATACAGCCTAGGCGTCAGCTACAAGGCCCTGCTCGAACTCGAACTCAAGCGGTGGGGGCGTTTCTACAACAAGGCTTCGGTATTTCTCTTCCGCAGCATTCCGAACACCGAGCCGCACTACGGGATGAAAGGCTACGACTTTGTCGCGTTCAACAGCGTAAACGTCGAAGCGTACCTTCCCTTGGACATTTCCCTCGGCGTCCGGTTGAATTCATACCTGAAAATCGCGGCGTATGAGCGCGTCCAGCCGATGTCGCGAATGATGCATTCCATCGGAACATATCTGAGTTACAGAATTTAGAGAGTGTCTTCGTAAGGAATCGCAGACATCTATGTTTAGGGACTAGGGAACAGGGATTAGGGAATAATGTTCAGTGGCTAGTGGCGAGTCAGAGCTTAGTTGATAGAACTTAGAGCTTAGAATAGTGTTCAGTGGCTAGTGGTCAGTGGCCAGAGCCGTGAACATTTAAGCTTTTGGGACACGGTATAATGTCATTCCCGTGCACCGACACGGGAATCTCCTTTTCAGATAAGGGATTTGGCAGGTTAGCGAGCTTGCCGAGCTATGCTCCGACACAAATGAAAACAGGTTTTTAATTGAAAAATTTGCCCGTTGCAAAAAAAACCGGAGGTAGATCCGGCTTTTCAAAATTCCAGAAGACTTTACAGGCGTTCAAGGATAAGGTTCTGGATTTTCTGTTGGATGCAATCGACGTTCCGTGCCGCATCGACAAGCGTCACGCATTCCGGAAAATCCTTTGCGATTTCCGCATAGCCGAGGCGGACCCGCTCGAAAAAGCAGGTCGCTTCGCTTTCGAGCCTGTCGGGGACGCGTCCGTCACAGGCCTGTCTTGCGCGGCTCTCTTCAACGCCTAAATCGAGCACAATCGTGAGTTCCGGCATGAACTTTCCGCAAGCGATCCGCGAAAGTTCGAGAATCGTCCGGCGGGAGATTCCGCGGCCATAGCCCTGGTAGGCGAGCGTGCTCCAGGCAAAACGGTCCGCTAGGACAACCTTTCCCGCTGCGAGCGCAGGCGCGATTTTTTCGGCGATTACCTGGGAACGCGCGGCGTTATACAGCAAGAGTTCCGTTCCGGAATCCATGATTCCCTTGTAGCGGACATCCAAAAGCAGCCCGCGGATTCTTTCCGAAATCTCGGAGCCGCCCGGTTCGCGAATCGAAACGACTTCGAATCCCTTTTGCGCAAGGAATCCGGCGAGGAGCTTCAGCTGCGTACTTTTTCCGCAGCCGTCGATGCCTTCGAGACAAAAGAACCGCTTTGCCGTTTCGATCATTCGAGGTTCTTTCCGTGGCACTTCTTGTATTTAAGGCCCGAACCGCACCAGCAAAGGTCGTTTCTGCCGAGCTTCGGATGGTCGTTTTTCACCGGTGCACCCGGAACTCCGACACGGCGACGCATTCCCTGGGGGCGCGTTCCCGGAAGCGCGGAACTCGGGATGGCGTTGGACGCGGGTTGCGGAGCCTGTTCTACCGCCCCGGAAGAGCTTTCCTCGATAGCCTGGGAATTTTCCTCTGTCTTCTGCGGAGCCTGCGGACGCGGAATCTTTTGCAGCTGTTCCGGAGCGACCGAGACACCGTTCGCCAGCTGGATGCGAATGTTCAAGATTCTCTGGGCGGTCATCGTCGCGATGCTTTCGAGGCATGTCTGGAATGTCGTGAACGCCTGATTCTTATACATCACCAGCGGATCCTTCTGCGCATAACCCTGGAAGCGAATCGCGTCCTTCAGCTGGTCCATCGCATAGAGATTCTCTTTCCAATGCTGGTCTATCGTGTAGAGGAGAATCCGCCGTTCGATGTTCCGGAAATCCGCATCGGGAATGATTTCCACAAGCTTATCGTACTTTTTCTTGCAAAGGTCAATGACCTCGTCGAGAACCTGTTCCGCACTCTTCTTGCCGCGTTCCTCTTCGCCCGGGTTGTATTCAATGGCAAATCCGAGCTTGAGCGCCGTCGTGAGCCCTTCCCAGTTCCATTCGTCGGCAAAGCGATCCTTCAATACGAACTGCGAAACCTTAATGTCACAGGCGTCCTCGATCCTGTCGAGAATATCCTTGCGGACATCATCCCCATTCAGGATGCGGCGGCGCAGACCATAAATCACCTTGCGCTGCTCGTTCATCACGTTGTCGTAATCGAGCAGGTACTTGCGCGTATCGAAACTCTGGTTCTCCACGCGCTTCTGGGCTCCGCGAATCGACCGGGAAACGATCGGATGCGTAATCACCTCGTCGTCGCCAACGCCAAAGCGGTTCATCAGCGCCTTTACGTTGCTGCCGCCAAAAATGCGCATCAGGTCATCGTCGAGCGAGAGGAAATACTGGGACGAACCCGGATCGCCCTGGCGCCCGGCACGCCCGCGCAGCTGGTTGTCGATACGGCGGCTTTCGTGGCGTTCCGTTCCAAGGACATGGAGACCGCCGAGTTCCTTGACGCCCGGTCCGAGGACGATGTCCGTTCCGCGGCCCGCCATGTTCGTTGCGACGGTTACCTTGCCCTTGTAACCCGCGAACTGGATGATTTCCGCTTCGCGGCTGTGGTTCTTCGCGTTCAGAACGTCATGGGGAATGCCTTCCTTGACGAGCAGGTTGTGAAGCTTTTCGGAGCGTTCCACCGAAGCCGTACCGACGAGGAGCGGTTGGCCCTTTTCGTGGCGACGCTTGATTTCCGCGACAATCGCCTTCCACTTGGCTTCTTCGGTCTTATAGACCATATCCTGCATGTCCTTGCGGATGCAGGGCTTGTTCGTGGGAATGACCCACGTGTTCATGTTGTAAATCTTGATGAATTCCGTCGCTTCCGTTTCGGCCGTACCGGTCATGCCGGAAAGCTTCTTATACATGCGGAAGTAGTTCTGGAACGTAATCGTCGCAAGCGTCTGGTTCTCGCGGCGAATCTGCACGCCTTCTTTCGCCTCGATCGACTGGTGGATGCCTTCGGAATAACGGCGGCCTTCCATCAGGCGACCCGTATTTTCATCGACGATGACTACTTCCCCGTCGCGGACGATGTAGTCCCTGTCGCGGATGAAGAGGTTGTGGGCCTTGAGCGCCTGGTTGATAAAATGCACCCATTCCGCATGTTCACCGTAAAGGTTCGTAAATCCCATGAGCTGTTCGACGCGGTTCGTCCCACGCTCGGTCAGCTGAGCGAGCTTGTCCTTTTCATCGACCGTGTAATCCTTGCCGCGAACGAGCTGCGAAACAAGGTTGCTCGCCTTCGTGTACTTGTCCGTCGCGTCTTCCGCAGGACCGCTGATGATGAGCGGCGTACGGGCTTCGTCGATAAGAATCGAGTCCACTTCATCGACAATGCAGAAGTTCGGTTCGCGCTGCACGACTTCCTTCGGATCGACCGCCATGTTGTCGCGGAGATAGTCAAACCCGAACTCGTTGTTCGTTCCGTAGGTGACATCGGAATTGTAGCTTTCGCGGCGCTGTTCCGCATTCAAGTCGTGAACGATCAGACCGACCGAAAGCCCGAGGAACTTATAGACGAATCCCATCTGCTTCGCGTCGCGACCCGCCAGGTAATCGTTCACCGTCACCACGTGGACGCCTTTACCGGAAAGCCCGTTCAGGTAAACCGGGCAGACTGCGGCAAGCGTCTTACCTTCACCGGTCGCCATTTCGGCGATAGCGCCTTCATGCAGCACAAGGCCGCCGATCAGCTGGACGTCAAACGGGAGCATTCGGAATGGCTTCACTGATTCCGGGTAAAGCTCGCGCATCTTCGCATAGAACTTCGCCGGCATGAAGATTTCCCATTCAGGCTTCCCCGCCGCAAGATCCGCTTTCGCCGCATCGACAGCCGAAAGAATTTCCGAGTCATCGCCTAGCTTCGAAAAATCGAACTCGTATTCCGGCTTGAAGATGTTGAACATGCCGAGACGCCGGTCGCAGGCTTCCTGGCAGACGGCAAACGCTTCCACCTTGATATCTTCGAGCGTCTTGCCGTTCTTCAGGGCTTCGCGGAATTCCGCAGACTTTGCGGCAAGTTCGCCGTCGTCTAGACTTTCTAGACCTTTGCGCGCCTCGTGAATCTGCGCAATAACCGGGCGGAGCGACTTCACCTTGCGCTCGTGCGGAGTACCGAATACCTTGTGGAGGAGCGAATCGATAATGCTCATAAAAGACAAATTCCTTTTTAGTTTTGTCTCGTAAAACTAGAAAATTCAAATCGCGGCAAGGCGCTTCAATGTTCGCACCGGCCCTTTTGACCGTTCAGCGAAAATCCGAAATCCAAGGAATCGCCCGTGACCGCGCAGGCCTTTCCGTTGCGTAAAATAATCCCCGAGCGGTTTTGCAAACCAAAAGCCTTTTTCTTCAAAGGTAAAGCCGCCTCCTCGTCGGGACATTCCCGGTAAAGCGCAAGGACTTCCCCGTCGGAAATCGCCCGATTGTAAAAGCGCACATCGTCGATTTTTCCCCGGAAAAAACTCCAGAAAGAACGTGTCCCGATTCGGACCGGAGCATTTCCGTTTTCGGGAATTACTTTGTATGTATCGTCGAACAGCGAATCCTGATCCTTCCGCTCGCCATTCTTGAAAATTGTAATCGTGTTGCTTTCCATGTCATAGCGCGCGACGATGTGGACCCATTCCCCGGAAGCAATATCTTCCTGTACGTAGCTGCCCGCGCCAAGCCCTCCCGACAGATTAAACGCATAAGACGAAATCCGGTTGGGACGTTCCGAGTGGAAATTGTACATCCGAAGCGCCCACTCATGCGCCCGCGGCTCGCCCTTTCCCATCCAGTGGACATAACCGCCGTCCGTTCTTTCAAAATCCAGCGAATCCGGGGAAATCCATGCGGAAACGGTCAAGGCTCCGGTCGCCACAATGCTAAAAATATCGTTATCGGGAATCTCGATGTAGGCGGAATCGCTTCCGCCAAAATGATACGCCGAACTGGATTTTCCAAAGCGGTCCGTCGCAAGCGTCGCCCGGTAAACCTTTCCATCGACACCCGCCACCGAAGTGCGCGAAACCGCATCGCCGTCAAAGGGATAATAGGCGACAAGTCCTTCTTCGGGAATGTCTGAAACGCAGTCGGCAAAAAGCGGAAGCGCGCAGAAGAAAAGAAAGAAAAACAGCGAAAACTTCATCGGTTATCCTTGAGGAGGCAGCGAATGCGCCTGTTTCTTCAAGCGGTGCAAGCAATCCTTGTGCTTTTGGTAGAGCGTGCTCACCGTATAGACGAATATCAAGAAAATCACCGTGGAAAGCGGGCGATTCATGTTGCAGAAGCTCCACGCAATCGTAATCAGCGGCAAGTGGATGAGGTAGGGATAAAACGACGCGCGGCCAATCGAACGCACGATCGGAACGCAAAAGACTTTTGAAAGCCAGCCCTTCGAAGTCGTGATGCTCACAATCAGCCCACCGTAGAGCATGACCGCAACCGAATGATGGCAGATGAAATTCCACGCGACATTTCCCGACTTCATCGTGAAAAGGCTCGCATATAAAACGCCGAGCAGCGCGACCTGCAAAACCCCGGCAACGTAATCCTTCCTCAGAAAATCGAACGCGCCGACCCTGTAAAGCCGAAAGAGAATCATCCCGAACAGATACTCGAAAATCCGAACAAACGGAAAGACGTGGAAGTATCGATAGCGCACGTCGAAATTCGCAAAGTTTCCGAGCAGCGGAATTTCCCCGAGCGCACCGGCATACGCAAAGAAGATTCCCCAGAGAATCCCCGGCACAAAGACCAGCGCGCACAGAATCCAGAGCGAACTTCTCTTCTCGATTTTCGCAAGTTTCCGGGCGCAGAATGGCGTAATCGCGTAACAGATGAAGAACGCCGTCAGGGACCAGCTCGGCTCGTTCAGCTTCATCCCCAGTTCCGGAAAAAACGTCCACGTGAGCGACAGATGCATCAAAAGCGAACGGACCGGGTGGAACATGCCGTCAAACCCGCCAAGCTTCACATACAGGGCGGCGAACATCAGCACGGTCATCGCAAAATGGCAACGGTAAAGCTTCGAAATTCGCGCGAACATAAACGGGATCACGGGAAGCCGTCTATCGGGATCGCTGAACTTCGACGCAAAGAGAAAGCCCGCGAGGATAAAGAAAAGCCCGGCGGCAAACGCGGGAGCCGTCACGACCGGAAACACCCAAGAGAGCGAAGACATATAGCCTAACGCCGAAGACGACGCCAAGTGGAGCATCACGATATTCAGCGAAGCCAGAAGCCGCAGCCCGTCTATCGCCGGAAAGTACGCCTTTTCGTTCATAAAGTTCCTAAAAAATAATCCTCAAAACTAGAAAACGCGACGGCAAAACCCGACGAACAGACTACGAAAACTTGGACAAACAAAAAGTTTTAACGACTTGTCACATTCCTTCGTTATTTGTAATAGAGTCGATAACGGCGACTGAGTAATTGGTTGAGTACATTTTCTCTGGAGCAACCTCTTTTTTTGCAATTGCTTTCAATGGTCACGCTACTGTCAAAGACGAACCAGTTAATCTTTGTTTCCGCCACAAAATTTCCATACTTTTCCAAATAGGAAGAATCGGGGATTGCAATTTTTTCCGTTTCATTTCCAGAAAGGCAAAAATCAAACCAGCTGTACTTTTCCCGTACCGATGAATCCACCTGTAAAATTCGCAAAGGAGAAGAACAGCCGTCCTCGCTATCGCATAAAGAAGCGATGCACACCGCTGTCGGCAAGGAATCCGGAAGCCACCGCAATTCCAGATTTCCCATTGAATTTTTGGAAACCTGGGGCAGTCGAGAATGAAGGTCCAGTCCGATTTTTATCTTGTTTCCAAAGGAATCCCGGATTTCAAATTCAAACACGCCCAGAGATTTTTGCGGAATGTATTTATTTCCAACGAGAATCGTGTCCGATGGTATAAAATCGGAACCTTTATAATATCCTCCAGGCCGTATCGTATCGGAACAGACTCCCCCATCCAAATTTTGATTGAAACATTCAAAAGGAAGATACGACAAAATACTGCTCCACGCCGTATCCTCGCTGGACTTTATCTGGACTTTCAAAAAAGCGGGATATTCATATCTATGTATGCCTGACTCTGGTAAAAGCAAGCAGGAATCTATTATCAGAACATTCGTATCGACAAAGCAGTGCATCTCTAGCGAAAAAGACGAGAAATCTATTTGCAGAAGTCCCTTTAAATTTGCTTCTTTTTTCGAATACTCAGTTAAATCATTGGATATTTGACCATCAGATATTATATCGCCACAACCAATTAAAATGAATAAAAAAATCAGTATCGTTTTCTTCATGGTCTTCTCCTCGATAATGCTATTTTCAAGAGACCTTTATAGCATTCACCTTTCATTTGTAATAGATATAATAGTAAGGTTCAAATACTCGCCGTATATCGTCTTCAACACACACGCCTTTTTTACAATTGGTTTCAACGGTTATCTCAGGCAAATCAATAATCGCTTCGGCTACATAGCTTTCAAACTTTTCCAAATAGGAGGTATCAGGAATCGCCATTTCATAACTTTCATATCTTGACAGGCAATAAACATCCCATAAATACAGTTCTCTTTGAGAAGAATCAACACGCACCCTCAAAGAATCGTCACAGCCATACATAGTAGAACATAAAATAACGGGACACAGCTTAACCCGTAAAGAATTATCAAAATGTAAAACCAGATTTCCCGTAGAATTTTTGGAAATTTGAGGCAGTCGAGAACGAAAATCCAGTCCGATTTTTATCCTATTTCCAAAGGAATCCCGGATTTCAAATTCAAACACGCCCAGAGATTTTTGCGGAATATATTTATCCCCAACAAGAATCGTGTCCGAGGGAATAAACTCAGAACCTTCATAATACCCTTTTGGTTGCACCATCCAACCTAAATTTTTATCGGAATGTTTAAAAGAAAGATACGACAAAACGCTGTTCCACACAGTATCTTCGCTGGACTTTATCTGGACTTTTAAAAAAGCGGGATATTCAGACGAATGTATATCAAACTCCGGCAAAAGAATACAAGAGTCAATGACTAAAGTATTTGTATCGACAAAACAATCCATTGTTCGCGAATTCAACCTGTCAATGCAACAGAATGTTGAACTTGTGTAAAATATACTCTTTCGGTGTCATGTAGCCAAG